>CALUJL010000001.1 GCA_944320955.1 uncultured Bacteroidaceae bacterium
GATGTCGTTCCGCTTGTAATGTGACCTGATGAATGCCGCCACATGGTTTCTTGCCCGTACCCTTGCCATATAGGTAGCCCTGACCCTGTCTTTTCCGACACGCTTCTTGAACACTTCATTTTCCTTATCGAAAGCACCGAGCAATGTTTCATACTCACCGCCCAATCCCTGATAGGCATTGCGTACCATTTCTGCCGTTACATACGCTTCACGGTCGGATATACGCTGGTAATGCTTGATGATTTGAGCCTTGATGTTGTCAAGCGCAAGATTGGTTTCCCTCGCTTCCATACTCTTACCCTTTGCCTTGTTCCCTTTGGCATCCCAAAGCTCTTTCGGGATAGCTCGCTTGCAGCTAAACTGTGCTACCGTTCCGTTGATTGTAACTCGTCCCATGATGGGGACAATTCCGCTCTTTTCCTTACTGCCGTTCACGTAGAACAGCACCTTGAATGTGCTTCTTGCCATACTCGTTTCTTTTTGGTTGCAAAACTATAAATCAACTGATAAGCAAAGCTGCGCAGAACGCCGCAAAATGAAATAGGGACTGTTAAATCTGCACTTTCATCGGGTAATGATTAGGAAACCGTTCTTTTGCTTTAATCTGCTTTAAGACGGTTTTCAACTGTCTGTCCAACTTCTGCGTTTTTCCTCTAACTCCCTAATTATCAAATCCTGTTGCGTTAATCTGCTGCAATTCGGCGGATATTCCACAGATTTTGCGTGAGTTTAGTATTCGTTTTTCTGCCGCTATGAGTTGCCCGGCCAGGTCGCCGGTCTCAGGGGTGAAGGCCTCGCCTCTTTTTTCCAGCCGGGCCATGAGCCGGACGCACTCTTCCGCCCCGATAATCCGGAACATGGGGAGCTGCTTATGGGCGAGGTGCGATATCGTGTGCCGGTCGCCCTCGTCTTTTGCCTTTTGCAGCGAGCGGATGTCGCGCTCCGTCTCCGTACGGAACAGGGTGAGCAGCTCCCGGGTTTCCTTTTCGTCGCCGCCGCAGAAGGCTGCCAGCGCCTGCCAGTCGGGCCCGGCCGGGTCTTTTTGGGAAAAGTGCTGCCGCTCTCCAGAAAAAGTGCTGCCGCTTTCCGGCGGAAGTGCTGCCGCTTTTCCCGCACTGCCTTTGGGGGCGGAAAGGTTTCGGATGCGGGTGGTGAGGCGGACTACTTCGCTCGTGGAATAAGGCTTGTGGAGGCAGCCGGCAAATCCTTTGGAGGTGAATTCCGATTCTTCCATCTCGCGGGCGGTGACGGCTATGATGGGTGTGTCCTTGGCCCCGGGCAGATTGGAGGCGCGGAGCAGTTCGAGCAGTTTGAACCCGCTGATGGCCGGCATCTGCACGTCGGTCAGGATGAAGTCGTAGCGGGCATTCCGCAGATGGTCGAACAGCTCGTCTGGCTCTACGCAGCAGTCTGCCGTGGCTCCTTGTGCGCAGAGCCGCTGGCGGGTGAGGCGGAGCTGGATGCGGTCGTCGTCGATTATCAGGAAGCGGATGCCTTCCAGTTGGTTTCTCTGTTGCGCTGCGGCGGTGTCTTCCTGCTTGTTGTCTTTCTGGGGGGCGTCGGCTTTCCGGAGCGGCAGGAGTACGGTGAAGGTGGTGCCTTGCCCTTTCGTGCTGTCGAGGCGGATTTCTCCCCCGAACAGCTCCACCAGTCCGTGTACGATGGAGAGCCCCAGCCCGAAGCCCTCCCGCCCTTGTGCGCCGGGCAGGCGGGTGAAGGAGCGGAAGATGCGCTCCCTGTCGGCCTCGTCGATGCCCTGCCCGGTGTCCTGCACCGCCAGTCGGAGCCATCCGTTCTGCATACGGGCGCGGAGTGTGACGCTGCCCCGGTCGGTAAACTTCAGCGCGTTGCTCATCAGGTTGTCCGTGAGTTGGCGGAGCTGTACGGTGTCGGCCTCGTATTCCTCGTCCGGCAGGTCGGAGAAGTCGGTGAGCAGTTCGATGCGTTTGGCCCGTGCGGCCGGCAGGAAGTCGGCCGCTATCTCGCGGAAGAAGCGGGCCGGGGAGAAGGGTACGGCCACGAGTTCGGTCTTTTTCTGCTCCAGCCGGTGGAAATTGAGGAGTTTCCTGATGAGTTCCATCAGGTGGCGGGCGGAGCTTTGCATGTGGCGCAGGTCTTCGCGTTGTCCCTCTTCGGTCAGTTTTCCCTCCAGGAGTTCGGCGTAGCCCATGATGTTTCCCAGCGGGGCCTTGAAGTCGTGGGTGATGGCGAGCATCATCTGTTCGCGTGCCCGCAGCAGCTCTTCGGCGTGGCGGCGGGCTTCTTCGAGCTGGATGCGGTAGCGCTTGTTGCGGGTCAGGTCCCTACATATTATAAATAGGAAGACGGCTGCCAACAGCAGTGCCGCCACGGCTATGGAGGCTATGGCGTAGACCGACTTCCGGCGCAATTCCTGCTGGCGCAGCTGGAAGGCTTCGCTCTGCCGTGCCGCGTCGGCTTCGTAGCGGGTGATGATGCTGTCGATCTGCGCGCTGAGGATTTGCTCGTTCCGGCGGATGCGCTCTCTTCTTTTCCGCAGGGCGGTGAGCGCCGAGTCTTTCTGCCGGAGGTTGTCTGCGAGGTCCTTTTTCAGCGAATCGCCGGGCGATGGGGTGTGGAGTGTGTCGGTGATTACTTCGATGCGGGTGCTCGTCTGGAGCGCGGAGTCTTGCCGGGGGGCGAAGACTTCCGCCACGCGCTTGAGGAATCCCTTGGGCCGGGTCTTGTGGACGACGGAGTCGTGGCGGATTACCACGTGCCTCTGGATCCGGGGCGGGGGGCTCTGCATCAGTTTTTCTATGTCTTCTTCCGAGAGTATGTAGCCCTCCGGCCGGTTTGTCTCCCGGAAAAAGGCCAGCATCCTCCGGTCTTTTTCCTTGATGAGGGCCTGGAGCGAGTCGCTGTTGAGGAGCTGTTCCCGGTCGATGGCTTCGATGTGTTCGATTTCCCGGTGGATATAGAGCAGGGCTATGAGCAGCAATGCCAGCAGCGAGGCATAGCCGAGAAAAATCTTCAGGCGCGTAAACCGGGAAGGGGGCGAGGGCATGGGCAGGGGAGTTTAGACTTCGTCGCCGCGGATGCCCAGTGCTTTCATGACGGGGTAGCCCAGGATGGCGTGCCGGATGCCTGCGGGCAGGGCTTCGGCCGAGGGGCTCATGTCGAAAAGGGTGATTTCTTTTTCCGCCGGGCAGGCAGAGAGGGCGGCATAGAGGGCTTGGGCTTCGGCCGGATCCAGCGTGTCGGCCACGACCCCTATGCGCTCCACTTCTTCCGCTGCGGCCACGAGGCGGAGCGATTCGTGCAGGAATTCGTCCAGGCTGCTCATGCCCTCCGGTTGGAAAGCATGGATGGAAACTTCCCCGACCACGCTGCGGAAAGCATTGTCGCTCAGCTGGCATTCGAGATTGCAGGGGCTGGAGTGGGGGAGCTGTGCAGACATTTCGTCATGCAGGAAGAGGGCTTGCACTGAATTATTGTCACCCCTCGGAAATTTTGCGTCGAGGGCTAAATAAGTAAGCAGGAGGGAGGGATGGATTAGGTCCAGGTCGCGTTGCAGTTTCTGGGAAAACAGTTGGTTTAAGTCTGCAATGGCCCGGTTTAGAAAGGCTGTGTCGATGAGTAAGACCGAAGGGGAGAATTTCATAAGCTCTGCGTTTTTCGTTCGTTTTCAGTAGGCAAAGGTACGAGAAAAGTCACTTCTTGGCAAGACGAATTGGCGCGAAAAGCCGTTTTGGCGCAGCTTTTGAAGAAAAAGAAGCAAACACTGAAAACAAAAACGAAAGGAGAACAGAAGAATATGAACATCGACAAGTTTACAATCAAGTGCCAGGAGGCCCTGCAGGGGGCTGTGAATCTGGTACAGGGCCGTGGCCAACAGAGTGTGGAAACGGCGCATCTGCTGCTCTCTGCCATGAAAGCCGGTGAGCAGGTCTACCACTTCCTCTTTCAGAAGCTGGGAGTCAACGAAGCCAACGTCAGCGCCCTGGCGGAAAAGGAGGTCGCCACGTACCCCAAGGTCAGCGGCGGCGAGCCATACCTCAGCCGGGAGGCAAACGAAGTCCTGACCCGTGCGGAGGAACTGGCTAAGGAACAGGGCGACGAGTTTGTCTCGCTGGAGATATTGCTGCTGGCCTTGCTGGTAGTCAAGAGCCCGGCTGCCCGCATCCTGCAGGACGCCGGGGTAACGCAGGCCGAGTTGCGGAAAGCCATTGCGGAGCTACGGAAGGGAAGTACGGTGAAAAGCGCCAGCAGCGAAGATACCTACCAGAGCCTGGAGAAGTACGCCATCAATCTTTGCGAGGCGGCGCGCGAGGGAAAGCTCGACCCCGTCATCGGCCGCGACGAGGAAATCCGGCGGGTGCTGCAGATCCTCAGCCGGCGGACGAAGAACAATCCTATCCTGATAGGTGAGCCGGGAACCGGTAAGACGGCCATCGTGGAAGGACTGGCCGGGCGTATCGTGCGCGGCGACGTGCCGGAGAACCTGAAGAACAAGCGCATTTATTCTTTGGACATGGGCGCGCTGATAGCGGGTGCCAAGTACAAGGGAGAATTTGAAGAGCGCCTGAAAGCCGTCATCAACGAAGTGAAACAGTCCGAAGGGGAAATCATCCTTTTCATCGATGAGATTCATACGCTGGTGGGTGCCGGAAAGGGAGAGGGCGCCATGGATGCGGCAAACATCCTGAAGCCCGCCTTGGCCCGCGGTGAGCTGCGCAGCATCGGAGCCACTACGCTCGATGAATACCAGAAGTACTTCGAGAAGGACAAAGCGCTGGAGCGCCGGTTCCAGATCGTTATGGTAAACGAACCGGATGTCTTGAGCAGTATTTCCATCCTGCGCGGGTTGAAGGAACGTTATGAGAACCATCATCACGTGCGCATTAAGGACGATGCCATCATCGCCGCCGTGGAGCTTTCGAACCGCTATATCACGGACCGTTTCCTCCCGGACAAAGCGATAGACCTGATGGACGAGGCCGCGGCGAAGTTGCGGATGGAAGTGGACTCCGTGCCTGAGGAACTCGACGAAATCACCCGTCGTATCAAGCAATTGGAGATAGAGCGTGAGGCAATCAAGCGCGAGGGCGACGAAGGAAAGCTGCAACAGTTGGGCAAAGACATAGCCGAACTGCGCGAACAGGAGGCTTCTTACCGTGCCAAGTGGCAGGGGGAGAAAGAGCTTGTCAACGTGATTCAGCAAAATAAGATAAGGATGGAGCAGTTGAAGTTCGAAGCCGAGCGGGCCGAGCGCGAGGGCGACTACGGAAAAGTGGCCGAGATACGCTATGGCAAGCTGCAGCAGCTGCAGAAAGAAATAGACGATACGCAGAAAAAGCTGCACGAGACGCAGAGCGGCAGCGCCCTTATCAAGGAAGAGGTCGATGCCGACGACATAGCCGAGGTAGTGAGCCGCTGGACAGGCATTCCGGTCAGCAAGATGCAGCAAAGCGAGCGCGAGAAACTGCTCCACCTCGAAGAGGAACTGCACAAGCGTGTTGTCGGACAGGACGAAGCCATCCGTGCCGTGAGCGACGCCGTGCGGCGGAGCCGTGCCGGGCTGCAAGACCCGCGCCGCCCTATCGGAAGTTTCATTTTCCTGGGCACCACGGGTGTCGGAAAGACGGAACTTGCCAAGGCTTTGGCCGAGTATTTGTTTGACGACGAGAGCATGATGACACGAATCGACATGAGCGAATACCAGGAGAAGCACAGCGTCAGCCGATTGATCGGGGCGCCTCCCGGATATGTGGGCTACGACGAGGGCGGACAGCTTACGGAAGCTATCCGGAGGAAGCCGTACAGTGTGGTTTTGTTCGACGAGATCGAAAAAGCGCATCCGGATGTTTTCAACATTCTGCTTCAGGTGTTGGACGACGGACGGCTCACCGACAACAAAGGTCGCACCGTAAACTTCAAGAACACCATCATCATCATGACCTCCAACATGGGGAGTTCCTACATCCAGAGCCAGTTTGAGAAACTTACGGAAAGCAACCGCTCCCGGCTGGTAGAGGAAACCCGGAACGAGGTAATGCAAATGCTGAAGAAGACCATCCGTCCGGAGTTCTTGAACCGCATCGACGAGATAATCATGTTTACTCCTTTGGACAAAGAGGAAGTGAAACAGATTGTCCGCCTGCAGATCGGCGGAGTTGTGCGGATGCTGGAGGAAAACGGCATTCATCTCGCCGTCAGCGACGCTGCCGTAAGTTTCCTCTCGGAGGCCGGGTTCGATCCGGAGTTCGGCGCCCGTCCCGTAAAGCGCGCCATCCAGCAGTATCTGCTCAACGACTTGAGCAAGAAAATACTGGCCGGCGACATCGACCGGGAGAAGCCCGTGCAGGTAGACCGCGAGGGGGACCGCCTCGTCTTCTCCAACTGAAAAGTGCACGGCGAATCGCCTTTTTGAGTAAGAAAGCCGCCCGGACAAACTGTCTGAGCGGCTTTTTTCCCTTTTTCTGCAAAAAAGACCGGAATATATTTGGAAACATGCGCATAAGCCCTTATCTTTGTCTTCACGAATAAGGGAGGAATCCCGAATTCGGGAGCAGAACCGGAAATATGCGCCGCATTGCTCTGATGGGGAAGCTCTACAATTATATTGAAAACCGAGACACGCTCTCCCGTTTAATGGCGTGCCACTGTTCGCAAGAACCGGGTGGATTACAAAGAACGGCGGGCACTCAAATCTTGTCACTCGGAGTTTTCATCTAATCAACAATGCGGCACTTTTCATAATAGGCAGGTTGTTCGTCCAGGCGTGGATGGACAATCTGTTTTTTTATACCCGTAGTTACTCGGTTTCCGTAGGATTTTCGTACGTTTGCAGGGCATCGGCCGGAAGGACGGTGCAAAGGTTTATATTATATATGTATAGGAGATACGGATATGTGCATGCTTACTGATTCGCTTCCCGCTGCCGGACCGGCTCCGGAGGCTTCGGCTTTCACAATGGAGGACAAGGCGGTTTCGGCCGAAGAGGAAGAGGTCTTTTCGCCCGAGGAGCTGATGCGCCGGGCCATTGCCCTGTCTGTGGAGAGTGTGGCGCAGGGGGGCGGCCCGTTTGGGGCGGTCATTGCCCGCGAGGGGAAGATTATTGCTACGGGTGCGAACCGGGTTACGCTCGATTGCGACCCCACGGCCCACGCCGAGATACAGGCCATTCGCGAGGCGGCCAGGCGGTTGGGGACGTTCGACCTGGGCGGCTGTGAGATTTATACTTCCTGCGAGCCCTGCCCCATGTGCCTCGGAGCCATCTATTGGGCTCATTTGGACCGCATGTATTACGGCAACAGCAAGAAGGACGCGGCGGCCATCGGATTCGACGACGCTTATATCTACGAAGAGCTCGATCGGAATCCGGCGTCGCGCCGCCTGAAGTCGGAAGTCCTGCTGCCGGATGAAGCCATAGAGGCCTTCCGCGCGTGGGAAAAGAAGGAGGACAAGACGGAATATTAGCCTTGGCGCTTCGGGAAAAGTTATAGTACTTTTGAGAGAAAGCCCTGCAACTGATGGGAGAAAGTTGCAGGGCTTTTTTGTGTCTGCCCCGTAGCTTTTCTTGAAAAGCTTTGTCGGGGGCGTTGATCTGAGGTTTGTAAATCGGTATATATCGGTTTGCTTATCGGTATTTTCCCTTGCCTGTTTGGGCAGATTACTCATTATCCGGCAATAATGAGTAGGGCGGAACTCATGTCGCACGGCTTCGAATCGGGGGCAAAGGTAAGGTAAATCTGTGTGACAAACAAGAGTTAAGCCCTTTTTTGTTGCAAATCTTTTTATAGGCCAATGCGGGCTCTCCACGAGCCGCAGCCATCGGTGTCTTTTTCGTGACGTACGATATAAATGCCTGCAATATAGTGGTTTGTGGAAATGTTGCCCTACTCATTATTGCCGGATAATGAGTAAAAGCAGACCGTGCGGGCGCTTCGGGTCGCAGACTGACGAGTAAAATGGAATTTTCAGGACATAAAAATGTTGCGACTTATGGAAAAAGAGCGAAGAGTGCCGGTCGTTTCTGACCGAAGTGTTTTCCCCGATTTTCGTTGCGGGCAGGAAAACCCGGTATCGGCTGCGCCGAAAGGAGGCCGGCCATGAGCGAGACATCCGCATTGGTGCCGGAACAAAAGGCCGGCGGATGGACGCCCAAAGAGGGCGAACGCTTCATCCCCGACGGGATGAATGCGTTCCAGCGGAACACGAAGCGCGTAGCAGACTGTCTGATGGCCTTGGTGGCCCTGGTCGTCTTCTCGCCGCTGTTCCTTGTCTGCTATCTGGCTGTCCGGCGCGAAGACGGCGGTCCGGCCATTTTCAGGCAGGAGCGTATCGGGCGGTTCGGGCGTCCTTTTTATATTTACAAGTTCCGCAGCATGAAGCTGGATGCGGAAAAAGCAGGCCCTGCCTTATATAAAAGCGGAAAGGACGACCGCCTGACGCGGGTGGGGAAGTTCCTGCGCGAGCATCATCTGGACGAATTGCCCCAGTTGTGGAACGTCTTTGTGGGCGACATGGCCTTCATCGGCCCGCGGCCGGAGCGCAAGTTCTATATCGACCAGATCATGGAGCACGATCCCCGCTACCGTTTCCTCTACCAGATACGCCCCGGGGTGACGTCGTATGCCACGCTCTACAACGGGTACACCGACACGATGGAGAAAATGTTGCGCCGCCTGCGCTACGACCTGTTCTATCTGGAGCACCGTTCCTGGTGGTTCGACTTCAAGATCCTGCTCCAAACGTTTCTGAATATCGTACACGGAAAAAAGTTCTGAGCCTTATGAATCCATTGTCTATGGCCGTCGTGGCCCTGGTGTTGGCCGCAGTGGCCGGATTGCTCTATTGGGCCTTTCTGCGCAAAGGGGGCCGTTCGCCGGAAGAAGACCCCACGTATCGTAACGGGCGGGGAGAGCATCTCTACTACGACCGCAAGTCGATCCGCTGGCGCGAGGAGCATCCCGGCGGGCCGCAGCCTTGAGCGGCGGGAGGCCCCGGCGCTCCCGCCACAAAATTCCGGCAGGGGTTTCTGGAAAAAGTCCTTCCGCTTTTTCCAGAAACCCCTGCCGCTTTTTCCCCATTCCCCTGCATGGATAATTCCGCCGGGGCGCTTATACTTTGTTAAAAAGCAGAGGGCGGCGATGGGGGTGCGCCTTTTTTTTGCCACTTTTGTAGTGGTTTTGCAAAACGCATTTCCCCTGTTCTCCATTTTATATCATAAGTCCATGACCTCAGACACTCCTCATACCGATGCCGCCCTAAGGGAAGGGAATCCCTTCTTCACCCGCTGGACTACGCCGCATGCGACGGTCCCGTTCGGCGAGATACGGGTGGAGGACTTTGCGCCTGCAGTGGTCGAAGGCATCCGCCGGCACAGGGCAGAAATAGACCGCATCGTGGAAGATACGGCCGAGCCCACGTTTGAAAATACGATACTCCCCCTGGAATGCTCCGGCAGAATGCTGGAAAAAGTCTATACCGTGCTCGAAAATCTGCTCAGCGCCGAGTCGACCGACGAGCTGCAGCAAGTGGCCGAAGAGCTGACGCCCGTCGTCACCGACCACTACAACGACGTGGCGCTCCATGCCGGACTCTTCCGCCGCGTGAAGGCCGTCTACGAGCGCGAACAGCTCCATCCCGCGCTTCAGGGCGAGGAGCGCAAACTCCTGGACGAGACGTATGACGGATTCGTGCGCCACGGGGCCAATCTGGACGCGGAAAAGCAGGCCGAATACCGCCGTCTCTCGAAAGAACTGGGCCTGCTCTCCCTGCAATACGGCCAGAACGTGCTGAAGGAGACAGCCGCCTACCGCCTGCACCTTACGGAGGAATCCGACATGGAGGGAATGCCCGACACCGTGCGCTCCGCCGCCGCCATGGAGGCGCGGCATGGAGGCGAGGGGGAGGGCTGGACTTTCACGCTGCAGGCCCCGAGTTACGGCCCCTTCATGAAGTACTGCCGCCGGCGCGGGCTGCGGCAGAAGATGTACGAGGCCTACAATTCCCGCTGCGCCCTGCCGGGCAAGCACTGCAACTACGCTCCCGCCGTGCGGATAGCCGACCTCAAGCGGCGGCTGGCTGCACTGGAAGGCTACGGGGACTATGCCGACTATGTACTCTGCCGCCGCATGGCGGAAGACAAGACGCATGTCTACCGCCTGCTCGACGACCTGTTGCGGGCCTATCGCCCCACGGCCGAAGAAGAAGTGGAAGCCGTGGAAGCCGTGGCCCGCGGGAAGGACGGAATTGCTGCCGAAGACTTCCGCCCCTGGGACTTTGCCTATTATGCCAATATCCTGAAGGAGCGCGACTATGCCCTCAACGACGAATTGCTCCGCCCCTACCTGCAGTTGGAGAACGTGATAGAGGGCGTCTTCGGGTTGGCCACACGGTTGTACGGCATTCACTTCGAGGCCAATCGGGATATCCCCGTGTATCATCCGGATGTGACGGCCTACGACGTGACCGACGGCGACGGCCGTTTCCTCGGCGTGCTCTACACCGATTTCTTCCCCCGCCCCGGAAAGCGCCCGGGGGCATGGATGACGGAATACAAGGCCCAGTGGCACGAGGCCGACGGCACGGACAGCCGGCCGCATGTCTCGCTGGTCATGAACTTCACCAAGCCCACTCCCGACCATCCGGCGCTCCTGACGCTGGGCGAGGTGGAGACGTTTCTCCACGAGTTCGGCCATTCGCTTCACGGCTTGTTTGCCGACACGCGCTTTGCCTCGCTGAGCGGGACCAATGTCTACTGGGACTTCGTGGAGCTTCCCTCGCAGTTTATGGAAAACTATGCCGTGCAGAAAGAATTCCTCCGCACCTTTGCCCGCCACTACCGCACGGGCGAGCTCTTGCCCGACGAACTGATAGACAAGATAGTACGTGCCCGCAACTTCAACGTGGCCTACGCCTGCCTCCGCCAGCTGAGCTTCGGGATGCTCGACATGGCCTGGTTTACGCTGAAGGAGCCTCTGGCCTCGGGCAGCGAAGACTATGCGGAACTGTCCGCGACGGTATGCCGTTTCGAGCAGAAAGCCATGGAGCCCACCCGTCTCTTGCCGCAGGAAGAGGACGCGGGGTGCATGAGCGTGCAGTTCTCCCACATCTTCGCGGGCGGATATTCGGCCGGATATTACAGTTACAAATGGGCGGAAGTGCTCGATGCCGATGCCTTCGCCCTGTTCCGGGAGAGGGGCATTTTCGACCGTGCCACGGCCGAATCGTTCCGCCGCAACGTGCTTTCGCGCGGCGGGACGGAGCACCCCATGACCCTTTACAAGCGTTTCCGCGGACAGGAGCCTACCATCGACGCCCTGCTCCGGCGCAACGGAATAAAACGGCCCGAAGCATGAAGCGAGGAATTGCCCATACGATTTCAGCCGCGGGCAGTGCCGCCCTGCGCTTTGTGGCGTTGCTGGCCTGCATGGCCTGCCTGCTGCCCCTCGGTGGATGCAACGACGAGGACGACGTGAACGAGATATTCACCGGGAAAACCTGGAAACTTACCTACATAGGCAGCACCGACGACTGGACGGACCTGAGCACGGGAGTGAACCTCAACGACTATCATGAAGAAAAACGCCCCGTGCGGGCCTATACCGTCATCTTCTACGAGGGCAGCGTCCGTATTACGGGAGGGGAAAACACCGTATGGACCGGCACCTGGTGGGCCGACGGGGAGAACAATACGTTCCACATCGATATCAGCGAGAAGCAGGGCGAAGGCTCCACGGCCAATGAGCGGACTTTCCTGCAGGCAGTGGCGGAAGCCTGTTATTACCGGGGCAGTTCCGTATTGCTCCGCTTGTTCGACAGCGAACGCTCGGGCTTCGTGCAATTCAGCCCTTTGGGAAACAACTGACAGCCTACCCCTTCTTCTTTAAACCGGAAAGACAAAAAGCATGGAAGACAACAAGCAGAGCATACTGGACGAGCGGTATATGCGCATGGCCGGCATCTGGGCCGAAAATTCCTATTGCCGCCGCCGCAAGGTTGGGGCGCTCATCGTGAAGGATAAGATGATTATTTCTGACGGATACAACGGAACCCCCTCCGGATTCGAGAACGTGTGCGAAGACGAGGAGGGCCTCACGAAGCCCTATGTGCTGCATGCCGAGGCCAATGCCATCACGAAAATAGCGCGTTCCAACAACAGCAGCGACGGAGCCACGCTGTACGTGACCGCCTCGCCCTGCATCGAGTGTGCCAAACTCATCATACAGGCCGGCATAAAGCGCGTAGTGTATGGCGAGAAATACCGGCTGGAGGACGGGTTGAACCTGCTCTCCCGGGCGGGAATAGAGTGCGTCTTCCTGCAGAAAAGCGAAACGAAAGAAAACACCGACGACAGACATGACCAATAAAAATTCGCGTCTCACTCCGATCATCATAGCCGTAAGCGTAGTGGCAGGCATACTGATCGGGACATTCTATACCGAACATTTCTCCGGAAACCGGCTGGGCATCATCAACAGCTCTTCCAACAAACTGAATGCGCTGCTGCGCATCATCAACGATCAGTATATGGACGAGGTGCCCATGGACAGCATCGTGGAGGAAGCCATGCCGCTGATTCTGGAAGAACTCGACCCGCACTCGAAGTATATCCCGGCAAAAGACGTGGCCGCGGTCAACTCCGAATTGGAAGGGAAGTTCAGCGGAGTGGGACTGATCTTCCAGATCAACCGCGATACGATAGTCATCAACAAGGTCGTGACAGGCGGGCCGTCGGAAAAGGTGGGCCTGCTTCCGGGCGACCGCATCCTGAAAGTCGACGGGCAGCCTTTCACCGGAAAGAAAATCGACAGCGAATACGCCACCAGCCACCTGCGGGGCGAAAAAGGCTCGAAGGTCAAACTGACCGTCAAGCGCTACGGCCACGAAGAACCCCTCGACTTCACCATCACGCGGGGCGACGTGCCGGTCAGCAGCGTGAAGGCGGCTTATATGTTCGACAGCCAGACGGGCTACATCCGCATCGAGAATTTCGGACGGACCACCCACATGGAGATGCTCAATGCCTTGGCCATTCTTTCTCATAAGGGGATGAAAGGCGTAATCATCGACCTGCGCGGAAATATGGGAGGAATCTTTGAGACGGCGGTGCTGATGGCCAACGAGTTTCTCTCGCGCGGGCAACTCATAGTCTATGCCGAGGGGCGGAAATACCCCCGCGAGGACAAGCGGGCCAACGGGAACGGAAGTTTCCAGAAGCTGCCCCTTGTGGTATTGGTCGATGAGTATTCGGCCTCTTCCTCCGAGATATTTGCCGGAGCCATACAGGACAATGACCGCGGACTGGTCGTGGGGCGCCGCACGTTCGGCAAGGGACTGGTGCAGCAGCCCATCGAGTTTAGCGACGGATCGGCCATCCGCCTGACCATTGCGCGCTACTATACCGCGGCAGGGCGCTGCATACAGCGTCCTTACAACCGGGGATACGACGAAAACTACGAGTTGGACATCCTGAACCGCTACAACCGTGGCGAATTCAGCCATAGGGACAGCATCCATCTCAATACGGAGAAGCCGTTTTATACTACCCGCCTGCACCGTCCGGTCTACGAGGCCAGCGGAATCATGCCGGACATTTTCGTGCCGCTCGATACGCTGGGCTACACTTCCTGGCTGCTGGCCGTGCGCAACCTCTACCTTCCGGAGCAATTCTGCTTCAACTATATCGATACGCATCGGGGCGAGTTGCAGGAATACAGCGACATTGAGGACCTGACGGCTTATCTGAAGAAGGAACGCATTGTCGAGAAGTTTGCTTCTTATGCCAATTCCCACGGAGTGAAGCGGAGAAATCTGATGATCCGCAAGTCCTATGGCGTGATAGAGGAGCGTCTGTTTGCCAATATCATCTACACGCTGCTGGGCGAGAGCTCCATGTACCAATACCTCAATGAGCATGATGACACGGTGATTGCCGCGGCGGAACTGGTACGGGAGGGGAAGACCTATCCGCAGGCGCCGGAAGAGGAAGATTCTCCCGGCCGGAAGGAGAAGAAAGGGGCATTGCAGCCGGACGCAAGGGCTGCATCCGGCTCCGGCAAGTAGCTTGTGCTGTCGTGTGGAGCGGGAGCGGGGGATTGTTTTTCCCGCTTCAGAAGTAGAAACCAAGATTGAGCGAGAATGCCACTTTCTTCGTGTGGTTGCTGTATTCCGAGGAGAGGCTGGCCGGGCCGAAGGGAGTGCGCAGGCTGTATTTCAGGCTGAAGCCGTAGAGGCAGCGCCCGTCCCAATAGTGGGCTAGGCTGGGGCTGTTCATGGCTATGCTTGCCCCGAGGCTGAAGTAGTGGACCGTCCCGAGGAGGTATCGGGCCTTTATGCCGGCAATGGAGAGCATGTCGTCGGCCAGTTCCAGGTTGCAGATTCCGTAGAAAGGCAACTGCTGGGGGAGGAAACGGCCGCGGGAGTCGCAGCCCAAGGTGTTCTGTTGCGAGTAGGGGATGCTGTTGTCTCCTCTTATCAGGCGGGCATGGACCGACGGGAGCAGGCAGAACCGGGGAGAAAGGCTGAGCGCGGCTTCCCATGAGGACTGCAGGGTGAAGAACGGCCGCCCGCCCCGGTATTTGGCAAAGTTGTCCGTTATCAGGGCATAGCTCGTGAGCATTTGCAATCCGTGCGTGGGGAAATAGGCATCGTCCCAGCTGTTCATGTGGAGATCTGCGAAGTAACTGATCAAGCGCTCATTCTCGGCTTGCGAAATGTCGGAATATTCGGATTTTATGTTGGAGAGAAAGTTGCTGTAGTTGAGAAATTCGCAGCGGAGTCCGGCCACAAACCGGAGTCCGTGGTAGTCGCTTGTCGAGAAGAAGGCTTCCATCGTGTGTTGGCGGTACGTCGCATTGTAATAGCGCTTCCCTTCCCGGTGTACATTGATGTCGTTGTAGGAAAAACGGTAGAGCAGGCTGCTTTCCAATATGCCTCGCCGGCTCATTTTGCGGCTGTACCCGATTTCGCCCACCGAGCGTTTCCCGAGCCGTGCCGTCAGGGAGAGCACCGAGGGGCGCTTCCCTTTCAGGTTGGCCGTGAGGTTGAGCAAAATGCTGGCCAGCTCTTCATTGTCGAACCGGGCGCCGAGATTGATGTCCACCATTTGTTTCTGCTCGGGCATGAAGTAGAGCGTGTAGAATCCGTCGGCCTGCCGGGAGAGGCGGAAGCTGACCCACTCGTAATTGTAGTGGCTGCACAGCAGGTCCATGGCCTGTTCGATTTGGCGCACGGTGGTATAGTTGTTTTCCTGCAGGCCGCACCGTTTCATGAGCCAGGCTTCTTCCTTGGGCGACATGTCGGGGATGACGATTCGGGCGATGGCCACTTTCCGCTCCGGCGAGAAACTCCGGTAGGGGCGTTGTGGCGGTATGGACAGGAGCCCGGTGCTGTCTTGCAAGCCTGCCGGGCCGGCAAAGCTCTGTTCTCTGAGCGATATGGCCCGCAGGGCAATCCATTCTTTCTCGGCCGCCTCCCGTCCGTTGCGGATCAGGCTGTCTATGGCGCTCGTGGTGAAGCTGGTGGCCCCGAATCCTTCTACGTCGACTTGTATATGGACATCGGTCTGCCGCACGTTTGCATCGTATTTTTCCACTCCCATGAGGCTGATGATCTGCCCCAGTATGTCGCCGGCATTTCTGAGCGTACTGTCGTTTTTCAGATTGTTCTGCACGTCTACGCCGATTACGATGTCGGCCCCCATGGCGCGTACCACGTCGACCGGATAATTGTTGACCATCCCTCCGTCTATCAGCACCATCCCGTTTTCCCGGATGGGGGAGAATACCCCGGGGACGGCCATGCTTGCCCGCATGGCTGTGGCCAGGACTCCGCTCTTCAGCACCACTTCTTTCCCCGTCACGATGTCTTGTGCGACGCAGGCAAAGGGTATCGGCAGCTGGCTGAAGTCGATGGAGTCATGATAGCCTATGGTCAGTGCGGAAAACGTGTTCTGGATATTGTGTCCCCGTATGAGTCCTCCGCCCAGCACTTCATCTTTCGGGTCTTTCCCGAAGGAACGTGATATCAAGTACTTCTCCGCTTTGTTGCGCTCCTGCGTGTCTTGGGCCTGGAGGCGCTTCTTGTCGCTCAGCAGGAAGCTCCAGTCTATTTTGCGCACGATGCTGTCCAGCTGATTGGCTGTATAGCCTATCGAGTAGAGGCCTCCGATGATGCTGCCCATGCTGGTCCCGGCTATGTAGTCGATGGGGATGCCGGCTTTTTCCAGTACTTTCAGTACGCCTATATGGGCCGTTCCCTTGGCTCCGCCCCCGCAGAGTACGAGGCCGACCTTGGGCCGGGTCCGGGGACGGGGCTCGGGGAGGGCTGCCTCTGCCGCAAGGGGCGGGAGGATGGTGGTGCAGAGAGCCAGTATGAGCAGGAGTCTTCGCATGTGTGGGGTGGGGGAATAGGGGTTAAGGGGATGGGGAGGCTCAGGAAACGGGTGGAGGGGCGGTCATTCTCCCTTATGGAAATTTTCCAGTTCTTCTGCCGCTTTCTCCCAATTGTCCACGGTCTTGTCCAGCTGTTTCTTCATGTTTCCGTGTTTTTCGTAGAGCGAGAGGTCGGCACTGCCCTCGGGGGTTGCCATGCGTGCTTCCAGAATGGCGATGGCCGATTCCAGCTCGGTAATGGCCTGCTCGCATTCTTTCACCTCTTTTTCCAGCTTCTTCAACCGCTTGTTCCGCTCCTTCTGTTCTTCGTAGGAGAGGGATTTCGGATTTTCGCTGCCGCTTTTTCCGGATTCCGCTGCCGCTTTTTCCGAAAAGTGCCCGTCCTTTTTCTGGTTTCCTGCGGGAGTCTGCAGCTCGTTGAGGCACTCGATTTGCTTCTTCTGCAGGAATTCGTAGATTCCCCCGAGATGTTCGCGGACTCTCCCGCCGCCAAATTCGTAAACCTTCGTGACGAGCCCTTCGAGGAAGTCGCGGTCGTGGCTGACGACGATGACCGTTCCGTTAAAAGCCTTGATGGCTTCTTTCAGTACGTCCTTCGAACGCATGTCGAGGTGGTTCGTCGGTTCGTCGAGGATGAGGAAATTGACCGGTTCGAGCAGCAGGCGTATCATGGCGAGGCGCGTCCGTTCGCCACCGCTGAGCACTTTTACCTTCTTGTCCGAGGCCTCTCCGCCAAACATGAAGGCGCCCAGCAAGTCGCGTATCTTGGTTCGTATGTCGCCCACGGCCACCCGGTCGATTGTGTCGAACACGGTCAGCTCCCCATCCAGCAGTTGTGCCTGGTTCTGGGCAAAATATCCGATTTTCACGTTGTGTCCGACGGTCAGGCGGCCTTCGAAGGGGATTTCTCCCATGACGCACTTGACCAGCGTACTCTTTCCTTCGCCGTTTTTCCCCACGAAAGCCACTTTTTCCCCGCGGCGTATGGTGAGATTCACGTCCTTGAATACGGTGTGTGCGCCGTAGTCCTTGCGTACTTCCTCGCAGATCAGCGGGAAATCGCCCGAGCGTTCTGCCGGGGGAAACTTCAGCCGGAGCAGAGAGTTGTCCTCCTCGTCGATTTCGATGCGCTCCAGTTTGGCCAACTGCTTGATGCGGCTCTGTACCTGCACGGCTTTTGTGGCCTTATAGCGGAAGCGTTCGATGAAAGCCTCCGTGTCTTGTATCTGTTTCTGCTGGTTCTCGTAGGCACGGCGCTGCTGCTCGCGGCGTTCCTGGCGAAGGGTGACAAACTGGTCGTAGGGGACTTTGTAGTCGTAGATGTGCCCGCATTCGATTTCGATGGTGCGGTTCGTTACATTATTTATAAAGGCACGGTCGTGGCTGACGAGCACTACGGCGTTTGCGCTCGAAGCCAGGAAACGTTCGAGCCACTGGATGCTCTCGATGTCCAAATGGTTGGTCGGCTCGTCCAGTAGCAGCACGTCGGGATGCTGCAGCAGCAACTTGGCCAACTCGATGCGCATCCGCCAGCCTCCGCTGAATTCCGAAGTCGGCCGGTCGAAGTCTTCGCGCGAAAAGCCCAGCCCCGTCAGCGTACGCTCCGTCTCGGCGCGGAAGTTTGTGCCCCCGACCATCAGGAATTGCTCGTTGAGATAAGTAAACCGGTCTATCAGTTCGTGGTATTCCGCTGTGTCGTAATCCGTCCGTTCCTCCATCTCTTTCCGGAGCCGCTCTATCTCGTCTTTCATCGCGTGGATGGCCTCGAAAGCCTTCTCGGCTTCTTCCATGACCGTCCGTTGGTCGCTCAAGACCATGACCTGGGGCAGGTATCCCACCGTCGTGCCGCGCGGCATGGAGACCTGTCCGCGGGTCGGCTGCTGCAGGCCGGCCAGAATCTTCAGCATGGTGGACTTCCCGGCTCCGTTCTTGCCTACCAATGCTATGCGGTCCTTGGGGTTTATGACGTAACTGACGTCGTCGAACAGACTGCGGGCGTTGAATTCTATGGATAAGTTGTCGATTGAGATCATTCCGATGTAGCGATTACAATACAATTATATACTTCGAATTACGGCAAAGGTAGTGCATTTTGCTTGAAGCTACGGCTTTTTTTCGTACTTTTGCGCAAATCAAACATACTTGGATGGATATGGAACAAAACAATGATACGCCGATTGCCCGGAAATATATAGACGAGGCAGTCGAAGAGATGGGCATTAAAGACCTGACCAAAGCCACCATACGCGAAGTGAAGGCCATCGCTTCCATGGCCGAGAAAGCATCGGGCAAGGAATTTGTGAAGATGGAGATGGGCGTGCCCGGCCTGCCCCCGGCAAAAGTGGGAGTGGAAGCCGAGATCGAAGCACTGAAAAACGGGATTGCACGCCTCTATCCGGACATCAACGGCCTGCCGGAACTGAAGAAACAGGCTTCCGCATTCGTAAAGGCATTTATCAATGTCGATATTTCCCCCGAGGGCTGCGTGCCGGTCACGGGTTCCATGCAGGGAACCTACGCCTCATTCCTGACCGCCGTGCAGGCCGATCCGCAAAAGGATACCATCCTCTTCATAGACCCGGGCTTCCCTGTCCAGAAACAGCAGTGCGTCGTGATGGGAGCGCGGTATGAAACTTTCGATGTCTACCACTTCCGGGGAGAAAAACTGCGCGAGAAGCTGGAAAGTTACCTGAAAAGCGGCCGGATCTGCGCCATTGTCTACTCCAACCCCAACAATCCTTCCTGGATCTGCCTGCACGATGAGGAACTGCGCATCATCGGCGAGCTGGCCACGCAGTACAAAGTCGTAATTCTGGAAGACTTGGCTTATTTTGCCATGGACTTCCGCAAAGATCTGGGCCGCCCCTACGAACCGCCCTTCCAGTCTACCGTAGCGCACTACACCGACCGCTACGTTCTGCTTATCTCTGCCTCAAAAGCCTTCAGCTATGCCGGACAGCGCATAGGAGTCTGCTGCATAAGCGACAAGCTATATCACGAATCCGCCCCCGGTTATGAGCAGCGGTATGGCGGCGGCACATTCGGCACTGTATTCATCCACCGTATTCTCTACGCTCTTTCCTCCGGGACGAGCCATTCTGCCCAGTATGCCCTGGCCGCCATGATGAAAGCCGCAGTGGAAGGGAAATATGACTTCCGCAGCGAAGTCATCGAATATGGCCGCCGGGCAAAACGTCTGAAGGAAATCTTCTGCCGCCACGGCTTCTATCTGGTTTACGACAACGATCTGGGCGACCCCCTGGCCGACGGTTTCTATTTCACCATCGGCTATCCGGGCATGACGGGAGGAGAGCTGATGAAAGAACTGCTATATTATGGCGTGAGCGCCATCCCCCTCGACACGACCGGGAGCGACCAGCAGGGATTGCGGGCCTGCACTTCCTTCATCGAGCCGCACCAATATGAAATCCTGGAAGAACGGATGGCGCAGTTCGAGGCAGATCATCCTCTGAATACTGCAAGATGAGACGGCAGGATTTAGAGAAGTTCTATCGCATCCCTCCCGCCGGCCAGCCACGGCCGCGGGAGGGGATGCTGCTTCTTGCCGAGCCTTTCATGAGGGACTTCGTGTTTCGGCATTCCGTCGTACTCATTGTGTCTGTTTCCGAAAAGGATGTATTGGGAATCCGCCTGGATTTGCCTCCGCTCGCAGAGCAATCGTTGAGCCACATCATACCTGAATTCAAAAACGTCTTGGACTTCGACATCGGGAACGGAGGCCCTGTCGGGAGGGACACGCTGTTTTTCCTGCATACCTACGCGGATGTGAAAAATTCGTCTCCGGTTTTGCCCGGATTATGGGTAAACGGCGATTTTGAACAGATGAAACAAATTGTCCTCCAAGACCCGGAGCGGGAAAAGCACATCCGCTTTTTCCTGGGCTATGCCGGCTGGACTCCCCGCCAGCTGCAAGACGAGATAGAGCGCGGGCAGTCGTGGATTCTGGGCGCTGCCAATGCCGAACGGGACGTATTCGCAAAGGAAAAAAACATGTGGGCGTCGGTCATGGCGCAGATGGGGCGGAAATATGAAGTCTGCAGCCGGTTTCCGACTATCCCGATAATGAACTGATTAGAAACCGAAAACAATTTAGCCGTGAGACGAGAGCCTATATACGCACGCCTGTGCCACCTGCTGGGCACGGGGCTGGGCCTGCGCGGGCAGGCCGATGCCGCCCTTTTTGCAGACAAGCAGACCGACTGGGAAAATCTGTTCCGCCTCTCGCGGGAACAGGCCGTGGCGGGAATCGTTTGGGACGGCCTGCTGACGCTGCCCAAGGAGCTGCAACCGGAGAAAGCGCTTTTCTATCGCTGGATGGGATACGTCCTGGAGATAGAACGGGCAAACAAACATCTGAATACTGTCTTGCGAAAAATGGACAGTTTCTTTGCCAACGACTTCAAACTGCCCTACGTCGTGCTGAAAGGGCAGGGGATTGCCGCGCTGTATCCCCGTCCGGAGCACCGCTCCTGCGGCGATGTCGACCTCTATGCCGGGGCGAAGGGGGCAAAGGAGCTGGACCGTCTTTTCCCGGAGAAAGGCTTTCGGCGGAAAACCCTCTCCACCAAGCATTCCAACTATTACCTCGACGGCATCGAAGTGGAGAACCACTACATGGCAGCCCTCTTCTTCTGGCCGGGGAATGCGCTGAAGATGAGAGAACTCGTGGACAGCTGGTTCCCCCGCGGCATCGTTTCCCGCACGATGCACCCCGCAGAAGAGGGCGAACCGCTGCACATCCCCGTGGCTCCCTCCTGGTTCGAGGCGCTGTTTGCCGTCATCCATTTTTCTTCCCACTTGAGGCTCGAAGGAGTCGGGCTGCGCCAGCTGTGCGACTGGTATATGCTGGCGCATCAGCCGGGGCTCGACCGGGAACGCTATTCGCAGGGGCTTCATTTTCTCGGCCTTTCCGTCCTGAATGCCGCCCTGGAGCGCTTGTCGGCTTCGCTGCTGGAGGAGCGTAAGGTGCGCCTTAGCCGTGCGGAGCGAGAGGTGGAGCGTGCCATCTGGGAGGGGGGCAATTTCGGCCATCACGCCGACGACGCCCATGACCACACCTTTGCCTCGGCCGGCGGTTTCCTGAAGGTCATGGGCCGGCTGTTCCTCCACGACGTCCGGCGCAGTTGCCGCTTTTTCCGCTTTGCCCCCATGGAGTGCCTGCTGACCCCGCTCTTCCGGGTGGCAGGCTATGTGCGGAGGAAGGGCGGAGTGCGCTGACCCGGCTCCGGCGGCGTACGCAGGGCTCCAGCGTTTCCGCTGCCGGTTTTCCCGTTTTCATGCAGGGCTTTTCCCGGAAAGCCCTGCCGCTTTTTTTCATTCCCCAAGGTCTTTCCGGACAGGGCGGAAACCCTTTTTAAGGTTTACTTCCCCCTTTTTTACCATCGTCTGCCATAAAAGTCGCCCCCGGAGGGCAATATTGTTACGTCCACATTGCACTTCTTCTGCTAATTCTCCGTATATTTGCGCTCGAAAATACCCATTCGCTAACAAATCATATATTTCAAAGTTTAAACATAATCTAACTCTTTATGAATTTCATGATGTTCATGGTGGCTATTGTGGCAGCGCTGCTCCTGGTGACGGCGGCTCTCATCATAGCCAAAGCCATCGGGCCCCGCTCTTTCAACAAGCAGAAAGGCGAGCCTTACGAGTGCGGCATGCTGACTCGTGGCGACACATGGATGCAGTTCAGGGTGGGGTACTATCTGTTCTCCATCCTCTACCTGATTTTCGATGTGGAGGCCATGTTTCTCTTTCCGTGGGCAACGATTGTAGAGGATTTGGGCGCGGCAGCTTTGACCTCCGTGCTCTTCTTCCTCGGAGTGTTAATCTTAGGTTTGGCGTATGCCTGGCGTAAAGGAGCGCTTGAGTGGAAGTAATGAAAGAGCCTAAAATCAAGTCTATTCCCTACTCGGAATTCAAGGACAACGAGTACTTGGAGAACATGGTGGCCGAGTTGAACAAAGACGGCGTAAACGTCATCGTCGGCAAGCTGGACGACCTGATCAACTGGGGCCGCAGCAATTCGCTCTGGTCGCTGACTTTCGGTACCAGCTGCTGCGCCATCGAGTTCATGGCCCTCGGCGCCGCCCGCTACGACATGGCCCGCTTCGGTTTCGAAGTGACCCGAAACTCCCCCCGCCAGGCCGACATGATCATGGTGCTCGGTACGATAACCTACAAGATGGCGCCGGTCTTGAAACGTCTCTACGACCAGATGGCCGATCCGAAGTACGTGATAGCCATCGGCGGGTGCACCATCAGCGGAGGCCCCTTCAAGAATTCATACCACGTGGTGCCCGGTATCGACAAGATTGTCCCCGTCGACGTCTACGTGCCCGGTTGCCCTCCGCGTCCGGAAGCATTCTACTACGGAATGATGCAGCTCCAGAGGAAAATCAAGCTTGAGCGTTTCTTCGGCGGCGTAAACCGTAAGGAAAAGGAAGAAGATATACAAGACGAAAGTGAAGATTAAAGAGCTATGGATATAAAAGACAGAATACTGAAGCTGCAGCCGGAAGCCACCTTTGAAGAGCAAGGCGACCTGATTGCCGTCGTAGCCCCCGGGAAATTCCGCGCACTGATGGAAGCCCTGCGCAACGAAGGGGACAAGATGGACTACCTGCGCGAAATCATGGGACTGGACAACGGAACCGAGCTGGGAGCCGTCTACTACCTGGAGTCTACCGCCACCTACGAGCAAATAGCCGTGAAGACGATGACCCCCGACCGCGAGAACCCCATGCTCCCCAGCGTGTGCGACCTCTGGAAGACAGCCGAAATCAAGGAACGCGAAGTCTACGACTTCTTCGGCATCCGCTTCCTGAACAATCCCGACATGCGCCGCATCTTCCTGCGTGAAGACTGGAAAGGCTATCCCCTGCGGAAAGACTACGATATGAACTCCAATCCGCTGAACATGGAGAACGAAGTCAATGCCGACGAAGGCGACGAATTCGTCATCGACTCGTATGGCAGCGTCGAAGACCTGAAGAACAAAATCTTCGACCGCAACGATTTCGTCGTAAACATCGGTCCCCAGCACCCCTCCACCCACGGCGTGCTCCGCCTGCGTACCTCGCTGGAAGGCGAGATGGTGAAGAAAATCGACCCCGTATGCGGATACATCCACCGCGGTATCGAAAAGATGGCCGAAAGCATGACCTATCCGCAGACGCTGGCCATGACCGACCGCCTGGACTACCTGAGCGCCAACCAGAACCGCCACGCCCTCTGCATGTGCATCGAGAAAGCCTGCGGCATCGAGATACCCGAGCGCGCCAAGTACATCCGCACGATCATCGACGAGCTGCAGCGTATCGACTCCCACCTATTATATTATTCCTGTCTGGTGATGGACATGGGCGGACTGACGCCTTTCTTCTACGGGTTCCGCGACCGCGAAATGGTTTTGGACATCCTGGAAGACACCACCGGAGGCCGCCTGATCCAGAACTACTACGTGATCGGCGGCGTGCAGGCCGACCTGCATCCCGAATTCCAGACGAAAGTGAAAGCCTTCATCAAGCATCTTCGCGGCATCATCCACGAGTATCACGAAATCTTCACCGGAAACGTGATAGCCCGCGAACGCCTGATCAAAGTCGGCATGCTCTCCCGGGAAGACGCCATCTCGCTCGGTACCACGGGCGGCACGGGGCGTGCCTCGGGCTGGCACAACGACGTGCGCAAGCATCACCCCTACGGGATGTACGACCAGGTGGATTTCAAGGAAATCGTGTATGACGGATGCGACAGCTTCGACCGTTACATGGTCCGCATGGACGAAATCATGGAATCCATGAATATCATCGAGCAACTGATCGACCGCATCCCCGAAGGCGACTACAAGGTGAAGACCAAACCCATCATCAAGCTCCCCGCCGGCACTTACTCCGCCAGTGTGGAGACGAGCCGCGGCGAGTTTATGGCCATCATCGTGAGCGACGGCGGCAAATCGCCCGTCCGGTTGCACTTCCGCTCGACGGGACTTCCCCTGGTACATGCCCTCGACACCGTATGCCGTGGAAACAAGATTGCAGACCTTATAGCCATCGGCGGTACGCTTGACTATGTAATTCCGGATATCGACCGGTAAAAAGCAACATCCTTTTTTGTTCGAATCGAATACTGAAAAAGCAGAATAAAAACAATGAATGGATTTTTAGATTATTATAATTTCAAGCCCGTCGCCGAGTGGATTCACTCTTCCCTCTGCGGCGTGATGCCGGAAGGGCTGGCGCTCTTCCTGGAAGGCTTGGTTGTGGCGGTCGTTATCATCTTGCTTTATGCAATTTTAGCTATCGCGTTGATTTACATGGAGCGTAAGGTCTGCGCATTCTTCCAGTGCCGCCTGGGCCCGATGCGTGTCGGAAAGTGGGGACTGCTGCAGGTTTTTGCCGACGTCTTCAAGATTCTCATCAAGGAAATCATCAAACTGAAGAATTCCGACCACTTCCTTTACGAACTGGCCCCCTATCTGGTGATTCTGGCCTCCATCCTGACGTTCTCCTGCCTGCCTTGGCACAACGGCATGGGGATTATCGATTTCAACATCGGCATTTTCTTCGTGCTGGCCGTCTCCTCCATAGAAGTGGTGGGCATCCTGCTGGCCGGTTGGAGTAGTAACAGCAAGTACACCCTCATCGGCGCCATGCGAAGCGGCGCCATGATGATCAGCTACGAGCTCTCTCTGGGAATGGCCATGCTGGCCATGGTGGCCCTGAGCGGCACGATGAGCATCAGCGGTATCGTAGAAAGCCAGGCCGACGGATGGAATATCTTCAAAGGGCATATCCCTGCCTGGATAGCTTTCATCGTCTATCTGATTGCCGGTAACGCCGAGGCAAACCGCGGCCCGTTCGACCTGGCCGAGGCAGAGCAGGAGCTGACCGCCGGATACCACACGGAATACTCCGGCATGCACTTCGGTTTCTTCTACCTGGCCGAATACCTGAACCTGTTTATCGTTTCCGGAATTGCCGCCACCGTCTTCCTCGGAGGATGGATGCCTCTGCACATAGCCGGGCTGGACGCTTTCAACCAGGTGATGGACTATATCCCCGGAGTCGTATGGTTCTTCGGAAAGGCTTTCCTCATCGTCTTCCTGTTGATGTGGATCAAGTGGACATTCCCCCGTCTGCGAATCGACCAGATACTGACGCTGGAGTGGAAATACCTCATTCCTATTTGCCTCTTCAACCTGCTGCTTATGGTGGTATTGAAGGTCTACGGACTTGTCTTCTAACATGGAAAAAAAGAAAGATAGTAAGATATGAACAGTTTTGCTAAATATATCAGCGGTATGATGGGCGGCATTAAGTCGCTGCTGATAGGCATGAGAACCTCGATACGGGTCTTCTTCCGGAAAAAGATTACCGAGCAATATCCGGAAAACCGTGCGACCCTGTATATCAGCGAGCGCTACAGAGGACGCCTGGTCATGCCCCATGATGAGAATAACCAACACAATTGCATCGCCTGCGGCCTGTGCCAGATGGCTTGCCCGAACGGGACGATCAAAGTGACTGCCGGAAAGCAGGAGCTGGAAGACGGGAAGACGAAGCGCTACCTCGTCAAGTATGAATACGACTTGGGCTCCTGCCTGTTCTGCCAGTTGTGTGTGAATGCCTGCCCGCATGATGCAATCAAATTCGTAAATGATTTCGAGAATGCTGTCTTTACGCGCAGTAAACTGCTCCTGCAGTTGAACCACGAGGGCTCGTCTTGCAAAAAATAAAAGTAATACGATTATGGATATCACACTTCAATCTATTGTTTTTGTACTAGTGGCTCTCGCAATGATCCTGTGCTCTGTGCTGACGGTGACGACCAAATCATTGCTCCGCTCTGCCACTTATCTGCTGTTCGTACTGTTAGGCACGGCATTGCTCTACTTCCTTTTGGATTACACCTTCCTGGGTGCTGCACAGATCATCGTCTATGCCGGAGGTATCGTAGTCCTGTTCGTATTTGCCATTCTCCTTACCCGCTCAGACAAGAGCCTGAATGCAAAACTCAAAGTGAGCAAGATCCTCTCCTCTGCAGTTGCTGCCGTGGCGGGGCTCGTAGTGTTCGGATTCTGCATCCTGTCCCATTCGTTTGCCGGGCAGATAGCTCCGTCGGGCAAGGAGTTGGACATGAAAGAAGTCGGCATTGCGCTGATGGGCGATGGCAAATTCCAATACCTGCTGCCCTTCGAAGCTGTCAGCATACTGCTTTTGGCATGTTTGATCGGTGGAATCTTAATTGCACGCAAAAGATAATTTATTATGGAAATACAATTAGAATATTACCTGGTCATCAGTCTGGTGATGATGGCATGCGGCGTCTACGGGTTCCTAAGCCGTCGGAACACGCTGGCCATGCTGATCTCCATAGAGCTGATGTTGAATGCCGCAGACATCAACTTCGCTGCGTTCAACCGCTACCTCTTTTCGAACTATGAAGGGCACTTCTTCGCAATCTTCGGGATAGCAATCGCCGCGGCGGAGACCGCAGTGGCCATTGCCATCATGATCAATATCTACCGCAACCTGAAGAGTATCCAAACCAAGGACCTCGAAGAAATGAAACATTAACCTAAAGGAAAGGAATCTATAAGATGGAATACACTTTGTTTATTATGTTACTCCCTGTTCTCATGTTCCTTTTCCTTGGACTTGCAGGACATAAGCTACGTCCCGCTGTAGCCGGAATCCTGGGATGCTGCTCTCTGGGCATCGTCGCCATACTTTCCTATTATGCGGCCTGGCAGTATTTCTCAATGCCCCGCGTGAATGGAATATATCAGCCGGTTACGGTCTTCAACTTCGAGTGGTTGCACTTCACTGACAAGCTCCATATCGACTTGGGCATTCTTCTGGATCCGATTTCGGTCATGATGCTTGTCGTGATCTCCACCGTTTCTTTGATGGTGCACATCTACAGTATGGGATATATGCACGGTGAAAAGGGATTTCAGCGTTACTATGCTTTCCTTTCGCTCTTCACTTTCTCCATGCTGGGGCTGGTTGTGGCCACCAACATCTTCCAGATGTATCTCTTCTGGGAGCTGGTGGGCGTATCTTCCTATTTGCTCATTGGTTTCTACTATAGCAAGCCGTCGGCCATCGCAGCATCGAAGAAGGCATTCATCGTTACCCGTTTTGCCGACTTGGGCTTTCTTATCGGTATCCTTGTCTTCGGCTATTTCGTCGGTTCTTTCAACTTCGAGACGGTCGGTGCCGGTACCGGTTTTGGCGGTGCTGCCCTGCTGGGCGATGCGGCCCGCGTGATGGTGCCTCTGGCCTTGGGCCTGATGTTCATCGGTGGTGCCGGTAAGAGTGCCATGTTCCCTCTGCATATCTGGTTGCCCGATGCCATGGAAGGCCCGACGCCTGTGTCTGCACTCATCCATGCCGCAACGATGGTCGTGGCCGGTGTATATCTGGTGGCACGCATGTTCCCCTTGTTCATCGACTATGCTCCCGAAGTGCTGCATCTGATTGCTTATGTCGGTGTCTTCACCGCATTTTTTGCCGCAGCCATTGCCTGCGTGCAGACGGATATCAAGCGTGTGCTGGCATTTTCCACCATATCGCAGATTGCGTTCATGATGGTGGCTGTCGGTGTATGCACGGCGGCTACGGCTCACGAAGGCCTCGGATACATGGCTTCCATGTTCCACCTTTTCACTCACGCCATGTTCAAGGCTTGTTTGTTCCTCGGCGCCGGCGCCATTATCCATGCGGTTCACAGCAACGAGATGTCGCACATGGGCGGTTTGCGCAAGTATATGCCCATCACGCACATCACATTCTTGATTTGCTGCCTCTCGATTGCCGGAATTCCCCCGTTCAGCGGTTTCTTCAGTAAGGACGAAATCCTGACGGCTTGTCTGGAATTCAGCCCTGTGGTATATTGGATTATGTCGATCATTGCCGGAATGACGGCTTTCTACATGTTCCGTCTTTACTACGGCATCTTCTGGGGCAAAGAAGCCCGGCACGAACATACGCCGCACGAAGCTCCGGCCAATATGACGGTTCCCCTTATCGTCCTGGCCGCCATCACTTGTGTGGCTGGATTCATCCCCTTCGGCCACTTCGTCAGCTCCAACGGTGAGACCTACGATATTCACTTGAATACCACGGTAGCCACAATCAGCACTTGCATTGCCGTCGTAGCCATTTTGCTGGCCACTTTCATGTATCGCAAGGCAGAACAGCCGGTGGCAGACATGCTGGGCAAGAAATTGCGCGGCTTGCATACTGCGGCTTACCATCGCTTCTATATTGATGAGATCTACCAGTTTATCACGCACCGCATCATCTTCCGCTGCATTTCCACCCCGATTGCCTGGTTCGACCGGCATGTTGTCGACGGGTTCTTCAACTTCCTGGCTTGGAGCTCGCAAGAAGGTTCGTGGAGCATCCGCAATTTGCAGAGCGGCCGCGTGCAGCAGTATGCCTATGCGTTCTTCATTGGCGTAATAGCGCTGGTACTTATCCTTTTATTCGTTGTAATCTAATCTAAAACAGAAAGAGACTTAGATATGGAATTCCCTCTTATATCATTCGTAATAGTTCCGCTTCTGATGTTGCTCGGTTTGTGGCTTGCCCGCACCATCAACCAGATTCGCGGAGTGATGGTAGCCGGTTCCTCCATTCTTCTGGTTCTGGCTGTGGCGCTCACTTACTGTTATCTCAGCGCCCGCTCCGCCGGAGTCCAGGACGAGATGCTTTTCACCAGCGATATGGCCTGGTATGCTCCGTTGCACATCAACCTGACGCTGGGAGTCGACGGTATCAGCGTGGCCATGTTGCTGCTTTCCGCGATAATCGTCTTTACCGGTACGTTTGCCAGCTGGCAGATGAAATTGCAGACCAAGGAGTTTTTCCTTTGGTTTACGTTCCTTTCGTTGGGCGTGTTCGGCTTCTTTATTTCCATCGACTTGTTTGCCATGTTCATGTTCTACGAGGTGGCCCTTATTCCCATGTATCTTCTTATCGGTGTATGGGGCAGCGGCCACAAGGAGTATTCGGCCATGAAGCTTACCTTGATGCTGATGGGTGCCTCGGCTTTCCTGCTTTTGGGCATTTTGGGCATTTATTTCTTTACCGGGGCGCAGAGCATGAATCTGGTGGAGATAGCCAATCATCTCCACATGGACCCGAAGATGCAGAATATCTTCTTCCCGATGACTTTCGTAGGCTTCGGGGTTTTGGGTGCCCTCTTCCCGTTCCACACGTGGAGTCCTGACGGTCACGCTTCCGCCCCCACGGCAGTTTCCATGCTCCATGCCGGCGTGTTGATGAAGCTCGGCGGTTACGGCTGTTTCCGCATCGCCATGTATCTCATGCCGGAAGGTGCGGCGCAGTGGGGTGGGGTATTCCTCGTGCTGACCACCATCGGTGTAGTCTACGGTGCCTTCAGCGCCTGCGTACAGACCGACCTGAAGTACATCAACGCCTACTCCTCCGTGTCCCACTGCTCGCTCGTGCTTTTCGCCCTGCTCATGACGAACTATACGGCCTGCACCGGCGCCATTCTCCAGATGCTCTCGCACGGACTGATGACGGCCCTCTTCTTTGCCCTCATCGGTATGATTTACGGGCGTACCCACACGCGTGATGTCTACAAACTGGCCGGCTTGATGAAGATCATGCCTTTCCTCTCCGTGGGCTATGTGATAGCCGGTTTGGCCAACCTCGGTCTGCCGGGTCTGAGCGGCTTCATCGCAGAGATGACCATCTTCGTGGGCGCTTTCTCCAATCCCGACACGTTCAGCCGTACGTGCACCATCATTGCCACCACTTCCATCGTGATAACCGCAGTCTACATTCTGCGTCTTGTCGGTAAGATTCTCTACGGAGAAGTGGAAAACAAGGAGTATCTGAAGCTGACCGACGCCACGTGGGACGAGCGTTTCGCCGTCATTTGCCTCATCTTCTGCGTGGCCGGTCTGGGTATGGCCCCGTTGTGGATTGGCAATATGATACAGGGCAGCGTAGAACCTATCGTGAATGTAATAACCTCTTCACTCTAAACAAACGGAAACAGAAATGGATTACAGTCAATTCTTAAATATGAAAGAGGAGCTCTCGCTGATGGTCGTGATAGCCATCGTGCTTCTCTACGACATCATCGCGGGCGACAAGCGCAAGCAGACGATGACCCCTGTAGTCATTGCCCTGATGGTCTTCCATACGGCTTTTACGCTTGTGCCTTCCCAGGCATACTCCATTTTCGGCGGTATGTATACCCATACCCCGATGATGAGCATCGTCAAGGCCATTCTCAACCTGGGTGTGATCATTGTCTTCCTGCAGGCCGACATCTGGCTCCGCAGGGAGGATACGAAGATCCGTGCCGGGGAGTTCTATGAGCTTATCCTCTGCACGCTCCTGGGCATGTATATGATGATCGGCGCCGGCCACTTCCTCATGTTCTACATCGGCTTGGAGACGGCTTCCATCCCCATGGCTGCTCTCGTGGCGTTCGACAAGTACCGCCACCACAGCGCCGAGGCAGGAGCCAAGTACATCCTGACCGCCATGTTCTCCAGCGCCCTGCTCATCTTCGGCCTCTCGCTGGTCTACGGCAGTTGCGGTTCGCTCTATTTCGACGACGTCACCTACACCGTATTCTCCGGCGGCCCGATGGCCATCTGCGCCCTCGTGCTCTTCATCAGCGGCATGGGCTTCAAGCTCTCGCTCGTGCCCTTCCATCTCTGGACGGCCGATGTCTATCAGGGAGCGCCGACCAATGTGACTTCCTACCTTTCGGTCATTTCCAAGGGTGCTGCGGCTTTTGCCTTCATGACCATCCTCGTCAAGGCTTTTCCCGAGCTGGTCGATCAGTGGCAGACGGCCCTTTACATCCTGATTGTGCTGAGCATTACGATAGCCAACCTCTTCGCCATCCGGCAGCAAGACCTGAAACGATTCATGGCCTTCTCCTCCATCTCTCAGGCGGGCTACATCATGCTCGGTGTGATCGGCGGCAATGCCCTGGGCATGACCTCGTTGGTTTACTATGTGCTGGTCTATATCGTGGCTAACCTGGCCATCTTCGGTGTCATCAACATCGTCGAGCAGCGGAGCGGCAAGTTGGAATTCAGCGATTACAACGGCTTCTACCAGACCAACCCCAAGCTGACGTTCATCATCACGCTGGCCCTTTTCTCCTTGGGCGGCATTCCTCCGTTTGCCGGCTTCTTCAGCAAGTTCTTCATCTTTGCCAGTGCCGTAGAACAGGGCTACGTATGGCTCGTATTCATCGCATTGCTGAATACGATCATTGCCCTCTACTACTATCTGCGCCTCGTCAAAGCCATGTATATCTTGCCGAACGAAACGCCCATCGCCACTTTCCGTAGCGATGCCTGCACCCGCGTGAGCCTGGCCATCTGCCTCATCGGCATCATAGGCTTCGGGCTTGTCAGTGCCATCTACGACTGCATCAACGCCTATTCCTACGGTCTCTGATAGCAACTCTCGCAAGAGAAATCCTATATCCGGGCGTGCATCTTTTTCGGGATGCACGCCCTTTTTTTCCTGTGCCGCAGGGTGGGGCAGAGAGCGGCTGTGCTTTCCCGGGAAACAGGCAGGACTTTTCCGGAAAACCGGCAGCGCTTTTCCGGAAAAGGTGCAGGGCAAACCGGAGCGGGCGCAGGGTGTATTGTCGGATTCCGCAGGCGCGGATTGCCGGGACCGGCAGGGGGCAGGGCGGGGCAGGCCTGTATATATAAAGAGGTCGCAGCGGGAAAATGCAACGACGGAGGCGGCCGAAACGTAATTTTTTTCCCCTTTTGTTTGGTTGTTCGGGTGAAAGCCGGTAATTTCGCCTCCGTAAACAAACAAAGGACGAAGCTATGTTGAATCTGAATAATGCATATTGGTGGCGCCACTTACTGCTCCGGGAGTCGTAAGGGGAGGTTGCTGTGCATTGTATCGGAAGAACAAGATAGAAATCAATGAAAGGCCCTGCCGCACTTGCGACAGGGCCTTTTCTTTTTGACCCTGTGCGAAGCGGCGGAAATCTGGAATCAGAATCGGACAAAAGCAAAGAATAATGAAAATGAACGAGAACTTTTTTGTTGACGAACGTGGCTATTACGGGGAATTCGGCGGTGCATACGTGCCGGAAATCCTCCATGCCTGTGTGGAAAATCTGCGCCGCAGGTATCTCGAAGTGCTGGAGAGCGAAGCGTTCCGGCGCGACTACGACCGCCTGCTGCGCGACTACGTGGGGCGTCCCTCCCCGCTCTACCGGGCAGAAAGGCTGGGGGCGAAGTACGGTTGCCGCATCTATCTGAAACGCGAGGACCTCAACCATACCGGAGCGCACAAGATAAACAACACCATCGGGCAGATCCTTCTGGCCCGCGCCTTGGGCAAGCGGCGCATCATCGCCGAGACCGGTGCCGGGCAGCACGGCGTGGCCACGGCCACGGTCTGTGCGCTGATGGGCATGGAGTGCATCGTTTACATGGGAGAGACCGACGTCCGCCGCCAGCACGTCAACGTGCAGAAGATGCAAATGCTCGGTGCCCGCGTCTGCCCCGTCACCAGCGGGAACAAAACCCTCAAGGACGCCACGAACGAAGCCATACGCGACTGGTGCTGCCACCCCGGCGATACCTATTACATCATAGGCAGCACCGTCGGCCCCCACCCATATCCCGACCTCGTGGCACGCCTGCAGAGCGTCATCTCCGCGGAGATCAAGAAGCAGCTCCTGGAGCAGGAAGGGCGCGAATGCCCCGATTATCTCATGGCCTGCGTGGGCGGTGGGAGCAATGCGGCGGGTACGGTTTATCATTATCTCGGCGACCCGCGGGTGAAAATCGTGCTGGCCGAGGCCGGCGGGCTCGGAGTGGATTCCGGGCAGACGGCCGCCACCATCCACTGCGGGCGCCCGGGCATCATCCACGGAAGCCGTACGCTGGTCATGCAGACCGAGGACGGGCAGATCACCGAGCCTTACTCCATTTCCGCCGGGCTCGACTATCCCGGCATCGGACCGCTGCATGCCTGTCTCGCAGCCCGGCACCGGGCAGAGGTGTTGGCCGTCACCGACGACGAGGCCATGCAGGCCGCCATGGAGCTGACGCGCCTCGAAGGCATCATTCCCGCCATCGAGTCGGCCCACGCCCTGGGCGCGCTGCCGAGAGTCCGCTTCCGCCCCTCCGACATTGTGGTGCTCACCGTCTCCGGCCGCGGCGACAAAGACATGGAGACCTACATACGCTGGATGAACGAACATACAGGACAAAAATAAGACACACGTAGAACCCAAAAATACGACGCGATGAAGAAATTTCATTTTCAGGCGGTCAGCCGCCAAGTCCTGGGCGACCTGCATACGCTGGTCAGCCTCTACTTGAAAGTACGCGACCTCTATCCCGAGTCCGTTCTGCTGGAGAGTTCCGACTTTCACTCTGCCGAAAATTCCCTTTCCTTCATAGGGATCCGGCCGATAGCCTCCTTTGCGGTGAACGACGGATGTTGCACCCTGACTTTCCCCGACCGCACCCGCGAGCAACGCCCCGTGCAGGACGGGGCCGATATAGGCAGCGCGCTTTCCGGTTTCCTCTCCTCGCTGGACGTGACGGGCGAGGCGCGCGCCGTGTGCGGCCTCTTCGGTTACACGTCTTTCAATGCCGTCCGCTACTTCGAGCACATAGACATCAAGAACACCCATGCCGAGGAAAACGATGCCCCCGAGCTGCTTTATACTTTTTACAAGTACATTCTCCGCCTCGACCACTTCCGCAACACGCTGACCGTGGTGGAACTCCTCTCCGAGGGCGAGGCAAGCGGGATGGACAACCTGCTGGCCATCCTGGAAAACACCAACTTCCCCTGCTATGATTTCCACCCCGTCGGGAGCGAGACTTCCAACGTGACCGACGAAGAGTACATGGACTCCGTCCGCCGGGGCATCCGCCACTGCCGCCGGGGCGACGTCTTCCAGATCGTATTCTCGCGGCGTTTCGTCCAGCGCTACGAGGGCGACGACTTCAAGGTCTACCGCGCCCTGCGGAGCATCAACCCCTCGCCCTATCTCTTCTACTTCGATTTCGGCGGCTTCCGCATCTTCGGTTCCTCGCCCGAGACGCACTGCAAGATAGAGGCAGGGCGCGCCACCATCGACCCCATAGCCGGCACCTACCGCCGCACGGGAAACGCCGAAGAGGACCGCCGCGCGGCCGAAAAGCTGCTGCGCGACCCGAAAGAGAGCGCCGAACACACCATGTTGGTAGACCTTGCGCGCAACGACCTGAGCCGCAATTGCGAGGACGTGCAGGTCGAGTTCTACAAGGAGCCCCAGTTTTACAGCCATGTCATCCATCTCGTCTCCCGCGTCAGCGGCCGTCTGCCGCAGGGCGCCGAGCCTTTCCGCGTGTATGCCGGCACCTTTCCGGCCGGCACGCTCTCCGGAGCGCCGAAAGTGCGGGCCATGCAGCTCATCAGCGAAATCGAAAACACGAGCCGCGGCGCATACGGCGGCAGCATCGGCTTCATCGGGCTGGACGGAAGCCTCAACCAGGCCATCACGATACGCAGCTTCGTCAGCCGCAACGGCGAGCTCTGGTACCAGGCCGGGGCAGGCATCGTGGCCGGGAGTTGCCCCGAGTCCGAACTCCAGGAGGTCAACAACAAGCTGGGCGCGCTGAAGAAAGCCATCGAAGTGGCCGCCCGGCTGAAAAATTAGGTCTGACGTTTTCTAAAAAAGCTCTACAATCATGGACAAAATACTCTTGCTCGACAATTACGACTCCTTCACCTACAATCTCTACCATGCCCTCCGCTCGCTGGGCTGCCGCAGCGTCGACGTCGTGCGCAACGACCGCATCGCGCTCCCCGACGTGGCGCGCTACGACCGCATCCTGCTCTCCCCCGGCCCCGGCATACCCGAAGAGGCTGGCATCCTGCTGCCCCTCGTCCGCCGCTATGCACCGGAGAAAGACATCCTCGGCGTCTGCCTCGGCGAGCAGGCCATAGGGGAGGCCTTCGGCGCGCGGCTGGAAAATCTCCCCGACGTGATGCACGGTGTGCAGACCCCCATACGCGTGGTGCGCCCCGACCTGCTCTTCCGCGGCCTGGACTCCCCCTTTCCGGCCGGACGCTACCACTCGTGGGTCGTCTCCCGCGAGGGGCTGCCTGCGGAGCTGGAGGTGACGGCCGAGGACGAGGCCGGGCAAATCATGGCTCTCCGCCACCGTACGTACCGCGTGCGCGGCATCCAGTTCCATCCCGAGTCGGTGCTTACGCCTCAGGGCGTGCAGCTCCTCCGCAACTGGCTGGAGGGCGGCGAATGATTCCCTCCGCACCGGGTCCGGATTCCATGCGCATGCCGTTCCGGTTTCATGCGCATCAAATTCCGGTTTCCCCTGCATCTTTTTCCGAAAAGCGCTGCATCTTTTTCCAATCATCTCTTATCAACATTCAGAAAAAATGAAAGACATTCTCTATAAACTCTTCGACCACCGCTATCTCGGCCGTGCCGAAGCCTGCCGCATCCTGCGCGACATAGCCTCCGGGGCGTACAGCCCGGAGCAGGTGGCCTCACTGATTACCGTTTTCCTCATGCGCAGCATCACGGTCGACGAGCTGCTGGGCTTCCGCGAGGCCCTGCTCGAAATGCGTGTCCCGGTGCGGCTCGACGACTACCGCCCCATCGACATCGTGGGCACCGGCGGCGACGGCAAGAACACATTCAACATCTCCACCTGCGCCTGCTTTGTAGTGGCGGCGGCCGGATACCCCGTGGTGAAACACGGCAACTACGGCGCCACTTCTGTCAGCGGTGCGAGCAACGTGATGGAACAGCACGGTGTGCGCTTCACGACCGACGAGGCCCTTCTGCGCCGGAGCATCGAGCAGACGGGCATAGCCTACCTCCACGCCCCGCTTTTCAGCCCGGCGCTGAGGGCTGTGGCCCCCATACGCAAGTCGCTGGCCGTGCGCACGTTTTTCAATGTGCTGGGCCCGCTGGTCAATCCCGCCCTGCCGGCCTGCCAGTTGCTCGGAGTCTACAATCTGCCGCTGCTGCGCCTCTACAGCTATGTTTACCAGGCGAGCGGCACGCAGTATGCCGTGGTGCACAGCCTGGACGGCTACGACGAGATTTCGCTCACCTCGACCTTCAAGGTGGCCACTGCGCAGAATGAGAAAATCTATGAGCCGGAGGTTCTCGGCTTTGCCCGCTGCCGCGAAGAGGAGCTCTGCGGCGGCGAGACCCCCGAGGAGGCGGCGCGGCTGTTCGACCGCGTCTTGGACGGGACGGCCACGGCGGCGCAGCAGGACGTGGTCATCGCCAATGCCGCCTTTGCGATTCAGACCGTCTGTCCCCGCAAGCCGCTGTCCGACTGCATAGGCGAAGCCCGCGAGGCGCTCGTGAGCGGGCGGGCCAAGGATACGCTGCGGCGTTTTGTGGAACTCAACGGATAGGAGGCAGGGCGATGGCAGATATTTTGCAGACCATAGTGGCCCGCAAGCGCGAGGAGGTGGCCGCCCGGAAGCGGCTCGTGCCGGCCGGTCAACTGGCCGATGGGCTTTCGGCGGCCGGCGCCGTGCGTTCTGTGCGGAAGGCGCTGGCCGGGTCGGAATCGGGCATCATAGCCGAGTTCAAGAGGCGCAGCCCCTCGAAGGGCTGGATACGTCGCGGGGCGCGCCCCGAAGAGGTAGTCCCGGCCTACGAGCGGGCGGGGGCATCGGCCCTCTCCGTGCTGACCGACGGGGAGTTCTTCGGCGGGTCGGCCGGGGACCTGCGGGTGGCGCGCGCTTCCTGCGCCCTGCCTGTGCTGCGCAAGGAGTTCATCATCGATGAGTTCCAGCTCCTTGAGGCCCGCATCCTCGGGGCGGATGCCGTGTTGCTCATAGCCGCCTGCCTCGCGCCGGGGCAGTGCGCGGACCTTTGCGGCCGGGCGCATGAGCTGGGCATGGAGGTGTTGCTGGAGATACATGGGGAGGAAGAGTTGGACTACTTGGCCGCCGGGGCGGACATGGTGGGCGTCAACAACCGCCATCTCGGCTCCTTCCGTACCGACGTGCAGCAGTCCTTCCGCCTGGCCGGGGCGCTCCGGGAGCGGGCGGCCGCACTGCCGGTCCGGCCGTTGCTCGTCTCGGAGAGCGGACTGGCCGAGGCGCAGACGGTGGGCGACTTGCGAAAGGCCGGATTCCGAGGCTTCCTGATCGGGGAGACCTTCATGAAGGCGGACGACCCGGGGCGGGCTTTGGCCGATTTCATCGGCGGAATCGGTAAAAACGGATAAGTGAAATGGAGAAACTGCAAATCAAAATCTGCGGAATGCGCGAGGCGGAGAACATACGGGCGGTGGAGGAAACCGCCTGTGCCGCCTGCGAATCGGAGGCCGGGCTGTGCGGCGGCTTGTGGATGGGCTTCATCTTCTATCCGCGTTCGCCCCGCTTCGTGGCGGAGCGGCCGGCTTATTTGCCCGGGAAGATGCGGCGCGTAGGGGTGTTTGTGGACGATGGAATCGACCATATCGCAGCTTTGGCCCGCCGCTTCCGTCTCGATGCCGTCCAGCTCCACGGGCATGAGTCGCCCGGCTTCTGCCGCGAGGTACGCCGGCGGCTGCAGGGGGAGGCCCGGCGCCCGCTCCGGGTGTTCAAGGCTTTCTCCTTGGCTTCGGCCGCCGACCTGCAGGCTACGGCCGATTTTGACGGAGCGGCGGATTTGTTTATCTTTGACACGAAATCGCCCTCCTACGGCGGCTCGGGACGGAGGTTCGACTGGGAAATCCTGGGCGCCTATGCGGGACGCACGCCTTTCCTGCTGAGCGGCGGGATAGGAGTGCAGTGCCTCCGGGAATTGCGCCGCTTCCGCCACCCCCGGCTGGTGGGGTACGACCTCAACAGTTGCTTCGAGACCGCTCCGGGGAAGAAAGACCCGCTCCGGATAGAGGCTTTCTTGAGCGGACTTTCGCATGAAAAAAATGAATCAAAACAGAATAAAGAAAATATCTAAAGCTATAGAACAGATGAATCGCATCGACCAACTTTTCTCATCGCCCAAGCGCGACCTGCTGTCCGTCTACTTCTGCGCCGGACATCCGGCGCTCGACAGCACGGTCCCGACGCTCGAATCCCTGCAGGCCCATGGGGCAGACCTGGTAGAGATAGGCATCCCCTTCAGCGACCCCATGGCCGACGGGCCGGTCATACAGTCGGCTTCGACAAAAGCCTTGCGCAACGGCATGACGCTCCGCCTCCTGTTTCGCCAACTGGAGGGGGTAAGGGAGAGAGGCATTACCCTGCCGCTGCTCCTGATGGGCTATCTCAACCCGATCTTGCAGTACGGTTTCGAAAACTTCTGCCGCGACTGCCGGAAGTGCGGCATCGACGGCATGATTATCCCCGATCTTCCTTTTCGGGAGTATGAGGAAAGTTTCCGGAGTACGGCAGAAGCCCATGACTTGAGGGCAGTTATGCTGATAACCCCCGAGACAAGCGAAGAAAGGGTACGGCAGATCGACCGCTCGGCAAGCGGTTTCCTCTATATGGTCTCGTCTGCTGCCACGACCGGCGCGCAAAAAGAGTTTGGCGAGGCCAGTCTGGACTATTTCCGCCGCATCGAAGCCATGAAGCTGCGCAACCCGCGGCTCATAGGCTTCGGGATTTCCAACAAGGCCACCTTCTCCGCCGCCTGCGCCTATGCGCGGGGAGGGATTGTCGGCAGCCGTTTTGTCTCGTTGCTCGATGAAATGGGGAATCCCGACCGTGTTGTCGAACGCTTGCTGGAGGACCTGAAGCGATGATACGGGCGGTTTTCTTCGATGTCGACGGTACTTTGGTCAGTTTCCGCACGCACGCGGTGCCGCCCTCTGCCGCCCGTGCCCTCAAGTTGCTGCGCGCCGCAGGAATCAAGGTGTTCGTGGCCACGGGGCGGCACCTGTCGGCCATAAACAATCTGGGCGATCTGGAGTTCGACGGGTATGTCACGCTCAACGGTGGCCTCTGCTATGCCGGGCCGGAGCGCCGGGTTGTCCATAAATGCCCTGTCCATCGGGACGATGTGGCCGCATTGCTCGACTTGATGGAGCAGCGCCCGATGCCGTGTGTCTTTGTGCGCGAGCGGGATATGTACCTGAATTTTGTCGATGAAAACGTGCAAAACGTTTTCCGTATGCTCAACTTTATCCGGGTTCCGCAGGCCGACCTGCGCACGAAGTGCGACGAGGAGGTCTACCAGTTCATCGCCTTTTTCGGGAAAGAGCGGGAGGAGGAAGTCATGGGCCGCCTGCCGCACTGTCGCGCCACGCGGTGGTTCCATACGTTTTCCGATGTGGTCCCGGCCGATACGTGCAAGACGGTGGGCATCCGCCGGCTGTGCGGCTGTTTCGGGATTGCGCCGGAGGAGGTGATGGCCTTTGGCGACGGGGGCAACGACATCGAGATGCTGCGCGATGCCGCCGTGGGCGTCGCGATGGGCAATGCGGATGAAGAGGTGAAGGCCGCGGCTGACTATGTGACATCTTCCGTGGACGACGACGGGGTGTACCGTGCTCTCTGCCATTTTGGCTTGCTCCCCGAGCCGTGAGGGCGGCGCTTCTACCGCGCGGCGAAGTAGCCTTCGCGGTAGAGCGGTTCGGTAAGGCTCTGAAAGCGGGCGGAATATGTCCCGCCGGCCTCCTGGATATGGAAAGAGTCTGTACGGCAGATTTCGAGCGTGCGGCCGAATTCGAGCAAGATGCGCCGCGTCCCGCTGCCGGCAGGCTTGGCAGAAACCAGTGTCTGCCGGCAAGTATAGAGTTTCTGCGCAAAGGCTTCGGCGCGGGCGGCGGGGGCGTATTCTTCCGGCGCGATGAGGGCAAACCGGCCTTCCGGAGCCAGTAGTCGGGCGACGCCCTGCATCAGTCCGCGACAGGTGAGGGTGGTGTCGTGGCGCGCCCGGGTGCGCTGTTCGTCGGGCGAGGGGAGAGCCTGTGAGAAGTAGGGGGGATTGGAGAGTATATAGTCGTACTTTTCGGAAGAAGATGTTTCGTTTTCAGCTCTTTGTGCGAAAAGAGTGAAGTCCTCGTTGAAGAGCCTGATGCGGTCGGAGTAGGGGGAATTGGCAAAGTTCTCTGCCGCGTCTTCCGCCGCTCCGGGGTCTATCTCGACGGCGGTGATGCGGGCGCGGGGATTCCGTTGTGCGGCGAAGAGGGCGAGGATGCCCGTGCCGCTCCCTACGTCCAGTATCTTCCGGGCATTTCCCAAGTCGCTCCAGGCGGCCAGAAGCAAGCTGTCGGTGCCGGCCTTCATGGCCGAGCGTGACTGGCGTAAGGTAAAATTGCGGAATTGGAAGTATTGCTTTGGCATAGTAATTGCAGGAAAGGAGTATTTTGCATGAGAAGCAAAAGTAGTCTTTTCCCTCCATTTTATAAAAGAGGAAGAGCGAAAACTATCAAAGAAAGCGTTACCTTTGCCGAAGATTAGACGAAAAATGGACAAGACCGAGGACTTTATGATACAGAAGTGGATGTTGAACGACATGGAAGGCAGCAATGAGGGAAGTTTCTCTCTGATTGCGGAAATCGAGGGAGGGGATGAACAGGAAACCCCTTCGTTCGACGGGAGCATACCGGTGCTTCCCATGCGAAACATGGTGATGTTCCCGGGCGTTGTGATGCCCGTTTCCGTGGGTAGGAGCAGTTCGTTACGTTTGGTGAACGAGGCCAATAAGAAAAATTCGCTTATTGCCGTCGTCTGCCAGAAGAGCGCTGATACGGAAGAGCCCGACTACAATGATTTGCATCATGTGGGCATTGCTGCCAAAGTGCTGCGTGTCCTGGAGATGCCCGACCGCACGACGACGGTCATCCTGCAGGGCTTGCAGCGCCTGCGCCTTACGGATCTGACCCAAGTCTTTCCCTATCTGAAGGGAGACGTGGAGGTCATTCCCGAAGAAATGCCTGAAGAAGGCGACCAGAAGTTTGATGTGATAGTGGATTCCTGCAAGGATCTGGCCATACAGTACATCAAGTCTTCAGATATGATCCATCCCGAATCGGTGTTTGCCATCCGCAATATCCGCAACGGGCGGGGCATGATCAACTTTCTCTGCGCCAATCTCCCGCTGAAGAAGGATGAGAAAATGATGCTTCTGGAGATGGACTCGATGAAAAACCGGGCCTACAAACTCCTCGAGATACTGAGCCGGGAGGTGCAACTGGCCGAGATTAAAATGAATATCCAGGCCCGCGCACGGGAAGACATAGACCAACAGCAACGCGAATACTTCCTGCAGCAGCAGATCAAGACCATCCAAGACGAATTGGGCACCGGCGCGGAGCAGGATTCCGAAGAGTTCCGCAAAAAAGCCGAAGAGAAGAAGTGGAACGAGGACATCAAGAAATATTTTCTCAAGGAAGTGGACCGGCTGGACCGGCTGCATCCCCAGTCGCCGGACTACAGCACGCAGTTCAATTACCTCCAGACGATGGTGGAACTGCCTTGGGGGGAATACACCAAAGACAACTATAATCTGAAAAATGCCGAACGCGTTCTCAACCGCGACCACTACGGGTTGGAAAAAGTGAAGGAGCGCATCCTGGAGCATCTGGCTGTCATGCAGCTGAAAAACGGTGATCTCAAGGCGCCGATCATTTGCCTTTACGGTCCTCCCGGCGTGGGAAAAACCTCTTTGGGGAAGTCCATTGCCGACGCCCTGAAGCGGAAATACATACGCATCTCGCTGGGCGGCGTACACGACGAGTCGGAAATCCGCGGCCATCGCAGGACGTACATCGGCGCGATGCCCGGCCGCATCATCAAGGGCATAAGCAAGGCCGGAAGTTCCAATCCCGTTTTCATACTCGATGAGATAGACAAGCTGAATCAGAGCAACCAGGGCGACCCCTCGTCTGCCTTGTTGGAAGTGTTGGACCCGGAGCAAAACAATGCTTTCCACGACAATTATCTCGACGTGGACTACGACTTGTCGAAAGTCATGTTCATCGCTACGGCAAACACGCTGGGCACCATCCCCCAACCGCTGCTCGACCGCATGGAACTCATAGAAGTCAGCGGCTACATCACCGAGGAGAAGATCGAGATAGCCCGCAACTATCTCGTGCCGAAGGAGTTGGAAGCCAACGGATTCAAGCCGAAAGAGATAAAGTTCGGCAAGCCCGTCCTGGAAAAGATCATCGAATCCTACACCCGGGAGAGCGGCGTGCGGCAGTTGGAGAAGACGATTTCCAAGGTGCTCCGCAAGATTGCTTTCCTTTATGCCCGCGATGGCGTAAACGAGTATCCGGAAGTCCGCGTCGGCGACCTTGAAAAATTCCTCGGCCCGGAGAAGTTCACACGCGACCGCTACCAAGGCAACGACTACGCAGGCGTCGTCACCGGATTGGCCTGGACCCCGGTGGGCGGGGAGATACTCTTTGTGGAGACAAGCCTTAGTCCCGCTCCGGCCAAGACAGGCGGAAAACTCACGTTGACCGGGCAGTTGGGCGACGTGATGAAGGAGTCTGCCATTTTGGCCATGGAGTATATCAAGGCGCACGCCGACTTTTTCCATATCGACAGCCGCATTTTCGAATACTGGAACATCCATATCCACGTCCCCGAGGGCGCTATCCCTAAAGACGGCCCCTCTGCAGGAATCACCATGGTCACTTCGCTCATTTCCGCCTTCACGCAGCAGAAAGTGAAGAAGAATCTGGCCATGACGGGCGAGATCACGCTGCGCGGCAAGGTGCTTCCCGTGGGCGGCATCAAGGAAAAAATCCTCGCCGCCAAGCGCGCCGGCATCAAGGAACTCATCCTTTGCCAGGAGAACCGCAAGGACATCGAGGAAATACAGCCTATTTACCTGAAAGGCCTCACGTTCCACTACGTAAGCGACATCAAAGAGGTAATAGCCGAAGCGCTGACGGAGGAGAAAGTGGCCGAACCGCTCGACCTGCTTGCTCCCGTAAAGGAAAACGCCGAGAAGAAAGAAAAATAAGATGCGCCGCATTGTCGAAAAACCGCTTCCGCTTTTCGGGAAAAGGCCTTGCGCTTTTTCCGGGTACGCCAGCCGGGAAAGGCTGAGTGCGGCAGCGGCGCGGCAAGAAGCCCTTCTGCTACGAAACCAAAAGCCAAGATGACTTTCGAACTCATAGCCACCGATAGCGCAAGCCAGGCGCGTGCCGGACGTATCGAGACAGCACACGGCCCGGTTGAGACCCCGATATTCATGCCCGTCGGCACGGCCGGCACGGTGAAAGCCGTGCACGCCGCCGAACTGACCGGGGAGATCGGGGCGCAAATCATATTGGGAAATACCTACCACCTCTACTTGCGCCCCGGCATCGACGTGCTGGAGCGGGCCGGAGGCTTGCATAAGTTCAATTCCTTCTCCCGCCCGATGCTCACGGACAGCGGAGGCTTCCAGGTCTTTTCGCTGACCGGCATCCGCAAAATCCGGGAGGAAGGCGTGGAATTCCGCTCGCACATCGACGGGAGCAAGCACTTCTTTACGCCCGAGCGGGTGATGGATATCGAGCGGAGCATCGGGGCGGACATCATAATGGCCTTCGACGAGTGCCCGCCCGGCACGAGCGATTACCGCTATGCCAAGCGCTCGCTCGACCTGACGATGGACTGGCTCGACCGCTGCCTTGCACGTTTCAATGCCACGGAGCCCAAGTACGGCTACGATCAGGCCCTCTTCCCCATCGTGCAGGGCTGCGTCTTCCCCGACCTGCGCCGCGAGGCGGCCGAGCGGGTGGCCGAGAAAGAGGCTCCGGGCAACGCCATCGGCGGACTGGCCGTAGGCGAACCGACGGAGAAGATGTACGAAATGATCGAAGTGGTCAACGAGATTCTTCCGCGCTCCAAGCCCCGCTACCTCATGGGCGTAGGCACTCCGGCCAACATCCTGGAGGCCATCGAGCGCGGGGTGGACATGTTCGACTGCGTGATGCCCACGCGCAACGGCCGCAACGGCATGCTCTTCACCAAACAGGGCGTGATGAACATGAAAAACAAGAAGTGGGAATACGACTTCTCGCCCATCGAGGAAGACGGCGCCGCCTCCGTAGACCGCATCTATACGAAAGCCTACCTGCGCCATCTGTTCCACGCCGGCGAAATCCTGGCCCTGCAAATCGCTTCCATCCACAACCTTGCTTTCTACCTCTGGCTCGTCGGCGAGGCGCGCCGCCGCATCATCCGGGGCGATTTCCTGCCCTGGAAGCGCGAAATGGTAGAAGTGTTGAGCCGCAGGCTATAAAGAAAGAAAGGACAGTACGATGAGAACCTTCGGATTGATGAAGCGGGCCTGGAGCCGTCTGCGGGCGTTGGGAAGCCGGAAGCCCGCGCCGGTCGTGACGGCGGTGCAGCAGGAGGAAACCCCGGATGCAGCGCCGGCTCCCGCAAGCGTGGCACCGCCCCGCCGGGAGAAGCGCAAGCTGCGGGAATACTTCCACCTCAAACGGCTCGATACCTATCTGATTACGAAGTTCATCGCCTCCTATTTCTTCTCCATTGCCCTCATCATTACGATTGTCGTCGTGTTCGACATCAACGAGAAGGTGGACAATTTCATGGAGCACGATGCCCCCGTGAGCAAAATCATAACGGAATACTACGTAAACTACATCCCTTACATCGCAAACATGTTCAGCCCGCTGTTCGTGTTCATCTCCGTTATATTTTTCACCTCCAACCTGGCCGACAATTCGGAAATCATTGCCATGCAGTCTTGCGGCATGAGTTTCAACCGCCTCATACGTCCTTATTTCATCGCAGCCGCTTTCATCGCTTTGCTCAACTTCACGCTGAGCACCTACGTCATCCCCCAGGGAAACAAGAAGCGCATCGACTTCGAAGACCAGTATGTAAAGAAGAAAAAGTCGGAGTTTGTGACCAACATACAGCTTGAAGTGGACGATGGCGTCGTGGCCTACATCGAGCGCTACGAGACTTCACGCTCGACGGGCTACAACTTTTCGCTCGACAAGTTCCGCGGAAAGCAGCTCGTCTCGCACCTCACGGCCTCTTCCCTGCGCTACGACGACGAAAAGGAAAACCTCTGGCACATCCGCGACTACACTTTGCGCACGATGGACGGGCAGAACGAGCGTATGACGCGGGGCGTGATGATGGACAGCATCATCGACATGTCGCCCGAAGACTTCCTTTTGCTCAAAGGGCAGCAGGAAACCATGACAAGCCCCCAGCTCCGCCACTATATCGAAAAGCAAAAGCAGCGCGGCGTGGGGAATCTGAAGGTTTTCGAAATCGAATACCACAAGCGCATTGCCGCTTCGTTCGCCTCCTTCGTGCTGACGCTCATCGGGCTCTCCCTCTCTTCGCGGAAGATCAAGGGCGGCATGGGTGTCAATCTGGGCATCGGGCTGGTCCTGAGCTTCGGTTACATCCTTTTCCAGAGCCTCTCGGCCACCTTCTCGGCCAGCGGCAACATGCCTTCCTGGGTGGCCGTCTGGTTGCCCAACGTCGTCTTCTCCTTCATCGCCCTCTACCTTTATTTATATAAGGCACCGCGGTAGGAGAGTCCCCCTCCATGAAAAAATCCTAAAACCTTAAACTTATGAACGACACCTCTTCCCCCGAGACCGAACTGATCCTCATCCGGATCACCGGCATCGACCGCCTCGGCCTGACGGCCGCAGTGAGCAACATCCTCGCCCGCTACCATGTCGACGTTTTGGACATCGGACAGTCCGATATCCACAACACCCTTTCGCTCGGTATCCTCATCAAAGCCCGCTCCGACGAGTCGGGTTCCATATTGAAGGAGTTGCTTTTCAAGGCCACGGAGCTGCGCGTCACCGTCAACTTCGAGCCCATCTCCGTCTCCGACTACGAAAACTGGGTCTCCCTGCAGGGCAAGAACCGCTACATCCTCACCCTTCTGGCACGGAAGATAACCGCCAAGCAGATAGCCGCCGTCACTTCCATCATAGCCCAGCAGCATCTGAACATCGACGCCATCAAACGCCTCACCGGCCGCCTGCCGCTCAACAAGGAAGAAGCCAAGAGCCGCGCCTGCATCGAGTTCTCCCTGCGCGGCACGCCCCTCGACCGCGAACAGCTCAATGCCCAGCTCATGGAAATGGCCCCGAAACTCGGCGTGGACTACTCGCTCCAGATAGACAACATGTACCGCCGCATGCGCCGCCTCATCTGTTTCGACATGGACTCCACCCTCATCGAGACCGAAGTCATCGACGAACTGGCCAAACGGGCCGGCGTGGGCGAGCAGGTGGCAGCCATCACCGAGCGCGCCATGCGGGGAGAGATCGATTTCATCGAGAGTTTCACCGAGCGCGTGGCCCTTCTCAAGGGACTCGACGTGAGTGTCATGCAGGAGATAGCCGAATCCCTGCCCATCACCGAGGGCGTCGACCGGCTGATGTACGTGCTCAAGCGCTACGGCTACAAGATAGCCATCCTCTCCGGCGGGTTCACCTACTTCGGCCGCTACCTGGCCGACAAATACGGCATCGACTATGTCTATGCCAATGAGCTGGAAGTGGCCGACGGCAAGCTCACCGGGCGCTACGTGGGCGAGGTGGTCGACGGCCGCCGCAAGGCCGAGCTGCTGCGTCTCATAGCCCAGGTGGAGAAAGTGGACATAGCCCAGACCATCGCCGTGGGCGACGGGGCCAACGACCTGCCCATGCTCGGAGTGGCCGGCCTGGGCATCGCCTTCCATGCCAAGCCCAAAGTCGTGGCCAACGCCCGCCAGAGCATCAATACCATAGGCCTCGACGGCGTGCTCTACTTCCTCGGGTTCAAGGATTCCTATCTCGAAGACAAAGGGCGCCTCTGACCTTCCGGCGAAAAGCGGCAGCACTTCCGGCCGGAAGTGCTGCCGCTTTTCCGGAAAAGTCCTGCATCTTTTTTCCCCTCGTGGCGCATCGGGCTTCCGGTTGCCCCGCCGCCCCTTCCGGAACGGCTGCGCGAAAACGGGAAAAACGCCCCCGGGGCGCAAAAAAACTCCGTTTCCCTTTTGCGCTCTTCCGGAAACACGCTATATTTGCCCCATAGCTCGAAAGCATGAGCCCCCTATTATCCATCCCCAAAAAACGGAGGAACGATGAAAAAGAATCACTTAGTAGCCGTTTCGGCAATTCTGGCAGGCAGCGTCATGATGACCTCCTGCATTGGCTCCCATGCCTTGTTTAACAAAGTAAACGACTGGAACCAGAGCGTGAGCAACAAGTGGGTAAACGAAATCCTCTACCTTGCCATGTGGATCGTTCCCGTGTATGAAATATCGATGCTGGCCGACGTATTGGTCATCAACACCATCGAGTTCTGGACCGGCAGCAACCCCATTGCCGCCGGCACCACACAGCGCGTGAAAGGTTCCGACGGCCGCGAATATGCCATCACCTCCACCAAGGACGGCTACAAGGTGCAGCAGGCCGACCAGTCCATGGAACTTAAGTTCGACTCCAAGAAGAAGACGTGGAGCGTAGTGGCCGGAGGCAAGAGCCACAAGCTGATGACCCTGAAGGACAACGGTACGGCCGACGTCTGCATAGGCGAGGGGCGCACGATGTCCGTAACCCTCGATGCAGCCGGCGCCACCGCCCTGCGGCAGTATGCCGAAGGCAATGCCTACGCAGCCCGCTGACAAACAAGGAAAACAAGTGCAAATAATCTTTTTATAAGGCAACGGCATGCGCGAAGCATGTCTCTATTAGGTTAGATAAGGTGCGTGGCGGTTTCGTGAGAAACTGCCACCTTTTTTATTCTGTGTTCTACTTATAGGTTGTTTTCGCAACTATTTTTCTTCCTTTTGTTAACGGTACGTCTTCGCCCAATGCCCTTCTTTCGCAATTCCGGCGGGTGAGGATCGGGCAGTTGCGACATGTGTATCCCGCTTTTGCTCCCCCCCCCCTGCCTCCATCTTTTCCCTTGCGGGAACCGCAGAAGAGCCGCTGATTTCTTGTTGTGTAGGCAGGCCGATTCCCCCGGTTCTGCTTCGGAAGTGGCCCTATGCAGGGCGGAGTGTGAAAAAAAGTATCAATATCGGCAGAAAAAAAGAGGATTTGGAACATCTTTCGGGGCTTTTGCTATATCTTTGTCACCTATAAGAGCGAATAAGCCACGTATCGTCAGGATAAACAGTGGAACTAACGGAAAACTTATATGCTCAATTACTACTATGTTTAACTAAAAAACAGTCTTATGATGAAAAAAAGATGTTTGTTATTGGCAAGCCTGCTTGCCGCCGCCTGTGTGCCTTCGCTCACGGCAGTGGCCCAGGAGGAGGATTTCACCTCGCACATTGTCAATGCCGGTTTCGAGGAAGGTCCGGACCTCGAAAGTTCGTTTACGACCGGTAACTACGGAACGTTTTATGCCCCGAAGGGCTGGACCGTGACCTACAATGCCGAAAACGCAGAGTGGGGCTCGCAGCACTTCAAGTACGAAGTCTATTCGGCCGATGCTCCCGGTGCGAACGGGATGACGGCGGAAGACAAGAATGTCCAGGCGTTGCTTATGCCCACCGAGGGTGAAGGCTACTATACGCAAGGCTTTATGGCGTGGAATGCGGCCGCATGGTGTACTACGGGGCCGATCATCGTGATCGAGCAGACCGTCAACGACCTGCCCGCCGGTGCCTATACGCTGACGGCCGACGGTTGCGTGCTGGAGCAGGACGAAAACAACAACTGGTTTGCAAGCAACGGATACAATTACTACGCGAAAGTGGATAACGAAGCAGCCGGCTATCATGCCGAGGTGGAGTTCCCCCACTATATGCACGAAACGATAGCCAATCCGGCAGGCCAGCCCACGGTTCCGCCCGAGTTGACCACGATGTCCGTAGACTTCGTTGTGATGGAAGACAACCAGCCGGTACGCATCTATTTCGAGTATTCGTACGTAGGTCTGGGCGCATTCCCGCAGCAGATCTATCTGGACAACCTCACCCTCACCCGCACGGGCGACAAGGAAGCCATCGTAGCAAGCATCAACCAGCAGACGGAGATGACGTATGGCCCCTTGTTGCAGGCAAGTTTTGATCAGCTGGGTTGGGAATATGCGCCCGAAGGATGGGAGGATATGGTACTGAATTATACCAATCCCGTTCCGGCAGAGATCAATACGATGGAGTTGGCCACGGCTTATCAAAATGAAATCATAGCCTTTACTGCCCATATCGACTCTCTGATCGAGCAGCGGGGTGTGCTGCAGACTGTGATCGATTCTGCACTTTCCGCCGAGACCTTGAATTATTCCGGACTGGCCGAACTGCAGACGTTGCGCGATGCAGCCGAGCTATCACTCACGCAGGCTGTAGACTTGGATGTCATCATGGGTCATATCGCTGCCCTCGAAGCCGAATTCCCCGAATATCAGTTGAGCGGAATTACATCGGCCACGGAGGAGAATCCCGTGGACCTGACGTTCCTCATCGAGAACCCCACGGTAGACGGCACGCTCAACTCCTCCGAGCCCGACTGCGCCCCGGGATGGACCATCTCCGCTCCCGTAACGGCTCAGGCTTATCTGGGCACGGGCAACGACTTCTATCCCGACTCTACGGACAACGGCACCACCTATTTCAACGCATGGCACGGCACGGCCGGTGCTCTTGAGTACACCGCTACGCAAGTCCTCAGCGATCTGCCTCAAGGTGTCTATCGCCTGACGGCCGACATGTGCGGCGATGGTGCTGGCAGCTACGTGTTTGCCCAGTCCATGGGTACGTATTTCGCCACCGAAATGGACGGTACGGGTCTCTTCAAGCCTTATACCGTAGATGGTATTCTCGTAGCCGACGGCACATTGACCATCGGTACCACCACCCAGGGCGACGAACTCTGGGGCGGCACTCCGTTTGCCAACACCTGGTTCAGCGCCGACAACTTCCGTCTGGAATACGTGGGCCAGGATCTCAGCGGCCTCAACGACCTGCTGGCTAATGCCATTGCCGAGGCTGAGGCCGAAGTGGAAGTGGCCGAAGGCGCAGCCTTGAAGGGCGACCTGGCAGCTGCCAACGAGGCGATTGCCGGTGCCAAGACGGTGGCCGGTGCCGATCCTGTCAACGTGGAAGGCATTGCCGAATACCTGCCCCAGGTATCTGCCATTCCCGGCAATATCAGCACTTCGATAGAAGCCTACAACTCGATTAACGACGCCATAGCCGAAGCACAGCTCTATCAGGAGGCAGACTCCGCTACGGAAGCCGGCCTGGAAGCCCTCAACACGGCCATCGCCGAGGCTACGGCTTATCTTGCCGCTGATGCCTCCGTAGCTGCCGAAGCCGACAGCGTGGTCGGCGTGTTGCAGACGGCCATCAACGGCATCCGCGTACACTCCGAAGGCCAGGATGTGACGTTCCTGATCACCAACCCCGACCAACATGAGAGTACGACGGGCTATGTCATGGAGTCCAACAACATCGACTGGCAGGGCGTAACCGGCTCTTCCGACTACTATGGTGTCCCGACCGATCACTTCTGCTACTGGCAGGGTTCCCTGAAGGATGATGCCGCATTCAACTGGTATCAGACCCTTACCAACATCCCCAACGGTTACTACCGCCTGACTGTAAACGGACTGTATGCTGCCGGCAACCTGGGTGATGGCAGTGAAGTGCCCAACGACAGCGTGGTATTCTATGCCGTAGGCGACAGCCGCTACGAGGAGCAAGTACCCTTCACGGCCTATACCATTGCTATGGGTGGCGAACTGACGGCCGAAGACTCCCTGCTGAAGGATGCCCGTACGGCAGTTTACACGCTGGACGAAGTGATGGTCAACGACGGTACGCTGACCTTCGGTGTGAAGAACATCGGCTTCATCAACGCTACCACGGTACGCTGGTATGGATATCGTCTGACTTATCTCGGCGGTGCCGACGAGGTAGTTCCGCCCGTAGGTATCGAAGAGACTGTGGCCGACGAGCAAGACTTCACGGTTTACACGAGCAACGGCCGGATCATCGTGGAAGGCACGGAAGACTACGTGGTTTACACCATGAGCGGCCTGCCCGTGGACAAGGATGCTTCGCTGCCCGCAGGCATCTACCTGGTACGTGCCGGGTCGAAGA
>CALUJL010000002.1 GCA_944320955.1 uncultured Bacteroidaceae bacterium
CACAAAACTATTTCGCAGTACAGACACGCCGGGCAGAGCTTGTACAGAAGCGGATATTGGAACACGAGCGTGTCATGGCACGTAACAAATTGGCAGAAACAGAAAACCGTTTGTCGGGCATCCTATACGAACGTGGGGTGGACAACAAAGGCTTCGGTATTATCCGTTCCAAAGGAGACAAGGCTTTATTCCATTTGGACACAGCATTGCTGAAACGCAAGTTAGGTGCTCCTGACAATCGGCCTTTGGCAGATTTCCTTCCGACAATCAGTATCAAGGCTAAGGATTTTGCTGCGGAAATGACTTCCGTGAATGTTCAACAAAAGGATTTGCACGGACAAGAACAAATCACCCGTGAGCACGTGGACAACAATGCTGCCGTAAGGAATATGCTGCTGCAACGTGGAATCGTGCCGGAACAATTGCCGCCGGGAGAGGACGTGAAAAAGGTGGAACGGAGATTGAAGTCTGAGGAAAAATCACTGACCAAGAAGCAAAACGCAAAGAAATCGTCTAAAAAGGGAAAGGAGTAGGATATGCAAATAGAATTGGAATCCATAAAAATCCGTGATTTGATTGACGGATATGTCAATGATCCCGATATAGGAGTAAAAGGTTATCATGGCAAGTTAGACATACGTCCGCCTTATCAACGTGAGTTCCGTTATGACGAGAAGCAACAACAAGCTGTTGTGGAAACCATCCTCAAAGGCTTTCCGCTCAACATCATGTATTGGAGCGTAGATGAGAACGGCAATTTTGAAATGATTGACGGGCAACAACGTACCCTCTCGATATGCGGTTTCTATATCCATGATTTCAATATCGTTGACCCCGACCGAGGTACGCTCTATTTTTCTACACTCACAGAGGAAGAGAAAACCAAGTTCCTTAATTACGAATTGACAGTCTATTTTTGCGAGGGGACAGACAAAGAAAAACTCGATTGGTTTCGGGTAATCAACATTGCAGGAGAAAAACTTCTTGACCAAGAACTGCTGAACGCTGTATATGCAGGGCCTTTCGTGACAGACGCACGTCGGCATTTCTCAAAGAACGGGTGTCCTGCCTATAAAATGGGAGCCGATTTTTTGAATGGCAATGCCATAGAGCAGGCATACTTGGCTACTATCTTGAAGTGGGCAGCCCGCCATGACAACGTGGAAAGCGTGGACAAGTACATGGCTCTGCACCAGCTTGACCCGAATGCCAATAAGCTGTGGGCTTACTTTGTATCCATCATTACATGGGTACGCTCCACCTTTACCAAATACCGCCGCGAGATGAAAGGCTTGGATTGGGGAGCTATGTATGATGAGTTTGGCGAAAACGTATATGATACGGTTGCCCTCGAAAAGCAGATACACGATTTGATGGAGGATGACGAAATCATGAAGAAGTCCGGCATCTATCGCTACGTGCTGAGCGGTGACCTGCGCGACCTCAGTTTCCGCACTTTCGACAAAAAGCAGAAACGCGAAGCCTACGAGCGGCAACAGGGCATCTGCGTTCATTGCGGCAAGCATTTCGAATTGGAGGAAATGGAAGCCGACCATATTACGCCGTGGAAAGAAGGCGGTACGACTGTGACGGAGAATTGCCAGATGCTTTGTAAAAACTGCAATCGGATTAAAGGAGGAAAGTAGATAACATAAGACCGAAATAGTTCTCTGATTTAGCATTCGAAAGCATAGGCTTTGTTTTGTGTCGAATGAAAATCGTTCGAATATAGAAGACCAGTCGTGGATTTTTCGGGGCAAACGCTATGAAATATGGGAACTTGTTTTTAACTTTGTTCGCTGTTATCGGTTCCTTGCCGGGAAAAGCGGGATGCCTATAAATAAAAATATGTAGATACTGACGCGATTATGATGGAACACATAGACTTGGTAGCCGAGTTGAAGAAGCATTTTGGCTTCGATACGTTTAAAGGGAATCAGGAGGCGATTATCCGCAACTTGCTTGCCGGGAATGACACGTTTGTGCTAATGCCTACGGGCGGGGGAAAATCGCTTTGCTATCAGTTGCCTTCCTTGATAATGGAGGGTACGGCCATCGTGATTTCCCCGTTGATCGCGTTGATGAAAAATCAGGTGGACGCGATGAGGAACTTCAGCGAGGAGGACGGAATAGCCCATTTCATCAATTCTTCGCTGAACAAGTCGGCCATCGACCAGGTGAAGAGGGATATCCTCTCGGGCCGGACGAAACTGCTGTACGTGGCTCCGGAGTCGCTGACGAAGGAGGAATATATCGACTTCCTGAGGGAGGTGAAGATTTCGTTCTATGCAGTGGACGAGGCGCACTGTATCTCGGAATGGGGGCATGACTTCCGCCCGGAGTACCGGCGCATCCGGCCGATTATAAACGAAATAGGGCAGGCGCCGCTGATAGCCCTGACGGCCACGGCTACGCCCAAGGTGCAGCACGATATACAGAAGAACCTGGACATGAATAATGCGAAGGTCTTCAAGTCTTCGTTTAACCGTCCGAATCTGTACTACGAAGTACGCCCGAAGACGGCTTCGATAGACAAGGATGTGATCAAGTTCATCAAGAACAACCCGGGCAAGTCCGGCATCATATATTGCCTGAGCCGGAAGAAGGTGGAGGAACTGGCCGAGATATTGCAGGCCAACGGGATCAATGCCCGTCCGTACCACGCGGGGATGGATTCGGTGACACGCTCCCAGAACCAGGACGACTTCCTGATGGAGAAGGTGGACGTGATCGTGGCCACGATAGCTTTCGGGATGGGGATAGACAAGCCGGATGTGCGCTTTGTCATCCATTACGATATCCCGAAGAGCCTGGAGGGATATTACCAGGAGACGGGCCGTGCCGGCCGGGACGGCGGTGAAGGAATGTGCATCACCTTTTATACATATAAGGACATACAGAAATTAGAGAAATTCATGCAGGGAAAACCCGTAGCCGAACAGGAAATAGGGAAGCAGCTCTTGCTGGAGACGGCCGCCTATGCGGAGTCGTCGGTATGCCGGCGCAAGTCGTTGCTGCACTATTTCGGCGAAGAGTATACGGAGGATAACTGCGGAAACTGCGACAACTGCTTAAATCCCAAGAAACAAGTGGAGGCTAAAGATTCATTGTGTGCGGCCATTGAGGTTATATTGGCCGTGAAGGAAAATTTCAAACAGGATTACGTAATAGACATACTTTTAGGGCGTGAGACAAACGAGGTGTTGGCTCACCATCACGAGGAACTGGATTGTTTCGGAAGCGGAATGGGCGACGACGAGAAGTTCTGGAACGCTGTGATACGGCAGGCGCTGATAGCCGGATACCTGTATAAGGAGGTGGAAAACTATGGCATACTGAAGGTCACAAAGGAGGGAGAGAAGTTCTTGAAGAAGCCGGTGTCGTTCAAGATAACCGAAGATAATGATTTTGAGGCCGTGGAGGAGGAGGCTCCTTTGCGGGGCGGTGGCAGTTGTGCGGTCGACCCGACGCTCTATGCCATGCTGAAAGATTTGCGCAAGAAGCTCTCCAAACAGTTGAATGTGCCGCCTTACGTGATATTCCAGGATCCTTCGCTGGAAGCGATGGCGACGATTTATCCGATCAACCAGGAGGAGTTGCAGAATATCCCGGGCGTGGGGGCCGGAAAGGCCAAGCGCTACGGCTCGGAATTCTGCAAACTGATCCAGCGGCATTGCGAGGAAAACGAAATAGAGCGTCCGGAGGACCTCCGGATCCGGACTGTGGCCAACAAGTCGAAGCTCAAGGTGTCTATCATTCAGGCTATCGACCGCCAGGTCGCTCTGGACGACATAGCCAACTCGAAAGGTATGGACTTCCCGGAGTTGCTGGACGAGGTGGAAGCCATCGTGTATTCCGGCACGAAACTGAATATCGACTATTTCTTGCGCGAGATAATGGATGAGGACCACATGCAGGATATTTATGATTATTTCCGTGAGTCCGTGACCGATGACTTGGACACTGCTGTGGAAGAGTTGGGCGAAGACTTTACGGAAGAAGAGATCCGCCTGGTACGCATCAAGTTTATCTCGGAAATGGCAAACTAAATAATGCAAAAAAGCTGAGAGGCTCTTCTCTTACGATTAGAAAATGCGTAAATTTGCACGCAATAATTTTTAAAAGCATATTCCTATGTCATTTATTGCAGATAAGGTGGTGATGGACGGTTTGACTTATGACGACGTCCTGCTGATACCCGCCTATTCCGAGGTTCTACCCCGTACCGTAGAGTTGTCTACGAAGTTTTCTCGTAATATAGACCTGAAGATACCTTTTGTGACCGCGGCTATGGACACGGTGACAGAGGCGAAGATGGCCATCGCCATTGCTCGCGAAGGTGGCATCGGGGTTATTCATAAAAACATGTCGATAGCTGACCAGGCCCGCCAGGTAGCAATGGTGAAACGGGCCGAGAACGGCATGATTTATGACCCTGTCACTATAAAAGCCGGTTCTACCGTGCGTGATGCGCTGGACATAATGGCTGAATACAAGATAGGCGGAATTCCTGTGGTGAATGACGAACGGGAGCTGGTGGGCATTGTGACGAATCGTGACCTGCGCTTCGAACTGGATATGAACAAGCGTATCGATAATGTCATGACGAAGGACAATCTGATTACGACCACCCAGAGTACGGATCTGGAGTCGGCTGCCCGGATTTTGCAGAAGCATAAGATCGAAAAACTGCCGGTAGTGGATAAGGAGGGCAAGTTGATCGGTCTTGTGACCTACAAGGATATAACGAAAGCCAAAGACAAGCCGATGGCTTGCAAGGACAGCAAGGGGCGTCTGCGCGTGGCCGGTGGCGTCGGCGTGACGGCTGATACTTTTGAGCGTATGGAGGCTCTTGTGGAAGCCGGGGTGGACGCTTTGGTCATCGATACGGCCCATGGCCATTCGAAAGGTGTTATAGATACGCTTCGCGAGGCTAAACGGAGATTCCCGCAAGTCGATATTGTTGTCGGCAATATAGCTACCGGCGATGCGGCCAAGGCATTGGTGGATGCCGGTGCTGATGCCGTGAAAGTAGGTATTGGCCCGGGCTCGATTTGTACGACCCGCGTTGTGGCGGGAGTGGGAGTGCCGCAGTTGACCGCAGTTTACGATGTGGCTCAGGCCATCAAGGATACGGGAGTTCCTCTTATTGCAGATGGCGGGCTCCGTTATTCGGGCGATGTGGTAAAGGCTTTGGCTGCAGGCGGATATTCGGTGATGATCGGTTCGCTGGTGGCCGGGACGGAAGAAAGCCCGGGCGAGACGATTCTGTTTAATGGCCGTAAGTTTAAGTCGTATCGCGGGATGGGCTCTTTGGAAGCCATGGAGAATGGATCGAAGGATCGCTATTTCCAAAGCGGTGAGAACGATGTGAAGAAACTGGTTCCGGAAGGCATTGCAGCCCGTGTGCCTTATAAAGGAAACCTCTACGAGGTGATTTATCAGTTGTGTGGTGGCTTGCGCTCGGGTATGGGATATTGTGGAGCCAAAGATATCAAGGCTTTGCATAATGCTAAGTTTACTCGCATCACGAATGCCGGAGTACTTGAAAGTCATCCGCATGACGTGACAATCACGAGCGAGGCCCCGAACTATAGCCGTCCGGAATAAGCGCGCGGATACAATTTTCTCTCTTCTTTTCCGTTTCTTGAAGAGAGTAAATTGATGAAGGAATCTAAAACTTTTGACTTGGAGATGAAGAAAAAACTGTTTCTTGCGTGCTTTTCTGTAGTATGTGTCTCGTTTGTTTGGGCTCAGGAGGCTGATCCGATTATAATGACGATTGGGGATAAGGCAATTTCCCGTTCGGAGTTTGAGTACATATATAATAAGAACCGGAATGTAAGCAGCAGTCAGCAGTTGTCCTTGGATGACTATATGCAGCTTTTCATCAACTTCAAGTTGAAAGTGGCAGAAGCCGAGTCATTGGGCTTGGATACGACCTCTGCGTTCTTAAGCGAATTCCGTGGATATCGGCAGCAGGTTGCCGCCGATTATCTGACCGATAAGCAAGCGGACGAGGCGTATGTGCAGGCTCAATATGACTCTTTGATGGAAAGGGGGGAATGGACTTGTGTCCGTCTGGCGCACATATTCAAGTATGTGCCTCAGAGTGCCCCGGACAGCAGAAGGGTACAGGCTATGGCTACTATGGATTCGTTGTATAAGTGCCTGCAAAGCGGTGAAAGTTTTGCCGATTTGGCACGTAAATACTCCGATGACCGGCAATCGGCCCCCAATGGTGGTATGATTGGCTGGGTCCAGCGGCATCGGGCCATACCCGAGTTTGAAAAAGTAGCTTTCGAAATGCCGGTCGGTACTTATTCTGAGCCATTTTCTACGGTAAACGGATTTCATATCATCATGAAATATGAGCAGGATACAGCTTCTGTCGACAATGTGCGCAGCGCTATTTTGGCTTTGCGCAGTCGGCAGGGCCTGCTGCCCATGGGGCGTATTGCGAAGGCGCGGGAGTTGCGTGCGAAATACGGCCTGGACAGTATGGATGATCAGGAAGTCTTGGAATGGGGCGATAAGAATTTGGAGAAAAACGAACCGACTTTTGCCCATCTGATGCAGGAATACCGCGATGGCATTCTTTTGTTTGAGATCAGTAAGCAGAGCGTTTGGGACAAGGCTGGTGAGGATGTGTCCGGGCTGACTGCTTATTTCGAAGAAAACCGTGCCAAGTATGACTGGGATGAGCCGCGGTTTAAGGGAATTGTGGTACACACGCGGGATAAGGCTACGCTGAAAAAAGTGAAGAAGCTTTTGAAGAAGACCGATTTTGCGCAGTGGAGTGAGACGATTCGCAGCCAGTTTAATACGAATGATTCTATAGCCGTACGGGCTCAGATTGGTATTTTCACGAAAGGGCTGAATAAATTTGTAGACAAGAAGTGTTTTAAGGGTGGGAAACCTGAGCCGATAAAGGATTTCCCTTATAACGCAGTAATAGGAAAGAAACTGAAAAAGCCGGAAGTCTATACGGATGTACGGGGAAAAGTGACATCGGATTATCAAGCCTATCTGGAAAATCAATGGATAGCCAATCTGCAGAAGAAATATCCGGTAACGATTTACCGGGAAGTCCTGCAGACGGTCAACAAGCATTGATTTGCGAACTTCTTACAGTGTTTAGTCTTTTCTGATAATTTAGGGAATAAGAATGAAAAAAAGCATTTATCGAATCCTAAATTTCGTTTGTCTTTTGATTCTTCCCTCTTTGGCTTTTGGACAGAGCGAGAAGAACGTGATTGACGAAGTGGTATGGGTCGTAGGCGATGAAGCCATTTTTAAGTCGGAGATAGAGGAGTACATCCAATCAGAGCGTATGCAGGGAAAGACGATACCTGCAGATGCTTATTGTAAATATGCAGAGGAACTTGCCGTGCAGAAGTTGTTCTTGCATCAGGCCGAGTTGGACAGTGTGGTGGCCGATGAAGAGCGGGTAGCCCTAATGGCCAATTATCAATACGAGGATATGTTGAATTATTATGGGACCGAAGAGAAGTTGGCCGAATATATGGGTAAAACCCCGTCTGAGATAAAAGAGAAACTTCGCGAAGTAGCCCGGATGCGTGAGCAGATATTGGGCGTTCGCTCCAAGATTGAGGATAAGGTGCATGTTACCCCTGCCGATGTGCGTAATTTCTTGGAAAGCCTGCCCGAAGACAGCCTGCCGATGGTACCGATGCGGGTAGAGGTGCAGTTGCTGATGAAAGAGCCTGAAATTTCAATAGAAGAGGAGGAACGGGTAAAATCCGAACTCCGCGATTATACGGAGCGCATCAACAATGGAATGTCTTTCTCCTCTTTAGCCATTCTTTATTCGGAAGATCCCGCAAGTGCCCGTCGGGGAGGTGAACTGGGCCTGACTCCCAAGAGTATGCTCGACCCGGCTTTTGCCGCAGTGGCCTTTTCGTTGCAGGATCCGAAGAAGGTATCTCAAATTGTGGAGTCCGAATATGGTTACCATATTATTCAACTGATCGAAAAACGAGGAGGCGACCGCATCAACTGCCGCCATATTCTGCGTATTCCCAAGGTTACCGACGAGGAGTTGCAGTCCAATCTGCTGCGTTTGGATTCATTGGCCAACGATATACGCCGCGGGAAACTGACATTCGAGCAGGCCGTGGCGCTTCTATCGGACGATAAGGATACACACAAGAGCAACGGACTGATGCAGAATGCAAAGACTCAGACGTCCCGTTTCGAGATGGATGAACTTCCCGTAGAGATAGCGCGGGCTATCGAGCATATGAATGTAAACGAAGTCTCCGCTCCTTTCCTGATGAAGAACTCCAGTCAGCGGGATGTGTGCGCCATCGTGAAATTGCGGAACCGCATTCCGACTCATCGGGCTACGATGTCAGAAGACTTTCAGCTGCTTCAGAACATTGTATCTTCCCGTCGTAAGGCAGAGGCTGTGCAGAAATGGATTCGTGAGAAGCAGAAGACAACCTATGTGCAGATTAGCGATGATTGGGAGCAGTGTGATTTTCAATACGAAGGCTGGCAGGTGCGCTAAATGAGAGCAGGGTTTCGTCTTTTCCTTTCTTCTATTCTGACTTTTTTCTTCCTCAGCAGTGTTCTGACTGTTGCGGAGGCAAATGTCTTTTATCCTGCAGAAAAGAAGAAGGCTGAAGAGACAGAGGTTATCTTTATCTTGAATTCCGACGAAACCCATGCCAATGAATATCTTTTGCCCGGCATTACCGTACTCAAGGGCAATGTCCGTCTCCGCCATAAAGGCATGGTCATGGATTGCGACAGCGCCTATGTCAATGAACGGGGCAATACCTTTCAGGCATTCGGGCATGTCGAGATGCACCAGGGTGATACACTTCATATCTATGGCGACTATCTCCAGTATAACGGCATGATTGCCTTGGCCAAGTTGCGCTATAATTGCAAACTCATCAATCGCAATACGACGTTGCTGACCGACAGTCTCAACTATGACCGCCTGCTCGACTTTGCTTACTATTTCGAAGGCGGTACGATGATGGACGAGGTGAATGTCCTGACTTCCGAATGGGGGCAGTATAGTTTGGCTACGAAGGATTCGGAATTCCGTTTCGATGTAAAACTGGTCAATCCGCAGTACACCATAGATACCGATACCTTGCGGTATAACACACGCAGCGGCGTGGCCCGTATAGTAGGCCCTTCCAAGATCGACAGCGACACCAACCACATATTGGCCGATGCCGGCTGGTACGATTCCCATGCTGACGATTCGGAACTGACCAACCGTCCTTTCCTCTATACCGACGACGGAAGAAAATTGCAAGGCGATACAGTCTATTACAACCGCAAGGAGGGTTACAGCATAGCCCGTCGCGATGTGGTTGTCACCGACTCCATCAACAAGAACATCGTGACCGGTGAATACTGCTACTATAACGAACTGATCGATTCCGTCCTGGTCACCGGCCGGGCGCAGGTTCTCGATTATTCCCAGGGCGATACGGTCTATCTCCACGGCGATACGATGAAAGTGCGCACCTTCCATGTGGATACCGATTCGGCCTATCGCGAAACCTACGTCTATTATAAGGTACGTCTCTACAAGAAAGACCTTCAGGCCGTTTGCGACTCCATGTCATTCAGTACGATCGATAGCTGTATCCGCATGTATCGCGACCCTATCTTCTGGAGCGGCGAGCAACAGCAACTGGGCGAGTATATTTATATCTACATGAACGACAGTACCATCGACCATATCCATGTAGACGGGCAGGCCCTGAGCGTGGAGCGCAAGGATTCGATCCATTACAATCAGGTATCGGGCCGGGAAATGTGGTACTATTTCGTGGAGGGGCGTTTGCATAAAGTCGATGTGCTTGGCAATGTCCTGCTTCGCTACTATCCGGAAGACAGCGACAAGGCGATGATTGGCCTGAACGAGTCTACGACCTCCAAATTCTATATCTGGATGAAGGATAACAAAATTCATCGGATGAAAATGGAAGGTCCTTCTCAGGGAATCTTGCATCCCATGGCTCTGATACCGGCAGGAAAGCTCTATCTTGAGAATTTCGGCTGGTTCGACTACGTACGCCCTACCGATCCTGCCGATATTTTCAACTGGCGTCCCAAAAAGAGCGGTACAGAATTGCAGTATCGTTCGCGGCGCAATACTCCCTTGCCCAACCGTGGGCTTGATTTTGGAGCGGCCTCTTCGGTTCAAGCCGTTGATTCCGTGGCGGTCCAGCCTGCCGATTCTGTGTCTGTTGATGCTGCGGGGGCGGGCGTGGGCGTACCGTCCGGCGATGTAGCGGGGACCGGTGCAAAGTCCTCGGGCGTGGAGAAAACTTCCGTTGGCGGTGAGTCCGAGTCCACAGGGACGGAAGCCGTTTTTCCCGTAGCCGTAAGCAAGGAGGAGGGTGCTGCTCCGGAAGAATCGGCAGATGCTGCCGATTCCGTGAAGATAGAAAAGTGAGATTATGAGCGATGTAATACGTCTTCTTCCCGACTCTGTGGCCAATCAGATAGCTGCGGGTGAGGTCATACAGCGTCCGTCTTCCGTAATCAAGGAACTGGTGGAAAACTCCATCGATGCCGGAGCCACGGAGATCGAAATCGTCCTGCTCGACGCGGGGCGGACACTGATTCAGGTGATTGACAATGGCAAAGGCATGTCGCAGACCGATGCCCGCCTGTCTTTTGAGCGCCATGCTACTTCCAAGATACACAAGGCCGATGATCTTTTTGCCCTGACCACCATGGGATTCCGTGGCGAGGCTCTGGCTTCCATAGCCGCCGTGGCCCAAGTAGAGTTGCAGACCCGCACGGCCGATGAGGAAGTCGGCACGCTTCTGGAGCTGGCCGCTTCCAAGGTAGTGCGCCAGGAGGTCGTCTCCTGTCCGCAAGGGGCGAACTTTTCGGTGAAAAACCTTTTCTACAACGTCCCGGCCCGCCGCAAATTCCTCAAGTCCAATCATACGGAGATGGGCCACATCCTGACGGAGTTTCAGCGCATCGTCCTGGTCCATCCCGATGTTTCCTTCAAACTGAGCGCCAACGGGCAGGAACTCTTCCACCTTTCGGCTGTCAATACTCGCCAGCGCATCCTTCAGGTCTTCGGCAAGCGGCTCAACCAGCAGCTGCTTCCCGTGGAGGCCGACACTTCTTTGGTGCACATCAAGGGCTTTGTCGGAAAGCCGGACGCTTCCAAGAAAAAGGGGGCGCAGACTTATTTTTTCGTCAATGGCCGCTTCATGCGCCATCCCTACTTTCACAAAGCTGTGATGGAGGCCTATGCCCACCTTGTGCCCGAAGGCGAGCAAGTGCCCTATTTCCTCTATTTCACCGTGCCGCCTTCGGAGATCGACGTGAATATCCATCCCACGAAGACCGAGATCAAGTTCGAGAACGAAGCCCCCGTCTGGCAAATAGTGCTGGCAGCCGTGAAAGAAGCCTTGGGCAAGTACGAGCTGGCGCCGACCATCGATTTCGATACCGCCGACAAGCCCGACATTCCCGCCCTTTCATTCCCCGATGCGCCCGACCGCCCCGTGCGCGAGCCGCAGGTCAGTTTCGACCCCACCTATAATCCGTTCGATACCTCCTCCTCCCGTCCCCCTTCCAAGCCCGTGCCTGGCCGGTGGGAAGACCTTTATGCGGGAGCCGTTCCGGCAGGGGAGGAGACGCTCCCCGGGCCGGGGGGGCAAATCATACCTTCCCGTATCACGCTGCAGGCTGCAGGCACTTTCGCTCCGGACTCCTTCCCCGATGCCGGGGAACAGCAGGCCCGGCTGTTCGAGTCGGCAGCAGGCTCCTCCTCTGCAGCCGCTTCCCGGCCCGAGGGTGGCTATAAGCCCTTTCAGCTGAAGGGCCGCTATCTGCTCGTTTCCGTGAAGTCTGGCCTGATGCTCATCGACCAGCGGCGGGCCCATATCCGCGTCCTGTTCGACCGCTATGCCGACCAGTTGGAGAAGCGGCAGGGCAGCGGCCAGCGGCTTCTCTTTCCTGAGATTGTGGAGCTTTCCCCCGAAGAAGTCGTAGCCCTGCAGGCCATCTGTTCCGACCTCTCCGGCCTGGGCTTCGACATTGCCCCCATGGGCGGTGCGAGCTATGCCGTCCATGCCGTTCCGGCCGAGACCGACGGGGCGATTCCTGCACCGCCGTCCCGTCTGGTGGCCGACCTGATCCACGTCTCCATGGAGAAGACCACCGAACTCCGCAAGGGCCTTCACTACGAACTGGCCCTGACCTTGGCGCGCTCCTCGGCCATCGTCTACGGTCAAGCCCTCTCTCCCGAAGAGATGACGCACCTCATCGATTCCCTCTTCCAGTCTCCCGACTGCAACTACACCCCCGACGGCCGCCCCGTCTTTGTCATCCTGCGCGAAGAAGAATTGGAGCGCATGTTCCGGTGACATTGGCCCCGTTCCGTCTTTCCGCAGCAGGCCAGTGGCTGCAAGCAGCAGCCACACTGCCCCGCCGGCGACAGCCTAGAGCCACTGCGGCGTCACCTCTGCGTCCACGAAACGCGGCGAGCAAACCCAAAAAGCCCCTCCCGTCCACAGGGCGAACAGGAGAGGCTTGACCGATGGACGCAAAAGACCGTCCCAGAAATTCTTCATACAGTCCGAGAAATTCATCTCTTATTCATCCGGCAGCTGGTGCAGCTCCTTGGTCAGGAGCAGCAGCACTTGCTTCTTCTTGGCGGGTTCCCGGCCGAAGACGACCCACTTGGCCTGGCGCAGGGAGCAGTCGAATACGGTATCGAAACGGACCATGTTGTTTGTCTCTTCCAGCATGTCGGTCGACATCTTCCGCGGGTCGTCCCACAAGATCTGGACGGGTGCGCCTTCGTAGGTATAGGCATTCCCGTGCCAGCCCTTGTCCTTCCGTTCCGAGAACGAAGGGCCGAGGAGGCCGCGCATCACCTTCACGAAGCGCCGCGCCGAGCGCCAGCGCCGTCCGTATGCCTTGGACAGTTCCTTTTCGGACTCCTCCAGGTTCCACGCGCCGACCGTTTCCAAGACATAGGGCGGAAAGCTCTTTCTCATCCGGGGAAAGGCAGCTGCAAAATTCGTCGTGTCCCGCACTGCGACGGTATGGAACGTGTAGGCCCAGTCCCGGTCTTGCGGGCGATACCACGGCACATCGCCAAAGTCCGGGTCGTACATCCCGGAGTCGAAGATGAGCCGCATCTCCGTCAACCGCGCGTCCCCGGCCTCGTCCGGCCATACGACCACAAAAGACTGTCCCCGCGCCGGAAAGGAAAAACCAAGAATACCGGCAAAAAACAACAGGCAAGCATATATTTTCATAAGTATCTGAATAGAATTGAGTGAATAATTCCTTTTTTATTCCTATAGCAGGCGTTTTGTCACCATCAGCAGGACGTAGTTGCCGGATGCGGTACGCCCCAGAATCACCCAGCGCACGTCGCGCAACGAATAGTCGAGTATATAATAGAGCGGGTATCTGGGTTTTTCCTTCTTAAGCCACCAGTCCGGGTACATCCCCATCACGGTGTCCCAAATGATCTGGCAGTTTCGTCCCCGGTAGGCCAGTTGCATCATGTTGCGCCCGGCTTGTGGCGATGAGAGGTCGGCATTGGCAACCACTTGGAAGTCCTTGCCCAATACTCTCTGCATTACTTCGGGGATGCGTGCCTCTTTTTGCCACTTTTTCCGTTCGCGCTTTTTCTTTACCCCGAAGGCGCGGGCCAGGGAATCCACTTTCCACGTTTGTACCACTTCGTAAACCTTTACCAGATCCCGGACACGCGGGTCTGAGAAGCGGTCCATATAGCCGGTCGTGTCCTGCAAAGCGTGGGTTGTACATTCGAAGCCATTGCCCCATCCTTCCTCATCATAATGCATACGATTGTAGCTAAAATCGTATTGAAAGAAAGGATAGATCTGGTAAAGAGGCCGAATGGCCACATAGCGAAAGTCGCGACCGGAAGCCTGAGCAGCCCCCCAAGCGTTTAACAACAACAAGAGCACGGCAATGGTTGGTTTCATAGGCAGTATGGAAAAATGGGAATTTAGCGGTTCAAATCATCAATTTTAGCTCACTGGACATATCGTATTCTTCCATAACGATCAATCCAATCCACCAAAGATATAGGCATGAATCTGTTGCAGACATTTTAAACTACCGGGTTCAAGAGTGTGTAACAGACCACTTTCATATAATTGATAGGCCTTTTTCCTACTTTGGCCGTCTAACGTATTGTCGCTATAGGTGAACCAATCAAGGAATTCGTTTGCTCTATTATTGGGATAATGTTTAGCCAATAGGGCAACACCTTCACTATTAAGAACATCAGCGATACGCAACTTCCCATCCGGAGCTTCAAATTTGAACCCGTGAGTGGCACTCACGAGTTGAATGCCTTCCTGCTTCAGCTTTCGTTTCAGCCATCGCCAGTAGTTTCCGGCTTTTGTATAATCCGGCTCGTCATTGATAGCTCGGACTATATCGGTTGCCGAGAACCACCAACAATTGCTCTCATCATCCCATACTGCCCGCACTTCCCGGTCATTAAAGAAACGGATGGATTTCTTTGGTTGTCTTTTTACCTCTTCCATAAATGAGAATTTAACGGTTCAAATTTATGTTTCTAACGACCCATTTCCCGTTCCTTTTCCCGTTTTCCTGTTCCAGCAAACCGCGCTCTATCAAAGAGGGGGTCATTCGCTTGACGGTTCGGGGAGATTTGCCGATATGTACGGCAACCTCGGTTTGTGTGGTATTGGGATTGTCTTTGAGGTATTCTCCTGCGATGTGCCTGCCTGCCGTTTGCTGCAAATACTCTGATAGTTTAAGGCCGTCCACCTCTTGCAGGCCGATGGCGGCCTGCCACGCTTGAGCCTTTTCTTTGCGCTCAGGTTCGCCTTGTCTTATATATTTGTCGAAATCACTCATCCCCAATAATCAAGTTAAACAGCGGGTGTAAAGATAGGAAACAATCCTCAAACAAAGGAGCATTCCGGTGGATAATCTGCGAGTCTGTTCGTGTGTCGGGTTTAACCGGCGAGTTGCAGATTCATGCGGCGGTTTTGGGAAAAAGTGCTGCCGCTTTTTGCAAAAAGTGCTGCATCTTTTTCCGCTTTCCGTTTCAGTCCATTTCCACCATCGGGCGGGTCAGGAGCAGGAGGACGTAGCAGTTCTCCGAGTAGCGGCAGAGGGCCACTTGCCGGGCATCTTGGAACGTGTAGGTGAAGTCCCAGAAGTATTCGCCCGAGGGGGCGTCGGCAAAACCCTGCGGATTCTTGGAAACTTGGTTTTTGCTCACGTCGTCCCAAACGACCATGCAGTGCTTCCCCTCGTAGGTATATGGGCGTAAGCCGTCGAAGAAGGCGAAACCCGGGGTGCCGCGCCGCACGGATTTCCCTTCGCGCAGCCGTCCTCCGGCCAAGGCGTTGAGGACGGGGCCGATTTCGGCCTTGCGGAATTTCTTCTCCGACAGGCCGAAGCGAGTGCGGATGCTGTCCGCGTCCCACGCCTCCACCAGCTCCAGCACCACGGAGTGCAGCCCGCGGTTCAGGAGCGCCAGCGTGTCTTCCCATACCTGCCTCGTGCGGTAGAGGCAGGCCTGGAAGTCGATGGCGTCGCCGTCGGGCAGGTAGGGGATTTCATCGATCCGGCCTTGGGAAAGCAGGCGGAGGCGGCGTGCGAGGCTGGGCATCTGGAAACGCGCCCCACCCACCGGATCCCATCGGTAGCGGGCCTGCCGTACAGGGGCATATTCGCCCCGTAGCGTCTCTGCTAGCGTCTCTTGGGGGCAGAGGAGCACTCTCTGCCCCTGAACCTGCGAGGTGGGGCAGAGAGTGCTAAGTAGGCAAATCAGAGCTACAGCTATATAATTTCTCATGTGCTTGGTTATCCAAAAGTTATGCTTCCTGTTCCATTAGAACCAGACAAACTCACACTTATGCTGTTGCTACTTCCTGACGCAGAAGTTACTTCTATCGTTGCAGTTGCTGAGACACTCGTCCCAGAAAAAGAGTATTCCAGATTTTTCGTCTTACACATACTCCCATCTGAAGCATGACCTGTAATAGATACATGGTTTCCTGGATTGACAGCACTACCAGCAGGAACCTTGTAGCAAGTCCAGCTAGCAGATACCTTTATATTGTTATTATAACTCCTAGTAGCACTACCGCTACATACTACTATTGGCTTTTCCTCTGCCGATTTCCTCAGTACGGGGAATCCGCTTCGGGATTGGCGTTCCAACATCTCGTCATCGTCCTCGGACGAACAGGCCGGCAGTAGGCATATTGCGGCCGCCAGGATGGCGGCGTTCCAAAAGAGGTTTTTCATATTTTGTTTCTTCGTTTTTTTTAAGGTTTTAATTGTTCTCCCCACATTTGTCCCTTGTTGTTCCACCCGGGGGAGATTCCGGTGGAAAGGGTCTTGTGGTATGTTCTTTTCTACGGCATGGGAAACACCTTCTTTCTTCGTGTATATAAGTTTATCACCACCCGGCTCTCTGACTGTCCTTGTAGGTGGAGAAGCGTCCATTTCCAGCCTCTTGTAGCAGGCGGTGCAGGTCGGCGCGCAGGAGTTCCGTCGCGGCCGACTCCACCTTGACCGGCATCCGCAGTCCCTCCCGTGCCACGCGGCACGCCTCGTCCCTCCTCCCCGCAGCCATCAGGGCCTCGGCCAGCGCTTTGCGCGGTTGCAGCCGCCCGGGGCACATCCGCGCCGCCTGCCGAGCGTGGGCGGCGGCTTCCCCGTAGCGGCGCAGGTTCATGCAGTTGTCGCAGAGCAGGAGGCGGGTGTAGTAGTCTGCATAACGCGCAAGGCACCGCTCGCCCACGCGTAGGCTCTCCCCGTAGCGGCCTGCCCAGTTCAGTTCTGCGGCATAGTTGTAGAGGAAGAGCGGCTCCCGCCCCAGCGGCTTCATCAGCTGTTCGTATTCCCCTGCCACGGCCTCCCAGCCCTCCGCCACGACGCGGTGGGCCGCCCGCCGCCAGCGCATCTCCGCATCGGCCCGCACCGCCGTCCCGGCCAGAAGGCCTAAGGACAGGATTACCCCAGCCGTCCGTACCGCGCCGTGCCGCAGGAAGCGTCCGGCGGCTGTCCCCCTTCCCGTCATGCCCGCTGCCCGGAGCAGCATCCACACCGCCATTCCGGCCAGCAGCCACGTGTGGGCGTAACGCCCGGGGTAGGAGAACAGGGCGAAGACCGCCCAGCCCGCCGCGCAGAGCAGGCCGCAGTCCGCCTCCCATCCCCGCCCCCTGCGGTAGAGCCGCACGAGCAGGACCGCTGCCGCCGCCAGCGCCGCGAGTCCGGCGAGGCCGTACTCTGCCGTCACGCCGAGGTATTCGCAGAAGGGATGTTTCACGTCGTCGGCCAGCAGGGCGAAGCGGCTGTCCGGATGCCGCGCGAAGTAATCGGCCTGGAAGTCCATGTAGTGCGCCTCGAAGCCGCCCGGCCCGTAGCCTGCGAAGGGTCGCGAGGCCGCCATTTCCGCCGTACACCGCCAGATGAGCAGCCGCCCGTCGGCCGACCCCTGCTTGTGGAAGTAGAGGAACGTCCCGGCCGCCGCGCCCGCCGCGAGGCACAGGGCGAGCACCGCCGCGCGCCGCCGTCCCCTCAGGCGCAGGGCGGCGAGGAGCATTCCCTCCGCCCAGAGGGCCGCCATGCCCGCCCGCGACCCGCTCGCCGCCACGGCTGCGGCCACTGCTGCCAGCCCCGCGCCCCACAGGGCATACTCCCATCGCTTCCCCCGCCGCAGCATCCCGAGGAAGAACGGGGCGGAGAGCGCCAGGGCCGAAGCCACGCCCGCCGGATTGTCCGACCGTCCCGTGACGGCAAACCCGTTCCGCCCCGGGCACAGGCCTGCCCCTTGCAGCAGGGCGTAGGCCGCCAGTGCCGCCGCCATGAGGCACACCACCCGCGCCGCCTGCCGCGGCGTGAAGGGCGCAGCCCCCTCCCGTCCCCGCAGCAGGCCGGTGGCCGCAAGCAGCAGCCACACCGCCCCACCGGCGACAGCCCAGAGCCACTGCGGCGTCACTTCTGCGTCCACGAAGCGCGGCGAGCAAATCCAGAAAGCCCCTCCTGCCCACAGGGCGAACAGGAGGGTGTAGCTCTTTGACTTCAACAGTGTAAGAAAACGGTTTCTCATTCTTTTTGAGTTTTGAGGCGTAGCACTCTTTTGGTGTTCTTAGTCTATCTCTTGGGCGTACAGCCCGAGGCAGATGAACAGTCCGGCCAAGGACGAAATGGTGTGTCTTTTCGTTGTCATATCGGTCTTTCCTGTAATTTTCATGTTACTTTCGGTTTCAGCGGTGCGCGGGTCAGGAGCAGCAGTACATAGTTGCCCTGCGCCGTGCGGCCGAGGATGATGTGGCGGGCATCACGGAGGAAGTAATCGAAGTAATAATAGTAGACGAGCCCCGTATGGTCGTCATAAGTCATTTCCTGCACGCTTTCCGAGATGCGGTCCGTTTCGTCCCAGATGGCCTGGCAGTTTTTCCCTTTATACGAAAGGCTGTTCACGTTATGGCTCTGCACCTGATACAAGAAGTTGTACCAAGGCACACGCCCAATGCGGAAGTCCGGCTCCAAGAGCTTGGACATGGCTTGCCGCAGCTTCTGCCGCCGCCACTTCTTGCCGCGGCTGGCGTAGAGCCGCTCCAGCGAGTCGCGGTCCCAGGCCCGCACGATCTCGAACACCTGCAGCGTGTCCGCCTCCTCCCCGGCACCCACCCGTGCCCGGTAGCCCGCCGTGTCCTGCAGGAGGCAGACGCGGAAGGGGAACGCGTTGACCAGGTCTCCCTCGTTGTAGGCCGCGCGCAGCAATCCCGCGCCCGGGAGCGGGCGGTCGGGGCGTTCGGTCTCGTAGCGGATGTGGACGGCGGCGTAGCGGAATCCGCCCCCGGCCGTCGCCGAAGCCAGCGTGTCGAAGCGCAGCGGCGGCAGTGCCGGCCGGTCGGTGGCCTCCGCCGCTGCCGGGTCGGGCAGCACCGCACCGAGCGATACGGGCAGCCCCGAGGGGAGGGCCGTCACCTCCCGTGTCACCATCAGCAGCACGTAGTTGCCCCGGCGCGTGCGCCCCAAGACAACGTGCCGCACGCCGCGCAGCGAGTAGTCCACCGTGTGCTCCATGGAGGGCATCGAGAAATTCTCCAGACGCGGCCCGCCGACGTACGCGTCCAGCCGCGCGAGGTCGTCCCAGAGCAGCTGGCAGTTGCGCCCCCGGTAGCGGAGCGGGATGAAGTTCGTGGCGGCAGCCCGTAGCCGGCCGCTCCCGTCCCGGGCGGGCACGCGGAAGTCCGTCCCCAGCACCCGGGCCATCACTTCCGGGATGCGGGCCTCCTCCCACGTCCCTCCCCGTGCCTCGTAGATCCGGGCCAGGGAGTCCGCGTCCCAAGCCGCTACCAAGTCGTACAGCTCCACCCACCCGCGGTAACTCTGCGCGGGGAAATGGCGGCGGTAGCCCGCCGTGTCCTCCAGGACGTACGCGCGGAAGTCGAAGGCGTTGGCCGGGGCTTTCTCGTCGTAGGCCGCGCGGGCGACTCCCTCCATGGCCAGTGGCTGCAGCGGGCGCAGCCCTTCCATCCGGATGTAGACGGCCACATGGCGGAAAGCCGTGGGGGAGGAGAAGGCCGTCAGGGCTGCCGGAAAGAGGAAGAGTAGTGATAAGAACAGTCTTTTCATCATGCAAAAATATTTGGTTTTGTTTTAGTCCATTTCTATCATCGGTCGGGTCAGGAGCAGGAGGACGTAGCAGTTCGGCGAGTAGCGGCAGAGGACAAGCTGCTTCACGTCTTGGAAATCATAGGGGAGGCTGTAGAGGTCTCCGCCGTTCCCGCCAAAAGCGAAATTCCCGTGTTCCCTGAATACGCGCATCTTCCAGCGGTCGTCCCACAGGAGGAAGCAGTTTTCCCCTGCGTAGCTGTAGGGCACCAGTCCGCTGTAGCGGGCAAAGCCGGGGCGACCGCGGGGCTTGGCTTCTTCCTCCTGTAGCTTGCCGCCGGTCAGGCTGCGCAGGACTTTCGAGAAATCCCTTTTCCGGATTTTCCCGTTTTTCCGGGCGTAGGCCGTCGCCACGGAATCCATGTCCCAACACTGCAAGACATCCAATGAAACAAAACTGTAGTCCGATTGGCGCAGGCGGATAGAGTCTTGGCGGAACATGTCGGTCCGGTAATGGCAGGTCAGAAAATTGAAGGCTTGGCCTTCCGGGGCACGGCATCCGCTCGAGCTTATGTAAGGTACGCTGTCTTCCATTCCCCGGTCGATCAACTCGAAAATCCGGGAAACTCCCAAAATTGTGCGGCTGTCTTTCCAAAGGCCGTCCGCAAGGCTCTTGGGCGAGTTGGAGCAGGGGAGCAGCAGAACTTTGTGGGTCTGCGCACCCAAAGGTGCGCAGACTAACATGAGCCACAGGCTGAGGATTGTTTTCATGAAGGCGGCATTATTGTACAGAAAGCGTTCCATATCCGTTCCCTCCTGTAAGTGAAAAACTTGCAGAGCCTACGATCTGATAATCCAGCTCGCCTGGAATATTATTTCCAAAAGGATCTCCAGGTTTGGGTGGAGTTGCAAACGCATCCCTTACTTTTATTGTTCCGGATGCACTAACAGTTCCTTTAGTTAATGATGAACTTTTTGTTTCTACAATACAAGTGTATTGATTCCCTCCTCCAGCCGGAAAAGCTCCGATAGACAGTGTACCTTCAGGTTGAACCGCACTTCCCGGAGGAGCATCGTATAATGACCAAGAGGCACTTACTTTGACATTGCATGGCCCTATTGTTGCTGTAGTCGTCGCACTTCCGGCGCATACCAATACCGGCTGTGCCTCTGCGGATTTCCTCAGTACGGGGAATCCGCTTCGGGACTGGCGTTCCAGCATTTCGTCATCGTCCTCGGACGAACAGGCCGGCAACAGGCATACTGCGGCTGCCAAGACGACGGTGTTAAAAATGAGTTTTTTCATGTTTTGTTTCTTCAGTTTTTTAAGGTTTTAATTGTTCTCCCCACATTTGTTCCTTGTTGTTGTTCCACCCGGGGGAGATTCCGGTGGAAAGCGTTTTGTAGCATGTTCTTTTCTACTGCATGGGAAACACTTCCTTTCTTCGTATTTATAAGTCCGTTACCACCAGATTTGCCGGCCGTCCTCGTAGGTGAAGATGCGCTCTTCCCGTCCTTTGGTGTGGTTGTGGAGCAGGAAGAGGGCATTGGCGGGGGCGTTGTCGTAGGTGAGTTCGGACTCCATCGTGCCGGTCCGGCGGCCGAGGGAACGCCAGCCGGAGGCGTCCCAATAGAAGAGCTCGTAGCGTTCGCCGTCGCGGATGAAGTTATCGTCGTTGCGGGGCAGGTAGTAGAACCGCCCGATGGGTACGGGACGGCCGAAGTCCGCCGCCACCCAGCCCTCGTCGGCGCGCTCGGTCATGAAGCAGGTGAGCACATCGCCGTCGAAGGCCATGGCGGGGCGGGTCTCCTCGCGTCCCCCGTCGGCGGCGAAGACGCGGCGCGGCTCCAGGCGGTTGCCGTCGGGGGCGCAGACGGCCAGCTCCGCGATGTTGCAGTGCATGCCCGGGGCGCCGACAAAGCGGAAGTAGCGGTAGACCCCGGGGCGGGCCACGTCGACCCGCGTGAAGCGGCTCTCCGGTCGCCGCTCCACGGATCCGAGGAGTACGGCATCGCGGAAGTCGGGCCGGTTGGCTGCCTCGAAGCGTCCGCCCACGAGGTAGTCGGCGCAGTCGTCCAGCGTGTAGGAATAGCGGTACTTGCGCGTCAGGCGCAGCCTCTGCCGCCGCGCGGTGTCGGGCTTCAGCGTGCGGTTTCCCCCGGGCAGGCAGAGCACGGGCCAGCCTGCGGGGCGGAGCGAGCCGTCGGCCTCGTAGAGGACGGGCAGGTAGGCGCAACTTTGGCCCACGGCGCGGAAAAGGGCGGAGGCCTCGCGGCCGGGGCGGACGGTGCCCCAGGCGATGGGCTGCCAGTCGCGGTTGTCGAAGACGGCCAGGTAGGCATGGCGGCGTCCGGCGAGGGCCTGTTCCACAGAAGGGGGGGTAGTCGGGCGTATTGGTGCAGGAGTTAGTAGCGAAAAGCGCAACTATAAAGAATGAAGCAAGAAAGGATATTTGTATTTTTGGCATGATTTATGCGTATTAGTGAAAATTGGAAAGCGACAAATATACAACTATTTACGGAATAAGCAAGTCTCTTGTGCTTTTTATTTGCAAAATCCCGTCTATAGCCGTGCAGGGAAGCACGGAATACTCGGTCAGGGTACAGCCAAGCCCTCTCGGCCTTGCTCCAAACTTAGGCGGCTTCTCTCCATTCGGGGAGCAAGGCTGGGAATGAATATGCAGATTAACAGTCTTAACTATCTATAGGAGATAGAAAAAAGTACTTCCTGCCCGCAACCGGGCAGGAAGAATATGGGATTATGTAATATAGGTCGGGATGAGGCTTATTGCATGTACCGTCTTCCGGCTGTGTGCCGGATGGGTTTCACTCCGTGGCCTTAGTTCAGGATTAGCCCCGGCACGGATATGCAAAACCACATGACAAAAGGCGAGAGGCACAGCCCCAGGATGATCCGTTGATAGAGCTGCCGGGGGATGCAGACCAGGGCGGCGCACACAATGCCGGAGAGGAAGAACGGCGTGGCCAGCCAAAGCCCGTCGGCTTCCGACAGCTTCGGCGATTCGCCTCGCAAGAGCGAGACGATGACAATGATAGCCAAAAGACACAGATAGCCTCCCACTCCTGCCAGCCCTGCCCGCAGGATTTCCGGACGGCTGCCTGCCTTGGCCGACCAGAACAGCATCAGCAGGAAATGGGACAGGAAGAACGTGAAGGAATACCAGGTGAGCTGCGCCTGGGGGAAGAGGCCGTAGAGGACAAGGAAGGAGGCAACTTCCAAAACTAATACAGAAAGCGCAATGGACATGTACCTGTTCCATGGGCTCGATAAACTAATTGTACGATTCATAGTGGTATGATAATTAGAATAATGAGAAAATTAGCCACAACGTCGAATGATAATACTTTTTCGCATGTTGGGTTTTAAGATTAACGGCATATTGGTTCCGCTCTGATTAGAGCCGATTTTATAAGATAAAATCGCTTTCCTGTTATCGTCTTATAGCATAACGCACCTCCTTTCTTTCGTTGTAGTATTACCTTGTCGGCAGTAATATTATTTTTTACGCTGCAAAAATACGCCCCTTTTTGCAGCTGCCGTTTATATAAATCGAGCCAAAATTTGCACATTTCGAGCTTCTTCTTTATATTCGTGCAACTACTAATACTAATATTCGTTGCTGCTATGGAACAAAATGATTGGGACAAATTCTTCTTCGTACCCACACTTGCCGACTATGATTTTGAGCGTTATGCAGACTATGTATTGCACATTTTTTGCATGCAAGGAAGCATGGATTTTACCGTCTGCAACGTGTCCCACTGTATTGTGCCCGGCGATTATGTGATTCTTCCTTGCATTTCGCTCTTGACCCGCTATTCAGAGTCGTCTGACTTCTGCTCTTTTGTCATGGGACTGTCCAGAGAATTTGCCATTTCCTTTTCCATCCGCAGCGATTACGATATTGTGGGTTATCTCTCTTTGCTGGAAAATCCTGTAATGAAGCTTTCGGAGGGGGAATTTGCCCGCTGCTGTACCGACTTGGAACGCCTCCGTTTGCGGTTTTCCGACAGCGAAAGCCACCTTTTCCGCGAGGGCATGCTGGGCAGCCTGCTGGCCGCCCATATATTTGACCTCTACGACATACATGCCCGCGGGCACTGTCAAAAACAAATCTCCGAGCGCGGCATCGATCTCCTGCGACGCTTTGTCGAATTGCTTTCCCGGGGCGATTATTGCTGCTACCGCGACTTGGATTACTATGCGGCCTGCCTCTGCATTACGCCGCAACATCTTTCCCGAATCTGCAGGCAGGCCAGCGGCCACCCGGCTTCTTACTGGATAGACCACTTTGTGTTTCGGGAAGCCATCCGCCTCCTGAACCGGAAAGAACTGTCTTTTTCCGAAATTGCCGAACGTCTGAAATTCTCTTCCCTTTCCCATTTCAACCGCTACTTTCAGCGGCAAACCGGCCTGTCGCCCACGGAGTACAGGATCAATCTATACACGGGCAGGGGAAAAAGACAGGCCGACAGGTAGTTCCGCATGGCGTCCGGGTGGTTTCTCCGGGCGGTTTGCAACCGGATTGCGGGGGAAAGTCGCTAACTTTGCAGCGGTTTGGACGAAAAACCGCTGCCGTCCCGTATGTATCGAAGTTGCCCGGAGCCGGAGAGAGGACGGGCATTCAGCGTAGGAATGGCAGGAGAATGTCCGGAAAACAGAAAGTGAAAGGAACAATATGGCAAAGTGTGTAGTCCCCGTATTGGAGATGAGTTGTGCTGTGTGTGCGGCCAATGTGGAAAACAAAGTGAAGAGTCTGCCCGGCGTGCGCCGGGCATCGGTGAATTTTGCGGCGGCCAATCTGTCGCTCGACTACGACGAGTCGCAGACGAGCCTCGACGAAATCCGCCGCCAGGTGCAGGCCATCGGCTACGACCTGGCGACGGACGGGCTTTCGGACACTGCCGCAGCAGCGGAACAGCACGGGCGGATGGGCCGCAAGGTGCTGGTGGCGTGGGTGCTGGCCGTGCCCGTCATGGTGATTTCGATGCTCCACGGTATCCCTTATGCCCCGTGGATCCTGCTCGTGCTCACTACGCCGCTCCTGGCCTATGCCGGGCGCGACTTCTACGTCCGTGCGTGGAAACTCCTGCGCAACGGCACGGCCAACATGGATACGCTCGTGGCCCTGAGCACTTCGATAGCCTATCTCTTCAGCCTCTTCAACACGCTTTGCCCCCAATTCTGGGCAGAGCGGGGCATGGAGGCGCATGTCTACTATGAGGCCGCGGCCATGATAGTCAGCTTTGTGCTCATCGGCAAGTGGATGGAGGAGCGCGCCAAGGGTAACACCACGGCAGCCATCAAGGGCCTGATGGGCCTGCAGCCCCGCACGGCCTGCCGCCTGAGGGGCGGGGAGGCGGAGGAGGTGGAGATTGCCGACCTGCGCGTGGGCGACCGCCTGCGTGTCCGTCCGGGCGAGAAGGTGCCGGTGGACGGACGGGTGTGCGGCGGGGCGTCGTATGTGGACGAGAGCATGCTCAGCGGCGAGCCCGTGCCCGTGCGCAAGGAGGAGGGCAGCCCCGTCTGGGCGGGCACGCTCAACCAGAAAGGCGTGCTCGTGGTGGAAGCCGGGCATACGGCCGCCGATACGCTGCTGGCGCAGATCATCCGCATGGTGCAGGAGGCGCAGGGCAGCAAGGCGCCCGTGCAGCGGCTGGCCGACCGCGTGAGCCGCATCTTCGCGCCCGTGGTCGTAGGCATTTCGCTGCTCACCTTCTGCCTCTGGATGCTGTTGGGCGGCAGCCATGCCTTTGCCTATGCGCTGCTCTCGGCCGTGTCGGTGCTGGTCATTGCCTGCCCCTGCGCCCTGGGGCTGGCCACGCCTACGGCGCTCACCGTGGGCATCGGGCGGGCGGCGCAGCGGCACATCCTGATCAAGGACGCCGCCGCGCTCGAGAAGCTCTGCCGGGTGGATACCGTCGTGCTGGACAAGACGGGCACCCTGACCGAGGGGGCGCCCTCCGTGGTCGGCCTCTGCTGGTCCCTGCCCGAGGCCGGACGCCCGCAGGCCCATGCCCTCCTGCAGGCTGCCGAGGCGGCATCGGAGCATCCCTATGCGGCAGCCATCGCCCACAGCCCGGCCCTCCCGGGACAGCCGGCCGCGGCGGAGTACAGCGGCTTCCGCAGCCTGACGGGACGCGGCATCGAGTTTTCCTCCGGCGGAGCGACGTATTGGGCCGGCAGCCCCCGCCTGGCCCAGGAGCGGGGCGCGGCCTGGACAGAGGGGCAGCAGGCCTTTGCCCGGGAGCAGGCGCAGGAGGGCGCCAGCCTCGTCTGCTACGGGCGGGGGACGCGGCTGCTGGCCGTGCTGGCCGTGGCCGACCCGGTCAAGCCGACCTCGGCCGAGGCCATCCGGCGGCTGCAGGAGGAGGAACACGTGGAGGTGCACATCCTGACGGGCGACTCGGCCGCGGCGGCCGGGGCGGTGGCCCGCCGTCTGGGCGTGGCGCACGTGGAAGCGGGCGTCCTGCCCCAGGGCAAGGAAGACTATGTGCGCGCCCTGCAGGCGGGGGGCCGGGTGGTGGCCATGGTGGGCGACGGCATCAACGACTCCCAGGCCTTGGCCCGTGCCGACGTGAGCGTGGCCATGGGGCGCGGCACCGACATCGCCATGGACGTGGCGATGCTTACCCTGATGACCTCCGACCTGCGCCTCCTCTCCGAAGCCATACACCTCTCGCGCCGCACGGTGCGCATCATCCGCGAAAACCTCTTCTGGGCGTTCATCTACAATCTCATCGGAATCCCCATTGCCGCCGGCGCGCTCTATCCTGCCTGGGGGCTTCTGCTCCAGCCCATGTGGGCCAGTGCGGCCATGGCCTTCAGCTCCGTCTCGGTGGTGGCCAACAGCCTGCGCCTGCGCCGCTGACATTTCTCCCACCGCGGCGCACGCTTCGGGCAAAAGGTTTCCGCCCCTGCGGGAAAAGGCTTATATTTGCCCGCCGAAACCGCCGCGCTCCCGGCATTTGGGCGTGCGGCGGAAAGGAAATACACTAAGTAGAACTAAAAAAAGGAGATACAAGAAAATGGCAACAATGCACTTCAAGACAAACGCGAAATGCGCCGGTTGCGTGGCACGCATCGGCGAGGAACTGGACAAGCACATGGACCGCGGGCAGTGGTCGATAGACCTCACCGTGCCGGAACGCAGGCTGACGGTGGAGGCCGACTGCACGGCGGACGAGGTGATGCAGTGGGTGAGTGCGGCGGGCTTCAAGGTGGAACCTCTCTCCTGAAGCGCCATGCCGGACTGCGAGATGACGAACCAGAACGCGGCGGCAGCCGGCCGGGAGCCGGGAGCCGCCGCTGCGGGCAAGGAGCCGGGGCTGACCCTGCTGGGGCGGCAGACGGAGTACAGGCAGGACTATGCGCCCGAGGTGCTCGAATGCTTCCCCAACCGCCATCCGGAGCGCGACTACTGGGTACGCTTCAACTGCCCGGAGTTTACCGCGCTGTGCCCCATCACGGGACAGCCGGACTTTGCGGAGATACGCATAGCCTACGTGCCCGACGGGAGGCTGGTGGAGAGCAAGAGCCTGAAGCTCTATCTCTTCAGTTTCCGTAACCACGGGAGTTTCCACGAGGACTGCGTCAACGTGATCCTGCACGACCTGGTGGAGCTCCTTGCACCGAAGTACATGGAGGTGAAGGGCTTCTTCCTCCCGCGCGGGGGGATTTCGATTTATCCCTATGCCAACTATGCCCAACCCGGCACGCGCTACGAGGCGTGGGCCGAGGAGCGGATGAAGATGCAAGACCTGGCGCGCTGAAAGGCGCGCCTCTTTTTTTGTCCGCCGGAGGGGACGGTTATTCGATTTCCAGTCCCAGCTCGTCGCGCAGGCGGCGTAGGGCGGGGCTGAGTTCCTGCATCTTCTGGAATCGCTCGCTGGGCGTGAGGGCCAGGTGCTGCTGCGCTTCGGGCTCGCGCAGGCGGATGTCCATGCGGCAGGGGCGGCGGAGTTCGCGGGCGAGGTATTGCTCGAGCCGGGCTTGGATGCCGCGCAGGTCGCGCTCCAGCATGCTGCTGTCGACGGTGACGCTGAAGCCTCCGCCCGCGGCGTCCTGCACTTCGGGCTGGAGGCCCAGCATGCGTATCTGGAGCGCCTTCTGCTCGGCGGGCAACTGGGCTGCAAAGCCGCGCCAGCGGATGCGGAGTTCGGCCTCGGAGAGGGGGGGGAAGGAGGCGTTGCCCGGGGCGTAGGCCGGGTTTTCCTCCTGCAGGAGCGTCGTACTGCCGGAGCCGGGTTCGGCAGCGGCGGGCACGGCAGCGGCGGCATGGGCCTGCTGCTGGCGGGCCTGCATCTGCTTGACGGAGAAGCCGAAATGGCCTTTCTGCAGCCGGGGCGGGGCAGAAGGCGGGGGAGTGGACACCGGTGCGGCGGGGGAGGGAGATGCCGGTGCCGGCGCTGACGGGGAGGGGGAAGCCGGGGCGGGCTGCCGGCGGGCAGGTTCGGGCTGCCGGGGGCTACCCGTGGCGGGGGAAGGTGCGGCAGGAGCCGCTGCGGGCTGCGCCGGCTGCGGGGCAGAGGGCCCCGCGGGTTGGAATATGGGTTTCAGCTGCTTGGGGCTGCGCCCCGCGCTGTCGCCGTCGTCGCTGTCGCCTCCGTCGTCGGTGAGCTGGGCTATGCGGATGAGGGTCAGCTCGATGAGGAAACGCTTGTTGCTGCTTGTGCGGTAATTCAGGTCGCAGTCGTTGCAGAGCTTCATGGCGCGCTCGATGAAGCGCGGGGGGCACTGCGCCGCCTGCGTGCGGTAGCGCTCGCGCACGGCGGGGCCGGCTTCGAGGAGGGGCAGGGTGGCCGGGTCGCGGCTGACGAGGAGGTCGCGGAAGTGGCCGGAGAGCCCGTTGATGAAGTGGGGCGCGTCGAAGCCCCGGCGCAGGATCTCGTCGAAGATGAGGAGCGACTCGCCCACGCGGCGGTGGAGGAAATGGTCGGTCAGGCGGAAGTAGTAGTCGTAGTCGAGCACATTGAGGTCGTCGATGACCTGCTTGTAGGTCACTTCCCCGCCGCCGGAGTAGCTCACCACCTGGTCGAAGATGGAGAGGGCGTCGCGCATTCCGCCGTCGGCCTTGCGGGCTATGACGTTGAGCGCCTCGGGCTCGACCTGCAGGTGCTCCTGCGCGGCTACGAAGGAGAGGTGGCGCGCGATGTCGTCGACGCTCATGCGGTTGAAGTCGTAGACCTGGCATCGGGAGAGGATGGTGGGCAGGATCTTGTGCTTCTCGGTGGTGGCCAGGATGAAGACGGCATGGGCGGGCGGCTCTTCGAGGGTCTTGAGGAAGGCGTTGAAGGCGGCGGAGCTGAGCATGTGCACCTCGTCGATGATGAAGACCTTGTAGCTCCCTATCTGGGGCGGTATGCGCACTTGGTCGACGAGCTGGCGTATGTCGTCGACACTGTTGTTGCTGGCGGCGTCGAGCTCATGGATGTTCAGGGCTCTCTGCTCGTTGAAGGCGCGGCACGACTCGCACTCGTTGCAGGCTTCCCCCTCGGGGGTGGGGTGGAGGCAGTTGATGGTCTTGGCGAAGATGCGGGCGCAGGTGGTCTTGCCCACTCCGCGGGGGCCGCAGAAGAGGTAGGCGTGGGCCAGGCGGTGGGAGCGGATGGCGTTTTTCAGCGTAGTGGTGAGCGCTTCCTGGCCTACTACGGCGGCAAAGGTGGAGGGGCGGTATTTTCGGGCCGATACGATGTACTGACTCATGGGCTCTGGCGTTTTGGGAGAAACTACTGGGGCTTTCCGGAAAAAGCGGAAGCACTTTTCGGCCGAAGTGGCAGCACTTTTGGAGCAAAGCGGCAGGCCGGACGGGAAAAGCGCCAGCAAATTTACGAAAAAGTTGCAGGGGAAGTGGGGGAGTGCCCTGCTTTTTTTATACATTTGTGGCGTTCTATCATTTTAAGTCTTCGAATGGGAAAGCTGAGAAACGCTTGGCAGTTCGTGCGCCGCAGGAGCAACAAGTATGTGATAACGGTTCTGCTGTTGGTGGCCCTCATAGGGTTTGTGGGCGACAGCAGCATCTATCGGCGGGTGCTGAACATGTACCGCCTGATGGAACTCGACCGGCAAATCCGGGAATACAGCGAGGAGTACGAACGGGACACGCGGCAGCTGAACGAATTGCGTACGAATCCTCTGGAGGTGGAGCGCACGGCGCGCGAGCGCTACTTCATGAAGAAGCCGAACGAGGACATCTTCGTCTTCGAAGAAGACCTGCCGGCCCTGCCGCCGGGCGTGTCGGTCTCGGAAAAGGAGACAGGCGCCGAGGAAGAGTTTTCCCGCATAGCAAACGACCAACCATGAAGCAATTCCTGATGCGACTCTACGTCCCGGGCGCGCTGTGCGCGCTGGCGGGGCTGCTGGCCTACATCCCCTTTCGCGAAGCGGCGCCGTATGTGCTGGCTGCAGGCGCCGTGCTGATGACCGTGGGGCAGTATTTCACGCCGGTACCTACAAAAGACCCCGTCATCGTACGCCTGTATCGACAACGGGTCTTCAGTTGTTTGTTTCTCGTCGTGGCGGGCATCCTGATGAAGTATATGCCGCGCGGAAACGAATGGATGCTGGCCGTGCTGGTGGCGGCGGTCATCCAGGTCTATACGGCTTTCCGCATTCCCGTCCTGGAGCGGAGGGAAGCGGAGAAGCGGTAGCCGCGTTTTTCCTTTAGAGCGGGAAGCCGTCGAAATCGTAGAGCTGGGTGGAGAGGTAGCGTTCGCCGCCGTCGGGCAGGAGGACGACAATGCGTTTGCCCCGGTTCTCCGGCCTGCGGGCCAGTGCTGCGGCGGCCCATACGGCAGCTCCTGCGGAGATGCCCACGAGGAGGCCTTCGGTGCGGGCCAGGAGGCGGGCGGTGCGGATGGCTTCGTCGCCGGGAACGGCGATTACCTCATCGACTATCGCGGCGTTGTAGTTGCCCGGGACGAATCCGGCGCCGATGCCTTGTATCTTGTGTGCCCCGCTTTTCCCCTGGGTGAGCACGGGGCTCTCGGCGGGTTCTGTGCCTACGATGCGGATCTGCGGGTCGTGGGCTTTCAGGGCTTCGCCCACGCCGCTCACGGTGCCGCCCGTTCCTACGCCGGCCACGAAGATGTCGACAGCCCCGCCGGTGGCTTTCCAGATTTCCTCGCCGGTCGTGCGGCGGTGGACAGCCGGATTGGCCGGATTGTCGAACTGCTGGGGGATGAAGGAGCCGGGGATGGACTCGTGGAGTTCACGGGCTTTGCGGATGGAGCCCCCCATGCCTTCGGCGCCCGGGGTAAGGACGACTTCGGCTCCGAGCATGCGGACGATGTTTCTCCGCTCGATGCTCATCGTGTCCGGCATGGTGAGAATCAGTTTGTACCCCCTGACGGCAGCCACGAAGGCCAGGCCGATACCGGTGTTTCCGCTGGTGGGTTCGATGATGGTGGCGCCGGGCTTGAGCAGGCCTTGTGCTTCGGCTTCCTCCACCATGGCCAGCGCCACACGGTCTTTGGCGCTGCCGGCGGGATTGAAGTATTCGAGTTTGGCGATGAGAGTGGCCTGCAGGTTTTCCGACTTCCCGTAGGAAGCCAACTCTAGCAGGGGGGTATTCCCGATGAGTTCTGTCAGTTGTTTGGCAATCTTGGGCATGATGATTCTGATTGGATAATGGAATATTGTCTTTTTTCGAACCTCAAAGTTAGGGCTTTTGCGGCGACTTTGGCAGAAAAGGGGAGGGGAATTTTGCGGATGGGCACAAGATTGCCGGGGAAAGGCGCAGGCAGGCCGGGCAGTGGGCGGTTGCGTCTTTCCTCAGGACGGGAGGGGAGGTGGGGGAAAAGGAGGGTGCGGGTCAGCGGATTCCGCCGGCAGTTTGCGTGGAGAGCAGTTCTTTTATGGCGGGGATTGAAGTATTCTTTCTCAGGATGTTGCCCCGGTTGTCCAGCAGGTACAGGGCCGACGAGTTGCGCAGGTAGAACGTTTCTTCCAGCAATACGGCTTCTTTGCTGTCGTATGTATGGGTCCAATCGGACGGGAGATGGCCGATGTAGGTTTTCCAAGCATCGGGGTCTTGGTTCTGGAGCTGTATGGTGATGATGCGCAGGGGGGAGAATTCCGGAGTGCGGCTGATTTCTTCGATGAGTTCCTGGCAGTAGACGCAGTCGAGGTCGTAGAATACGAGAAGGGTGAAGGGCTTGCCGGAGGTTTCTGCAAGGACTTGGCTCAGGCGGGTTTCGCTTCCGTCGGGAAGCCCTAGGGCCAAATCGTTGGGATGCTGCCCGATCCGGTTTTTGAGCAGCTGGGGCAGGAGGAGGGTGGCGCGGATTTTGCTCCCTTCCTCTTCGTCGGGACGGGCCGCGCGGTAGCGGAGGACGAAAATGAAGAGTTCTTCGTCGTACATGGGCGACTCTTCGTCCCATAAGTATTTCTCCAATATGTCGTTTACACGGTTGTATGTAGAGTCTGCGGCATCGCACGTCAGGGAGAAGGCCAGCAGATTGCAGAGCGCGCGCTGCTGGTCGGTCGAGTCGCACAAGGGGAGCAGCGAGAGGAAGTCTACGATTTTCTGTTCGCCCGCTTCGCTGTTTTCAGAGAGAATATCGTGGGTAAATGCTCCGGGCTGCGTGTTTCTCCACCAGTTGCGGGCTATGAAGCCGGCTTTCTCCTGTCTTGTGGTGCAATGTGCCGGCGGGATGGGGATGCCGGTCTGCGGATCGAAGCGGAGGTGCTGGCGGTCTGCGGCAAAAAGGGAGTCTTCTTGGGTCCGGCTACTGCAGGAAATGTCGGTAAGCGCCCACATCTTGGACGGTAGCAGGGCTGCTGTCAGCAGAATGATTGGCAGTAAACGGGAGAACTTCAGCATTCGGATGGGATAAGCCATAGCGGGCGGGGTATTAAAAAAAGAACTTTGGCAGGAAACTTCTTGTCGAAAAATTCCTGCCAAAGCATCGAGCGAAAAACGGGACTCGAACCCGCGACCCCGACCTTGGCAAGGTCGTGCTCTACCAACTGAGCTATTTTCGCATAGGGTTTGTGGTTTCCATCGAAAGTGAAGAGGAGGAGACTCGAACTCCCACGGCATAATTGCCACTACCCCCTCAAAGTAGCGCGTCTACCAATTCCGCCACCTCTCCAAACCGATAGGGAAGAGATTGTGAAACGCCGGTCTTTCTTCTCAACTGTGCCCAGAATAGGACTCGAACCTACACGACATTGCTGCCACTAGTACCTGAAACTAGCGCGTCTACCATTCCGCCACCTGGGCAAAGTTCTGCATCATGCAGACAGCAGACGAAGCGACTTTTCGCGTTTCTTCTCTTGGATTAAATCTGTTATTGTGCGTGGAGCGAAAAACGGGACTCGAACCCGCGACCCCGACCTTGGCAAGGTCGTGCTCTACCAACTGAGCTATTTTCGCGTTTCCTTTTTGGTTTTGCGGTTGCAAAGGTAGGCATTATTTTGAAACCGGCAAACCTTTTCGCAAGAAAAATGCGTTTTTTCTGTTTTTTCTTTGCCAAAGCGGGTCAACACATACGCTCGATGTAGTCTTTGTATGTATAGGTACGGTAGATTTCAAGCCGGTTTCCGGTTGTCCAAAGAGCAATGGACGGATGGGCGATGCCGTTGAACATGTTGGTTTTTACGGTTGTATAGTGTATCATGTCTTCGAAAACGATGCGTTCCCCTACCTGAAGTTCGTGGTCGAAGCCCCAACTGCCGATGTAGTCGCCGCTCAGGCAGCTGTTTCCGCCCAGGCGGTAGACAAATTCGCCTTCCTGCGGAGTGGAAGAGGCTCCGCGCACGACAGGTTGGTAGGGCATTTCCAGGCAGTCGGGCATGTGGCAGGTGAAACTTACGTCGAGGATAGCTGTGCGGATGCCGCGGTTTTCCACGATGTCGACCACGCTTGCCAGCAAAGTCCCCGTCTGCCAGACGAAGGCGGCGCCCGGTTCCAGTATGACCTGCAGATTAGGATAGCGCCGACGCAGGCCGGTGAGCAGGCTGACGAGCAGCGGCACGTTGTAGCCCTTGCGCGTCATGAGATGGCCGCCGCCCAAGTTGAGCCACTTCAGCAGCGGGAGCCACGGGCCGAAGTGCTCTTCTACGTGTGCGAGCATCTTCTCCAAGTCTTCGGCAGAGCTCTCGCAGAGCGTGTGGCAGTGGAATCCTTCGATGCCCTCGGGCAGGCGTCCTTGGGGCAGGAGGTCGGCTGTCACGCCGAAGCGGGTGCCCGGAGCGCAGGGGTTGTAGAGTTCGGTCTCCACCTCGGAGAATTCCGGATTGATGCGCAGGCCGCACGAGACGTGCCGTTCTCTGTAGTTCCGGACTTGCGGGTAGAAGCGTTCGTATTGCGAGAGGGAGTTGAACGTGATGTGGCTGCTTTTCTCCAGGAGGCCGGGGAAGTTTTCTTCCGTATAGGCGGGCGAGTAGGTATGGGGGCGGCTTTTGAATTTCTCCACAGCCATTTCCGCTTCATAGGGGGAGCTGGCCGTGCAGCCGTCCACGTATTCCCGGATGATGGGGAAAGCCTTCCAGAGGGCGAATGCCTTGAAGGCCATGATGATTTCGGCGCCGGACTGTTCCTTCACGCTGCGGATGAGCGACAGGTTGCGGCGCAGCAACTCTTCTTCCATGACGTAGCAGGGGGAGGGGACTTGGGAATAATCGACCATAGGAGGTAGCTATATATAATAATGTGTGGGTGATTTTATTCGTGGTGGTAGGGCTGGTTGTGGAGAATGGTAAAGGCCCGGTAGAGTTGTTCGGCAAAGAGGAGGCGGATCATCTGGTGGGAGAAGGTCATCTGCGAGAGGGAGAGGGACTCCTTGGCCTGCGCCCTTACCGAGGGGCTGAAACCGTAGGGGCCGCCGACGAGGAAGACTATCCGCCGCGGGGCGCGATTGATGCGTGTCTGCAGCCAGGCGGCGAATTCCACGGAGCGCATCTCCCGTCCCCGTTCGTCGAGGAGGATGAGGTCATCGCCCGGCTGGATTTGGCGGAGGATGAGTTTGCCCTCTTCTTCTTTCTGCTGTTCTTGGGTCAGGTTCTTCGTGTTTCGCAGGTCGGGTACAACCTCGATGCGAAAATCGGCATAGTGCGAAAGCCGGGAGGTGTAGTCTTTCAAGCCTTCGGCAAAGTGCTTTTCCGTGGTTTTGCCCACAACGAGAAGAATGATCTTCATGTAGAAAATTCCGGTAGCGGGTGATTTTTTGTTACGTTTTCCGCTTGCAAAGGTAGTTTTTCCTGCCGATTTGTCCAAACCGGGTCGCGGCTTTGTCTGATTGGCCGTGGCGGTAAGAAGATGCGGGCCGTACATCCTTGTCGAGATGTACGGCCCGCTATTATAAGGCTTCGTGGGGGAAGAGTCGTGGCATATCAGTTTTCCACGAAGAAGCGGCAGACGATTTTTTCAGTCTTGTGCTCTATTTGCAGAATGTAGATGCCCGCAGGCAGCGCCGAGGTATCGACTGTCGTGTGGAGGCTGCCCTGGCTTTCCTGACGTTCTACGGCCGTTCCGGTAGAGTTGAAGATCGTAAGACGGGTCTTGCCCTGTTCGTCCGGGGCGGAGTAGTCCACGCTGAACGACTCCCGTGCGGGGCTCGGGCCGAAAGAGAGGCGTTTGCCTGCATCGTCGTCTGCTGTTTCCTCGAGAGCATCGGGGCGGTTTTCGGCCAGTTGGGCTGCTTCGGCATCGGAGAGGGCGTAGTTGTAGACGCGGAGGTCGTCGATTTTTCCGGAGAAGAAGGGTGTCTCCTTGTCTTGCCCGCGGCCGACGTAGTTGAGTATGAAGTTGAAGTCGGAGGGCTTCAGCGTGATTTTCTGCGAAGCGAAGAGCTTTTCGCCGTCCAGATAGTAGGTCAGGGCAGAACTGTCGATGCTCACTACCGTGTGTACCCATCTTCCCTGGGGAAGTACTCCCGTCAGGACCGTTTGCTCTTCATCCCCGTTGCGGAAGACGAACTCCATCCGTCCGCTGTTGTTGCGCGGGGTAAGATAGAACTGGAGGTCTCCGCCATCGCCGAAGTCGAAAATCCGTTCGTTCGAGCGGCTTCCGTCCCACCATACCCATGCGGCCATCGTGAGCGCCTTATGTCGGGCAATGAGCGTGGGCAGTTGTACGAAAGTCTCTTCTCCGTCCATCGCGAGGGCCTGCTCGCCGTTTTTGCCTTCGGTGTACGACTCGCCGGAGGGCGCAGCGCCGTGGTTGCCGTTGGGCGTGGCGTCTTGCAGATTACCCTCGAAAGCCAGGCGCATGAGCAGGGTGTTTCCGCCGGCCGGGCTGCAGGAGATTTCTTCGGAGTAGTCGGATAGGTTGGTGGAGTTGTCCTCGGTCTTGAGCGCGTAGTAGTAGGTCTTGCCGGCTTCGGCCTTGTTGTCCGTAAAGGTGGTGTCCTCTATGCCGCGTGCGATGAGGTCGTAGGGGCCTCCTGCCTGCTCGGAGCGGAATACGGCATAGGCCTTGGCGTCGATGGAGGTGCTTCCCTTCCAGTTGAGGCCTACGGCAGCAGGCAGTGCCGTGGCGGTCAGTCCGGTGGGGGCTGCGGGGGCGGTAAACTCCACTCGGTTCCCGACGGGAATGAAGCGCCAGAGCTGGCAGTTTTCTCCCGTTTTCTCAGCTTGCTGCACGGCGGCCCCGTCCGTCTTGCTGCCGCCGGCCACTTCGAGGTAGAGCCCGCTGTGGCGGCTGCGGATGTAGAACCATCCGTCGCCGGCGTATTCCAGCACCCACTGCTGGTTGGTCCCGGTGCCGGCAGTGTAGATGATGATGCCGCCGCCTTCTTCGAGCGACCAGTTGAGCAGGTCGATGTTCATCTTGCTGAAGTCGGAATAGATGCTGTAGTAGCTGAAGTCGCCGCCTACGCGGGAGTCTACGGGGCGCACGGTCCAGTGCTGGTAGTCGTAGGCCCGGTTCGATTGTTGCACGATGCTGCTGCCGGAGCTGGCCGAGCCGCCGCTGAGGGTCATGACCTTCATGCTTCCCCGGTTGGCTATGAGGTACTCGCCGTCGATGACGGGCTGTATGTCGTCGCCCCACGTCACGTTGATGACGCGCTCGGCGCTGGGCTGGTCCACCTGGTAGCCCGTTCCGCCGGGAATCTCAAGGGTAAACTCGCGCTGGGGGCCGTGTCCGTCGAAGTAGACGTCGCGCTCCTGCGAGACGAAGCGGTACGACGTGGTCGCGGCCTGGCGCTCCGAGGCTCCGCCGAAGGCCTGTACCTTGCCGTCGGGGGTGCGGTAGACGGAAGCCGCTGTCCAGTTGGGGCGGTGTTCGGCATAGGCCAGGCGCTGGCCATCGGTGGCTTTGCAGAATTCGCCGCGCGCATACTCGGCCGAGCCCCACCAGATGCCGGTCTGCAGGCCGTATTCGGAGCCTACCATGGCTTCCATCACGTTGTGGAGTTCGTCGTTTGTGGCGTGGCGGCCGTCGGCGCGCACGGTCTGGAAGAACTCGGCGTAGTGGTCGAAGGTACCGGCGAGCTGGTGCGTATTGCCTTCGTCGAGCTGGTCGCGGAGGTAGGTGTAGTATTCGAGGGCGCGGTCGGTGTTGAGCGTGTTGCCTCCGGAGATGCGTATGCTGTCGAAAGCCGGCATCCGGCGCAGCTCTTCGGCTATGTGGTAGAAGTCTTCGAGCGTTCCCTGCCCGGTCTCGGTGAGGTCGGGCTCGTTGAAGGGAGATACCGTCACCACTTTCCGTCCGGCGGCTTCGTGGTGGCGGCGGGTCACGTCGATGAGTTCGGCCCAGTGCTTCGGGTTTCCCTTAAAGTAGGGGGAGATGGAGGGATGGTCGCAGTTGAGTACCACCTGGGTGTGGGGCGGCAGCAGGCTGATGATGTCCAGCCGCTCGTTGAGCCGTCCGAGTTCGTAGGGTTTCAGCTCGCCGTCGACCAGGGAGTCCGTGGGGGTGAAAGAAGAGCGGACTACGTCTACGGTCTCCGGGTTCATGAATCGCATGCCGCGCACTACGTTGTCGCGGCTGAGCCAGGCCAGGTCCAGTCCCCAGGTGATGGGTTTGTTCTCGCCGGGGGCGGAGAGGAGGAAGGGGACGGTGCGGTCGGCCGGGGCTTGTGCTTCCGTGTGGCTGCTGGCGCTGGGCGTCTGGGCCGCAAGGGGAGCGGTGCCCAGAGTTGCCAGGCAGCAGGAAAGAAGCAGGGAGAGGGTTGTTTTTTTCATCATATAGTTAGGTGTATTTTTTAGAAGTGTCTATTGTATGGTGAGTATCTCGGAGTGTTCTTGTTTCTGCCTGCGGGGCATTTTCTTTACCACCTCGGCGTAGCTGTGGCGGATGAGGCTTTGTATCAGGCTGTCCGGCAGTTCGCCGGAGAGACTCACCTGGTTCCAGTATTTTTTGTTCATGTGCCAGGCGCCTTTTATCTCGGGGTGGGCGTCCCGGAGCTCCAGGGCATAGTCCGGGGCGCACTTCAGCACGAACCATTCGGTGTCCTCCAAATCGATCATGGCGAATATCTTTCCGAGAATGCGGAAAGCAAGTGTCGTCTCGTCGAAGGGGAAGTCTTCCGTGGCCAGCGGCAGGGAGAGGCAGTAGTCCCGTATGGTTTCTATGTTCATGGGGTGGTCATTGCAGAAACGGGGTGAGCGCATCGATCAGGCCGGCTTTGGACATCATGCCGCTCTGCCGCCAGAGTACTTGCCGGTTGCGCATGAGCAGCAGGGTGGGCACGGCCTGTATGCCGTATTGGCCGGCGGTCTGCTCGTTTTTGTCCACGTCTATCTTGATGATGCGCAGTTTGTCGCCCAGTTCGGCTTTCACTTGTTCCAGTACGGGGTGCATCGCCCGGCAGGGCTGGCACCAGGTGGCGAAGAAATCCACCAGCACCGGCCGGTCTCCTGAGATTACGTCGTAGAAAGTTTCCATGATTCCTAGTCTTGATTGTTCTTGTCCGGTTTCCTATTGTATCTTGCCTTCGATTCGTTTTCGTACTGCGGAGTAGGCTTTGCGGAACAGCGCCGATCGCTCCATGGTCTGCATCATCTCCTTGAAGCGGCATACCGGCAGGGTGAATGTCAGTTCGTCTTTCGGGACGAGCAGGCGTGCCGACGGGTCAAGCATGCCGATGAAGCAGCGGCGGCCGCCGGAGGCGTTCTCTTTTGCGGCAAAGGTCACGATGCTGCAGCAGCCTGAGGCGAAAGGGACGCATACGGCATCGGCGTCGTTGTTGTCATAGAATGCCCACGAGCACAGGCCGGAGAGCACATCGGGCGTGGCGAAGAAGAGTATGCCCTCTGCCTCGTCCGGGTCTTCCAGCTGGTCCAGCCGCACGAAGTTGAGGTAGGGTTTCTCCGAAAGGCGGATGCCGAGCCGGCCGATGTAGTCCTCTACTTGTTCGCGGGTCTGCTTGTAGTGCTCCACTTCGGCCACGAACGCCGGTACCCGCTCGGGCATGGGCGCAAAGGCGGTGTAGAGGCTTCCTCCGCCGCACTGTACGTTGCCGGCCGTGAGCGTCAGGGGCTCTCCGTCGCATACCTTGCGTATCGCGCCGACGATGCAGCGCGGTATTTTTCTTACTTCCGTGGCGGCCCGGTCGCTGTAGCCGAAAGCGACGGGGAGGGGCGTGCTTTCTCCGAAAGCTTCCCGGTAGCGGGCTATGAATTCCGGTAGGGTCATAGTGTTTCTCCTGTTGTCTGTTTCGGGTGTCTTGCTGCCGCTTTTCTCTTGGTGCCTGCGGCTGATTGGGCAAACTGATGCAATAATACGGATTTTTTCTGTAAGGGGACTTCTTTTGCCCTGATGATTTTTCCGATTTTGTTTTTATGGCAGCAAAAGAAGCCGCCTGCGCCGGGGATGCCCGGGCAGGCGGCTTGAATAAATCGGATATAGCCGCAGTGTCTTATTCAGCCGCGGGAGCGGGGTTGAGGGTGGACTTCAGGCGGCTGACGGCATTGTCTATCATGTCGTGCGTGCCGCTTCCGTCGCTCACGTACTTCACTACCATTTCGGCATAGGCTATGGTTTCCTTCAGTTGGGCCGCATCGGCTTCCGGCAGGGCGGAGGCATCGGTTGCCTTGGCCTTGGCGAGCAGGGGAGAGAGTTCGGCGAGGTCTTCGAGCTCGGGCAGGTTGCCGGGACGCATGGTGTTGATGGCTGCGTTCAGGGCGCCGGCGGCGGCGTTGACTTCGTCCTGGTTGTAGTTCTTTCCGCTGTTGTCATAGACCTGCTGCGCCTTGCCGGTTTGTTCCATCAGGCGTGCGTAGGCATGGGGTGCCCACGGGGCATATTCCGGAACTTTCACGGCCATTGCGTTCCAAGCCTCCTGGGCGGCCTTGCGTTCCTTGGCCAGGGCGAGCAGTTCGGCCAGGGTCATGCGGTCTATCTGTCCTGTGCCGACGAGGGCTTCCTCGGCCTTGGCGAGCGCCAGGCGCTGGCGGTCGATCTGGATTTGGTCGGTGCTGTTGGCAGAAACTTCGCGGGCTTCGGCGAGTGCCTTCTGGAAGGTTTCGTAGGAATCCCAGGTGTATTCTGCAGCGGCCTTGCTGCCGGCTTCGGCTATGGCTGCGTCGAGCAGCGACTTGTCGGCCTTTTTGTTGGGCTTCAGGCCGGCTATGGCTGCGTCGAGGGCGGCTATCCGGGCTTCGAACTGGGCGGGTTCGAGATTGGTGGCGTCCACGATGGCTTCGCTTGCGGCGATTTCTTCGCTCAGGGCCTTGAAGGTTTTCTTCTTATAGTTGCCTTCCTGGAAAATCCGGGCTTCTTCTATCTTGTCGGCCAGCTGCTCCTTGACTTCGGCGCAGGGGTCGCCGAGCAGGTTGATGCGGAAGTAGTGGGTCAGGTGCTCGTCTTCGTAGTAGTCGGGGACGAAGGTCCTGCCGTCGAGCGTGAGGGTATAGAGGTTTCCTCCCAGCCCGGGCGCGCCCTGCTGCGGCGGATTGGCCGTGATGTCGTGCAGGTCGGAGGCAATGTCGAGGGTGGCTTCCTGCCAACTGTCCACATCGGTGGCCACCATGGCCAGTGGCCCGTACATCAGCGTGCCGGTCCACATGGGGTCGAATGCGGTCTTCGTCTCGTTCTTGCCCGTGGCGGCGGTCTCCAGCTTGTCGGGGCCGAAGTCGATATGTTTGCTGAAAGGCATGGTGACTTCTACTACATCCGACGTGCTCCACTGGCGGGCGGGAATCGTCACGTAGCTGCTCGGCCGGTAGTGGGTGGCCACGGACTGGCCGTTCAGCTTGATGTCGAAGCCGCTTGTGGCCCAATACGGCACGCGGAACTTCAGCGCAAAGCGTGCGGAGCCTTCAAGAATGCGGATTGTGCTCTGCTCCGCCGGCCACTGGCACTCCTGCTGGAGAACGATGCCCTTGGCATCCCACGTCAGGGTGGTAGGCATGTAGAGGCCTACCCACAGGGCGGTGTCGTTGACGAAGTAGGTGGCTTCCTGGTACTTCACGTGGTTTTCCGATCCGGTGCCGCCGCAGCAGGACGAACCGGGCGTCTCGTTTCCCCAGGCTTTCGGCGAGTCCAGGCCGACGGCGTAGTGGTACGTGGTCTGGTAGTGCAGGGGATTGAGCGAGCCTACCAGTTGATTGTATAGGACACGCTCGTAATAGTCCATATACTCGGCCTCGTCCGGATTGAAGCAGTTGAGGTCTTTTGTCAACTTGGCCAGGTTGTAGGCACAACACGTCTCGTTTATCGTAGGCGAGGGGTATAAGTTTCCTTCCCGGTCTGAGGTTACGTTGGTTGCCATGCTCAGGATCTGGGAATACGGCTGGCGGAACATTTCTCCGTTGCCCACTCCGCCGGGAGAGTAGCGGTAGCGCCCTTGGATCATGTTCCAGAAATTCTCGGAAACGTTGTAGTAGTAGGGATTTCTGTTGCCGCGGAAGATGCGGAGCGAGCCCACGATCATGGGAATGTGCTGGTTGGCGTGGCGCGTGCGTATGTCGTCGACGTTCTTGGAGAGGGGGTCGTAGAAGGCGGGGCTGTCGAAATAGGTGGCGGCCTGCAGGAGGCGTTCTTTCTCGGTGGGGTCTTTCACCATTTCGGACAGGCGGGCCAGCGATTCGCTCATGCCTCCCACTTCTCCGGCTATGTACATGTTCCACATCTCGTAGCGGTTGCCGGGCTTGGCGCGGCGCTCTTCTTTGGTCCCGTCGGTCTTGACGTAGGTGCGGTAGTGCATGCGGTTCCAAACCCACAGGCCCATGTCTTTGGCCACGAGCAGGGCTTTGTCGGCTATTGCGGGGTCGTCCACGTACGTCGCTATGTCGATGAGCCCGGCCAGCTGCTTGTGGATGGAATAATAGGGAGCCCAAACCCAGTTTTCATTGTTGTATCCGCGGTACATCTCGATGAGGGCGGCGTGCTGGGCGGGTATGGCGTTGATATATCCGTAGCCGTATTTCTTGCAATCCTTCTTATATTGGTCGAAATCGGCCCACGTCCCCTTCAGGTTGCGCAGCTCCTCTTCGGGGGCGAAGTCGCGCGCTTCCCAGTAGCGGCCGAGCTTTTCGTTCCATACGAAGGTGAGCTCCTGGCATTCGCGCAGGGTATTGACCATTTCGCGCATGTTGTTGCGCAGGATTTCCTTCTGTTCCGGGTCTTGGGTGCTGGCGAAGGCGAAGGCCAGGGCCGACATGTAGTGGCCCGAGCCGTGTCCTTTCAGTTTTGTGGTGGGGGAGTCCCAGCCGTCAGCCACGGGATACCCTTCGGTGCTGAGGCCGTAGGTGTCGCGGTAGTTGTAGAGTTGTTGTTTTACGTCCCAGCTGCAGATGGTCCGGATGGCCAGTTCGCGGTTGGAGGTGAGGCGGTTTTGTCCCTCGACGCGTACCTTGTTGAGCGGAACGGTCTCGGCCACCGGCTTCCGGGCCGGGGCCTGCCCGGGACCGGCGGTGACGCGGATGCGGGCTTCTATGGGGTATCCGTTGGGCGTGGTGTTGTCCCCGATGATGAATCCCTTTATCGTATATTCGCTTCCTGCGGGGTTGATCTGTGCGTTGGCCTCGGCCCGCTCGGAGGTGGGGCTGGAGTTGCTCCAGCGGGTCTGGCGGAATTCGGCACTACCGTCGGAGTAGGTGGTCCAAACCCGGTAGGGGAGTTGGGGGACGGTGCCCGCGGGTGCTTCCACGAGGATGGCCTCTACGTTTTTTATGGTCTTGAATCCTACGGGAGCGGCGGCTTTCGTGCCGGTCGTCTGCTCGGTTTGCTGCGGGAGGCCGGGCAGGTTGGCGGCCGGCGCGGCGCTCAGGGGCTGCAGGGGCACGGCCAGTTGCAGGAGAGCCACTGCCGAGAGCGTAAGGTTAATGCGGTGTTTTGTCATAAAAGAGTTGTTAGGGTAGGTGAAAAAGATTATAGTTTTCGCCTCAAAGATACGGCTTTTTTTCGTTCCGCCCCTGCATCGGGCGCGGAAAAGGGGCTGCGCTTCCCGAAAAAAGCGGCAATGGTTCCGGCAAAAAGCGGCAGGGCTTTTCGGGGAGAGTGTTTGGAGAAAACTTTGGGGGTTGCCGGGGAAAGCCCGGGCTCAGGCTTCGGGCTGCCGGAGGGCCTGCTCCACTTCGTCCACGGTGGTCTGGAAGGTCTTGTCGACTTCGCACTGGTTTTTGACCGTCTTGCAGGCATGGATGACGGTGGCATGGTCGCGTTGTCCGATGACGCGGCCTATGCGTGCCGTAGACTCCTCGGTGTGTTTCTTGGCCAGGTACATGGCTATCTGGCGGGCGGTGGCGATGTCGCGTTTGCGGCTGCGTGAATTCAGGTCTTCAGGCTTGACGGAGAAAAAATCGCATACGTGGCGCACGATGTCGTCCAGCGTGATTTTCCGCTGGCTGATGCGGATGGATTTTTTCACGATGGTCTCTGCCAGATTCAGGTCGATGGGCCGCTTCATGCAGATGGCGTGCGCGTTGAGCGAACAGAGGATTCCTTCGAATTCGCGCACGCTTTCGCTTACGTTCTCTGCCAGATAGTTCACCACGTCGGCCGGTATCGACAGCCCGTCGTGCGTGATTTTCTTTTGCAGTATGGCGCGCCGCAGGTCGATGGTGGGCTTTTCTATCTCCACCTGTGCGCCGGCCTTGAAGCGCGTGAGCAGTCTTTCCTCGAAGCCTTGGAGTTCCACCGGGGCGCGGTCGGCGGCCAGGATGATCTGCTTGCCGTTGAGGTACAAGTGGTTGAAGATATGGAAAAAGGTGTTCTGCGTGGCCTTGACTCCGGCAAACTCCTGTACGTCGTCCAGTATGAGAGTGTCGATGCCCTGGTAGAAGTGGAAGAAATCGTTCTGGCAGTTTTTCCGCACGGAGTCGGTGTATTGCACCATGAAGAGGTGGGCCGAGAGGTAAAGCACGCGCATCCGCGGGTGGAGCTCCTTGGTGCGTGCCCCGATGGCGTTGAGCAGGTGGGTCTTTCCGCAGCCGCTCGGTCCCCAGAGGAACAGGGGGTTGAACGTCTTGGCTGGCTCGTTGGCCACGGATTCGCCTACGGAGCGCGGCAGGCGGTTGCTGCTTCCTTCGATAAAGTTGTCGAAGTTGTATCCCGGCTTGAGGTGGGGGTCGATGTCGGGCAGGGCGGTCTCCGTGTTTTGCGTCAGCACGGGCGTCTCGTTGGCCTTGCGGCCGGTGGGGGCGACGGTGGGCTTCGTCACGGGATCCGACTGCATCGTCACTCCTTCGCTGAGGCCCGAGTCGATACATGCGTTGTAGAAAAGGCTCGTCCGGGGGCCTATCACTTTCTTGAGCGCTGCCTGGATGACGGCCATGTAGTGCTCTTCGAGAAATTCGCAGAAGAAGGCCGACGGCACTTGCAGGTAGAGCGCGCTCTCATCCTCTTTGTAATTATAAGGAACGATGGGCTCGAACCAGGTATGGAAAGCCGTCTCCTCCACGTTGTCGCGGATGAAGTCGAGGCAGCGGCCCCACAATTCCTTAGCTTTGTTAGAAGATGAGTTGAAAAGCATGTCCGTAATTTGAAATGTCTGCCCCTCTCCCGGCAAGCCTCCTGCGGGTTTGGGTTTGCAAAGATGAGGATGAAATTCTGAAAAAGCAAGCTCTTTTTTTCTTGCCGGAATGGGGAGGAATAGTAAGGGCTTGTTTTTTAGAGAATTGTAGGGATGGCGCGGAAAACAGGCGGATATGTTTATATTGCTTTTGTGAAAGGTTTTGGATATTAGCGCATTATGATTGCCTTCCGCGTTCTCCTATTTTGCATGCGCCATTTGTGGCAATTCGGTAACAAACGCTTTTTTTATAGTCGGTTAGGCAGGGCTTTTTTTCTTTTCCCCCCATGGCTTTATAATTTGGACTCACTCTAAATAGCGCTTCCCGGAAGAGATGTTTTCCGTGCGCCGGGGGCTGCCTGGAGAGGGTGGCAGGGGGGGCGGCGGATTCATGCAGTGCTTTTCGGGAAAAGTGGCAGCGCTTTTCGGGAAAACATGCAGCGCTTTTTCACAAGACCGGCAGCACTTCTTCGCCGCTGCCGTGGGGCAGGGGAGGGCGGTGCTGCCGCGTGCTGCCCCTTCCGTTTCCTCCGTTGGAAGGGAGAATGCGTGAAAAAGCAGCAACTTACGCCGTTTTATGCCCGAAGTTCCGCCAGAAAGGGCTACATTTGCAGTTTGAATTGAAAAAACTCAAAGTTCGAAGAAACCAATGGACAATAAGCAATTGTTTTTAGGTGACGAGGCCATTGCGCAAGCAGCCCTCGATGCGGGACTTTCCGGCGTATATGCTTACCCCGGCACTCCCTCCACCGAAATAACCGAGTACATCCAATCGCACACCCGGCCGGAGGAAAAAATCCACAGCCGCTGGTGCACCAACGAAAAGACAGCCATGGAGGCCGCCCTCGGCATGTCTTATGCCGGAAAGCGCGCCCTGGTCTGCATGAAGCACGTGGGGATGAACGTAGCGGCCGACTGCTTTGTCAATTCGGCCATCACCGGAGTGAACGGAGGCCTTGTGGTCGTGGCAGCCGACGACCCGAGTATGCACTCTTCCCAAGACGAACAGGACAGCCGCTTCTACGGCGATTTCGCCTTGCTCCCCATGATGGAGCCCTCCAGCCAGCAGGAAGCCTACGATATGGTGCGCCACGCCTACGATTTCTCCGAGCAAATGGGCGAGCCGGTGCTCCTGCGTATCACCACGCGCCTGGCCCACAGCCGCTCCGGCGTAACGCCGCAGGCCGGACGCCGCAGCCAAAACGAGGTGAGCGTCCCCGCCGACGAACGGCAGTTCGTGCTCCTTCCCGCATTGGCCCGCAAGCGCTACGCACTGCTTATCGAGAAACAGGCCGAGCTGCTGCGCGCTTCGGAAGAATCACCTTATAATATATATACCGACGGCCCCGACAAGCGGAAAGGCATAGTGGCTTTCGGCATCGGGTACAACTATGTGATGGAAAACTTCCTCGAGGGCTGTCCCTACCCCGTGCTGAAAATCGGACAGTACCCCATGCCGGAGGAAAAACTCAAGAAGATATTTGCCGAATGCGAAGAGGTTCTCGTCGTAGAAGAAGGCCAACCCTTTGCCGAACGCCTCCTGCGCGGCTATCTCGGCAGCGGCGACGGGCAGAAGGTGCGCGGCCGTCTCGACGGCACGCTGCCCCGCACGGGCGAACTGACGCCCGACAGCGTGGGCCGCGCCTTGGGCAGGGAGCATAAGCCGGCCTATTCCGTCCCCTCGCTGGTGGAGATGCGTCCGCCGGCCTTGTGCGATGGCTGCGGGCACCGCGACATGTACACGATTCTCACCGAGGTTCTCCGCAACGAGTACCCCGCGGCCCGCGTTTTCGGCGACATCGGTTGCTACACGCTGGGGGCCGGGGCGCCGTTTTATGCCATCAATTCCTGCGTCGACATGGGTGCTTCCATCACAATGGCAAAGGGAGCGGCCGACGCAGGCCTCTATCCGGCCGTTTCCGTCATAGGGGACAGCACATTCACGCACTCCGGAATCACAGGGTTGCTGGACTGTGTGAATGAAAATACGGACATGACGATCATAATCTCTGATAACGAGACAACCGCCATGACGGGCGGACAGGACAGCGCAGGCACGGGCCGGCTGGAGTCCATCTGCCGCGGCATCGGAGTGGCGCCCGAACACATACGCGTGGTAGTGCCCCTGAAGAAAAACTACGAGGAGATGCGCACCATCCTCCGCGAAGAGCTCGACTACCACGGCCTCTCCGTCATCATCCCCCGCCGCGAGTGCGTGCAGACGCTTAAGCGCAAGAAAAACAAGAAGCAATAAACAGGAATTTGACGAGCAACAAAGACATGAAAAAAGATATTTTATTATCCGGAGTGGGAGGGCAAGGCATTCTTTCCATTGCCACCGTCATCGGCGAGGCAGCCCTCAAGAGCGGATTGTATATGAAGCAGGCCGAAGTGCACGGCATGAGTCAGCGAGGAGGCGATGTGCAGTCTACGCTTCGCCTGAGTGATGCACCGATTTCTTCCGACCTTATTCCGCTGGGATGCTGCGACCTGATCATTTCCATGGAGCCGATGGAAGGACTGCGCTACCTCCCTTACCTGAATCCCGAGGGCTGGCTCGTGACGAACGACACGCCGTTTGTCAACATCCCCCGCTATCCGGAGCAGAGCGCCCTGGAAGCCGAGATAAACAGGCTGCCCCATCGCGTAATGCTCAACATCGAAGCCGTGGCCCGCGAGCTCGGTTCCGTAAGAGCGGCCAACATGGTGCTCCTCGGGGCAACGATTCCGTTCCTCGGGCTTGCCTACGATACGATGCGCGAAGCCGTGAGCGACATCTTCCGCCGCAAGGGCGACGAAATCGTAGAGCTCAACCTGAAAGCCCTGGCTGCGGGAAAAGAAATAGCCGAAACGAATCTTTAACTTCCCTACGCCCATGGATCAGGAATTCTGGCAGCCGGACATCGAGCTGATGCCCCGCGAAGAACTGCAGAAGCTGCAGGCCGGGCGGCTGCGCCGCACCATTGAGACGGCCATGCACTCCCCCTATTACGCAAAAGTCTATGGAGAAGCCGGCATAACGCCCGGCATAATAGAAACTATCGACGACATCCGCAAGCTTCCCTTTACCCTGAAGAAGGACATGCGCGCCCATTATCCTTTCGGGCTGCTGGCCGGGGACATGGCCGACGCGGTGCGCATCCACTCTTCGAGCGGCACGACGGGCACGCCGACGGTCATCGTCCACTCACAGCACGACCTCGATTCGTGGGCGAACCTCGTGGCGCGCTGCCTTTACATGGTGGGCGTGCGCCGCACCGACGTGTTCCAGAACAGTTCGGGCTACGGCATGTTTACCGGCGGGCTCGGCTTCCAGTATGGCGCCGAGCGGCTGGGCTGCACGACCGTCCCCGCCGCTGCGGGCAACAGCAAGCGGCAGATCAAGTTCATACAGGACTTCCACACCACCGTGCTCCACGCTATTCCCTCCTATGCCACGCGCCTGGCCGAAGTGTTCGAGGAAGAAGGGCTCGACCCTGCCGCTTCCTCGCTGCGCATACTGGCCATCGGCGCCGAGCCCCACACCGACGCGCAACGGCGCAAGATCGAGCGGCTTTTGGGCGTGAAGGCTTACAATAGCTTCGGCATGACGGAGATGAACGGCCCGGGGGTCGGGTTCGAATGCCGCGAGCAAAACGGGATGCACATCTGGGAGGACTGCTACGTGCTGGAGATCATCGACCCGGAGACGGGAGAGGTTTTGCCCGACGGGGAAGTGGGCGAGCTGGTCCTCACTACACTCGACCGCACAATGATGCCCTTGATCCGCTACCGGACGCGGGACTTGACGCGAATCCTGCCCGGCCCGTGCCCCTGCGGGCGCACCCACCGGCGCATCGACCGCATCAAGGGACGCACGGACGACATGTTTATCATAAAAGGCGTCAATGTTTTCCCCATGCAGGTAGAGAAAGTCCTCATGCAGTACCCGCAAATGGGCAGCAACTACCTCATCACGCTGACCTCCGACGGGGAGCAAGACTACATGAGCGTAGAGGTGGAGCTGGGCGAGCTGACGAGCGACAACGTCTTGGAGCTGGAGAAGCTGCGCAAAGCCATCGTGCGCGACCTGAAAGACGAGATACTTCTCACGCCGAAGCTCTCCTTCGTGCGCAAGGGGTCGCTTCCCCAGTCGGAAGGCAAGGCCGTGCGCGTCAAAGACCTGCGCGGGCATTATTGATCCGCCCTGCGCCGGATGCACTCTTTTCGTTTCCCGCTTGTGGCGTAAAGGGCCGCAGGCGGGAAACGCTTTTTTCTCCGCTTTTTCCCCGGGGATGCGCTGCCACGGGGAAAAAGCGCAAGGGGAATGCGGAAAAAGCGGCAGCACTTTTCGGGAAAAGCGCTGCATGAATTGTCCGAAACTCCTGCGTGAATTGTCCGAAACCCCTGTATGGAATATTCCGGGGAAAGGAAAATAATCCTATTTTTGCACCCGAAAGAAAAAATAACACCAAAAACGATCTGTACTATGCGACTATTGTTCCTGCTGATTGCGGCAGTGTGGAGCTGCATGGCTCCTGCCGGGGAGTGGCCGAAGGCGCTCTCTCTGGGCGACTATCCGGACCCCTCCGTCGTGCGCGACGGGGAGGATTTCTACATGACCCATTCGCCTTTCTACTACGCGCCCGGGTTTCTGATCTGGCACTCGCGCGACTTGATGAATTGGAAGCCCGTCTGCCGGGCCGTACCCGAGTATGAAGGTTCGGCCATGGCTCCCGATCTGGTGAAATACGGGGGGCGTTTCTATCTTTACTACCCCGCCGATGGGACAAACTGGGTGTCCTGGGCCGACGACATACGGGGCCCCTGGAGCAAACCCATAGACCTGAAGGTGGGCGGCATAGACCCCGGCCACGTGGCCGACAGCGCGGGAAACCGCTACCTCTACGTGAACAACGGCGAAGTAATCCGCCTCACGCCCGACGGGCTGGCCACCGTGGGGAAGAAGAAGCGGGTGTACGAGGGATGGGCCTACCCCAAGCAGTGGAAGACGGAAGGGATGTACCTGGAGTCCCCCAAGCTGACTTACCACGACGGCTACTTCTATCTGACCTCGGCGCAGGGCGGGACGGCCGGCCCGGCCACGAGCCACATGGTGGCGGCTGCGCGCTCCAGGAATGTGACGGGGCCGTGGGAAAATTCCCCCTACAATCCGATAGTACACACCTACACGGAGGCCGACAACTGGTGGTCGAAAGGCCACGGCACGCTGGTGGACGACACGCAGGGCAATTGGTGGATTGTCTACCATGCCTACGCCAACGGCTATCATACGCTGGGCCGCTCCACGCTGATCGAGCCTGTGGAGTGGACGGCCGACGGGTGGTACCGCACCGCGCCGCAGCCCGCACACCCGGTTCCCACGGGAGAGCCGCGGATGGACATGCCGCTTTCCGACGATTTCAGGGGGGAAGAGTTGGGGTTGCAGTGGACTTTCTGGAAAGAATATGCCCCGGAGGCCCTGTCGCTGGAGGGGGGAGTCCTCTCCGTCGAGGGCAAGGGCTCGACGCCCGCCGCCGGGCGGCTCCTGCTGGTGACGCCCACCGACAAGAACTACGAGACGCAGGTGGACATTTCCGTAGGCCGGGGCAACACGGCCGGCCTGCTGCTCTACTATAATGAGCAGGCCTACGCCGGCGTAGCCTCCGACGGAAAGACCTTTACCCTCTACCGGGATGCCGAAACCTGCGAGACGCTGCCCAACCGCTTCGGCCGCGACTTCTCCCTCCGCCTGCGCAACCGGGGGAACCATCTGGAGATCCAGGCCGCCCCTGCCGGCACGGAGGAGTGGACCGTGCTGGCATCCGACGTGGATGTCTCCCGCATGCACCACAATACCTACGGGGGATTTTATGCACTCCGCCCCGCCCTCCTGTCGATGGGCAAGGGGAAGGCCGGATTCCGCAGCTTCCGCTACCGGAATGCCGTGCCGCAGGAGAAAGACATGGGTGCCTACCTGATGGTTTTCCACAAGGACGACACGCACGGACTGCACATGGCGCTCAGCTACGACGGCTACACTTTCACGGCGCTCAACGAGGGCCGGCCCGTCATTGCGGGAGACACCATCGCCGGGCAGCACGGCATTCGCGACCCGCACATCTACCGCGGCCCCGACGGGGCCTTCTACATGGCCATGACCGACCTGCATATCTACGCCCAGCGCGAGGGCTATCGCGACACCGAGTGGGAGCGCGACGGCGGAAAATACGGATGGGGAAACAACCGCGGGCTGGTGCTGATGAAGTCCTGGGACTTGATAAACTGGAAGCGGGCCAACATCCGTTTCGACCTTCTCTCGGCGGCCTACAGCGAGATCGGCTGCGCCTGGGCCCCGGAGACGACCTTCGACGAGGAAACCGGCAAGCTGATGATCTACTTCACCATGCGCTTCCGCAACGAGATGAACCGGCTTTATTACGTATATGTCAACGAAGATTTCGACCGGCTGGAGTCGTTTCCGCAACTGCTCTTCGAGTATCCGGACAAACAGACTACGGCCATCGACGGCGACATAACGAGAGTGGGCGACAAGTACCACCTGTTTTACGTGGCCCATGAGGGGACACCCGGAGTGAAGCATGCCGTTTCCGACCGCATCGGCGGGGGCTATGTCTTCTCTCCCCGGTGGATCGACCCGGAACCCTCCTCATGCGAGGCGCCAAACGTGTGGAAGCGCATCGGCGAAGACAAGTGGGTGCTGATGTATGACTGCTACGGTATCAAGACGCACAACTTCGGCTTTGTGGAAACCACGGACTTCGAGCATTTCACACCCCTGGGGCATTTCAACGAAGGAGTGATGAAAACCACCAATTTCACCTCCCCCAAGCACGGCGCGGTGGTGCACCTGACGGAAGAAGAGGCCGACCGTCTGGCCATTCACTGGGGGCTGCAAAATCCGGAAAAGCATGATTTAACGAAATAGTAGCTATGAGAACCAATAAATTCCTGTGGATTTCCTTGATGGCCCTTTGCGCTTTTTCCGCGCAGGGCAGGGAGAAAGAACCGGTTCAGAAGTTCCCTTTAGAAAATGTGCGCCTGCTCGACGGGCCTTTCAAGCATGCCTGCGATTTGGATATAGAGGTTTTGCTGCAATATGATACGGACCGGCTGCTCGCCCCCTTCCTGAAAGAAGCCGGACTGCCTGCGAAAGCCGAGCTTTTCCCCAACTGGTCCGGGCTGGACGGCCATGTGGGCGGGCACTATCTGAGTGCGCTTTCCATGGCTTACGCCTCCACGGGCCGCGAGGAGTGCAAGGCACGTGCCGACTACATGGTGGCGGAACTGAAGCGTTGCCAGGAGGCAAACGGCGACGGATACCTCGGAGGTATTCCCGGGGGGAAGAAGGTCTGGGACGAAGTGCGGGCGGGAAACGGCCGGGCCGTCGGCAAACTCTGGGCGCCGTGGTACAACCTGCACAAGATGTATGCCGGGCTGCGTGATGCCTGGCTCTATACGGGCAGCGAAACCGCCCGGCAGATGTTCTTGGACTTCTGCGACTGGGGACTGACAGTCATAGGGCCTTTGGACGAAAGGCAGATGGAAGCCATGCTCGACACCGAGTTCGGAGGCATGAACGAGGTATATGTCGATGCCTACGAGATGAGCGGTAAGGAGGAATACCTGCAGGCCGCCCGCCGTTTTTCGCACCGGCGCCTGCTGGACAGCATGGCCCGCGGGGTGGACAACCTCGACAACATGCACGCCAATACCCAAGTGCCGAAAGCCGTGGGCTACCAGCGGGTGGCAGAAGCGACGGGCGACTCCGCGTTTGCCGCTGCCGCCGGGTTCTTCTGGGAGACGGTGGTGGACAACCGTTCGCTGGCATTCGGCGGCAACAGCCGCAGGGAGCATTTCCCCACGGCCGAGGGTTGCCGGGAATATGTGGAAGAGCGCGAAGGCCCGGAGACATGCAATACTTACAATATGCTGAAGCTGACCGAGGGACTCTTCCGCATGAATCCCGAAGCGCACTATGCCGACTATTACGAGCGCGCCATGTTCAATCATATCCTCTCCACCCAGCATCCCGGACATGGCGGCTTCGTCTACTTCACCCCGGCGCGTCCGCGGCATTACCGCGTCTATTCTTCCCCCAACCAGGCCATGTGGTGCTGCGTCGGCACGGGCATGGAAAACCACGTCAAGTACGGCGAATTTGTCTATAGCCATACGGACGACGAACTGTACGTCAACCTTTTTGTGGCTTCCGAACTCGAATGGAAAGAAAAGAAGCTCCGCCTGCGGCAAGAGACCCGCTTCCCGATGGAAGAACAGACGCGGCTGACCCTGTCGCTCGGCAAGCCGGCCCGCTTCGCGCTGAAGCTCCGTTATCCGGCGTGGGTGGAGTCCGGGCAACTCGCTGTGGCGGTCAACGGCGAGGACTATCCCCTTCCGTCCTCTGCCGTACCCTCTTCTTATGTTGCCATCGAGCGGAAATGGCGGGATGGCGATGTGGTGGAAGTCCGCCTGCCCATGCATCCCTATGTGGAGGCCATGCCGAATGTCTCCGACTACATGGCCATTCTCTACGGGCCGGTGCTGTTGGCCGCCCGCACGGGGACGGAAGACCTGAAAGGCCTCGTGGCCGGCGAGGGCCGCTGGGACCATATTGCCTCCGGCGCCTTGCTGCCCATAGCCGAGGCCCCGGTCATTGTCGGGGAGCGGGGCAAGATCGGGCAGACACTGCAGCAGGAGCTGAAACCCGTAGAGGGGAAGCCGTTGCATTTCACTTGCCCCTCGCTGTTCCGCCCCGGGCAGTATGCCACGCTGGAGCTTGAGCCCTTTGCAGGGGTGCACGACAGCCGCTATGTCATCTACTGGCCTACGACCACTCCGCAGCAGTACGAAGCCATGCTCGAGGAGCAGGCGCGGGCCGAACGCGAGAAACTTCTGCTCGACAAGCTGACCGTGGACCGCGTGAAGCCCGGCGAGCAGCAGCCCGAAGTGGACCACCAGATGAAAACAGAGGCTTCCCAGTCGGGCTACCACCGGGGCGAAAGCTGGCGCGATGCCGCGAGCGGCGGCTACTTCAGCTACAATCTCCTGACCGGCGGCAAGGACAGCCTCAGCCTGCGCGTCCGCTACTGGGGCGCGGAGAGCGGCAAACGGCAGTTCGACATACTGGTAGACGGCGAAGTGCTTGCCACGGAAAACCTCACCGGCAAGTGGAACCGCCAGGAGTTCGTCGAAGTGGAATACCCGGTACCGGCCGAGTGGCTGAAGGGCAAGACGTCGGTCCGCGTCTGCTTCCGTCCGCAGGAAGGGAACCGCGCCGGAGGCGTCTTCTACCTCCGCCTGATGGAGAAAAAAGCCCAGCCGTAACTGAAAAAAAGCGCTGCCGCTTTTTCCGCAGGGATGCAGGGGAAATCCTGCATTCCTGCGGCGCTTTTTTCTGCCGGCGGCGCAGGCAATAAGCAGGCCTGCTTTGCGTTTGAATAAAAAGACTGGTAAGAAAACGGAAACCGCAACTGCGATGCGCCTGAAAATACCCCTTGGAAGTGTGAAGTCCTGGCTGATAGTCTCGGCCCTCCTTCTGGCCCTTGTCTCCCTGTGGGTCTCGGCCCGTCTGGTCTCCGACCTGCGGACGGAGGAATACAAGAAGATGGAGGTCTGGGCCGAGGCAGTCCGCTCGCTGAACCACGCCGACGAACATACGGACCTGACGCTCGTCTTGCGCGTACTGAACAACAACACGACGATTCCCACCATCGTGCGCGGCAAGGAGGGCGGCATACAGGACTTCCGCAACATCAAGGTCCCTCCCGGGCGCGAGGAAGACTATCTGCAGGAGCGGGCCGGGCAGTTCGACCGCGACGGCCGCCGCATACGCATCTACCTGCAACCGGAGGAAGGCGCCGCTTCCTACTACATCGACGTGCTCTACGACGATTCGGAGATCCTGAAGCTCCTCCGGCTCTATCCCTATGCCCAGCTGGTCGTCGTGGTGCTCTATGCGGCGGTGGCCGTCGTGGCCTTGCTGAGCCTGAAGCGCTCGGAGCAGAACAAGGTGTGGGTGGGACTCTCGAAAGAGACGGCCCACCAGTTGGGTACGCCCATCTCCTCGCTGATGGCATGGACGAACATCCTGCATTCCACCTACCCCGAGGACGAACTGATAGGCGAGATGGACAAGGACGTGGCGCGTCTGCAGCTGGTGGCCGACCGCTTCTCGAAGATAGGCTCCGTGGCCGAATTGTCGCCGGCTTCCTTGCACCAGGTCTTGGACTCGGTGGTCGACTATTTGCGGCGGCGCGTCTCGAAGCGGGTGCAGATAGTCTGTGCTTATCGGGAGGAAGAAGACATCATACTGCCGCTCAATGTCTCGCTTTTCGAGTGGGTGGTGGAAGTATTGCTGAAGAATGCGGTCGACGCCATGCAGGGCGAAGGCCGTATCACCCTGCGCACGGGGCTGTGCAACAGGGGGAGGCGCTGCTGGATAGAAGTGACGGATACGGGAAAGGGCATCGTGAAGTCGAAGTTCAATGCCGTCTTCCGTCCCGGATACACGACCAAGAAGCGCGGTTGGGGGCTTGGCCTTTCGCTGGCCAAGCGCATCGTGGAGGAATACCACCGGGGGCACATCTTCGTGAAGCGCTCCGAGCTGAATGTCGGTACTACGTTCCGCATAGAGTTGCGGCGGTAGGGATTTCCGGCCGTTTCCCCTCAAATTTTGTCCCCGGGAGAGAAAAAACCGCTGAAAAGGCGGGCGAAAAGCAGTAAGGTAGAGAAATTATTTGTATCTTTGCAGCCCAAATGGGAAAACCTGATACTTATATTATCGATCTGAAGCGCATCTTGACCGGTCCGGTCGAGTTCGGGTATCATCTGGACGACGCGTTTTTTACGGCTGTCGAGGCAGGAGAGATATTGGGCGGCCAGGTCGATGCCAAAGTAAGGGTAGAGCCCCACGGGGGGCATCACGTGTTGTCTTTCTCCATGCAGGGGGTCGTGCGCCTCACGTGCGACCGTTGTCTGGACGAGATGGACTGCCCGGTAGACGTGCAGCGGGCGTTGCGCACCAAGTTTGGCCCGGAATTTTCGGACGAGGGCGACGACTTGGTCATCGTCTCCGAGACGGAAGGGACGATCGACATAGGCTGGTATCTCTACGAGTTCATAGCCTTGGGCCTGCCCATGCAGCACCGGCATGAGGACGGCGGCTGCAACGAGGCCATGATGCGCGCCCTGGAAGCCCACCGGGTGGACGATGCGGGCGAGGAGGACGAGGCGGACTGAAGCACTTCCCCCTCCGGAAAGAAAAAGCGAGAACAGGAGAAAAATAGAAATTGATATATAAAACAAAAGAGAAATGGCACATCCTAAAAGAAGACAGTCGAACACTCGTACTGCAAAAAGAAGAACTCATGACAAGGCAGTAGCCCCCACGTTGGCAATCTGCCCCAACTGCGGCGAATGGTATGTGTATCACACCGTATGCGGCGCTTGTGGTCAATACCGCGGAAAGGTAGCGATCGAGAAAGAAACTGCTGTTTAAGAATCTTTTCCGTGTAGAAGAAAAATCCAACAGCGAAATATGCATAAAGAAGCCGGGGATATCTCTTTCGCGAGACTCTCTGGCTCTTTGTGCTTTTAATCATGGAGTTTTTTATGGAAAAAGTAAATGCTGTTATTACAGGAATCGGCGGGTATGTGCCCGATTATGTGCTGACAAACGAGGAACTCTCCAACATGGTCGACACAAACGACGAGTGGATCATGACCCGTATCGGGGTGAAAGAACGCAGAATCCTCAATGAAGAAGGCCTGGGTACTTCGTATATGGCGCGTAAGGCAGCCAAGGAACTGATGAGGAAGACGGGGGCCAACCCGGACGATATAGACCTGATAGTCGTGGCCACTACGACTCCCGACTATCACTTCCCCTCCACGGCATCCATCCTCTGCGACAAACTGGGACTGAAGAACGCTTTCGCTTTCGACCTCTCGGCCGCTTGTTGCGGATTTCTGTATCTTCTGGAAGTCGGGGCCAACTTTATCCGTTCCGGGCGTTACAAGAAAATCATCCTGGTCGGTGCGGAGAAGATGTCGTCCATCGTGAATTATACGGACCGCGCCACTTGTCCCATCTTTGGCGACGGCGCTGCGGCCGTCATGATGGAGCCGACCGCGGAAGAGGAGGGCGTCATGGACTGTATCCTGCGCACGGACGGCAAAGGGCTGCCCTTCCTGCACATGAAAGCAGGCGGAAGTGTGTGCCCGCCCTCGTATTTCACCGTGGACAACCACATGCATTACATCTATCAGGAAGGCCGCACCGTATTTAAATACGCCGTTTCCAACATGTCCGACCTGACGGCCAAGATTGCGGAGCGCAACCATCTGGATAAAGACAACATAGACTGGATCATTCCCCACCAGGCCAATCTGCGCATCATCGACGCCGTGGCCCGCAGGCTCGAAGTGCCGATGGAAAAAGTGATGGTCAACATTCACCGCTACGGCAATACGAGCGGCGCCACGCTGCCCCTTTGCCTGTGGGACTTCGAGCGGAAGCTGAAGAAGGGCGACAACCTGATCTTCACGGCCTTCGGGGCCGGATTCACCTACGGCGCACTCTACATGAAGTGGGGCTACGACGGAAACGACGTGCCCGGTGCAAAAGCCCTGCCGGAGGAGTAAGAGGCGGGATAACCGACTTCCGGGGTGAATAAAGAAATGTAAGCTCTCGCAGCTATGTATATAGAAGAAACGTATCGTCAGCCTCGGCTCCTGATGCGTTTCTTTGTCTAAATTTAGAACAAGATGCCTATGCATAAAGCCGGATTTGTAAATATCGTGGGAAATCCGAACGTCGGTAAGTCCACTCTCATGAATCTCTTTGTCGGCGAGCGCGTGTCGATTGTTACTTTCAAAGCCCAGACAACGCGCCACCGCATCATGGGAATCGTAAATACGGAGGACGCACAGATCGTTTTCTCTGACACTCCCGGTGTACTCAAGCCCAACTATAAGTTGCAGGAGAGCATGCTTCACTTCTCGGAGTCGGCCCTTGCGGATGCCGACGTGCTGGTTTACGTGACCGATGTGCTGGAGCAGCCGGAGAAGAACAGGGATTTCCTGGAGCGGGTGCAGAAGATGGAGGTGCCTCTTCTGCTTCTGATCAATAAAATAGACAAGACGGACCAGAAACATCTGGAGGAATTGGTGGAAAAGTGGAGAGAACTGCTGCCCCGCGCCGAGATATTCCCGATTTCCGCCTTGGCAAAATTCAATGTCGATACCGTCTTGAGCCGGATACGCTCCCTTCTGCCCGATTCGCCGCCTTATTTCGACAAGGACCAGTGGACCGACCGTCCGGCGCGCTTCTTCGTGACGGAAATCATACGGGAGAAAATCCTGCTTTATTATGACAAGGAGATACCCTATTCCGTGGAAGTCAGCGTGGAGCGCTACCACGAGTCGGAAGAGAAGATAGAGATAGACGCGGTGATCTACGTGGAACGCGATTCGCAGAAAGGCATAATTATCGGAAAGGGTGGGCGCGCTCTGAAAAAGGTGGCCACCGAGGCACGTCTTTCGCTGGAGCGTTTTCTGGGAAAGAAGGTGTTCCTGAAGACTTTCGTAAAGGTCGATAAGGACTGGCGCAGCTCGGACAGGGAGTTGCGCAACTTCGGATACAATCTGGATTGAGAACAACAAACGAAAAGTAACCTGCAAAATACGGAAATATGAGTAACTTAGTAGCAATTGTGGGACGTCCCAATGTCGGAAAGTCTACCCTGTTCAACCGCCTGACGCAAACCCGGCAGGCCATTGTGGCAGAGCAAGCCGGCACTACCCGCGACCGCCAGTATGGCAAGTTGGAGTGGGGAGGAATGGAATTCTCGCTGGTCGATACCGGCGGATGGGTCGTCAATTCCGACGACATCTTCGAAGAAGAAATCCGCAAGCAAGTGCTTCTGGCTGTAGAGGAAGCCGATGTGATATTGTTTGTGGTCGATATGTTGGGAGGCGTTACCGATTTGGACCAAGACGTGGCCGATATTTTGCGGCGGCAGAAGAAACCTGTTCTGTTGGTCAGCAACAAGGCGGACAACAACGAGCAACTCTATCTTTCGGCCGAGTTCTATTCGCTTGGGCTGGGCGACCCTTTCTGCATTTCGGCCCTCTCCGGCAGCGGAACGGGCGACTTGCTGGATGCCGTAGTGGCACGTCTTTCCCGGAAAACGGAGGAGACTATCGACGAGGATATTCCCCGTTTTACGGTAGTGGGGCGTCCGAATGTCGGGAAGTCTTCGATTATCAATGCTTTCCTCGGTGAATCGCGGAATATCGTTACGGAAATTGCCGGGACTACCCGCGATTCTATCTATACGCGCTACAACAAGTTCGGCTTCGACTTCTACTTGGTCGATACGGCGGGTATCCGCCGGAAAAAGAAGGTGGTGGAAGACCTGGAATACTATTCCGTGATCCGGAGTATCCGCTCCATCGAAGGGAGCGACGTCTGCATCCTCATGCTCGACGCTACCCGGGGAGTGGAAATGCAGGACGTGAATATCTACCAACTGATTCAGAAAAACCGGAAAGGACTGGTCGTTGTGGTCAACAAGTGGGACCTCGTGGAAGGAAAGTCGAACAAGGTGATGGACGAATACATAGCGGCCATCCGCGAGCGCTTCGCTCCTTTTGTGGATTTCCCCATACTTTTCGTGAGTGCGCTGACCAAGCAGCGTATTTTCAAGGTGCTGGAGGCCGCGATGGCTGTATATCAACACCGCTCCATACGTATCCCGACTGCACAACTCAATGCCGAGATGCTTCCTCTCATAGAGGCTTATCCGCCTCCCTCCAACAAGGGAAAATACATCAAGATAAAGTATGTGACCCAACTGCCCAATACGCAGATTCCTTCTTTCGTATTCTTTGCCAATTTGCCGCAGTACGTGAAAGAGCCGTATAAGCGCTTTCTGGAAAACAAGATGCGGGAGAAGTGGGAATTGTCCGGTACCCCGGTCAATATCTTCATCCGTCAGAAATAGACAGCGCGGGAGAGTCCGGACCGATTGTAGGGCACTTTCCCGCATGTTCCCGGCATAAGTCTGCTATTAACTCCTGCCGTGGCGGAAGACAACCGTTGCGGTAGGAATTTTTTGTGTCCGGGCGAGGGTGCAGACGGGGAGTCTCAGCGTATCGAGTCCTTGCGGGCACTTTGTCCCTTGGGCAGGGCGGTGAGGCGGAACAGGTAGAACACTTCGGCCAGGGCGGCAGGTTCCTTGGGCCGGGGGAGCACTTGTTTCAGCTGGTAGAGGGAGTCGAGCCCCTTGAAGCGGCTGGTGAATTGTTTGATCTGGATGCCTCCGGTTACGAAGTAGAGGGGCTTTCCCGAAGTCGTGTCGCACCATTGCTCCAGCGCCATCCGCTTGTCCAGGTCGTGCGGCGCATAGAGCGGCACAGGCTTGCCGGTCGAGACGGAAAAATAGTTGAATCCGGGCGCATAGGCACTGATGACTTTCCCCATGTTGTCCACCGCAATCCGTTCGCCGGGCGGCAGGTGCTGCTCCAGCCAGGCAGCCATTTCCTTGACGTTCGTATAGGGTTGGGACAGGTCGGCCACGGCCTGCGGCAGGCGATATGTGCTGAAGAGGGCTATCAGCCCCAGCGCCAGTTGCGGAATGCGGTCTTCGCTGCGCAAAATCCAGAAGGCGAATATCAGGACATACATGATCAGGTACGGCCGTTGCAGGTTCATTCCGTAGAGCGAGGTGGAGAAATAGATTTGCCACCCTATGGCTCCCAGCAGGAGCAGCGGGATGCGCGGGTTGTAGCCCTTGCGGTAGCGGATGACGAATGCGGTCAGGAGCAGCAGGAAGAGCACATTCGTCAGTGTTTCCATGAAAGGGGATTTGCCGGATTGTATGGTGCCGCTGATGTGGTCCCACGTATTGTCGAGCGTGAAGTAGCGGTGTGTGGCTCCCACGTCGGCAGTCAGGGCGGGGAGGACCTGCAGGAAAGCCCCCACGACGAACAGCACCGTCAGCAGGGGGGGCAGCAGCGATTTCCACCGTTCCCGTGCGCTTCGTCCCCGCCAAGGCAGGATGACGTAGTCGAAGACGTAGAGGGCGAACAGCATGCCCACCATGCCTTCCATGTAGGCATGCGTATGGGCCAGCAGTCCGAGCAGGAGGCAGTAGGCGTAATGCCCGCGTCCGGAGGAAAGGCGTTCGTAGCAGATGGCCGAAAGGAAGAGAATAGGAGGTATCAGCGCATAGCACCGGGCGACGACCGGGAAGTAATAAAGCATGGGGAAGGAGAGCAGCAGCAGAAACTTCACCCAGCCGTAAAACGGCGACCGGAACAGCAGCAGCCAAGCCGCGAAGAGCATCAGCGCCCAGCTCAGCAGGCCCATCCAGACCAGTCCCGCCCCGGCGGAGGTGAAAACCTTCAGCATCAGCGACCAGAGGGCGAAGTGCCCTTCGTAGCGCATCTGGTAGAAAATCCCCGGAATGTCCAGCTCCCGGGCGATGAGCCATGCCTGCAGTTCGTCGCGCCACGGCTCATGATGCCACACGCAGCACAGCGTGAAAGCGGCGTAAGCCACCCACAGGAGCGAGAGCCACGCCGTGCGGTGGCGGGAGAAGAGGCAGGCATAGCGTGCGCCTGCCCATCGGAAGAAACGTTTCAGTTGCGCGGCTTGTTTCATGACGAGGACGTTATTTCAGTTTATCGGCCAACACTTTGCGTACTTCTTCGGCCGTGGGGTTGACGAGAAGTATTGTCCCGTCGCGGTCGATGAGCCACGTTTTTCCCCCGGCATTGCCGGCTCCCAGGCGTTCCCATACGCCGTAGCGGTCGTCCAGGTCTACCAGCGACGGCCAGGGGTAGCCGTCCGCCGCCATGGCGGCCTGCATGGCTTGTGTATTGCCCCTCTCGCGGGCCACGGCCACTACGCCGAATCCTTTGTCCTTATATGCCTCGTAGACCGGGATCATTTCCTTCGAGTGGCGGCGGCATGGGCCGCACCACGAAGCCCACAGGTCGAGAAATACGATTTTGCCCTGCCGCAAATCGGAAAAAGCGCAAGGGGTTCCGTCCAAATCCGCTGCCGCAAATTCGAGCGCGCGGCTGCCCGGACGGTCCATGGTCAAGGAGGCGATGAGCGTCCGGGCTTTCGTTGTATAAGGATGGTGCGGGTATAGGCCCTCGTAGTGCCGGGCGAGTTGCAGGAGTGTGTCGGAGATGTGTGCCGTTTGCCTGTTGTGAAGTCTCTGGATGTCCTGCAGCAGGAAGAAATAGCCCGGCAGTGTCCCGGCTTGTTGCGCATAGGCCGTCTGGGCACTGTCCGATTCTTCCATGAATCTCCGGTAGCGTTCTTCCGTCTCCCGGCCTATGGGCGTGAGTTCCTCTCCGGCTTCTTGCAGTTTGCGGGCCTGCCCGGCCAGTGCGCGCAGCAGGGAGTCGTTGTCCGTGGCGTGCATGGCTCTCATGATTTCCGTAGCTTCCGGCGACAGATAGGCGCCCCGCTCCATCAGCGAGTCGCGCAGTGTTTCGAGTTGGTGCTGGTAGTCCGGCCGGTAATAGTAGAGCTGTGCGAAGTCGCGGTTGAGTGCTCCGCCGTCGATTCGTGTGGCCTCGAATGCCGAAAGGTCCAGGGAAATCCGCACGGTGCCTGCCTCGGCAAAGAAGGGATATGCGAAACCTCCCTCGTAGGCTGTCGGCCAGTCCATCAGTTCGTAGGCCATTTCGGCATTTGAGTAAAGGTCGTAGGAGAAATGCCCGTCCTCCACCGGTATCTGGACCGGCATCCGGATCCGTAGGTCTGCGCCGTATTCTTGCAGCAGGAGCAGTGTGTTTCGTTTTTCGCCCTTCAGGGAGCCTTCGATGTGGCAGTGTATCCTGCCGTCAGGTTCTGCGGGATGGAGTACGATGCCCCGCAACTGCAGGGCATCGTCTGCCTCACTTTCCATAAAATCAAAACAGTCGTCGGCCGTATCGAGCGGTTCAAAATAAAGCGTGAAAGGCAACATGCCCGTTTCGGGCACAATCTTCTTCTCGCCCGGCACAATGCCTTCAGCCCGGAGCAGGCGGTACTCCTTTTTTGTCGACAGCCCCTTCAGAAAACTCTCGGGGCTGATATGGGCAACATTACCCGGACTGTCATAAGATCTAAGCTCCAGGGCGGTCCACTGCGGACTGCATGTCACTCGCGAAAGATAAAGCGAAAAGGTACATTTTCCCGTAACCTGAGGGCAATCTACCGTCAGCGCTTCCTGCGCTACGGCGGGGGAAACCACCGCCCACAGCAACGCAACTGTAAAAAAGGCTATGGCTTTATGAGGTTTCATACTTCTGTTTGGGGTCAGTTACTCTTCGTTTCGTGATATTCTTCTTCGGTATTCACGGCCCAGATGTTCTCTTTCGTGCGGATTCCGGCAGCCAGGTTGTCCACGGCCTCCATGGCCGTCAGCATGGAGTGGTCCATATTATTATAGCGGTGCTGCCCGTTTCGGCCCACGCAATAGAGGTTTTCTATGGAGTCGAGGAACTTTTTCACCTTGTCCAGCTCGTAGTATGTCCCGAAGTAGGAGGGATAGGCCTTGCGGATGCGTATGCGGCAGGCGTCGCGCACGGAACTGCGCTTCACGATGCCTATCTTTTCCAGCTCGCCGATGGCCATCTCGATGAATTCCTTGTCGCTCATTGTCCAGAGCTCGTCGCCCTCGGTGCAGAAGTATTCCAGCCCGATCCACATAGTGCCCCGGTAGTCCTTCACCAGATAGGGCGACCAGTTGTTGAAGACCTGCAGGCGGCCTATCTTCACGTCGCGTTCCTGTATGTAGATCCACGTGTCCGGCACGCGTCCGGCGTAGGTCTTGATGTCCGTCTCGTTGGTGATTTCCAGTTTGTCCACCAGCAGTCCCACGGTGATGAAGTCGCGGTAGGGCAGCCCCTCGGCCACGCGCTTCACGTCTTCCGGCACCTCCGTCCCGCGCAGGGCACGCACCAAGTCCTTCAGCGGCATGGAGGAGAAGAAGTAGTCGCACGGCTCGCGGCGGAGTTCCCCCTGCGGGGTGCGTATGCCGGCGGCCACCACCCGGTTGCCTTCTACGTACACTTCCTCCACGGCGGTCTGCATCACTACCTCGCCGCCCCGCTTCTTTACGTCGTCGGCTACCGTCTCCCACAGTTGTCCGGGGCCGTATTTCGGGTAGAAGAACTGCTCGATGAGCGATGTCTCCACCCGGTTCGGGTCGGAAGCCTTGCTGCTTTGGAAACTCTTGCGCAACATGTCTTTCAGAATGGCGAAGACCGACAGCCCCTTCACGCGCTGCGAGCCCCAGTCGGCGCCGAGTTTCGAGGGATGTACGCCCCAGACTTTCGTCGTGTAGTCTTCGAAAAACATGCGGTAGAGCGGCCGTCCGAAGCGGTTGATATAGAAGTTTTCGAGCGACGTTTCCGGCTTTTTGACCATCGTGGAGCAGAGATAGCCCAGCCCCGCCTGCAGGGTGCGCAGGAGGCCCATGTTGGTAAACGTCTTCAGCTTCAGCGCAATGGGATAGTCGAAGAACTTGCGCAGATAGAAGATGCGCGACACGCGGTTCCGCTCCAGCATCACGCGGTCTTCCCGTTGCGGGTCGGGACCGCCGGGCTGCAGGCCCTCGGGGGCGCGCTGCAGCAGGAGGTCGTCTTCCGAGGGGCTACCCTGCAGGGGGAGCACCCCCATCCACCAGTCCATCACGCGTTTGTTCTTCGAGAAGAAGCGGTGTCCGCCGATGTCCATGCGGTTTCCTTTGTACGCCACTGTCTGCGAGATGCCGCCTATGGCAGCCGTCTCTTCGTAAACTACCGGATGAATGTCCGTCCGCTCCAGCATTTCGCGGGCCGCAGTGAGCCCGGCCGGGCCGGCACCTGCTATGATTGCACGTTTCGATGTAGCCACAGTTATGAAAGGGTTTAGTGTTTTAATGGGACAAATATAGGGTTTCTCTGCCAAATAAACCACGCCGAGTGCCGAAATCCCGCGTCCGGCGTGTGAAAATAGCCTTGTCCCGGCTCCGGGTCTATGCCCGCGTGCGGCGGAAGAAGCGGCTCGAATAGAGCAGCCCGGCGCAGGTCAGTCCCACGGGATAGGAAAACCAGATGCCCGGAAGCCCCCAGTCGAACAGGAAGGCAAAGCAGTAACTCACTGGCAGCGAGACTATAAAATAGGAAATGAAGGCATACCACATGACGATGCGCACGTCGGTCAGCCCGCGCAGCGCATTGGAGAAAGCGATCTGCAGGCCGTCGCTCAACTGATAGACCAGCAACGGGAGCACCAGTGCGGGGATGGCCTGTACCACTTCAGGGTCATCGGTAAACCAGGCGCCGATGTGGTTGTGCAAACTCCACACGACCAGCGAGCAGCACAGGGCGATGGATATGATGATGTGGAAGCCCGCTACGGCCGAGCGCCGTATGTTGAGCCGGTCGCTTTGTCCCCGGAAGTAACTTACCCGTACGGCGATGGCCGACCCCATGCCCATATACATCATGAAGAAGAGCATGCTCACGGAAATCATGACCTGGTGGGCGGCCAACTCCTGCGCCCCCAGCCAGCCTACCATGATGGTGCACAAGCTGAACGAAGCCGTCTCCATAAACATCTGCAGGGCCACGGGCCAGCCCAGCTTGTTGAGCTGTACGAAGTCGGCGCGGTTTACCCGTCCCTTGCGGAAGCCTGTGCAATAAGTGGCGTAGCGCTTGCGGTGGAAGAAGATGAAAGCGAAGACTGCCGCCATGAGGATGCGCACGGAGAGCGTGGAGACCCCGGCGCCCAGCAGCCCCCATTCGGGAAAAGGCCCGGGACCGTAGATAAACAGGTAGTTGGTCCCGATGTGGAGCAGGTTGCCCACGAGCAGAATCCACATGCTGATGCGCGTGTCCTGCACGCCGTCGACACATTGGCGGAAGGCATTGAAGAGCATGAGGAAGGGAATCGAGAAAAGTATCGTCAGGAAGTAGGGTTTGATGATGGGCAACAGTTCCTCGGGCTGCCCCATTCGTTCGATGTTGAGGTAGAACACCAGCATACACCCCACCAACAGGGCACTTGTGACCAGGTTTGCCACCAGCGCGTTGCGCAGTTTGACGCCGATGGCTTCGCTTTCGCCCCGCCCGTACAGGGCCGCCACCACCGGCGTAAGCCCCAGGGCGAACCCGATGGAAGCCACCGTGGCCATGTTGAACGTGTTGTTGACAAATCCGGCAGAACTCAACTCTTCGACAGCGTGGTGCCCTACCATCAGCGTATCGGCTATGGCGAAGACCACGATGCCGAATTGTGCGATGACGATGGGGACGCCCAGCCTCAGCAGCGCCTTGTAATGGGCGGAATAGGTGTGGATAAAGCGTATCATAACTATCTTTTCGGCCAAAACGGGGGCAAAGATAGTGTAAACGAATGAAACTTGAGGAAAAGAGCTACTCCAATGGATAAAGATTGTTCTTTACCAAATCGTAGAAAGCGCTGATAAGCTGTCGGGAATGCGGGTTATCCCGATGAATATACAGCGACACATACAGAATATAGCCGTCCGAGGCCGACGAGGCGTCGTATTTTTGTATGTTTCCGTCGTTGTATTGCATGAACCAACGCGAGAAAAGCATTTTGCGCTTCAGCTCTTTACCATCGAGAGTGTCGCATATCATGATCATTGCATTCTCGTTGCGGCTGAAGAACTGCCTCAGAAGATGGATAATTGTCAGTGCGATGCGTTTGTCTATGGGATGAGGCGTATCTTTTTCTGGCTCAATATTGAATGTATAGACATTGGTAAAAGCCGGATGATAACCAGAATAATCAAGGAAATAGGCATGATAAACAATACCATGCCTTGTCATGAAAGAATAGGTTAAGTCCGCTTCTTCCGTAATTTCATAGGGGAGTAGCGAATCTGATGTCACGTTGCTTAGCCAATTTTTTCAAGTCTCCGCCTTTCTGAATGCAATGGCGGATGGCTCGTTTGTCTTCCAACATGCGTTGAAAGATGTTTGTCTTTTCTTTTATTGCATTTTTCTTATCCATAAGATCTCGGCCTTATTCTGCTTTATTCTAAGGACAAAGGTAATACTTTTTCCCGAGAATCCCGCTAATTCCCATACAAATTCCTCCCGAGAAGCGCAATCTTTTCGTGGAATAGGCTGCATTCGGAAACGGAACCGGGCTTCCGTTTCGCTCATTTGTGCTATCTTTGCCACCGTTTAACGGAAAGGAAAAATAGAATATGTCGTTCGATTTTGATTTTCAGCAGATATTCAGTGCCTTTATCGTCTTGTTTGCCGTCATCGACATCTTGGGCGCCACGCCCATTATCCTGAGCCTGCGTGAGAAAGGCCGACCCGTCAGTGCTTCGAAGGCCACGCTGATTTCGTTTGCCCTGATGGTACTTTTCTTCTATGCCGGCGACGGTGTCCTGCGTCTCTTCAGCGTGGACATCGCTTCTTTTGCGGTGGCCGGGTCGATCATCCTCTTCCTGATGTCGCTGGAGATGCTGTTGGACATCGAGATATTCAAGGCCAACGCGCCGATGAAGGACGCCACGCTCGTCCCTCTGGTCTTCCCCTTGCTGGCCGGGGCGGGCACGTTTACCACGCTCCTCTCCCTGAGGGCGGAATATGCGGCCTGCAACATTCTGGTCGGACTGGCGCTGAACATGCTCTCCGTCTACTTCGTCATCCGCGCCACGGACCGCGCCGAGCGCGTCTTGAGCAAGGCGGGCATCTACCTGATGCGCAAGTTTTTCGGCATCATCCTGATGGCCATTTCCGTGAAACTCTTTACCGGTAACATCATTCCGCTGCTCTCCTCGTTGAGGCAGTAGGGCAGACTTGTCCCGAAACGCCATATCCTGCTTATGAATCGTGCAGCCAGACTCCGTGGCGCGTGGGCATTGACTCCGCTGCTCGTCTTCCTGATTTTGTATCTGGGCGTGTCGCTCTGGATAGGCGACTTCTACAAAATGCCCATCACCGTGGCTTTTCTCGCGGCTTCGGCCTATGGCCTCTGTGTCATCCGCCGGCAGCCGCTGGAGGAGCGCATAGCCTGTTTTTCCCGCGGGGCGGGGCACCCGGACCTGCTCGTCATGGTGTGGATTTTCGTCCTGGCCGGGGCTTTTGCCCAGTCGGCAGAAGCCATGGGGGCCGTGGATGCGGCGGTGCGGCTGACGCTGAGCCTGCTCCCGGCCCGGCTGTTGCTGGCGGGGCTGTTCGTGGTGGCTTGCTTCGTGTCGCTCTCCGTGGGCACTTCGGTCGGGACCATCGTGGCCCTGGCGCCGATAGCCACGGGGATTGCCGAGGCCACGGGCTGGAGTCTGCCGCTGTTGGCGGGCATCGTGGTGGGAGGCGCTTTCTTCGGCGACAATCTTTCCTTTATCTCTGACACGACGATTGCTGCCACCCGCACGCAGGGCTGCGACATGAGGGACAAGTTCCGCGTCAACCTGCGCATCGTCCTGCCTGCGGCCTTGCTGGCTTTGCTGGCATACGGGGTCATGGGGTGGAGGCGCGCGGTGCCGGTGGGCTTCCCGGAGGCCGACTGGGTGTGCATCGTCCCTTACCTCCTGGTGCTGGCCGGAGCGCTGCGGGGGTGGAATGTGTTGCTCGTCCTCGGCCTGGGCATCGTGAGCTGCGGCCTCATCGGGCTGTGGAAAGGGGCTTTCGACGGGTACGGATGGATGGCTGCCATGGGCGACGGCATAGGGGGGATGGGCGACCTCATCCTGGTGACGCTGCTGGCCGGGGGGCTGTTTGAACTGATACGGAGCGGCGGGGGCATCGACTTCATCATGCGCCATCTCTCGCTCCACGTACACGGGAAGCGCGGGGCCGAGCTGTGCATTGCCCTCTTGGTGAGCATCTCCAACCTGTGCACGGCCAACAATACGATTGCCATCCTCACGTCCGGCCGCCTGGCGCGGGACATAGCGGGAAAATACGGGGTAGACCCCCGGCGGTCGGCCTCCATACTGGACACGTTCTCGTGCTTCGTGCAGGGCGTGATACCCTATGGGGCGCAACTGCTGATGGCTGCCGGATTGTGCGGGCTTTCGCCCCTGAGTATCATGGGATATCTCTACTATCCGTTCCTGATGGGCGCCACGGCACTCTCGGCCATCTGCTTCCGCTGGCCGCGGCGTTATGCCTGAGATGGGAAAGTGGCAGGACTTTCGGAAAAAAGTGCTGCCGCTTTTCGGAGAAAGTGCTGCCACTTTTCGGGAAAAGCGCAGCATCCGTTTCCGCCCTGCGGCGGTGCGGAAAGAAAATGGGACTTGAATTTTGAAAAGATATATCTATGGGAAATTACAGAAACAGCCTTTTCCCCTTCCTGATAGCCGGAGGATTGTGGCTTTCGTCTTCTGCGGCCGGAGCTGCGGAGCGCGGCGATTTTGTTTGTTCGACAGTGGGGACAGTCACCCTGGCTGTGGAGCGGAGTTATTTGGCGGCTGCCTATGAGGATGCCTTGGGGCAGCTGAAGTCGGATCTCGGCGAGCTTATGGAAGCCTGGCCCGCTGCGCTGACCGGTGCGTTCCGGCAGGACACGGTGTGGGTGGAAGCAGGCAATGAGGCCGTGGCCTATCGGCCGGCCGGCGAAGATGCACAGCGCGCAGCCTGCCTCGTGGTGGGCGATGTGGAAGCCTACTGCGCCGCCGTCAGGCGGAACCAGCCCCGGCTGCTCTGGAACCGTATGGCACAACTCTATTATGACTGCCACCTGCCCGATTCCCTCAGGCAGGACATTGCCCTGGCTCATGCCCTGGGGCGGACGGAGCTATACAGCCGGGTCTATGCTTCCGACGGCAGGAAACTCGTGCGCGACCAAGTGCCCGATGCCGGGCGGAGCGCACGTCTCTACTTCGGTGAGCTCACGGAAGCCTACTGGGGGGAGAATGATTTCTATCCTTTCGACTGCGAAGAACTGGAGCGCTATGACCCGCGCGGCTTCGAGGCCCTGCGGGCAGTGTATGGCGAGCGGGCCCTAACTCCCAACGAGCACGGCATTTCGCTTCCGCCCGAGGGGCTGACCCAGTGGCTGGCAGGCGTAGAGTCGCCGCTCGATGCGTATTACCGCAAATATATCGATGCCGAAGGAATGCCGATCCTCTCTTCCCGATTTGTACGCGACGAGGCACTCCTGCAGGCCCGGCGCATCGTGGTGGCCATGCTCTCCCGCATTCCCGAGGCGAAAGCCGAGATGCTCGCCTGCCATTTCCGCGTGGGAGTGATCGGGGCGAACGAGAACGTTACGGACATGCCGGAGAATCGGATGATGAACATCTGGTGGCCGGAGACGGACTGGGACGCGCGCGGACGGGGATACGGTGCGACGGAGACGATCCCTCTCATGACCTGTGGGGAGGAAAACATCGTGAAGATTCCCGGACAAGCGGACCGCTACCGCGATGAAAGCATCATGGTGCACGAATTTGCCCACAACGTGGACTTCGGCTTGCGCCGGGCCTATCCCGACTTCGAGCCGCGCCTTCTGGCTGCCTACGAGCATGCGCGCTCCGCCGGCTTGTGGGCGGGGACGTACTCCATGAGCAACAGCGAGGAGTATTTTGCCGAGGGTGTGCAGGCTTGGTTCAACACTTGTAATATGTATGTGCGCATCGGCGGGCAGACGGTGCGCCTCCATACGCGGGAACAGCTGAAGGAGTACGACCCGATGCTGCATGACCTGATAGCTTCCGTCATGCCGGAGGAGTATCTGACGGGCTATCATTTTGAAGACATACCGTCCGCTTCCCCGGTTGTGGCCGGGCAGGAGCGGGACGGATGGACGTTTTCAGTGGAGCGGGGGCGTATTTTCCTCGAAGGCGATGTCGCGGGGTGCGTCATCACCAACGCCCGGGGGATGACCGTGGAGCCGGATTCGTGGCTTTCGCCCGGTCTTTACTGGATTTGCCGCAGGGGAGAGAGTTGCGGAGTGTGGGTCCCGTGAGGGAAAATCATTCCTCGCTGGCCATGGCGATTACGTAGTCTTTGGTGACGACGTAGCGTACGCTGAGGAGCGACGCTTCGGGAGTGACTCGTTCGCGGATCTCGATGTCGTCGAAACTCCGTAGGGAAAACGGCTGGATCTCCAGGTCGCGGTCGAACTGGAGGCCTTCTTTGCCCAGCAGCTTGTAGAGGGCTTCTTTGGCACACCAGCAGACGAGCATCTGTGTCGCCTCGTGAGCCGGGTCGATGAAGCTCTTCTCCTGCGGCGAGAGGAAGTGGTCTTGGACTTTCAGGACGCGCCGGCTGGGGTATTCTATGTCGATTCCGATGCGTTGCCCTGCGCTGCTCAACATGACGGCCGCATATCCTCTCGTATGGGAGATGCTGATTGCGTGCGAACCGTCGGCCAGATAGGGTGCCCCGTCGGGGCGGTAGCGTATTTCCTTGTATTCCCCGCACAGCTCCTGCAGCAGGACGCGCGTGGCGAGCCACTCTTTCTGGCGGGAGAGGGAGCCGAACCGGCGCGCGGTGCGGAGCTCCTCGGCAGAATGGGGGAGGCGCTCGATCAGGGCGTTGGCGGTCTCGGTGATTTTCCAGAGGCCAAGCATCCAATTGCTCTCTTTATGAAACAGGAACAGGGGCATGTCGGGGGATACGGGTGAATATTGAGGTCAGGAAAGGGCCCGGAAAGTTTCCATCAGGTGCTCCAGATAGCGGTGGAGCCGGGCAAGGGTATCGGCCTTTTGCGGCTCGTAGGCCCCGGAGTCGAAGTAGAGCGAGGCGTGGAAGAAGTAGGTCGTGCTGTCCGAAAGCGCCAGTTGGCGCGGCGTGGCCGCAGGGCCTTCCAGGGAGTAGAGCAGCCCCCCGGTATGGGAAGGGGGAGCGGAGGTGTAGGCTTTCTCTTCGATTTTCTCGGCCCGGGCCGTGTGGAAGTAGACCAGCCGGCGGCTCTCTTCGCTGGCGGTGGGGAAGTCTTCGGGGCGGATGTGGCGGAAGGTGCAGTAGAGTCTGGCCTTTTCGCGGGGAAACTCCAGGTCGAAGAAGAGGGTGGACTGCTCCGAGTCGGGGACGAGGGCAAGGCGGGCGTCTTCCGGATACTCGAACCGGAAGGGAAGGCTGTCGGGCGTCGGCCGGTAGCGGGCGGGGAGTTCATCGGCCGTGGCATCGCCCTGTCCCGCACCGCAGGCGGCGGAGAGGAGGAGCGGCAGGAGCAGGAGGAAAAAGGGCAGGTGGTTTCGGGAAGAAGCGCCGGCCTTTTTCCGGTTTTCCTCTGCATTTTTTTTCTCCCCGGCTTCCTCTTCTGCGGTTTGCTCTTGCGGGAGGGTCACTTTTATTTTGCAAATCCGGCGGGGGCTCATCTTCATGGCTTCAAACTGGTAGGGCCCGTAGGAAATCACTTCGTGCAGTTTGGGGAACTCGCCCTTCAGTTCGAGCATAAGCCCGGCCAGCGTGTCGGCTTCGCCCTGGACTTGGGCAAAAACGCCGTCGTCCAGTTTCAGCGCCTTGCAGAAGTCGGTCAGGAGGGTCTTCCCCTCGAAGATAAAGGTGTGGTCGTTCAGCTTGGCGTACTTGCGCTCTTCGTCGTCGTACTCGTCGCGGATTTCCCCGACTATCTCTTCTATTATGTCTTCCATAGTGACAATTCCCGAAGTGCCGCCGTATTCGTCCACAACGACTGCAATGTGCACCTTGTTCATCTGGAACTCCCGCAAAAGGTCGTCGATCATTTTTGTCTCTGGTATGAAGTAAGCCGGACGGACGAGCGACTGCCAGCGGAAATTCCCTCCCTTGCCGAGATGGGGGAGCAGGTCTTTGATGTAAAGCATGCCCACGATGTTGTCCAGATCCCCGTTGTAGACGGGCATCCGGGAGTAGACATTTTCGACAATGATGCGGAGCAGTTCGGAAAAGTCCGTCTTGACGGAGACGGCCACGAGGTCGCTTCGGGGAGTCATCACTTCCTTGGCCGTTTCGTCGCCGAAGCGGATAATGCCTTTCAGCAGCCCGGTCTCTTCTTCCAGCTCTTTGCTTTCGGCCAGATGGAGGGCTTTGCTGAGTTCTTCCACGGTACGGTCTTCAGGGTTTCCTTTGGTTTTGAGGAGGGAGCGCAGCCGATATTCCCGGAAACGGGCCAACTGCGGGTTGTGCGCGATGCGCATGGCTGCATAGAGCAGCAGGGGTGGGAGGAAAATGATCAGGAGAATGGCCCATAAGGGCAAGGTAAGCGAATAATCTGTGTCCACGAGTCTGGGGTAATGGTGAATACTTCTTGGGAGTCCTCAGAAGGGCGCTTCGGTGTCGCCTCCTGCGGGCTGGGGGGCTTGCGGCTGCGCTCCGGCTGCCGCGTTGGGGCGGCCGGAAGCCTCGGGCCGGGCGGAGCCGGCGTTTTGCACGGGGTGGGGGGGAGAAAGGAGCTCCATGGCGTCGGCATAGATCTCGGTGATGTAGCGTTGCGCACCGCTCTGGTCGGAGTAGGAACGGGTGCGGATTTTGCCTTCTATGTAGAGCTTGTCGCCCTTGTGCACGTATTTTTCGGCGGTTTCGGCAAGGCCGCGCCAGAGAATGATGTTGTGCCAGTCGGTCCGCTCGGGCACTTGTGTACCGTTGGGCAGGGTGTATCCGCGTTCGCTCGTGGCCAAGGGAAAACTGGCCACGGCTTTTCCCGGTTCGTAGTAGCGTACTACGGGGTCTCGTCCTACATGTCCGACGAGGATGACTTTGTTGATCGACATGGAAGTCCTTTCGGTTTTCGGTTGAATCGTGGCAGCAAAGAAACGGAATTCTTTCGGAATATGCAAGTTCCTTGCGCCACAGTCGCCGAGGGAAACGGCTTGGTCTCCTTTCTGACGGCTGCTATTTCCGTAGCAGGTATCTGATGAATGCGTATCCGCCAAGGACTTGCAGGGCCATTCCGGGCAGGCCGGTGCGGAAGTCCTGCATGGCTGCGGTGAGGCTGCCGGTCAGCATCCATTCGCCCAATGCTCCGAAGATCTGGTAGAATGCCACGATACCCAGCAGGAGGAGCAGGCTTGTGTGCTGAAAGCGTTTGGCCGCATAGCCGGCTGCGGTGGCCAGAAGTACGGATTTGAGCAGGATGGCAGGTAAAACCGCCGGGGCAGGCATACCGAACAGGGCTGAGTTGGCCAGCGGGGAGGCCAAGGCTACCAACAGTCCGGCTCTCCATCCGTATTTGTATGCTCCGACAAGGGTGAAGAAATAGATGGGGAGCCACGTTGTTCCGCCTTGGGGAAGGAGATGGCACAGCTGGGGGAGGAGGATATTGCCGACGATGAAGAGTGCGGCGGTCCAATAGGTTTTGATCTCGTTATACGGGAGATCGTAGAGTTTTGCAGTCTGGGTTTTCATATTCGGTGCTATTGGGGGATTGGTGTGTTCTTGTCTTTCAGTCGTTTTCGGAGTATGATTTTTCTTCTTCCCGCACTTCGCCCGCGGCGGGGGAGAGCCCTTGCTGTCGGACAAAGCGGCGGATGGTCCGGATGAGTTCTTCCGGATTACTTTCCCACTGGCACAGGTTTTCCAGCGGGCACCAGCCGGTTTTCGTTCGGTTCAGTATGAAAGGTGCGAGTTTCCCGTAGCGTGTGCAGATTCCGGCGTTTGCCAGCAGGGTAAGCGCGGGCAGGCTGAGGGTTTCGGCATACAGTGCTTTCACTCCTCCGGCCACCATGAGTGCGGCTGCTCCCTTGCCTACTACTTTGTCGGCCATCTCTGCGTTTCTCAGAAACTCAGGCTCGTTGCAATAAAGGTCGTAGAGATCGGCCACGCCCCGCCGGTGGAAAGTGCGGATTTCGCTTCCCTGCCGGATGACGCAGGAGCACTGTTCCCGCCGGAGCTGCCTGATGAGTTCTTCCATTTGGTAAGGGGAAAAGATAAAGCAGGGTCAGACTTTTTCTCGTTTCAGGCTTTCCACATAGCGGTCGATGCGCTGCAGTTCTTTGGGAATGTCGATGCCTTGCGGACAATGGGGGTTGCATTGCCCGCATCCGACGCAGTGGTTGGCCTGCCGGAGCTTGGGCACGCTGCGGTCGTAGCCTATGAGATAGATGCGGCGTGCCCGGCGGTAAGTAGGATCTTGGTTGTCTACGACGATGTTCCCTTCGTTGAGGCATTTGTTGTAGTGCAGGAGAATGGCCGGGATGTCTATGCCGTACGGACAAGGCATGCAGTATTTGCAGTCGTTGCACGGTATCGTGTCGAATTGCATCATCATCGTGGCCACTCGTTGCAAGAAGGCCAGTTCGTCTTCATCCAGCGGTTTCAGGGGAGAGTAGGTGCGCAGGTTGTCTTGCAGGTGCTCCATGCGCGTCATTCCGCTGAGCACCGTGAGCACGCGGGGGTAGGTTCCTGCAAAACGGAAAGCCCACGAAGCCACCGAGAGCTCCGGTTCGCGCTCTTTCAGCGTGGCCACTATGTTATCCGGCACGTTCGACAGCCGGCCGCCCAGCAGCGGTTCCATGATGATGGCAGGGATTCCGCGCTTGTCCAGCTCGGCGTAGAGGTATTCGGCATTGGTATTGCTCGGATTGATCTGCTTGGCGTAGCGCCAGTCCAGGTAGTTCATCTGGATTTGTACGAAGTCCCAGTGGTAAACGTCGTGCTTGGAGAGCAGATAGTCGAACACTTTTATGTCGCCGTGGTAGGAGAATCCGAGATTGCGGATGCGCCCTGCCTCTCTCTCCTTGAGGAGAAAGTCGAGCATGCCGTTGTCGAGGTAGCGCGCGTGCAGGTTTTCCATGCCTCCGCCGCCCACGGAGTGCAGCAGGTAGTAGTCGATGTAGTCCACCTGCAGTTCTTCGAACGATTTGCGGTACATGGCCATGGAAGCCTCGCGTGAGAAGTCACCGAAATTGGAGAGTTTCGTGGCTACGAAGTACTTGTCTCTCGGGTAGCGGCTCAGGGCGATGCCCGTGGCGCGCTCCGACTCTCCCTGGCAATAGGCGGGGGAGGTGTCGTAATAGTTTACGCCGTGGGCCATGGCATAGTCCACCAGTTCGTTGACGACTTCCTGGTCTACGACACTCCTCTTCTCCCCGTCGCCGCGGTCCTTGGGGGAGGGCAGGCGCATCATGCCGAATCCGAGGATCGACACCTTGTCGCCCGTCGTGGGGCTGGTGCGCATGGTCATGTCGGCGGCCGAGGTTTCGCCGTTTGCGGCAGTTCCGGCGGTTTCTTCCTTGCCGCCGCAGGCTGTCAGTCCGGCCGTGGCCGCTCCGGCTATGCCGAGTGTCTTGAGGAAGTCGCGGCGGGATATGCAGTTTTTATCTTTGTTTTCCATAGGGCGTTGCTCTTGTTTCTTGTGGGGGGTTACTGCGGTTGGGGAATTAAATGGTGCGGTGCATCGTGTGCCCTTCCACGTAGATGGCGCTGAAGGGCCGTGCGGGACAGAGGTTTTCGCAGGCGCCGCAGCCGATGCAGCGCTCCGTGTTGACGGCCGGGATCTTGAGCGAATCCGGGTTTCCTGCTTCGGAGGGAATCATCTGTATGGCCGCCGTGGGGCAGTGGCGGGCGCAGTTGCCGCATTCCACCCCGTCGGTCAGCGGGATGCAGTTGGCCTTGATCCAGACGGCGTGGCCTATCTGGGTGGAAGTCTTCTCCGCCAGGTCCGTCAAGTGGATGGCCTCCGTGGGGCAGACCTCGGCGCAACGCGTGCATTCCGGGCGGCAGTAGCCCCGCTCGTACGACATTTCCGGCTGCATGAAGCGGAGCAAATCGGAAGAGGGGCTCAGGACTCCGTTGGGACAGGCCGATACGCAGAGCTGGCAGGCCGTGCAGTGCTGGGCGAAGTGGCGTGCGCTGTAGGCTCCCGGGGGAAGGATATATTGTTGGCGGGGCGGTGCTTTCTTGTCCAGGATGGGGGCCAGCCCGCCGTCCACCTTCTTCTTTTGCGCTTTCAGCGCGACGGCCGAGGCCAGCAGCAGCGAGGAGGAGAGAAATGTGCGGCGGGCGTTGTCGGCCGGTTGGGCAGCGGTTTTCTTATGCGGGGTAGCGGGATTGGTTGCGTTCTCGCGCGCCGTTTCCTTGTCGGGCCGGGCGTGGGTGTAGCGGATGGCTCCTTCGCGGCAGACTCCGATGCAGTCCATGCAGGCGACGCAGCGGCTGTAGTCGATACGGTGGTGCTTGGCGTCGATGCAGGCGGCCTTGCAGTTGCGGGCACAGAGGTTGCAGCCGATGCACTTCGAGGTGTCGATGGTGGGTTTCAGCCAGGCATATCGCGACACGAAGCCCAGCACCGTTCCCACCGGGCAGATGGCGTTGCAATACGTGCGCCCGTTCTTCCAGGCCAATATACCTATTATAATAAGGGTAGCGGCAGCGAGGAGAAACGTAGGCAGGCTGCGCAGCCAGACTTCCGTTTCATAAAATGCGTAGCTGTCCGCCCGTTCGGCCAGATAGGCCAGCCCGTTGTTTCCCCACCGGTAGAGCGGGGCGAAGAAGTTGGTGGCGATGCGCCCGTATGCGCTGTAGGGAGCCAGCAGGGCGGTCAGGGAACCGATGCCGGCCACCGTGGCTATGACGAAAAGGGCCAGCACCGTGTAGCGTACTGCCGAGAGGGCGGGAGAGTAGGAGTAGGGGTTTCGCTTTTTCCACCTCCCCATCCGGGCTATTGCGTCCTGCATTACGCCCAAAGGGCAAATGACAGAGCAGTAAACGCGGCCGAAGAGGAGCGTCAGCACGAGGAGAAATACGACGACTCCTGCGTTCAGGGCCAGCAGGGCCGGCAAGAATTGGATTTTGGCCATCCACCCCAGCCACGTGTGTACCGCTCCCGTAAAGTCGAGGAACAGCAGTGTGATACCGGCGAGGAAGAGGACAGCCAGGATGCGTCGGGTTTTGCGTAACATAAGCCACAGAGAGATAAGGTTTCAGGCTACAAAGATAGTGGCTTCGGAGCAATAATCTTTTACCCGAATTACTGATTTTTCTCCCCCGGACCGGGCTTTTTCTTCCCGATTTGGCATACTTTGCCCGATTTGTGCGATATTTGCAACTCCAAACGGCCGCCCGTTTTTTTGTGGGCGGCTTCGTGCTGAAAAAGGCGTGGAGCGAAAGAAATGTAGTCAAGTATAGAAAGAGATGAGAAAGCATTCACTGAAAGATTGGATGATTGCCGTGCGCCCGTGGTCGTTCCCGGCCTCGGCCATGCCGGTGGTAGCGACTTTGGGCTATTTGTTTGCCATGGACAGGGAAATCTCCTGGGCCAACGGGGTCTGGGCCTTGCTGAATATCGTGGTGTTCCATGCGGCCGGGAACACGTGGAGCGACTATTTCGACTATAAACGCCGGGTCGATGCCGAAGATACCTTCGGGGCGAAGACCCTGACTTCCGGCATGTTTACCCCCGGGGAGATACGTTCCCTCTCGCTGGCCCTGCTTGCCGTGGCCTTGGCGGCAGGGGTGGGCCTGTGGTTGCGCACGGAAATGCCTCTTTTATACATAGGCATAGGCGGAATGCTCTGCGCCTTGCTCTATCCCTACTTCAAGTACCGGGCACTCGGCGATGTGGTGATTTTTGCCTCATACGCCTTTCTTCCCACGTTGGGGACGGCCTATGTGGCCACACTGGCCCTCGACTGGGAAATCCTGTATCTGGCCCTTCCGGTGGGGCTCATCACGGTGGCCATCCTCCACTGCAACAATACGCGCGACATGCAGACCGACCACCGGGCCCATATCCGTACGCTGGCCATGAAGCTGGGCGGGAAGCGCTCGGTGCGTCTCTATGCGTTCGAGGTCCTCTTCCCCTTTGTCTGGCTGACGGGCTGCGTCCTTGCAGGTGTTTTCCCCGTTTGGGCACTGTTGGCGTGGGTTACGGTGGTCCCCGCCTGGCAGAATGTGCGCCGGGCTGCCGCTTTTTTCCGCGAGGGCTCGTCGGCCATTGCCGGGCTGGACGAAGCCACAGCCCGGTTGCAACTCCTCTTCAGCCTGGTCCTGACGGTTTCGTTCGTCGTGGCCGGGCTGGTGGGTTGAAGTCTTGTCTGGTGTCGGAAAAAGGAGTGCCCGGATCGTGAAGAAACTCATATCTTTGGTCTTATTGGCGGCCGTGTTGTGGGCTGTGATGTTCTCCCCGCTGACGGCCCCCCATGTCCGTTTTTGGTGGATGATGACGGGATCGGCCCTTCTTCTGGGCCTGCTTTCCACTTGTTTCAACTCCCGTTGGTGGCAGCGGACCGAGTGGAACGGGGCCAACCTGCTGCTGGGTATTGTCGTGGCTGCGGCGTTGTGGGGCATCTTCTGGGTGGGCGACAAGGCGTCGTCCTGGCTGTTCGACTTTGCCCGCCCGCAGGTCGACACGATCTACGGCATGAAATCGGGGGAATCACCCTGGCTGCTGGCCGGGCTGATGCTGTTCCTGATAGGCCCGGCCGAGGAGATATTCTGGCGGGGCTGTGTGCAGCAGGAGTTTTCGGAGCGTTTCGGTCCCGGCCGCGGCTTCCTGCTCACCACGCTCCTCTATGCCTTGGTCCACGCGGCTTCCTGCAATTTCATGCTCGTGATGGCGGCCTTCGTGGCCGGCCTCGTGTGGGGAGCGCTCTACCGCTTCTTTCCCCGCCGTTTTGCCGCCATCATCGTTTCCCATGCCCTGTGGGACGCCGCTGTTTTCATTTGGTTCCCGATCTGATTGCGGCAGAGAAAGAGGACCGGCCCCTCGGGGGAGGCCGGTCCCGGCGCTGTTAGTCCTGAATCTTTTTTCCGGACTGTGAGAGAAAAGACGTGCTTGCTTCTTGGAATTTTGTTTTGCCTGTCCGGCAAAAAGGCTGTAGGCTTACATTCATCGTTCGTGTGCAAATATAGACGGAAGGGCTTCTCCGTGAATAGTATATAAGTGCTTTTTAATAGGATAATATCGCCTTTTCGCCCGCCCGGGGGCAACTCCCCCGGATTTCCCCGTGCGGGAAGGGAAAAAAGCGGCAGGACTTTTCCGGAAAAGTGCTGCATGTTTTCCGGAAAAGCCCTGCCGCTTTCGGGGCGGAGCCCTGCCGCTCCCGGGCGGTTCAGGAGAACAGGTTTCCGGCGGGCGTGCCGGGATGGTCGAGGTCTTGCTTGTAGAGCGTGTCGATGATGCCGTCGGCCAGTCCGATGACGGGCACGTGTATGTACTGCGCGCCGCTGGCTTCGGCCAGAGTGAGGAAGATGCGCGCGGCGGGCACTATGACGTCGGCACGGTCGGCCTTGATGCGGAACGCCTCCATGCGCTCCTTCGGGGTGAGGGGTACGAGGCTGTCGTAGAGGCGTTGCAGCTCGCTGACGGGAAACCTCTGCCGCTCCTTGTCTTTCTCCTCGGCCAGGCGGTAGAGGCGGTTGATGTTTCCGCCGGAGCCTATGATCTGCGTGCCGGGGAACGGGGCGGTGATGCGGGCTATCTCTTCGGCCATCTTCCGCCAGTCCTTCTCCACGATTCCTTTGGAGAGCACCCGCACGGTGCCTATGTTGTAGGAAGCGGAATATTGCAGTTGCCCGTCGTGCAGGAAGTTGACCTCCGTTGAGCCGCCGCCCACGTCTACGTAGAGGAAGTTGCCCGTGCGGTCCTCGATTTGCTCGATGTGGTTGTTGTAGATGATTTGCGCTTCTTCCTCGCCGGGTATGATTTCTATCTTGATCTTGCTCTCCTCGCGGATTTTCTGCATCAGCTCTTTCCCGTTGGCGGCGTCGCGCATGGCCGAGGTGGCGCAGGCGCGGTAGCGGTTGACCTCGTAGATTTTCATCAGTTGCCGGCAGGCTTTCATCATGCGGATGAGCTTTTCGCCTTTTGAGGGGCTGATGATTCCTTTCTGGAATGAGTCGAAGCCCAGCCGGAGCGGCACGCGCAGGAAGAGCTTCTTCGTAAATTCCGGGGCGCTGCCGTCCTCGGGCAGGGTGACTTGCTTGATGAGCAGCCGCGCGGCGTTGGAGCCTATGTCGATGGCTGCATAGTTATTCGATTTCAATTCTTGTTTCCTCCTTATCTTGTGGTTCAGTTGGTTGCGGGGTTTGCGCCTGTTGCAGATAGTGGCGGTAGAGGGCTTCCTGCGAGCGGAAGGGTTCGGCGCCTTCGCTGCAGGGGATCAGGTTGCGCCCTGTGCCGTCCACGATGCGCCCTTGGCGGGTGTCGCGCAAGGCGCAGTCGACTATGTATTTCAACTCCTCTTTTATCTGCGGGTCGTAGATCGGGGTGACGACTTCTATGCGGTAGTCCAGGTTCCGCGGCATCCAGTCGGCCGAGCCTATAAAGACTTTTTCCTCCCCGCCTGCGGCAAAGATGAAGATGCGGGCGTGTTCCAGGTAGCGGTCGATGATGCCGTTGGCGCGGATGCTCTCGCTTTGGCCGGGGATGCCGGTGAAGAGCGAGCAGTTGCCGCGCACGCTCAGCTCGACGGGCACGCCGGCGGCCGACGCCTCATAGAGTTTCTTGACCATGATGGGGTCGGTTATGTGGTTCACCTTGATGCGTATGTAGGCCGGCTTGCCGGAGAGGTGGTTTTTGATTTCGTTTTGGATCAGGCTGAGGAACTTTTTCTTCATTTCATTGGGCGAAACCAGCAGTTCGCGGAACTTGACCGGCGAATAGGGCTTCTCGATGAAGTCGAACACCGAGGCCACGTCGCGGACGATGCGGCGGTTGGCCGTCATGAGCAGGAAGTCTGTGTACATCCGGGCGTTCCCTTCGTGGAAATTGCCCGTGCTGATGCAGGCGATGTGGGCGTTGTTCGTCAGTTCGATGTGGGTGATTTTGGAGTGCACCTTCAGCCCTTCGACGCCGAATATGACGTGGATGCCGGCATCCTGCATTTTTTTCGACCAGGCTATGTTGGGCGCTTCGTCGAAGCGGGCCAGCAGTTCGATGACTACCGTCACCTTTTTCCCGTTCTTTGCGGCGCAGATGAGGGCTTTCACTACTTTGGAGTCCCGGGCGAGGCGGTAGAGTGTGGTTTTGATGGAGCGCACTTCGCGGTGGATGGCCGCTTCCTGGAGCAGGCGGATGTAGGAGTTGAAGGAATGGTAGGGGACGTGGATGAATTGGTCGCCCCGGCGGATGAGGGAGAGCAGCGATTCCGGGCCGTCGAGCTCGGGCTTCACGATGGGAGTCCAGCGGGGATAGCGCAGGTCCGTGCGTCCGCAGTCGGGGAAGCTCATGAGGTCTTTGTGGTTCTGGTACTTGCCGCCGCCCAGCAGTGTGTCGAGCCGGTCCAGATTGAGCTTGGCAATAATCTTTTTACGCAGTTCTTTCGGCATCCGCGCATCGTAGACGACGCGCAAGGGGAGGCCTTTGCGGCGGCTCTTCACGCCTTTTGAGATTTTCTGCAGCGTGCCGTTGCGCAGGTCGTTGTCGATTTCCATCTCCGCGTCCTTCGTAAACTTGAAAGCATAGGCCTCGAAGTGGTCGAAGTTGAGGCCTTTGAAGATTTGCGGCAGGCAGATGCGGAAAACATCGTCCATATACATCACGTAGCTCACGCCCTCTTTGTCGGGCAGGCGCAGGAAGCGGTCCTTGCCCGAGGGGGTCATCCCGATGACGGCATACTCGTTGCGCGTTTTCTTGCCCTCGCGGCTGAGTTTCACGGCCAGATAGGTGTGTTCGTCTTCCTCGCCGGTGAGTTGCTTGACCTCCGAAATCCAGACGGGCATGAGGGTCCCCTCCAGATGGTTGTGGAAATAGTCTATCACGTAGGCCGTCTGGTCCTCCGAGAGCTGCGTCTCGTCGACAATGCGGATGTTCTCTTTCTCCAGGTCGGCAGTCACGTCGGCGATGGCCGCTTCGTATTCTTTGGAGTAGCGGTTGTTCAGGGTGTTGATAGTCTTGAGCAGTTCGAGCGCCTGGGCCTGCTCTTCCCGGGCCGACTTGTCCTCGCATTCCGCAATGCGCGTGATGGAAGCTACGCGCACCTTGAAGAATTCGTCCAGATTGTTGGAGTAAATGCCCAGAAAGGTAAGCCTCTCCATGACGGGCACTTCCTTGCGCATGGCTTCCTGCAGGATTCTGCGGTTGAAGTACATCCAGCTTATGTCGCGGTGGAGGTACTTGTGTTTTTTCGTTTTGTCCATCTTTTTCTTTTTCATAGGGGGATAAGTCTGGAATCCCCGCATTATTCCGTCCCTAAAGTTAGGCTTTTCCTCCCGCATGGAGCCCCCTCGGGGCTGTTCTTTTTGGGGAAAGACGGCGAAATTTAGGACCTTTTTGCCCGGAGATTTAGTTTCGGTTACAAATTAAGCGTATTTTTCCCGAAAACGGGCGGGATTTCTTTAGAAAATACTTATCATTGCAGAATAAAACCGTTGCCGCTTTTTTCGGAAAGTGCTGCCGCTTTTCGGGAAAAGTCCCGCATCTTTTTCCGGAAAGTGCCTGCGGGAATCCGGAAGAGTCCAGACTGAAACGACTATAACCGCTTGTATGCAATGAAGAAACTCCTACAACCTTTGTTTGCCGGACTGCTGCTTGCAGCCGGTTTCGCCACCGGGGCCGGGGCCACGGACTTCGGCAATGTCTCGGTGCACGACCCGTCGGTCATCCGCACGCCCGAGGGAATGTATTACATCATAGGCTCGCACATGGCCGGGGCCAAGTCGCCCGACCTGATGCGCTGGACCTTGCTGGGAAGCAGCCCGCAGGACCAGCCCTACTTCCGCAACCTGACGGGGGAATTGGCCGAGGCCTTGGCCTGGGGCGATACGGACACTTTCTGGGCGGGCGACTATCTGCGCCTCCCCGACGGCCGCTATCTTATGTATTACTGCGTATGCCAGGGTTCCCGCCCGCAGGCCCTGATAGGATACGCCGTGGCCGACTCGCCCGAAGGCCCTTTCACCGACCTGGGCGTGCTGCGCCGTTCGGCCGGTTACGGCCAGGCTTATGACCCGGGCGACGGCACTTCCATTACGTTCGACATCGAGAATATGCCGAACTGCATAGACCCCAACGTGTTTTATGATAAGGAAGGGCGGCTTTGGATGGTCTACGGTTCCTATTCCGGCGGCATTTTTATCCTGGAGATGAACCCTTCTGACGGGAGCATCCTGCCCAAAGAGGAGCAGCCGGCCTCGGTTGCCGCAAACTGGCCTTACGGAAGAAGGCTTGCAGGCGGCGGGAAAGAATGCTTTATGGAAGCCCCTTATATCCTTTATAGCCCGGAGACGGATTATTACTACCTCTTTCTTTCGATGGGGGGCTTGGGGCAAAAGGACGGATACAACCTGCGCGTCGCCCGGAGCCGCTACCCTTATGGCCCTTTCCTCGACGAAAAAGGGAATGACATGGTGGGCGCGCGCGGAAGCAACTCGGTGATGTACCAATACGGGCTCAAGATAATGGGCAACCACCGCTTCTTTCCGGGCGAAGGCGAGGCGGGGACGGCCGGTGACTATATGTCGCCCGGGCATAACTCGGCCTATTATGACCCGGTCACGCAGCGCTATTTCCTGATCTTCCACACCCGTTTTTCGGCGACGGGCGAGTTTCACGAAGTGCGCGTGCACTCCATGCAAATGTCGGACAACGGATGGCCCATTGTGGCTCCCCTTCGCTACGCCGGGGAAGTCTACGGGCGCTGCGATGCGGAGGAATTGGCCGGAACGTACCAGTTCCTTAACCTCGGGACGGGCGAATCGAAGGAAATCATCGAGTCCGCCCCGCTCTTGCTCAGCCCCGACGGCACGGTCAGCGGTGCGCTGAGCGGTCGTTGGAGCATGATCGACGACGACGCGATGGGCAACGGGCTGAAGATAACCGTAGGGCGGACGGTCTACAAGGGCAGGGCGCTCTACCAATACGACGAGTACACTTCGTCATTCAAGTGGACTTTTTCCCTGGCCGATAGCCGTACGAACCAGATGCTCTGGGGCGTGAAGACGGAAGCGGGCCGCTCTCCGGCCGAGGCCCTGCCGCAGGACGACGGGGCGGGCTACCTGCTGATGAACGCGCGCTCGGGGCTGTACCTGACGGCGGCTGCGGAGCTCGACGGGGCGGCCACGCTGGAGGACTACGGCGGCGAGGCGCGGACGGGGCAGGTGTTCCGCCTGCGGGCGGGCGACGAGGCGGGAACTTTCCGGCTCGTAGGCTATTCGGGCCAGGAGTTCTCCCTCGGTTTTCAAAACAACCGCTCCACGGCCGGGACGCCCATCGTGAATTGTGAAAAGGAGGACTATCTGGGCGGAAGCCGGAAGACCTTTTTCCAACTGGAGCCCACAGAGCGGGGCACGTACCGCCTGCTCAAGCAGGGACGGGCCTCGGTTTGCGCCGCCGCCGAGGGCGGTTCGCTCCAGAGCGGCGCCGCGCTGGTGGCTGCCGCCACGTCCGGCTCCCAGGAGGGGCAGGAGTGGGTGCTCATCCGGGTGCGTGAGCCGGAGATTGCCGACGGGGTGGAGACTGTGGGTGCCGGCGCTTCCGACGCCGGGGAGTGGCGGATCAGCGCGGACGGCGCAGAGGTGTCGGCCGTCTTGCCCGGGGCTTCCTCCATCAGGCTCTGCACCGCGTCGGGCGCGGAGCTGGCCTCCCGGAGCGGTGGGCAGGCTGAATTTGCCGCTCCCGGCAGGGGCGTCTATCTGCTCATAGGCGAGATGCCCGACGGGCGGAGGCGGGTTGCCAAGATTCTGCTGTAAGAAAAGGATTGTCCGGCTTGGGGATTGGCCGAAAGCCGACGGGCATGTCCGTATGCGGGCGTGCCCGTCTTTTTTGCTTCGCCCGGCGCGGCGGGCGAAAAGTGCTGCCGCTTTTAGGGAAAAGCGCTGCCGCTTCTGGCGAAAAGTGCCGGGACTTTTCCCGGAAAGCGCTGCCGCCGTATGCAGGCCGCGCAGGGGCTTTTGTCCCGGGGTTGCGGCGCAAGGGAGGGAGAGGCTACGGGCGGCGCAGGACGATGTAGACCAGAATGGGCGCACCGAAGAGGGCGGTCACGGCATTCAGGGGCAGCGGCTGGGCGGGAAGCTGGGCGAGGAGGTCGCAGAGGAGCAGCGTCGTGGCACCGCAGAGGAAGGAGGCGGGCAGAAGGGTGCGGTGGTCGGGCGAGAGGAACAGCCCCCGCGCCACGTGGGGCATGGTGACGCCCAGGAATGCTATGGGGCCGGCGAAGGCCGTGACTGCCCCGGTGAGCAGCGAGGCGCAGAGGACGAGCCAGAGGCGCGTGCGCCGCGCGTTTACCCCCAGGACGGTGGCCCGGCGGCGGCCCAGCTGGAGCAGGTTGAGCGGCTTGGCCAGGAAGAAAACCGGCAGCGCGCCGGCCAGGACGAGGGGCAGAAGGATGCGCAACTGGGCGTTTCCCACCGAAGAGAGGCTGCCGAAGGTCCAGGCGGTGAAGAGCTTCAGCGTGTCGGGGCTGCTGAGGTTCTGCAGGATGCTTACGGCCGCTCCTATGAAGTAGCCCGCCATCAGCCCTACGATGAGCAGCGTCGTGACTTGCGGCACGCGCAGGGCGGCGAAACCAACGAGCGCCATGACGAGCAGCGCCCCGCCTATGGCGGCCAGGCTCTGCCCCCACTCGGAGAAGAGCACGAGGCGCAGCGCCTCGCCCCCGCCGCCGGAGAGGAGGGGGAGCAGGGCCGTGCCGCCCATCGTGAGCAGCGCGACGCCCAGAGTGGCTCCGGCGCTTACGCCCAGCACGTCGGGTCCGGCCAGCGGGTTGCGGAAGACGGTCTGCATCAGCAGCCCCGCCAGGGCCAGCGCCCCGCCGCAGAAGAGGGCGGAGGCGGCCTTGGGGAGACGGTAGCCCAGCACGATTTCGCGCAGGATGGGGTCGGTCTGTCCGCCGGTGAGGGCCTTTCCCACTTCGGCGGGGGGCAAGGGGACGTTGCCCCAGAGGATGTCGGCCGCAAAGGCTGCGGCCGTCAGGGCCAGGAGCAGGATGAATCGGGCAGAAGTGCGGCGCATGGGGGAGGGATGGGGGATGCTTTTGTTCAGCGGAGCGGGCGGACGTAGACCCATTCGTGGCCGGGAAGGAGCGTGGGGTGGAACACCCGGATGAGGTCGGCCAGCAGCGAGTCGGCATGGACTACGGCGCTTTCCCAATAGTCATTGCCCCCTTCGGGCGTGGTGCGGCCGTTGAAGTTGTAGACTTCCCCGCTGCGGAAGGGGCGGAAGAGGGCATAGCGGCTGCTTGCGGCCTGCAACTCCTCGTAGGTCGATGCCTGCACGCCCACCCAGCAGTCCGCATCGCCATACTGGAGGAGGGCCGCTTCGACGGTCGTGGTGCGGCTGCCGGTGGAGGCGGTGCCTTCGGAGGGGGCGGCTCCGGCCGCGTCGGCCGTGGAAGAGGGGGGCACATAGTCGGCCCCGGCGTCGCGGTAGAGCACGGCGTTGAAGCTGTTTTCCGCCGGCATGCTCCAGCTTCCGCGGAAGTCCTGCCCCACGAGCAGCGAGGGGGCCCGCCCTTTCTTCCGCCCGGCGGGGGGCACGAGGTCGCGGAGCGCGGCGTAGCGGCGGGCGATGCCTGCAAAGAGAGTGTCGGCCTGGGGGAGCTTGTCGTAGAAAGCGGCGATGAAGCGTATCCATTCGGCCCGGCCCAGGGGCGAGGTCTCCTGCCACTCTACGGTATAGACGAGGGGGATGCCGCAGCGTTCGAGGCGGCGCGTGTTTTCGTCCTGCGTGTTGTAGGCCGGGGTGATGAGGGCTTCGGGGCGGAGGGTGAGGAGCTTTTCGATGTTCAGGTTGTAGGAGTCGCCCAAGTCCGCGATGTGGCCTTCGCCCACGCCCCGGAGGATTTGCGGGTTATATATGTAGCGGGCGCTGCAGACCCCCTTCACCGTGGGGAGCGCGCCGAGCAGGCGGAGCGATTCGAGGTAGGTGGCGGAGTTGACGGCCAGCGCCCCGATGGGGATTTTCACCTTCGTCCCCCCGGCGGGCACGGCTGTGGCGGTGTCGCGGACAAGCAGGTAGCGCGCCAGGGGGCGGCCGCCGGCCCAGGGATTGTAGACGATGGCTTCGGTGTAACCCTCGTGCTCCACGAGGTCGAAGCCTTGGGCAAACAGGGTGGGGAGCGTGTCGCCCGCGTCGGCGGCCGAGGGGGTGCGGCCGGAAGGCGTGCAGGAAACCAGGAAAAGCAGCAGCGCAAAGGCGGAAAAGATGCAGGGCTTTTTATACATAGTTGCAGGACTTTTTTCTCAAACTTCAGCAAAGATAAGGCTTTTGCAGAAAATGGCCATGCCGGAAGGGGAAATACAAATGGATTTCGTACCTTTGCAGGCTCATACGTAGATGCTTATCATGATGAATACGGACGTGGTACTTTCCGACGGCGCGCTGCGCCGGGCTGCCGAGGGGGGCGCGGATGCTTTCCTGGAGTTGCTGGCCGACGCGTTGCTGGAGGCCGTGGGCGGGGAGCTTACGGCAGAGGCGATGCCCCGGCTCACAGCCGCGCAGCACACGCTGCTGGCCTACAGGTTGTTCAGGGACGAAGTGGCGGAGGGAGGATTCGTGCAGCTTATCCAGAACGGATACGGCGGTTATGTCTTCCACAACCCCTTCGCCAAGGTGCTCCGCACGTGGGGGCTGGGCGATTTGTCCAAGATAATCTATGACGCCCGGCGCGTGTATGACGCCCACGGCGAGGAGCTCGAACAGGAAAGGAGCGACGAGGAATTCATGGCCCTCTACGAGCAATTTCCCCAATTTGAAGAGCCGGAGGAGGCTTTCATAGAGGGCGAAGAAGACTTCACCGGGCGCGTGGCGCGCTATGCCGACGAACATCTGGACGAATTCGTGCGCGTAGTGCCCGGCGAGTAACAAGAGAAATCAGTAAGTTATGAAGAAAGTTTTTCGACGCGTGTTCCAACTTATCTTCCACCCCGCTACGGCCTGGGACCGGATTGCGGGGGAGATGGAAGACGGACCGCACAATGTGTTTGCAGATTACTTCTATCCTTTGGTCTCCTATTGCGCCCTGATCTGCTTTGCAGTCAAGCTGTTTTCGGTCTGGGTGGCGGACAGCACGGCCTCGTACGGCGAGGTTATCCCGCAGGCCTTCTTGGAGATCGTGGGCTTTTTCTTTATCTTTGTGGGCGGATTCTACGCCACGCTCTACGCCATGCGCTACCTCCTGCCCCAGTCGTGGCAGGGCGTCTGGCAGGGATACCCGGCGGGCATCCTGATCGCCTACTCCATGACGCTGCTCATCGTGCTGCGCACGGTGGGGAGCATGGTGGAGATTTTCCAGTTTCTCGGCTTCGCTTTCCAGTTCTACACGCTCTACATCGTGTGGGAAGGGACGAAGAAAGTGTTGCCCGTGCCGGACAAAATCCGGATGACCGTGTCGGTTCTGGTCACGCTCGTCATGATTTTGTTCACCACGCTCATAGCCCGTCTCTATGAGGGCTTCATCCATTAAGAAAAATGCAGGATATGAAACCTACTCCCGTCAACATAAAGAACCGCAGGGCCAGCTTCGATTATGAAATCATCGACACCTATACGGCCGGAATAGTGCTTACTGGGACGGAAATCAAGTCGCTCCGTCAGGGAAAGGGCAGCCTGGTCGACACGTTCTGCTACATGAACCGCGGAGAACTGTGGGTGAAAAACATGTATATCGCAGAATATTTCTACGGCTCCTACAACAATCACAACGCCCGGCGCGAGCGGAAACTCCTCCTGACGAAGAAGGAACTGGGCAAACTGCAGCGCGATCTGCTCAACCCCGGTTTCACCGTCGTGCCCCTGCGCCTGTTTATCAACGAAAAGGGCTTGGCCAAGGTGGCCATAGGCCTGTGTAAAGGTAAGAAAGAATACGACAAACGCGAGACCATCCGCGAGCGCGACGACAAGCGCTATATGGATCGCTTCATGAAACACTGAGATGAGTCTACAAGAAGACGCCCGCCGCCGCATACTGGTGCTGGACGGCGCGATGGGAACCATGATACAATCCTACGGACTCTGCGAGGCAGACTTCCGCGGGACGCGCTTCGCCGACGTGCCGGGGCAGATGAAAGGCAACAATGACATACTGAACCTGACGCGCCCCGACGTCGTTTCCGACATACACCGCCGCTACCTGGAGGCAGGAGCGGACATCATCGAGACGAATACCTTCAGTTCGAACGCCGTCTCCATGCAGGACTACCACGTGGCCTCCTGCGTGGCGGATCTGAACCGGGCAGGGGCGCGGCTGGCGCGTGCCCTGGCCGATGAGTATTCGCGCCGCACCCCGCAGAAGAAACGCTATGTGGCCGGCTCCGTCGGGCCTACCAACAAGAGTTGCTCCATGAGCCGCGACGTGGACGACCCGGCGGCGCGCGAAGTGACCTTCGGCGAGCTCCGTGCGGCCTACCGCGAGCAGATCGGCGCTTTGCTCGAAGGCGGTGTGGACGCGCTGCTGGTGGAGACGATATTCGATACGCTCAACGCCAAGGCGGCCCTCATGGCGGCGGAGGAAGCGATGGAGGCCTGCGGACGGCAGGTGCCCGTGATGTTGTCGGCCACGGTGGCGGATCGCAGCGGAAGAGTGCTCTCGGGGCAGACGCTGGGCGCATGGCTGGTGTCGATGATGCACTACCCGCTCTTCAGCGTGGGCCTGAATTGCTCATTCGGGGCGCGCGACCTGAAACCTTTCCTTGCGCAACTGGCGGCGGAGGCTCCCTGTTTTGTCTCGGCCTACCCCAACGCGGGGCTGCCCAACAGCCTCGGGCAGTACGATCAGACGCCCGAAATGATGGAACGCGAAGTGCGGGAATACATCGACGAAGGGCTTGTCAACATCGTCGGCGGCTGTTGCGGCACGACGGACGCCTTCATTGCCCGGTTTCCCGCAGCGGTTTCCGGAAAAAGCCCAAGGACTTTTTCCGAAAAGCCCAAGCGCTTATTCCTCTCCGGGCTGGAAGTTTTGGACGTAACGCCCGAGGTTCGCTTCGTCAACGTAGGCGAACGCTGCAACGTGGCCGGCTCGCGCAAGTTCCTGCGCCTCATAAAAGAGAAAAACTACGGCGAGGCGCTCGAAATAGCCCGCCGCCAGGTGGAAGACGGGGCTCTCGTCTTGGATATCAACATGGACGACGGACTGCTCGATGCGCCGCGCGAGATGGAACACTTCGTGCGCCTGCTCTCGAGCGAGCCCGACATTGCCCGCGTGCCCTTCATGATCGACAGTTCCGACTGGCGCGTTATCTGCGCGGGCTTGGAGAATGTGCAGGGAAAGGCCGTGGTCAACTCCATTTCGCTCAAGGAAGGCGAAAAAGCCTTTCTCGAAAAAGCAAAACAGATACGCCGCTACGGCGCTGCCGCCGTGGTCATGGCCTTCGACGAGCAGGGCCAGGCCGACACCTACGAGCGGAAAATCGAGGTGTGCAGCCGCGCCTACCGGCTTCTTACGGCGGAAGACGTCGGTTTCCCGCCGGAAGACATCATTTTCGACCCGAATGTGCTGGCCGTCGCTACGGGAATGCCGGAACACGACCGCTACGCCCTCGACTTCATCCGCGCCACGCGCTGGATACGCACGCATCTGCCCCATGCCCACGTAAGCGGAGGGGTGAGCAACCTCTCGTTCGCTTTCCGCGGCAACAACTACTTGCGCGAGGCCATGCACGCCGTTTTCCTCTACCATGCGCTGGAAGCGGGGATGGACATGGGCATCGTGAACCCTTCGGCCTCCGTATTGTACAGCGAGTTGCCGGCCGGGTTGCTGGAACTGCTGGAAGACGTCGTCCTCTGCCGCCGCCCCGATGCTTCGGAGCGGCTCATCGAGGCTGCGGCGCGCCTCAAGGAGCCGGGCGGAACGCAGGCGCACGGGGCGGAGGAGGGCGGCGGTTCGTGGCGCACGCGCCCCGTGGAGGAACGCCTGAAGCAGGCCTTGGTGAGCGGCAACGGGCAGCATCTCGAAGAAGACCTGCGGGAGGCGCTCCCGCGCTATGCCCGGGCTGTGGACATCATAGAGGGGCCGCTCATGGAGGGCATGACCGAAGTGGGAGAGCTCTTCGGCGCGGGCAAGATGTTTCTGCCGCAGGTGGTGAAGACGGCCCGCACCATGAAGCAGGCGGTGGGCATCTTGCAGCCCAGTATCGAGGCGGAGCGCGTGGCCGGGGCCGCATCGGCCGGGCGCGTGCTGCTGGCCACGGTGAAGGGCGACGTGCACGACATCGGGAAAAACATCGTGGGCGTGGTGCTCGGGTGCAACAACTACGAGGTAATCGACCTGGGCACGATGGTGCCCGCCGAGGAGATTGTGCGCCGGGCGCAGGAGGAAGCTGCGGATATCATAGGCCTGAGCGGGCTCATCACGCCATCGCTGGAGGAGATGGTGCATGTGGCCCGTCTGCTGGAGGCTGCAGGAGTGAGGGTGCCGCTGCTCATAGGCGGGGCCACGACCTCGCAACTCCACACCGCCCTGCGCATCGCTCCGGAGTACAAGGGGCCGGTGGTGTGGGTGAAAGATGCGGCGCAAGACGTACTGGCTTGTGCCGCCCTGCTCAATCCCCGCACGCGCGATGGCTACATTGCCCGGCTCGAAGAGGAATACGCCCGCCTGCGCGCCGGCTACGAGCGGCAGCAGGCCGACCTCCTCTCCCTTGAGGAAGCGCGCAAGCGCAAGCCGGATTTCTTCTGATTGTCCTTTACTTTATTTCCCCGGTGGTTGCGGCAGGTGTCCGCGGCCACCGTTTTTTTTTTGCAGGAGTGCCGGTACTTCTTGGGGAAAGTTCTGCGTCTTTTCGCCAAAAGTCCTGCATCTTTTTCTCGAAAGTGCTGCATCTTTTCTGCGAAAGCGCCGCATGAAATCCGGAAAAGCCCTGCCGCTTTTCCCTGCCGGCCTTGCCGCGCCCTGGCGGGAGTGGCGGGGGGAGGAAAAAGAAACTCCCCCGGCCCTTTGGGGCGGGGGAGCATCTCTTTGTATCGTGCGGCGCAGGGCCGGGGAATGTCAGTCGCGGGATTCCATGGAGAACGGGTTGTCGTAGATGGCCGAGGGGCAGATCTCTATGTAGTCCATCATGAACTGCGGAGTGGTACTGGTAGTGGCGTTGCGGAAGCGCACGTAGATGCTTCCGTCCGTGGTGAGGCGGATGGTGCCGAGTATGCAGCGCATGGCGTCTTCGTCGTAGCCGTCTCCCCCGATCTGGCGCAGGTTGACCGTCGTGTTGAGGCCGCCTCCGGCATTGGAGGAGTTGGGGCCTTTCATGAAACCGTTGGCGCGCAGGAGCTTGTCGCTCTCGTAGTCGGCGTCGGTGTTGGTGTCCTCTACCCATCCTTTGCTGGTGGTCTTGACAGTCAGGTCAAGGGGAATGCCGGCTGCCGTCAGGTTGTCGCGCGAAGTGCCGAGGTACATCTGTCCGCAGCCGCGGCTGGAGTTGCGCGTATATCCGAGGCGCACCTCGTAAGTCCCTGCGGGAACGGGCGGGAGCCTGACGGTAAAGTCAAAGTTGCCCTTGGCTATGAATTCATCGCCCTGGTAGTCGTTCCATTGGGTTGCTACGGGAGCATCACTTGCCAGATAGAGAAGCAGCGTGCCGGTGGAGTTGACCCAATAATTGGAGAAGTACCCGTTGGGGATAGCGTAGCCGCCGCCTTCTTTTATTACGTAGCGGATGGCGTTGCTCATCATCTCGGGGAAAAGAGCGGCTACGTCCAAGCGGATGCGGGTGCGCATGAAGTCGTGGCGCGGGTAGGTGAGGATGCCTTCCAGCTCATGGAAAAGTCCGATGGACGACTCCATCTGTGTCTTCTGGGCCAGCAGGACGCCGTTTTCGGTCGGGCGGGTCCAGGTGCGGTAGTCAGCCACTCCTTCCACGGGTACTTGGTCGGCCGAGGGGTTGAGGTGCAAGCGGCCGTCGAAACTGTCGTCGCTGAAGGAGTTCTTGCCCGCAGCCATGCAGAGTATTTGCCCCGGGGCCAGCGTCTCGGCGTAGTCCAAGTATTTATTATACCCGCTTTGGAAACTCCAGCTCGTTTCGTCGAAGTCGGCTTGCGCAATGCGTTTGTTGACAAAGTGGTAGGCCACGAAGCGGTTCAGGTAGTTGTTTGAGTCGAGATAATTCTCATTGTCGCCAAGGGCGAAGAGGTCCGGCGCATCGGACTCGTATGCTTCGGCAAACCAAGTGCGGGCATAGGCTTTCAGCCCTTCGATGTCGGTAATTCCCGCTGCCTCATACACGGAGTTGGGCTCTACGAAACAGGTAAAACCGTAGAAGCGGCGCGTGGGGAAGTTCTGCATTTCTGCTCCGTTGTTGTCCTGCATGGAGGAAGGGGGCTGGTAGTTGAGGTCTTCCTGCTCGGAGTTTACACGTTCGTACACGCCGGTCAGTTCTACGGCCTCGTGGAAGAGGCTGTACTCCGGGTGGTCTTCGAAGAATCCGAGCAGCGTCAGGTCGGAAGGCTCCAGCACCGAGTCGACACGGTGGACAACGCCGTTGTGCACTTCCACGTCGATTTCCGTGATGTTGGCCATGTCGTTTATCCGGTAGCCCGTGCCGTTGTAGTTTTCGATGTAGATGGTTTTCCGGTAGAGGTTCTGGTCGGCAAGACGGTCGGCAAAGTTTTGCGACTCGTAGACCGTGGCGCCTGAGGAGATGATGCTCATCAGCGAGATCACCCGTGCGGCGGAGTCGGTGACTTGCTCTATGGAGCTGAGCCCTTCCTTGGCCAGATATTTGGCCATCGTCTCGTTGTCGGGGGCAAAGCAGGTGTAGTATCCGTAGGCGTTGAGCATCTCCATGACGGTGGAGCCTGTGCCCTCGTCGTCTACGTAGGAGCGGTTGAGCAGTTGCACGAAGTCGCTGTAGTCTTCTGCATGGTTGGTCAGGTACTGGCCCAGCGTCTCGCCGGTGAAGGTGTAGTAACTGTCGGAGGGGATGTCGTCGTTCGTGCACGACGAAATTACGGCAGTCAGGCACAAGAGGCTGCCGAATAATCCCAGATGAAGCAGGTTTCTAAAAGATTGCATAGCCAAGTGGGTTTAGTCTGTCAGTGAATCAAAGGCCAAATGTAAGTACTTTTGTCGGTTTCGTGCGGGGTAATCTCCTTAAAATAGCATAAAAAGGCATATTGTGTTCCTGTTTCCTTGAAAAAGTGCTGGGTGAGGCAGGGAAAAGTGCTGCATGAAATGGGAAAAAGCGCTGCCGCTTCCGCTGAAAAGCGGCAGCGCTTTTTCCCGGTTGTTCCTGCGGGGGCGGATGGGAGCGGCGGGCGGGAAAGAAAAGCTCCCCTGTCCCTTGGAGGGACGGGGGAGCCGGTTTTCGTATCGTGCGGCGCAGGGCCGGAGACGGTCAGTCGCGGGGTTCCATGGCTTCCGGGTTGTCGTAGACCGTGGCGGGGCAGATCTCTATGTAGTCCATCATGAACTCCGGAGTGGTACTGGTAGTGGCGTTGCGGAAACGGACGAAGACACTCCCGTCGGTGGGCACGTTGATTGTACCAACGATGCAGCGCAGGGCATACTCGGGGAAGGAGTTTGTCGTCCCTACCTCACGCAGGCTTCGGTTGCCGTAGCCTGCATCGCTGCGCGAAGAGTTGGGGGCTTTCATGAATCCGTTGGCGCGCAGGAGCTTGTCGCTCTCGTAGTCGGCATCGGTGTTCTCGTCCTTTACCCATCCGTAGCGGTCGCCTCCGACGGTAAGGTCTACGGGAATTCCGCTTGCGATCAGGTTGTCCAGCGAAGTGCCTAGGTACATCTGGGCGCAACCGCGGTTGCCGTTTACGGTGTAGCCTATGCGGACTTCATACAGCCCTGCGGGTACGGGCGGCAGCTTGATGGTGAAGTCGAAGTTGCCCTTGATGATGAATTCGTCGCTCTGGAAGTCATTCCACCATCCGGCAGAGGGCTGCGAGGGAGTGGCCATGTAGAGCGTGCGTGTGCCCGTGGAGTTGGTCCAGAAGTTGGTGAGGTATCCGTTGGGGATGCCGTAGCCGTTCAGCTCTTTTATCTGGTATCGGATGGCGTTGTTCATGAATTCGGGGAAGAGCGCGGCGTAGTCTAGGCGCATCCGCGTGCGGCGGAAGTCGGCGCGGGGGTAGGTGAGGATGCTCTCCAGCTCGTGGAAAAGTCCGACGGATGTCTCCATTTGGTTCTTCTGGGCCAGCAGGACGCCGTTGCGGACGGGGCGGCTCCAGTTGTAGTAGGACTGTGCATCGTCGAGGGGCACTTGGTCGGCCGAGGGGTTGAGCTGCCGGCGGCCGTCGAAACTGTCGTCGCTGAAGGTGTTCATGCCTGCGGCCAGGCAGAGGGTCTGCCCCGGGGCCAGCGTCTCGGTGTAGTCCAGGCATTTGTCGTAGCCGGGCATGTAGGTCCAAAGTACTTCGTCGAAGTCGGCCTGCGAGATACGTTTGTTGACAAAGTGGTAGGCCACGAAGCGGTTGAAGTAGTTGTTTGTGTCGAGATAGTTCTCGTTATTTCCGGCGGCGTAGATGTCCGGGGCGGCTTCCTCGTATGCTTCGGCAAACCAGGTGCGGGCATAGTCTTTCATCCCTTCCAGATCGGTGATTCCGGCTGCCTCATACACGGAGTTGGGCTCGATGAATCCGGTGTAGCCGTAGAAGCGGCGGTCGGGGACGCCTACGGTGTTTACCTCGTCGTTGCCCAGGAAAGTCGTAGGGGGCACGTAGTTGAGGTCTTCCTGCTCGGAGCTTACGCGTTCATATACGCCGGTTACTTCCAGCGCCTGCAGGAAAAGGCTGTATTCGGGATGGTCTTCGAAGAATCCGAGCAGCGTCAGGTCGGAAGGTTCCAGTACGGAGTCGACACGATGGACTACGCCGTTGTGCGCTTCGATGTCCACTTCCGTAATGTTGGCTATGTCGTTGATGCGGTAAGTGTCGGTGCCGGAGCTGGTAATATAGATGGTTTTCCTATAAAGGTTCTGGTCCGGCAGTCGGCTCTCGAAGTATTCTGTCTCGTAGACGGTGGAGGCTGACGAAACGATGCTCATCAGTGTCAGCACCTGTGCGGCGGAGTCGCTGACTTCCTCTATGGAGCTGAGCCCTTCCTTGGCCAGATATTTGGCCATGGTCTCATTGTCCGGGGCAAAGCAGGTGTAGTATCCGTAGGCGTTGAGCATCTCCATGAGGGTCGAGCCGTTGCCTGCGTCGCTTACGTAGGAGCGGTTGAGGAGTTGCACGAAGTCGCTGTAGTCTTCGGCATGGGCCGTCAGGTACTGGCCTACGGTCTGTCCCGTGAAAGTATAGTAACTGTCGGAGGGAATGTCGTCGTTCGTACACGACGGGGTTAGGGCTGCCAGGCAGAGGAGGCTTCCGAACAGCCCGGTTTTCAGCATGTTTTTGGGAAATCTCATACTATTTATAAGAGGAGTTTGAAGGTTTTTTATATTCGCAGTCAGGTGTTACTCGGCAGCTTTTCAGTGGAAAAGCGGTCAAAGGTATTGGTTTTTTTATGAAATTGGAGGCGAATATGCGCTAAAATTCCTTAATATACAACTCCTTTTGCAGGTACTTCCGGCGCGTTTCGCCGCAAGGTCTTGATTTTGAGGCATGGGTTTGGGAGGAAAGTGCTGCCGCTTTATTCAGAAAGTGCCTGCGCTTTTCCGGAAAAGCGCAGGCACTTTTGTGAAAATCCTGCTGCACCCCGCACAAAGGGTGCAGCAGGATAGGGTAATCGGGCTCGCAGGTCCCGCTCTCCCGCGGCGGTGCGGGCTGCGGCCGGGTCAGTCGCGCGGTTCGGAATACTGCGGGTTGTCGTAGACGTTGTCGGGGCAGATTTCGATGTAGTCTATGCCGAGGCGTACGCCTTCCTCGTCGGTCAGCGAGCGGGCACGCATGTAGATCGAGCCGTCCTCCCGCAGGGTGATGCGGCCGATGACGCGGCGCGAAGGATTGTGCCCGGAGAGAATTTCGCGCAGGGTGCGGGTGTCGTTGCCGTTGGCGCCGAGCATATTGTTCGTGCCCTTCATGCGTCCGTTGATATACCATTCCTTGTCGAGCGCGCGTATCTCCTCTTCCGATTTTGTGCCGTCGGCGGCTTCGGCTTCGGTGCGGCCCATTTGGGCAAGGAAGGAGACGGTCAGGTCGATGGGGATGCCCGTGGGCTGGAGCCCGCTGAAGTCTTTTTTCTCCCAGCTGCAGTTCTCTTCGCTGCCGAGGAAGAACTGTGCGCAGCCGCGGTCGTCGGCGCTGACGTAGCCGAGGCGCACTTCCCACGTTCCGGCAGGCACGGGCGGCAGGCGGAGCACAAAGTCGTAGGGGCCGGAGAACATCATTTCGTCGCCGAGGTTGGAGTTCCAGCTGCCGATGGAGCTGTTCGTGTTGGGCGAGGTCTGGATTTGGATGGTCTCGGAGGAGATGAAGTGGATGTTCGATGCGTACTGGTAGGGCTGTTGGGGCAGTACGATGTAGCCGGTGCTCATATACTTGTAGCGCAGGTCGTTGCTCATAATCTCAGGAAAGAAGGTGCCCGATATGTCGTGGCGGAAGCGGATTCGCTTGAAGTCGTGGCGCGGATAGTAGAGCACGTTCTGCAAATCGTGGAAGAAGCCGTTCTCTGTGGTGATGGTGCGGCTGCCGACGGCGGCTACGTAGCGCACGGGGCGGCCCCAGTCGCGGCTGGTATTGTAGATGATGTCTTCCGATTCGGGATTGGGGTTGAGGACCACGGCTCCGTCGGGGCTGGGGTCGGTGAAGCTTTCGCCGTCGGCCGTCCAGGGATGCCCGTTGGCTCCGGCCGAAAGGTATATCTCCTGGTTGGGCGCGAGGCTCTCGTAGAATTCTTTGATGCGGTTGTATCCGTTGGCCATGGCTACGTTGTAGCGGGTGAAGTCTGCACGGTCTACCTTCATGTTGAGGAAGTGGTAGGCGACGAAGCGGTTCAGGTAGTTCTCCGGCTCGGTCCAGTTTTCGTTGATGGCTGCGCTGCGCTCGGCTTCCGTGGCATCGTTGAATTCCCGCTCATACCACTCGAGGGCGTAAGCCTTGACGGCATCGATGGAGTCCTGCAGCGTGGCGGCTCCCTGCATCTGGGGGATGTCGCGGGAGAGCACCTCGTTCGACTCGATGAAGCACGTGTAGAACTGTTTCTTGCCCGTGGGCACTTCGATGGTGGCGGCTGCGCCCTTGTAGGCTTCGTAGTTGCGCGTGTCGGGAATGTAGTCGGCCTCGGGCTCGGTCAGTATGCGGCCGCTCTCGGCGAGGCCTACGTAGTCCATCAGGTGGCCGAAGAGGGAATATTCGGGATAGAGGTCGAAAAAGTCTTCGAGCTTCATGTCCGACGGCTCGATCACGCGGTCCACGCCGTGAAGAACGCCGTTGTGGAGTTCCACATCACGCTGCACGATCATCGAACTGTCATTCACCAGATACGTATCGCCCAGCGTGGTTATGTACATCATCTTGTCGTAGAGGTTGCGGTCGGGGAGCTTTTGCTGGAAGTTCTGGCTCTCGTAGATGGTGGCGTTGTTGCCGCTGCTGATGATGTGCATGCGGGTCACGAGCGTCACCACGCTGTCGGCGCTGTGCGTGCCGAGGGTTTCGTAGAGTTCGTCGAGGGAACTGCACGAGAATGCTTCCTCCAGGTATTGCTTCATGGCCTCGTTGGTGGGAGCGAACACGGTGTAGTAGCCGTAAGCGCTTAGGAGGGAGGGCACATTCAGCCCGTCGCTCTCGGCAGTCTCGTTGCTGCGGTTGAGAAACTCGTTGTAGATGCTGTAGTTCTCCTCGGTGTTCAGGTAGTCGCGCACGGTCTGTCCCGTGAAGGTGTAGTAGCTCTCGCTGGGGATGTCGTCGTTTTTGCACGAAGTGCCCAGCGCGGCCAGGCACACGATGCCTCCCAATAGTCCGGTTCGGATGCTTGATTTGAGTGGGTTCATATCGGTTTTAAAAGTTTTTATGATGAGTTTTTGCGTAGAAGTTCTGCTCCGCAGGGAGTCTTCCCCTTCGGAAAACAGGGCGAATCTAGTAGTTTTTCAGGAAAAGGCGGAAACTTTTTTATCCTGAATCTGAGTAAATTCCCAATTTCTACCCGTTTTTTACCGATATGTCTACCTCCGTTATCTCTGAGTGGAGCCCCGCGGGGGATGCTTCCCTGCATTTTCGGGCGAGAAGCGGTGGAGGGGGAAGGAAAAGCCCTGCCGCTTTTTTCAGAAAGCGGCAGGGCTTTTCCGCAAAACATGCGGGACTTCCGTCCGGAAGCGGCGGGGCTCCCGGCTTATTCTACGAGGACTTTCTTCTTGCCCACGATGTAGGTGCCTTGTGCGAGGCCTTGGGTGGCCGTCTGCTGCGGCACGCCGCGGCGCACGAGCAGGCCCTTGAGGTCGTAGACGTCCACGGGGCGGCTCTCCTCGTCCTGCAGGAGTTCGGCGAGCCCGTCGGGGATGTATTCGCCCCGGTGCAGGAGTTGGATGCGGTCGGCATAGATGCGTGTGTTTTCCGCTGCGCCCACCGCGGCGGAGGTCTGCAGGCCCATGCTCAGCGTGACGTCGGTTTTCTCCTCCAGCGTAAAGGGGCACTCCATCTTCTCCCAGCAGTTTGCGCGGGAGGGGTAGAGGTATTGTTCGGCCTCGCCGTAGCTTATGCCGCAGAGGGAGCGGTTTACGTTGCCGCCCGTGGAGGTGATGGCCGAGGCGGTGCGGCGGTTTTCGTTGGGGCAGGCGTACTGCATGAGGAAGACGAGCTTGTATTCTCCTGCGGGGAGGCTGACGGTCTGGAAAATCCGGTTCGTCCCGGTGCTCCAGGAGTTGAGGATGTTGAGGCAACGCTCCCCGCATGAATCAAAAAAAGCCGGCTCTGCCATGATGCTGGCCGAGTTCCCCACGTTGTTGGGGGAGACGCAGTACATCGTCGCGCTGTAGGGCATGGAGTAGAGCGTGCAGTATTTCGACTCGGCCTGCAGCCCGTTGCCCGCCGTCCAGCCCTCGACGGGCAGGACCTGCGGCCACTTGCCGTCGGCGGCGGCCGTGGAGTTGACGTAGCACGGGGCGTAGGTCACGCCGTTGAGGTCGAGGCTGTTTTTTATAGTGCCGTAGGTCTTGTCCTCTTCGAAGCTCGGATTGGCAATGACCAGCGCGGTGATGTCCACAAAGTCGTCCTCCGTCTGGGGAATCTCGATGGGGGAGCAGGTGAGCGCGCCGTCCTTCGCGCTGACGAGCACGACGCTTCCGGCCGGCAGGGGCACGGTGCCTTCCGTTTTCGCCCCGTCGCGGAGGATGCAGACTTGGGCCTCCTTGTCGGCCTCGCCGGGGTTGCGGAGGTAGATGCTGCAGGAGTCGCCCGGCACTTGCTTGGCCAGCAGGCCGGAGCCCTTGACGTAGGCGCGCAGGGCGCTGCCGATGCTGTGGTTGACGTCGCAGCGGAACGTGGCCGATGCGCAGTCCTCTTCGATGGCCGTGGAGCAGGGGAAGACGGGAGCGCCTTCGGGGAAGCCGATGCCCTGCAGCGCGCACGAGCTTTCGCCCCGGAAGTTGCTCAGGAGCAGGTAGCGCGCACCGTCGGGGTCGGGGCAGATCACTCCGTTCCATCCCTCGGGCAGCGAGTCGGCCAGCGCCACGATGCCGGCGGCGAGCTGCGCGGTCTGGAGAGAGTCTACGTTGCTATAATATATAATGTGGCGGCGGTCTACGGTTTCCTCAGCCTCGAAGGGGCGGTTGCCTGCGGCATAGAGCGGGTAGAGCCGGGCCGTCTGGACGGAGTTGCTGAGGGCGCGGTCGCCGAAGGCCACCTTGTTCGCCTCGTCGGCAGTGGCAATGCCGATTTGGTTGTCGATATTGACCCACGGGCTGCCGAATTCCGTCAGTTCCGCCCCGTCGGCCTGGACGCGGCCGCCCTGGAAATAGAGCGTGCGCTGCGGCTTGGTGAAGGGATCGACGCTGATTGCCAGCATTCCGCCCTGCTCGCGGGTAATGGTGCCGCTGGTTTTGCCCACAACGCAGTCCAAGTAGACGAAAGCGTTGCCGGGCGTGGAGTAAAGCGCAAAGTTGTTTTCCAAAGTCTTGTCGTTGGTGAGCAGTTTGCCGTTCATCGTGTAGCTGTTGCCCATGAGGTTGTAGACACCGCTCACGAGCGGGGAGGCGTTAGTGCCTTGCCCGCTGACAGAATACCAGCCGAGGAGGTTGCCCGTATTATTGGCTTTGTAGGGAACGACTATCTTGTTGTTGTCCGGGTTGCAGGGCGCGAAGTAGCCGGTGTAGCTGCTTGTCCCCGTACTCCAGGAGAAAATGGTGAAACGCTCGGGGGTAAGGGCGCGTACTATGTTCTGCGTGGTGAAAAGCTTGGCCGCTTCGTGGCGGCGGGCGAAGTCGTCCCACGAAGAGGGCTGCAGGTCGGCCGTAGAAGCGAGCTCGTGCATGAGATAAGTCATCATCACGCGGTGGGCTTCTACGCCCATCCGGCGCGGTCCGATGTCGCTGTTCAGGAGCCAGCTGCCGTCGGATGTCGTGGACTGGCGGGCCTTGATGTTCTTATATGCCAGGTTTTCGAGCATCAGCGCGTCCGCGTCGCGCAGGAAGCAGGCCAGAGTGGAGTAAGAGGTTATCTGGTCGTAGAGAAACATGCTCCAGTCGTTGCCGTTGGGCATGGCCAGTTCGCCGTCGGCCAGGGCGAGCCAGCAGAGTACGCTGTCCATTACGGCCTGGTTGTTGTGCATCAGTGCGTTCGTCTGCCACTTCGGATTGTCGCTTCCCTGGAAGAGGAGGAGGGCGAGATGCGCCTCGCCGAGTTCCTGGATGACGACGTTCTGGTAGGAGGTGTGGAAGTAGTTGTGGTTTTGCAGGGTGTAGTCGTCGTAGAGGTTCTTGCCTTTGTAGAGATCCTGCACGGTTTGCTGGTCAAAGCCGGGGTCTATCACCGTGTTGTCCTGCGCGTCGTCTACCTGGGAGTAGCTGTTTATGGCAAACTCCCGCAACTTCTGGAACCAGCGCGGCGCCAGCGGGTCGTCGGGGTAGAGGCCGAGGGCGCAGGCCAGCACGTCGGCTTCCCAACCGTTCTCCTCGGCTTTTGTGTCGCCTGCATATCCGGTGGGCACGTTGCGCCCCAGTTCGTAGTTGCACTCGGCCTTGATGAGCTGGTAGATGTAGTTTTTCTGCGTTTCGCTCAACTCTTCGTCGAGGAAGTAGGCCGAATAGGCCACGGACATGGCCCAAAGGCTGCTTTCCCACGTGTAATCCGTGGTGCTCACCGAGCCCCAGTAGGCATTGTTGGTGCAGGTTTTCAGTTTGTTGGCCTTGTGTGTGGAATAGGCGTAGACGAGTGACTTGAGGGCCATGCTCTTCACCTCGTCCCACGTCAGGCCTTCGGGCAGGAGGACTTCCTTGTCCCGTGCGTAGCGGTAGAGGAAGGCGCAGACCATGGAGAGGTCGGCGTTGGTGCGCACGCCGTCTTCGTTGTTTTGCCCGGCGCTGTTGGCGCGGAAGTAGCCGCAGGCTTCGCCCCGGCTATTGGCGGAGGGGCAGTCCTGCCAGATGTTTTTGGCATACTGCGTGAAGTTGGCCAGCATCTGCAGGAGGTCTTGCTGCATTTGGGCTTCGCCTACGAAATCGGCGGTGATGACTCCTTCGGTGGGGGAACTGACCTGGTCTTCCGTGCCGCCGGAGATGAGGGGAGTGTCGGGCTCTTCGTAGCCTTCGGGCAGGAGGATGAGGCGGAAGTCGTCGTAGGCGATGCAGCTGCCGCCGGTGCCCCAGGTCATTTCGGCTGCGATTTCAACAGGCGCGGCTTCCGCGAGGGTGAAGCGGACGGCCTGTTCTTTCCACGGGGCGGAGGCCATGATGCCCTCGCTGCCGGGCTGGCAGGAGAAGGTGGTGCTGCCGAGGCTCGCTCCCCCGGCGCTGATGCTGACGAAGGCGGAGGTGGCGGCGTTGTTGGCGGCATAGGCTTTTACTTGGAAGGTGAGTTTATAGTCGCCGGCGGGCAGGTTTTCGCGGGTGGTCTGCCGCAGGGAGGAGGAGGTTCCATCGCCCCATCCGTAGCGTTGGTAGAAGGCGAAGCGGCCGTCGGCCGGGGCGGTCTTGCCGAAGTTGTTGTCCGTGAAGCAGTCGGCGCTGAGGAGGAGGGAGACTCCGGGGGTGGCCGTGGTCCAACCGGCGGGGGAAATGTTCCATCCGCGCAGGCCGTCGGCCGAATTCTCTACTTTGTTTGCGGATTGGGCGGTGCATTTTCCGCTGTCTGCCTCGAAAGAGGGGTTTTCCAGATAGTCTGCCGTGATGTCGGTCTGCGCCTTCAGCCCGCTACAGCCGAGGGCGAGCAGGCAGAGGGCTGCCGTGGCGGTTTGTTTCCAGTGGGGGATAGGGGTAATCATGGAAGAAGTTTTTGGATAAGGTATTTGATTTCTTAGTGGGCAAATATACGATAAAAATGGGGAACATGCAGCGGGTCGGGGAAAAAGTGGCGGGACTTTCCGGAAAAAGTGCTGCCGCGGTTTGCAAAAAGCGCAGGCACTTTTGGCTTTCGGCCTTTGGACTTTCCCCCCGGGGCTGCGGCGGGAGGGTTCAGAAGCTGAGGTAGGGCTGGAGACGGCGGAGGTCGTCTTCGGTAAACTCTTCGTAGATGAGGAGCTGGCGTAGGGAGCGGATGGGGCCGCGCTTGCGGCGGTGTTCGAGGATGGTGCGGCACTGCCGGTAGTTGAGGTAGGGGTGGCGGAGGAGTTCTTCCAGCGTGGCGCTGTTGAGGGGCAGGGTCTTCCGGGGCGGGGCGGCTACGTAGAAGCTGCGTTGCAGCGAGTCGGGCATGTTGGGGAGCTCGGCCAGCTGGGCGGGGCTGCTGTAGCCTCCGAGGCGTTCGCGGTAGTCTACGATGCGGCGTGCGCGCCAACTGCCGATGCCGCGTATGCGTTTGAGTTGCGCGGTGTCGGCCTGGTTGAGGTCGATGCGGGTGCCGGCGGGATATTTGGCGGCGGCATGGGTGAAGCGGTGTGCTGTCTCTGCTGCCGGAGGCGGTGCCGGAGTGGTGGGGGTGCGGGGTTTGCGCGGGGGCAGGGCGTAGTCGTCCAGGAGCAGGCAGGGGCCGAGGCGGCGGGCGTCTTCGGCTTTCATGCCGTAGATGGCGGCAAACTTCTCCGGTGTGCGGATGACGCCGCCCGCGGCGCGGTAGCGGAGCAGGTTGCGCACTACGTAGGGCGGCAGGCCGAGGCGGCGCAGGGTGAGGGAATCGGCGCGGTTGGGGTCGAAAGCGAAGGTCTCGGGGGCGTTTGCGGCCCACTGCGGGCGGGTTCTGCCGCTTCGTACGGGAGAAGAGGGGGCGCGCGGGGATTCTCCTGCTGCCTCAAGCAGGAAGCCGCGGCTCCCGTAGAGGCTGTCTACGAGGGCTGCGGCTTCGCTTTCGGCTGTGGTTTCGCGCTGTTCGGTGCAACGGCGCAGCAGCGGGACTGCCGGAAGGAGCAGGCAGAGCAGCACGAGGATGGCCAGGCGCTGGCTCCGTCCGAAGTAGAGGAGGTCTTTCAGTCTGGAGCGCTCCTCGTGTGGATAGTCGGGCTGCGGCTTCTGCATGGTTGCGCGGGGGGATGGTCACTCGACGAGCGTCATTTCTTCGATGAGGTTGGGGCACCGGCCGAGTTTCTCGATGAGGAAAAGGACGTAACGTATGTCGACGCAGATGCAGCGTTGCAGGTCGTTGTCGAATTGGAGGTCGCCGCTGAGTGATTCCCAGTTGCCGTCGAAGGCGGAACCGATGAGCTGGCCGTCGGCATTGATGACGGGGGAGCCGGAATTGCCGCCGGTGATGTCGTTGGTCGAGAGGAAGCAGACGGGCATTTCGCCGTTGCGGTCGGCGTAGCGCCCATAGTCTTTTTGCCGGTAGAGTTGCTTGAGTTCCCGGGGGACGGTAAACTCGGGGTTCCCGGGGTCTTCCTTTTCCATCACTCCGCGCAGGGTGGTGTAGTATTCGTACTTCACCCCGTCGGCCGGGCTGTAGGGCTTGACGCGGCCGTAGGTAAGGCGGAGGGTGAAGTTGGCATCGGGATATTGCGGGCGGAAGCGGCTGTTCATCTCCGTCAGGCCGCGCACGTAGGTCTTCTGCAGCAGGGCGAGCGCCTCGTTGTGCCGCTGGTTCTGGCTGCGGAGGCGGGCGGCGTGCTCCTGTATGCTGCGGGAGAGGAGGAGGCTGAGGTCGCGGTCGAGGGTTTTCTGCCTGGGTTTGCGCAGGAAGGCGTCGAGGTTTTCGCGGCTTGCCAGGACGGACTCTTCGTAGAGGTCGCGCACGAATGCGTGGATGTCGCCCTTGTATTCCTCGTCGATGGCGGCGTAGAAGGAGGGAAGTTCCCCGCGGTAGTGCGCGCGGAAGAGGGGGAGCAGCGTGTCGGCCACGCTGCGGTCTACTTCGTGGCTATAGTCTTTGTTGTGGATGAGGTTGAAGATTTCGTTGAGCCTTGCAGCGGTTTCCTCGGTCTGCGCTGCATCTTTTTCCGAAAAGGCCTGCATGTATTTCTCCAAAGCGGCAGCGGTTTCGGGGGGAAGTACGAACTCCAGTCCGAAGGCGAAGGTCTCGTTGTAGAGCATCCTGTTGTAGGTCAGGCCGGCTGCCTGCTGCACTTCCCGGTCGATGCGGCCCACGACGGTGCGGTAGTCCTCGCTGCCGATGCTGTCGGCGTAGCGGGCGAAGCGGGCTTCCTGCTCCTGTTTTTTCTCGATGATGCGGTTTTTCACGATGGCCTCATTCATCCCGATGGAATTCTTCCAGTAGTTTGACGAGGCGGCGTACTTGTTGGCATACATCAGGCGCAGGCGGTCGCTCTGTGCCATGTACTTCTTCAGCACCGCCTGCCGGGCTTCGCGCACGAGGATGCGGGGCGTGTTCTCGTTGTCCATGCGGTTGCGCACCTCGGCGGCCGTCAGGTAGCGCGAAGTGCTGCCGGGAAATCCCATGACCATGGCGTAATCGCCCTCTTCATAGCCCCGGATGGAGACGGGAAGGTGCTTTTTGGCGCGAAGGGGCACGTTTTCCGGGCTGTAGGCCGCGGGTTCTCCGTTTTTGTCTGCATAGATGCGGAACATGGAGAAGTCGCCCGTATGGCGGGGCCACATCCAGTTGTCCGTCTCGCCGCCGAATTTCCCGATGGCCTGCGGGGGAGCGGCCACAAGGCGCACGTCGCTGTAGATTTTATAGTAGACAAGGTAGTAGCGGTTGCCCTCGAAATAGGGAAGGACTTCGGGCTGTATGCCCGGCTTGCCGCGCAAGTCGCTCCGGGCGAGCTGCGCTTTGGCGAGGGAGTCGCAGTATTGGGAAGAAAGTGCCCGGGTTTCGTCGGTCCGCCCCAGGCGTATGTCGCGCGTCACGGTGTCGGTCAGGTCCACGATGCGCTCCACGAAAGTGAAAGTCAGGCCGGGAGCGGGGATTTCCTCTTCTTTCCGGTGCGACCAGAAGCCGTCTTGCAGATAATTCTGCTCCACGGTGCTGAGTTGCTGCAGGTAGGCGAAGCCGCAGTGGTGGTTGGTCAGGATGAGCCCCTCGGGGGAAATGATTTCTCCGGTGCATCCGCCGCCGAAGATGCCCACCACGTCTTTCAGCGAGATGCCGTCGGGGCGGTATAAGTCGTCGGCCTCGAGGCGCAGACCGCTTTGCTTCATCAGGTCGATGGAGCGTTGTTCTTTGAGGAGTTGCAGGAGCCACATCCCTTCGTCAGCATGTACCAGCGGTGCGACGAGCAGGAAGAGGAGGAGGGTAGGGAAGCATTTTTTTATCTTCATTGTATACAAATATGATTAGTTGAGCATGTCTTTCTAAAGATTCATTATGCAAAGGTATAACAATTCTTTCGGTTACTCGAAAGTCCCGGCGCGTAAGATTAAAGATTGATAATCTTTTTTCAAAAGGGCGTGCTTCCCGCGAAGTTTTTATCATCTTTGGCCACGAAATTGTGGACTTATGAGGAAAAACTACTATTGGTTGTTCTTGCTCCCGCTGCTGTGCCTCGCCGTCTCGTGCAGCAGGAGTTATCATATCGACGGCGCTTCTTCGGTGTCGGTCATAGACGGAAAGATGATTTATCTGCGCAGTTTCGAAGACGGGAGCTGGGTGACGAAAGATTCGGCCGAGATAGTCCACGGGGTTTTCTCCATGGAAGGCGAGGCCGACTCGGCACAAATCGTCTCGATCTTCATGGACGGCGAGAGTTTCATGCCGATGGTCCTGGAGCCGGGGACGATCAAGATGAAGATTACCCCTGCGGGTTTCGAAGTCTCGGGCACGGAGCTCAACGACAAGCTCTACGGCTTCATCCGAAGCAAGGGGGAGTTGGACGCGCAGATACTGGAGGCTTCGCGCATTGAGAACCGCCTGATTCTCGACGGCGCTTCGGCCGAGGAGGCGCAGGCCAAGGCGGAGGAGAAGGCGGGCGAGGTGACGCGCCGCATCCAGCAGCTGACCAAGGAATTCATTACGGAGAACTACGGCAATATCCTCGGCCCTTCGGTCTTCCTCATGGTGTGCGGCTCCAGTTTCCCCTATCCCTATCTGACGCAGGACCTGGAGGAAATCTACGATTCGGCTCCTGCCTTTTTCCGGGAACATGCGGAAGTGAAGGAATATGTGGCCCGGGCCCGGGAAAACATGCATACGATGGAGGAGCAGATGCGGGCCAATGAGGAGATGTTCCGGCAGCAGGCGCCGGATACCTCGGCCGAAAGCCCGGCGTTGCCCGGGGGCACTCCGGCTGCGACGCTCTCTTCTCCGCAACAGGCGGGGCTCCAGTAAGGGGTTTCTTGTAGAGGACCTCGGCCGCAGGGGCGGGGCTTTTACGAAAAAGCGGCAGGGCTTTTTGGAAAAAGATGCTGGTGTTTTCCCAAAAAGCCCTGCCGCTTTTTTCCCCCGGTCCCGCGCCGGTGCGGGACCGGGGCTATGGCTTTGCAACCTCAAACTCGTAGCAACCCGAGGATAGCTCCATGATCTGCATCCCGTCTTCGGCAAGGCCCGTGGGCTCGATGCCGCGGCTTTTCCTGAGCGTGCGGCCGCTTTCGGTGATTTGTTCCGAAGAGCCGGCCGGCAGGTAGAGCGTGGCCGTCGTGTTGGCCGGCACGGTGAAGCGGTAGACTATGCTCTTCTTCCCGATGCGCCAGCTGCTCTCGATGCGCCCGTAGGGGGAGTCGTAGAATCCTTCGGCATGGGTCATCTCTCCGGCCGGGTCGGTTTCCGGCTTCAGCAGGAAGTGTTTGAATCCCGGTGCGTTCTCGTCGCGGCGGATGCCCAGCGAGTGGGCGTACATCCACGCCCCGACGGCGCCGAAGGAGTAGTGGTTGAAGGAGTTCATGCGGTTGTTGCCGCCGAATCCGTCGGTGTGCGTGTAGGAATTGAGCCGCTCCCAGATGGTCGTGGCGCCCTGCTCCACGGAGTAGAGCCAGGAGGGATAGTCGCTCTGCTGCAGGAGGCGGTAGGCCAAGTCCGTGCGCCCGGCCTCGGAGAGGGCTTGGCTGATCCGGGCCGTGCCTATGAATCCCGTCATCAGCGAGTAGGGCGGGCAGTCTTTGCCCTGGTCGGTGCGGTTTTCCCGCAGGATGGTATTTACCAGGTTCTGCGCGAGCAGTTCCTTTTCCTTCCCTTCCACGATGCCGAAGGCCAGGGGCAGGACGTAGGACGTCTGCGTGTCCACCGGTTTCCCCTCCTGTTTCGGGTCGAAGGCCGAGTGGATGGTCTTCCCGGTGCCGGGCTGCAGGTAGGTCCTGCGGAAGAAATCTTTCCGCTCGCTGCGGAGTTGGCCGAACCGGGCCGCGTCTTCCGCCTTTCCGAGCGCGTCGGCCATGCGCTCCATCAGCTCCAGGTCGTAGATGAGGTAGGACTCCCAGATGAGCGACTTGTCGTTTCGGCTGTCTTCCAGCCCGAGCCAGTCGCCGAGGTCGCCCCAAGCGCGGCTTTGCACGATGAGTCCGGTAGACGGGTCCCGCTCTTTTTCCATCACGTAGCGGATGTAGCGCTTCATGGCCTCGTAGTGCTCTTCCAGAAGAGCCGTGTCGCCGTATTGCTGGAAGCACTCCCACGGCACGGTGATGCCTGCGCTTCCCCAGAGGAAGCCGCCAAATCCGCCTCCGAGGGGCGCGATGTCGGGAAAGCGGCCGTCCTCGCGCTGCACGTCGCGCATGGCTTGGAGGTGGCGGCGCAGGAATTGGGCGACGTCGGCCAGGTACGTGGCCGTCCGCCCGAAGACGGAGATGTCGCCGCTCCAGCCCAGCCGTTCGTTGCGCTGGGGGCAGTCGGTGGGGATGGAGAGGAAATTGGAAAGAGAGGACCACTTGATGTTTTCCCACAGCCTGTTTATCCGGCTGTCGGAGGTGGAGTAGCCCGCAGTCAGCCCGCCTATGGAGCTGAGCACGAGGCTTCTGACGGATTCCGCAGGGAGCGGCTCGTCGAGTCCCGTGACTTCGATGTAGCGGTAGCCGTGGAAGGTGAAACGCGGGCTGATGGTCTCCGGGCGTCCGTCGCCGCGGGCTATGTAGATGTCCTGCGCCATGGCTGCGCGGATGTTCTCCAGCATGAGCATCCCCTTGTCTTTTTCGTATTCGGGCAGGGGCGGGTAGAGGATTTCGGCGTAGCGCAGCTCGATTTTCTGCCCGTTCCTCAGGGTGGAGGGCAGGCTGATGAGGGGAACTCCGGCCATGTTCTGTCCCATGTCGTAGATGAAGACGCCGGGGCGCGGCTCCGTCACGGAGACGGCCGTAAGGGTATCGACGGCCTGCACCGTGGGGCCGTACTGTCCGATGAGGCGGAAGTGGGAATAGTCGTCCACTTTCGGCTTATTGGGGCTGCCTTCGCGGCTGATGTTCCCCTCTAACGGGACGAGGGCAGCCTGTTTCCACGCCGAGGCATCGTAGTCGGGCGTATCCCAGCCCGCGATTTGGGCTTCGCGGCGGGCATCGTAGACTTCGCCCTGGAAGAAACTGCCGTAGACTACGGGGCCGTCGGGGAAATACTGCCAGGTTTCGGGGGAGGTCGTCAGGACTTGCTGCGAACCGTCGGCATAGGTGATGACCAACTTGCCGAGGAGCGACTGGCAGTCGCCGAAGAAATTCCAGTTGTCGCCCGTGTAGGTGGCGCCGCCGCTCCACCATCCTTCGGAGAGCTGCACGCCGAGGGCGTTTTTCTGCCCCGCCTGCAGGGAAGAGGTGACGTCGAAAGCCTGGTAGAGGTGGGTCTTGTTGTACTGTGTAAGGCCGGGGTTGAAATAGTCTTGTCCCACTTTCCGGCCGTTCAGGCGCACTTCGTAGATGCCGCGCGCCGTGATGTAGAGGCGGGCTTTGGCGATTTCCTTGTCGGCGGCCTCGAAGACGGTGCGCAGCATGGGGGCGGCACAGCTCTTGAGGGGGGAAACGCGGAAAAGCCCTGCCGTTCCTCCGGATAGCTGCAGCGGGCGGGGGAGCAGGTCGAGCACCGTGTTCATCGGGCTGCGCAGGTGTGCGAGCCGCACGTCGGAGAAAGTGGCCGTCTGCCCCGGGGCAAGTGCGAATCCCACTTCGCCCACCACCGGGAAGGCTATGAAGTCGCCGCCCTGCCCGATGGGGTTGAGGTCGGCACGGCCTATTTCTTTTTCTTCCGCTCCTGCGTAGAAGCGCGTGATGCCCAGCTCGGTGCTCAGGCTGAAGGCATGGAGCCCGTAGCGGTTCTCGCGGTTGAGGACGGAAGCGGGGAGGGGAATCGTCTTGAGCGGCACGTCTCTGCGGTCTTGCGGATGGTATCCGGCGCGAAAGACGCGGAGTTCGGCCTGCCCGCCGGTGTCGAGCGGGGCAATGTCCAGCTCGATCCGGACAAAGGAGCTGTCTTTCGGGTTTTCGAGGTGGAAGATATTCCGGTTGCGGCTCATCAGCCGCTCGTCATTGGCTCCGTAGATGAGGCTTGCGCGGGTGCTTCGGGAGGCTTCGTCCAGCCGGATGGCGAAATGAAGCCGGAAAACGGGGAGATACGGCGCGTAGAAATTCTTATCTTCAGGGCTTCCGCCGATCCACTGCGCCCCGCTCCAGCCCCGGTAGGCATCGCTGCCGCCCATCAGCCCGGTCTCGAACCAGGAAGCGGCGCGGTTCTTCTTGTTTTTCCCGTCCCAGACGGTCAGTTCCCAAGTGTATCGTGTGGCGGGTTGCAGCGCTTGGCCGGCATAGCGCACGTGGAGCGACACGTCGCTCTTCACTTTTCCCGTATTCCAGACTTCTTCTCCCGCCTCGTTGCTGACGACTATCTGGTAGGCCGTCTGCTTTTCGCCCCGGCGGGAGGGGTCGGTCTGCATTTCCCAGCTGAAGCGGGGGTGTTCCGCTTCCACCGTCATGGGGTTGGCGGCGTATTCTACCCGCAGGTTCTGCAACTTTTCTTCCGCGCCGGAAGCCCGGCCGGCAATGCAGGCGAGGATAATAAACAAGGTGGGGAGGAGCTTTCGGTGGTTCATATGGTGCGTAGTTTTTTTAGGGTATGGGGGCGCTCAGGATTTCTCGCCGTAGAGGAGGCTTTCGAGTGCTTCGGCATTCAGCCGCAGGTAGAACTGCCCGCGCAGCGCGGCCGAGATGTATCCGGTTTCTTCGCTCACGATGACGGCCAGGGCATCGGAGTTTTGGGAAATGCCCAGCGCTGAACGGTGGCGGAGCCCCAGTTCTTTGGGGATATTCATGTCGTGGCTGACGGGAAGGATGCAGCCCGCGGCGTAGAGGCGGTCGCCCCGTATGAGAAGGGCGCCGTCGTGCAGCGGACTGTTCTTGAAGAAAATGTTTTCGATGAGGCGCTGGCTGATGCGGGCGTCGATGAGTTCGCCCGTTTGGGCTATCTCGTCGAGCTGTTCGTCGCGCTCGATGACGATGAGCGCCCCGATTTTCTGCCGGCTCATGTTGAGGCAGGCCATGACGATGGGGAGGAATGTGCTGTGGTCCTTCTCGTTGTCTTTTTCTTTGCGGTAGAAGAATGCGAGCAGGTTGTGTATCCGCTGGTGGGCTCCTACGCTGAAGAGGAATTTCCGGATTTCCTGTTGGAACAATACGATGAGCACGATGGCGCCGACGCTCATCACCTTGTCGAGGATTCCGCCCAGCAGTCTCATGCCGGCCACTTGGGTCACGATGATCCACAGCACTATGAAGACGAGAATGCCGATGAAGATGTTGAGCGAACCGGACGACTTCATCAGTTTATACACGTAGTAGATGATGAGCGCTACGGCCAGTATGTCGAGAAAGTCTTTGACTCCGAAGGTGAGAAACATGGGCTTGGGGTGAATGAGGTCTGTGGGTTATGGATGGGGACTGCGCTTCAGAGCGGGTCCTGGTAGGGGCATTCTTTCATTTTCCGGTAGATGCGGACTGTCTCCACGGCTTCGCGCACGTCGTGGACTCGCAGGATGGAGGCTCCTTTGGTGAGGGCTATGGCGTGGAGGGCGGTAGTCCCGTTGAGTGCGGCGGCAGGGGGGATGTCCAGCAGCCTGCATATCATGGATTTCCGGGAGACGCCTACGAGGAGCGGGCGGCGGAGGATGGAGAATTCTTGTAGGCCGTCGAGCAGTTGGTAGTTGTGCTCCAGTGTCTTGCCGAAGCCGAATCCGGGGTCGACGATGATGTCGCCGACGCCCAATGCCTGGAGGGTCTGGATTTTCTGTGCCAGATGGGCGATTACTTCCTGCACCACATTATTATAATGCGGGGCTTCCTGCATGGTGCGGGGCGTCCCTTGCATGTGCATGAGGATGTAGGGGACTTTCAGGCGGGCGACGGTGGGAAACATGCCGGGGTCCAGCTCGCCGGCCGATATGTCGTTGATGATGTCGGCTCCCCACTCTTCCACGCACGCTTGGGCTACGCGGCTGCGGAACGTGTCGACGCTCAGGAGGGTGCGGGGGTATTTGTCGCGGATGAGGCGCAGGGCCGGGCGCAGGCGGGCGATTTCTTCTTCCGGGCTGATGTCTTCGGCACCGGGGCGGGAGGAATAGGCCCCGAGGTCTATGATTTCGGCTCCCTGCGCCACGATTTCGTCGGCCCGCAGCTCGATTTCGGCAAGGGTCTGCTTGCGGCTGGGGGCGAAAAAGGAGTCGGGCGTCACGTTGAGTATGCCCATTACCAAGGGTTTTTCCTCCGGATTCCACAGGGTGCCCCGCAGGTTGATCAGTTTAGAGAGTGTTTCGTCCATCTTTTCTGTAGGCTGGCATGATGCTTCCGAAGCTGCAAAAATAGCGAATTTATTCCTTTTCCTTTTGTAAATCCACTATCTTTGCGCGGATTCTTACTGCAAATATGGAAAAAACAGCTTTGCCTTTTCTTTATGAGGCTTACATAAAAAGTTCGGGAGTGACGACGGACAGCCGCCACTGCCCGGAGGGTTCGCTCTTTTTTGCCCTGCGGGGCGAGAATTTCGACGGCAACCGTTTTGCGGCCGCGGCTCTGGAGAAGGGTTGTGCCCATGCCGTGGTGGACGACTCGGCTGTACTGCCTGTGGGCGAGGGCCGGGGGCGCTACCTGCTGGTGGACGATGTCTTGCAGGCTCTGCAGCAGCTGGCGCGCCACCACCGCAGGCAACTGAAGACGCCGATGCTGGCCATTACGGGCACGAACGGGAAGACTACGACGAAGGAGCTGACCGCGGCTGTCCTCTCGCGCCGCTATAAGGTGCTCTATACGGAGGGGAACCTGAACAACCAGATAGGCGTCCCGCTCACGCTGTTGCGCCTGAAGCCGGAGCATGAGTTTGCGATTGTGGAGATGGGGGCCAGCCATCCGGGCGACATCCGGGAGCTGGCGGAGATGGCCGAGCCGGACTTCGGGCTGATAACCAATGTGGGTTTTGCCCACTTGCAGGGCTTCGGCTCGTTTGAAGGCGTGGTGCGCACGAAGGGCGAGCTCTACGGTTTCCTGCGCGAGCGGGGCGGGAGGGTGTTTGTCAATGCGCGCAATACGCGTCTGACCGCCATGCTGGAGGGCCTGGAGGCACAGTACTATGCGGTGACGAGCGGCACGCCTTTCCCCTTCGACAAGCCGCTTCTGGCCGAGGCGCGCATCGCGCGGTGCAATCCGTTTCTGGCCTTCAAGTGGAGGGCGGCGGGGATGTCGTTCTGGCAGTGCTGCAGTACGCGCCTGATAGGCGACTACAATCTGGACAACGCCCTGAGCGCGATAGCCGTGGGGCGCTACTTCGGGGTGGAACCGGCGGATATCACGGCCGCGCTGTCAGGCTATCTGCCCGGAAACGGACGCTCGCAGCTGAAGGAGACGCAGCGGAACCGCCTGATTCTCGACGCTTACAACGCAAACCCCACGAGCATGAAGGCCTCGCTGGGCAACTTCCGGAAGATGGACTTCCCGCGCAAGGGCGTGGTGCTGGGGGACATGAAGGAGCTGGGCGAGGCTTCGTTCGAGGAGCATCTGGCTGTCATGCAGCTGGTGAGCCGCTGTCGTTTCAAGGTGGTGGTCTACGTGGGGCCGGAGTTTGCGGCGGTGGCGGAGAAGTATCCCGGCCTGGCGGCAAACGCCAGGCTCTTCGGCACGGTGGAGGAGCTGAAGGCCCATCTCGGGGAGCAACCGCTGCCCGAGGGGTACACGCTGCTGATAAAAGGGTCGCACAGTATGAATCTCTCGGCCCTGGCCGATGTGCTCTGAGAGGCCGGGCCGGGGACGGAAAGAGGCAGGGCTTCCGGGAAAAAGCGGAAGCGGTTTTCGGGAAAAGTGCTGCATGTTTTCGGAAAAAGCGCCATAGGAATCGGATGGAAACGGAAGGACAGGTTATGCAGGGATGGCAGGAGCGCACGGAGCTCCTGCTGGGCCGCCGGGCTATGGAGCGCCTCGGGGCGGCGCACGTGCTGGTGTGTGGCGTGGGAGGCGTGGGGGCCTATGCGGCGGAGATGCTGGTGAGGGCCGGAGTGGGGGCGCTGACGATGGTCGATGCCGACTGCGTGCAGCTCTCCAACCTCAACCGCCAGTTGCCGGCCCTGTGCAGCACGCTGGGGAGGCCTAAGGTGGAAGTGCTGGCTTCCCGCTTGCGGGACATAAATCCGCAGGTGCGGCTTTTCCTGCGTGCGGAGTACATGACGGCCGAGAGCGTCCCCTCCCTTCTGGACGGGGCTGTGCCGGGGCTGGATTTCGTGGTCGACGCCATCGACACGATTGCGCCCAAGTGTGCGCTCATCAGCGAGGCTTACCGGCGGAAGTTGCCCCTGGTGAGCAGCATGGGGGCGGGGGCGAAGAGCGACATCACGGCCGTCCGCTACGGGAAGCTGGGCGAGACGTTCCACTGTGCCCTGGCGCGCGCTGTCCGTACCCGCCTGAAGCGGGAGGCGCGGGGGCTGATGAATACGCCGGTCGTCTTCAGCACGGAGCAGGCGGACGCGGGGGCCATGTTGCGCGTGGAGGAGCGGAACAAGAAGTCGACCTGCGGCACGGTCAGTTATCTGCCGGCCGTGTTCGGCTGTTATCTGGCGGCTTATGTGTTGAGGCGCCTGACGGGAAAATAAAGACGTAACAAGGAAAAACGGAAAGAATATGATAGAATTACAAGGAATTACGAAGAGTTTCGGCTCGTTGCAGGTGTTGAAGGGAATCGACCTGAGCATCGGGCGGGGCGAGGTGGTGAGCATCGTGGGCCCCAGCGGCGCCGGAAAGACGACGCTGCTGCAGATAATGGGTACGCTCGACCGTCCGGACAGCGGGACCATACGCATCAACGACACGGCCGTGGAGCGCATGAAGGACCGCGAACTGGCTGCCTTCCGCAACCGGGAGATAGGCTTTGTCTTCCAGTTCCACCAGCTCCTCCCGGAGTTTACGGCGGAGGAGAATGTGATGATACCGGCGCTCATAGCCGGCGAGCCGGGCCGGAAGGCGCGCGAGCGGGCAGGGGAGCTGTTGCGTTTCATGGGGCTTGCGGACCGGGCGGCACACAAGCCGCGGGAAATGTCGGGCGGAGAGTGTCAGCGGGTAGCCGTGGCGCGGGCTTTGGTGAACCATCCTTCGGTGGTTTTGGCCGATGAGCCTTCGGGTAGCCTCGACACCCGGAATAAGGAAGAGTTGCACCAATTGTTTTTCCGCCTGCGCGATGAGTTGCAACAGACGTTCGTGATTGTGACGCACGATGAGCATCTGGCCACACTGACCGACCGCACGGTCCGCATGACGGACGGCATGATCCTGCCGGAAGCGGCTGCCGATGCCGGAGAATCGGCGGGGGAGTAGGGAAGCGGTGCTTCTCCTCCTCGGTGTTTGGGGATAAAAAAAGAATCCGGTGGGCAGGGAGTTGAGTCCCTTTGCCCACCGGATTCTTTTGGGTGGATGTACTCCGGCTTATTTCTTGGCCGCGAGGATTTCCATCGTGTCGGTAGCGATCATCAGTTCCTCATCGGTCGGAATCACGCAGACGGTGACGCGCGACTGGGGAGTGGAGATGATGGCTTCTTCGCCGCGCACAGTGTCGTTCTTGGCTTCGTCTATCTCTACGCCCATGAACTCCAGCCCCTCGCAGGCAATGGAGCGGCAGTTGCTCTGGTTTTCGCCCACGCCGCCGGTGAAGAGGATTATGTCTACTCCGCCCATGGCAGCCGCGTAGGCTCCGATGTACTTGCGGATCCGGTAGAAGTACATCTCCTCGGCCAGGATGGCGCGCTCCTCTCCGGCTTCCACGCTGCTGTGGAGGTCGCGCATGTCGGACGATTTGCCGTAGATGCCCAGCACGCCGGATTTCTTGTTGAGCAGATCGTTCATGGCTGCGGCGTCCAGATTTTCTTTGCCCATGATGTAGGTGACGGCTCCTGCGTCGATGTCGCCGCTGCGCGTACCCATCATCAGGCCTTCCAGCGGGGTGAGACCCATCGAAGTGTCTACGCATTTCCCGTTGCAGACGTCCGAAATCGAGCCGCCGTTGCCGATGTGGCAGGTAATGATCTTCTTCTCTTCCGGAGCGACGCCCAGGAACTCGCAGACGCGGCGGGAGACATAGCGGTGGCTGGTGCCGTGGAATCCGTAGCGCCGCACTCCATATTTCTCATAGAGTTCGTAAGGAACTGCATACATGTAGGCCTTTGCCGGCATGGTCTGGTGGAAAGCGGTGTCGTACACTCCCACTTGCGGCACGCCGGGCAGGGCTTTTGTCACGGCGTCGATGCCCTTCAGGTTGGCGGGGTTGTGGAGGGGGGCCAGATCGTTGCATGCTTTGGTCATATCGATGACTTCCTGGTCGATAAGTACGGAGCTGCTGAATTTTTCACCTCCGTGTACTACGCGGTGGCCTACGGCATCGATCTCGCTCAGGGAGGAGATAACGCCGTATTCCTTGCTGGTCAGGATGGAAAGGATAAACTCGATTCCGGCCGTGTGCTCGGCTATTTCTTTTTCGATGATTTTCTTTTCTCCGGAAGGGAGGGTGAATTTGAGGAAAGAGTCCTTCAGGCCGATTTTTTCGATGCCTCCCTGTGCCAGGACTTGCTTGGCTGGCATTTCGAATAACTTGTACTTGATCGACGAACTGCCGCAGTTTAATACTAAAATCTTCATGGGTTTTCGGATTTAATTGTGGCTGATTTTAAGAAATGTGTCCCGTCTTTGCTGCTATGCCTCTTTGGCTGCGATGGCTTGGTTGGCCGTAATTGCAATCATGGCATACACGTCGTCGACCGAGCATCCGCGGGAAAGGTCGTTTACCGGACGGGCAATTCCCTGGAGGATCGGGCCGATGGCTTCTGCCCCGCCTAATCTCTGCACGAGTTTATAGCCGATGTTTCCCACTTCGAGGTTGGGGAAGATGAGTGTATCCGCATGTCCTGCGATTTTCGAGCCGGGCGCTTTGCTGGAACCTACGGAGGGGACCAATGCGGCATCTGCCTGCAATTCTCCGTCTATCTCAAGAGTCGGGTCAATCGTGCGTGCTTTGCTCAAAGCGGCCACCACTTTGTCCACAACCTCGTGCTGCGCCGAGCCTTTTGTGGAGAAGCTGAGCATGGCGACCTTCGGGTCTTCGAATCCGGCCACTGCACGGGCGGTGCGGGCGGTGCAGACGGCTATTTGTGCGAGCTGGTCGGCATCGGGAACCGGTGTTACGGCCACGTCGCCTACCACTATGATTCCGTTTCGCCCGTACTCCGGATATTTGGTAAGCAGCACCAGCGCTCCGGAAACGCAGGTAATGCCCGGCGCGGTTTTTATAATCTGCAGGGCGGGGCGCAGCACATTTCCTGTCGTATTGCGTGCACCCGCCAGTTGCCCGTCGGCATCGCCGTTTTTAATCATGAGGCATCCGTAGTAGAGCGGATCCAGGACTTTTTCGCGTGCCTGCTCCAGAGTGAGTCCTTTTTTCTTGCGCAGTTCGTACAGCAACTGGGCGTACTCTTCTTTTTGCAGGCTTTCGGCCGGGTCGATGATTGTAGCTTTCTCAATGTGCTTGAGGCCCAATTTTTCGGCCACGGCCATGATTTCGTCTTTTTTCCCGAGGAGTGTCAGGTCGGCCACTCCCTCCGCCAATATGCGGTCGGCAGCGGTCAGGGTGCGTTCCTCCGTGCCTTCGGGGAGAACGATGCGCTGAGGTTTCTTTTTAGCCCTCGCAACTAATTCGCTTACAAAGCTCATAATAGAAAAATAAGGTTTGAAATATTTTGATTGTTTAATTCTTGTCGGTTGTCACACCCCACAAAAGTACAAAGAATGTATCGCAAAACGAATTCTTTCTCCTGCTTTTTTGATTAAATTATTTGAAAGCGTCCGGCCAATGCGCCGTTTGCCTGTGGAAAAGAGTTATTTTTGCGACATCAAGTTGGTTATTTTATGGAATTTAGAGATATAGCCCCTTCGGAGAAGGACTTCATCGTTCCCCTCATCATGCCTACCGGGCGGCGCAACTGCGACCTCTCGTGGAGCAATCTGTGCAGTTGGCGTTTTCTGTACGATACGGCTTATTCCGTGATGGACGGCAACACTGTCCTGTTCCGCTTCCGCCTGGACGGCGAGACGGTCTATCTCATGCCGGCCGGTACCGGCGATTTGCGGAAAGCGCTGGAGGCTATCCGGGACGACAGCCGCCGGAACTTCGGGCGCCCGCTGGCCGTCTATGGCGTTTGCCGCGAGCATTTGCCGCTTTTTGAGGATTTTTTGCCCGGTTGTTGGGAGGTCCGTGCCGACCGCGATGCGGCCGATTACCTCTACCTGCGCACTTCTCTCTGCACGTTGAGCGGGAAAGCGCTCCAGCCCAAGCGTAATCATATAAATAAGTTCCTCCGCAATTATCCCGACTGGGAGTATTCGCCGATTGCTGCCGGCAACATAGCCGAATGCCTGGAGATGGAGCGGACGTGGTGCCTGGCCAACGATTGCGACCGGCAGGAGGGCCTGGGGCAGGAGCGCCGGGCTGTGATCTATGCTTTGCATCATTTTTCCGAATTGGGCTTGTCCGGCGGGTTGCTGCGGGCGGGCGGCCGTGCAGTGGCCTTTACTTTCGGAATGCCGATCAACCACGACACTTTCGGCCTCCATGCGGAAAAGGCCGACAGCACCGTGGAGGGGGCCTACGCCATGATAAACCGGGAATTTGCGCGTCGCATACCGGAGCGGTTTGTCTATGTCAACCGCGAAGAAGACCTTGGCCTGGAGGGGCTGCGGAAGGCCAAACTCTCGTATCACCCCGCCTTGTTGCTGGAGAAATATACCGTGCGTGAGAAAATTTGAATCCCTTATTTTGACTTATGAGTGAAGACGAAATCCAACTGAGACACCTCTATCATCTTTGTTTCGGGGACGACCCGGCTTTCGAAGATGCTTATTTCCGCCGTATCTATTCCCGCCGCCATTCTACGGTCATCAGGCGGAACGGCCAGATTGTGAGCGGCCTCTTGTTTGCCGAATGCGGGGTGAACGTAGAAAACGGGCAAGACTATGACGTCGGTGCGGTCTACCTGAGCGGGGTCTGCACCCATCCTTCCTTCCGGGGGCAGGGGCTGGCCGGCGAGCTCATCTGGCGCACGCTGAAAAAGCGCTACCGGGAGGAGGACGGATATGCCGTGCTCATTCCGGCCGACGAAGGGCTGGCCGCGTATTATGCCCGCCTGGGCTTTGTGCGGTGTTTCGACTATATAGAAGAGACCTACCGCCCCTCGGCCGAGGAATTGGCCCTTCCGGACCTGCTGGCCGGCGCCTGCTCGGAAGAGGGCCTGACTTTTGCCGACGTGAACGACTATTTCTACGAAGCTCTCCCCCCCGGGCCTCTGGTCTATTACCACGCGTCGCCTCCCGGCCTCCCCTCCAGCCTGTACTATACCGATATGCGCATGCTGACGCGCGGCTATCTTTTTGGCGACGATGAGCTGCACAATCTGCGCATCGACGATGTCCACCTCTATGGGGGCGGCATCTGGAAGATAGCCACGCAGGAGCAGGAAATCGTGGCCGAGGCCATTGTCTATCCCCGCGAGGGGCATCTGCTCGTCACCTCGCTGGTGTGCGACAATGTACGCTGCCGTATGCACATGCTCTCCCTGCTGGCCGCGCACTACCGCCTCCCGGAAATCCGGATCGTGCGCCCCCCGCGCCTTTTTACGCCTCTCAACGGCACGCCCCTGGGGCTGGAAGGCGAACTGGCCGAAGGGCAGACCGACGGGATAGCCACTCCGCTGGTCCCGCGGCGGGGGCATTCGGCCTACAGCCCCGTGCGCCCGTTGGGCATGGCCCGTCTCATTTCGGTCGACGTAGTGGCCGCCACCGTGGCCGAAGCCTATCCGGAGATTGAAACCTCCTTCTCCCTTGCCGACCCCCTGCTGCCGGAGAACAGCGGGACCTATACGTTCCGGGGCGACGGGACTGTCTACTTCAGCAAGCGGGGCAAGGCTCCCAAAGTCACCGTAGAAGAACTGACGCAGGCGCTGATAGGTTATCATCCCTCGGCTCTGCCCGAAGCCTTGCGCTGTTTCCCCACGGGGATTCCCTACATGCACACGATGCTGAACAAATAACCGGCCTTTTCTTGCCTGTCCGGCAGAGGAATGTTATTTTTGCCGTGCGGGAAATACCTGGCACTATACCTGAACGCGTAAAACAAACCATCAAAAAAACAAAAAAGCATGAAGAGAAATTCTACAAAGCGCAAGCACTTTTTCCGATTTGCGGCAGCACTTTTCCTGCTGACCGCAGCCACTTTTCTGACCCCGCAGGCCGCCTTGGGGCAAAAGCAGATATACGAGCCCCAGAGTATGCGCGCCGCCCTGGCGAGTCCCGACGGGCAGTGGAGCTACGAACGCAGCCGGGAGTCGGACAACTTCATCATCTTCTGGGAAGCGGGCTTCGGCAGCGACCCCTCGGCGGCGCCCTCGCCCTACACGGTGGACGTGGACCAGGTGCTCCGCGTGGCCGACGAGGCCTTCAACTACTATGCCGACACGCTGGGCTTCGTAGTGCGCGGCAAGTCGAAGACCGACACCTACAAGATGGTCATCCGCCTCTATTACCAGACCGAGTGGCTGGCCACGGGCTCCGGCGAGGACGGAATGATCGGAGTGCTCAACATAAACCCATCCACCGTGCAGCCGGCCGGGCATACCGTGGCACACGAGGTGGGACACTGCTTCCAATATCAGACACAGTGCGACCTGAATGACCCGCAACGGGGCTTCAACTACGGGTTCGGCCCCGGGGGGGCCGGCGGAAACTGCTGGTGGGAACAGTGTGCCCAGTGGCAGGCTTTCTGCCTCTACCCCGACATTATCTTTACGGACTACCGCTTTGCGGAATATCTGCAGAACCACCACAAGCACATCCTGCACGAAACTCCGCGCTATGCCAACTATTTCATCCAGTGGTGCTGGACAGACAAGTGGGGGACGGACTTCATCGGCCGCATGTGGCGCGAGGCCCAGTATTTGGATGACCCCGTGGACGCATACAAGCGCATGAACAACGTAGACCAGGAGGGCTTTAACGACGATATGTATGAGTTTAACGCCCGGTTGGCCACGTGGGACGTGCCTTTCCTGCGGGAGCGGGGGAAAAACTACATCAATGCCCGCGCCCAGTGCCAGCTCATCCGCGAGGATTCCGCCTATTACCGCATTGCCCCGGAACAGTGCCCGGAGAATTATGGCTACAACGTGATCCGCCTGAATGTGCCGGAGTCAGATACGACCGTGAAGGTTTATTTTGAATCGATTACTCCCGATGGTACGACCTACCGCCGTGTCGATGCGGTAAACGGGGAGTTGCGTTTCGGGTTTGTAGCCCTTGGTGAGGACGGCACCCGCACGTACAGCGACATGGGGAAGGCAACTTATCTGGCCAAGCGGGACACGATCGCCTTTGAGTGCCCTGCTGGTTGCCAGGCGCTGCTGCTTGTCGTAAGTGGAGGCACGCGCACGCATACTCATCATGAGTGGGACGACGATGACAGCAACGACGAGCAGCGGCCCTACCGCGTGAAAGTGGAAGGCGTCACTGGCCTTTACGGCGAATACAACAACCCCGACGGCGAACCGCACAATGCCTCCGTGACGACCGAGGTAAGCATGCCCGTGCTTTCGGGCTATGGTTATGTCGTCGCGCAGCCCGATGTGCAGGCCGTGTGCGAGGCTTTCTGCATGTCGCTCCAGGAGATTGGCGAAGGGCTGGAGAACGGGACCATCACGTATGCGGCGGTACAGCCCAACGGGTCGCTCCATACGACTCCGACCGCCAACGGTTTCGGCCATTGGTTTGCCAAGACGGGCTACGTCTGCAGCTGGGGCTCGACGGCCTACCTCTTCTCCGAGCTGAGAGAGCCTGCGTCGCTGAATTTCTACATAGGGCAATACGACCCGAGCAACTGCAAGCCCGGCGATGAGGCCGTCATCCGGCAGCGGCTGACGTGCAAGATAGACGGGAAAAGCTACCACGTAACGTTCTACTTCAACGTGCACATCACCTATCCCTCGGCCATCGGGGACATCGAAGCCGGTGCGGCGGAGGCGGTTGCGCCTTTCCAGATTGTTTGGGACGGCAGCCGCGTCGTCTTGCCGCGCGTGTGCCGCTCGGTAGTGCTCTACGGGTTGGACGGCAGACCCCTGCAGGAAGCCTCCGGGACCGACGCTCTGGACATGGCGCCCTATCCCGCGGGGTGCTATCTGCTGCAGGCCGACGGCGCGGCCATCAAGTTTTTCAAGCAGTGATCTGCTATACGACATGAGCGAAGCCCTCCCGCCAACCGGCGGGAGGGCTTCGTGTTTTATGCAGGGGCGGGGGCGAAGTTCACTTTTTATTACTAATTTTGCCCCGGAAATCAAGCCCCGTTTTTTCTGATGTTCATGCACAAATACCAAAATGCGCTCGACGTGCGCAACTATCCGTTTGCGCTTCTGCTGACGGCCGTGGTGCTTTACCTTTCTTTCTTTACTCCCCCGACCGAGGACATCCCCAAGATTCCCGGTCTGGACAAACTGGTACACATCGGCATGTATGGCGCTCTTGCCGGGACGGTCTGGCTGGAATATCTCTACCGCTACCGCCGGGAGTTTCGCTACCGTGCGGTTTTTCTTGCCGGATGGCTGGCTCCCGTCTTGTTGAGCGGCCTGGTCGAGTTCGGGCAGGAGTATCTTACTGTCAACCGCAGCGGCGACATCCTGGATTTCTGTGCCAACCTCCTGGGGGCTTCGCTGGCCTTTGTGGTGGGCAATTGGGTGGTGCGTCCCCGCTGGAAGTAGCGCAAGGGGCGGCGGGGGCTACTTCTTGACGGCCAAATAGTTGGTCAGCGGGTTGGCATACATCTCCAGAATTTTGTGGCGCAGGAAGGGAATGTCCCGGTTGGGGAGGTCGATTCGCGACAGGCGGGAGTCGAGATAGCTGCGGAACTTGACGAAATCTTCCTGGGTGTAGTGGTCTGTGAAGCGTTGCTCGCCCATCAGCAGGTCGTGGGCCACGTAGTTGCCGGGATAGAAGCGGTAGTTGAGATGGATGGCGTGCTCGGTAATTTCGCTGATGCGGGCAAAAAGTTCGGTTTTCGAGAGCTCTTCTTTCTTTAGTTCTTCCAGTTGCGGGTTGATGCAGGGAGTCAGTTCGAAATGGACCCTCCCTTTGTAGCCGAAGAGGCCCGTCTCCATGTTTTTCAAGTCGTCGCGTTCGCTTTTCTTGAAGTCCGGGTTGTCCCGGCGTTGCTGCATTTCCTTGGCCTTGAGGTAGTCGCAGGGGTCGTATTCGTAGGAGATGGAGAGGGGTACTATGTTGAGGCTGATGAGGCGGTCGATGATTCCTCCTTCGCCGCCCATGGCAAACATCTTCAGTACGCTGTCCTGCGTGCGGTCGTCGGCGTCTTTGGCACGTCCCTGCCGCTGGGCTATCCAGATGGACTGCTTCTTTTCGTTGATGACGTAGTGCATGTATTTCGACAGGCGTATGCTGGATTCGAGCATCTGGCGCATGTTGAGGCTCCGCTGCACGATGAATGCCTTGTTGATGCGGACGATGTCCTTGATCCACGGGTAGATGAGCAGGTTGTCGCCTATGGCGATCTCCACGGTGTCCATGCCTTCCCGCACGAGGAGTATGGAGAGGAAGCCGGAGTCGAGCACGATGTCGCGGTGGTTGGAGATGTATGTGTAGCAGCCCTTGCGGTTGAAGTCGGCAGGCAGCCCCATGGTGAGCTCTTCGCAGTGTTTCCGTTCGATTTCGGTCAGTATCTGGTAGCAGAAGCCTTCCTGGAATTCGTGTACCGTGCGGCAGCCGCGCATCCTTTTGGCTATCTCGTCGAAAGGCATGGGGAAGATGCTTTCCATGGCTCCGCGGAAATATTTGTCGGCTATGAGCCGCTCGTAGGCTTCGGGGAGTTCTTCATCGCTGAAGGGGCGTATCTCGTCGAATTCAGAAGAGGGGTGTTTCATTTCTCTGTGTATGAATTGGAGCGTTATCGTATGGCAGACAAATATATGGGTTCCGCCGGGTAGGGCATAGAGTTGCCGTTGCTTTTTAGCAAGTTTCTGTTCTTTGTGGGGAATTTTAAGCCTTTTTTGTAGAAAAGCGCAAGGGCTTTTTCGGAAAAGTGGCAGCACTTCCGGGAAAAAGCCCTTGCGCTTTTGGGGAGAATCAGAAGGAGTCTTCGATGATTTCTTCGAGTACTTTCCCCATGTCCAGCCCGGCGGCCCTCACTTGCTGGGGGATGAAGCTCGTGGCGGTCATGCCGGGCGTGGTGTTTACCTCCAGCAGGTTGATGGCTCCCTCGGGGCTTACGATGTAGTCCACGCGGATGATGCCCCGGGCGCGCAGCAGGTCGTAGATCAGGGAGTTGAGCTGCTGTACGCGGAGGGTCACGTCTTGCGGCAGGCGGGCGGGGGTGATTTCCTGCACCCGGCCGTTGTATTTGGCGTCGTAGTCGAAGAATTCGTCGGCCGAGACTACCTCGGTGATGGGCAGGACTACGGCTTCGCGGCGGGTCTTGTAGACGCCGCAGGAGATTTCGGTGCCGGTCATGAGCTGCTCGATCATCACTTCGGGCGACTCCCGGCGCGCCTTCTCGATGGCGGGCTGTATGTCGGCCTCGGTCTTCACCTTGGTCACTCCGAAACTGGAGCCGCCGGCGTTGGGCTTTATGAAGCAGGGGAGGCCGATTTTCTCCACCACTTCCTCGTTGCTGATGCCTTGCCCGGCGCGCAGGAGCAGGGAGTCGGCGATGCGTACGCCGAAGCCTTTCAGGTAGTGGTTGCAGGTGAACTTGTCGAACGTCAGGGCTGCGGGCAGCACATCGCAGCAGGAGTAGGGGATGCGCATCAGGTCGAGGTAGCCCTGGAGCAGGCCGTTTTCGCCCGGAGTGCCGTGGATGGTGACGTAGGCGTAGTCGAATTTTATCTTTTCGCCCTGCCGGGTGAAGCTGAAATCGTTGCGGTCTACCGGGGCTTTCTCTCCGTCGGGCAGGTTGACCTCCCAGCGCAGGCCTTCGATTTCCACGATATAGAGGTCGTATTTTTCTTTGTCCAAAAACGAGTAGATGCCCTGCGCGCTGCGCAGGGATACGGGCAGCTCGGAGGAATCCCCCCCGGCTACGATGGCAATTTTCCGTTTCATTCTGTATGTTTGTTTGCTATGAATCTTCTCCAGCGGTTGAGGAGCTGTTCCATATCCTCGGGCAGGGGCGACTCGAAGAGCAGTTCTTCTCCCGTGCGGGGATGGGTGAAGCCCAGGGTCCGCGCGTGCAGCGCCTGGCGGGGGCAGAGGGCAAAGTTGTTCTTGATGAATTGCCGGTACGTACCGGTGCGGGTGCCGCGCAGGATTTCGCTGCCGCCGTATCGTTCGTCGTTGAAGAGCGGATGGCCGATGTGCTGCATGTGTACTCGGATCTGGTGGGTCCTTCCCGTTTCGAGGATGCACTCTATGAAAGTCACGTAGCCCAGCCGCTCGATCACGCGGTAGTGCGTGACGGCCGGCTTCCCCAGTTCGGGATTGTCGGTAACGGTCATGCGCAGACGGTCGCGGGAATCGCGTGCGATGTTTCCCCGCACGGTGCCTTCCGCTTCCTCAAAGCTGCCCCAGACGAGGGCATTGTATTTTCTCTTCGTGGTCTTGTGGAAAAACTGCTTGCCCAGCGAGGTCTTGGCCTCGGGGGTCTTGGCCACGACCAGCAGTCCGGACGTGTCCTTGTCGATGCGGTGTACCAGTCCGACGCGGGGGTCGTTGGGGTCGTAGTGGGGATTGTTGCGCAAGTGCCAGGCCAGGGCGTTGACGAGCGTGCCGTTCCAGTTTCCGTGGCCGGGGTGTACGACCATTCCCGCAGGCTTGTCGACGACAAGCACGTCGCTGTCTTCAAAAACGATGTGGAGGGGGATGTCTTCCGGCGTGACTTCGTTTTCGTAGCGCGGGCGGTCCATCAGAATGCTGATGACGTCGCCCGGTTTCACCCGGTAGTTGCTCTTGACGGGCTTCTCGTTTACGTGGATGCAGCCGGCTTCGGCCGCATTCTGTATGCGGTTTCGGGAAATGTGCTCTAACTTGTCGGAAAGATATTTGTCGATCCGGATCATCGACTGCCCTTTGTCGGCCGTGAAGCGGAAGTGCTCGTAGAGTTGGGCCTCGCCTTCGGGAGTCAATTCTATGTCCTCGTCGGATTCTTCTGTCTCGTAGATTTCTTCGTCGGCCATGGGGGGAACGGTGATTAGAACCAGGAGTCTTCGTGGACAGGCCGGGCAGGCTGTGTCTCTTGTGTTTCGCTTTGCGGCGTGTTTTGCTGCGGGGTGGGGAGTTCTCCCTGCGGGGCGCTTTCCGAAGGTGCGGATCCCGCATCGGGAATCAGGGAGTCCGGCAGGAAAAAGCCGAGGCTGTCGGCCATGTTCTCCCCGTGCCCGTTACCAACGACGAGGGTCAATGTGGCGCCGATGGGCACCGGAGTTCCCGCCGGGATGCTGCGCCCGTTCATTTTCACTTCGTAAACCCACTCGTTGTCTCCCTCGATATATTCTTCCTCCGTAAGCCGGAAGCCATAGGAGGAGAGCTTTGCCGTAGCCTGCCTGAGGGAGCTGTTGTTTGCGATGTCGGGCATCTTCATTGTCGGGACGCTTGCGGAGTTTATCGTCAGGTAAACGATGCGTTCTTCCTTGACAAATGTCCCTGCGGCCGGGTTCTGGTCTACAATCTGGCCGCGTTTCATGCCTTTTATATAGATGGAGTCGGAAATGACGGCCCGCAGTTTCCGGGAACGTATCAGGTTTACGGCGTCTTTCTCATCCAGTTCTTTCACGGAGGGTATTTCTACGGTCTCTCCGTGGCGGGTGTAATATTTCAGTCCTATCCAGGTTCCAACGATGAGCAGGCAGCTAATGATGAAGATGGCCAGCAGATTGCCCCAAAGCATGAGGTTGGAACGGAAAGAAAAGAATTCTTTGAAGGTCATAACGGGCTCGTTTGTAGACAAAAATATAGCGCATCCGGAAAAATGCGCTCAAAGGTAGAGAAAAAAACAAAAGAAGTAAAGGGTTTGTGGCAAAACCTTTACTTCTTTTCTTCTTGGCCGGATTTCCGCGGATGAGGGTTATTTCCCGTTGTATTCATCGGAAACGGTCAGTTTCTTGCGTCCCTTGGCGCGGCGTGCTGCCAATACGCGGCGGCCGTTTGCCGTGGCCATTCTCTCGCGGAAGCCGTGTTTGTTCTTTCTTTTGCGGTTGGAGGGTTGAAAAGTCCTTTTCATCGTATGGTCTCGTTTTTATGTTATTTGTTCAAGGTGTTGCAAATCGGGTTGCAAAGATAGGTCCTTTTTTCAAAACTGCCAAGCAATCACCACTTTTTGCCTTTAAGTTTTGAGATTTTTATTGGATTGATTACTTTTGCGCCCGGATTGCGAGGCAGGAAACTCGCGCCTGTTGTGCCGAATACATATTTATATTTATAAGAAACACAAAAATCTTTATGATCAATTCGCAAGACATTAAGAACGGAACTTGCATCCGTTTGGATGGGAAACTCTATTTCGTAATCGAATTTCTGCACGTGAAACCCGGTAAGGGCAATACCATCATGCGGACAAAGCTGAAGGACGTGGTGAGCGGTCGTGTGCTGGAGCGTCGTTTCAATATCGGCGAGAAGCTGGAAGACGTGCGCGTGGAGCGTCGGCCTTACCAGTTCTCTTATAACGAAGGCGATACGTATCATTTCCTGAACCAGGAGACTTGGGACGACGTGCACATTGCCAAGGACTCGGTTACGGGAGTGGACTTCATGAAGGAAGGAGATGTAGTGGAGGTTGTCTCCGACGCTTCTACCGAAACCATCCTGTTCGCCGAGATGCCGGTGAAGACCGTTCTGAAAGTCACCTATACGGAACCCGGCCTGAAGGGCGACACGGCTACGAACACGCTGAAGCCCGCTACGGTGGAGACGGGGGCCACGGTGCGTGTTCCGCTCTTCATCAACGAAGGCGAGCTGATAGAAATCGATACGCGCGACGGCTCTTATGTGGGCCGCGTGAAGGCTTAATCGGGAGATTCACAGGAGCCACAGCCTGCAAGACGTGCAGGGCTGTGGCTTTTTTTATGCAGAAATCATGAGATATTCTTTCATTATTCCGGTCTACAACCGCCCCGCCGAGGTAGAAGAGTTGCTCGAAAGCTTGCTTGCGCAGGAGGAGAAGGATTTCGAGGTCCTGCTGGTGGAAGACGGGTCTTCGGTCCCCTGCCGCGAAGTGGCCGGGCGCTATGCCGGCCGTCTGCCGGGTTTGCATTATTATTATAAGGAAAACTCCGGCCCCGGGCAGTCGCGCAACTATGGGGCGGAGCGGAGCCGGGGGGAATACCTCATTGTCTTGGATTCCGATGTGATACTTCCGCCCGGATACCTGCGCGCCGTGGGCGAGGAGTTGCGCTCGGAGCCGGTCGATGCCTTCGGGGGACCCGACCGGGCGAGTGCTTCTTTTACTCCCGTGCAGAAGGCCATCAGCTACTCGATGACTTCGTTTTTCACCACGGGCGGCATACGCGGCGGGAAGAAGAAGATGGACCGTTTCTACCCCCGCAGCTACAATATGGGCATCCGCCGGGAGGTCTACGAGGCCTTGGGCGGGTTTTCCAAGATGCGCTTCGGCGAGGACATCGACTTCAGCCTGCGCATCGTCAGGGCCGGCTATTCCTCGCGCCTCTTTCCCTCCGCATGGGTCTACCACAAGCGGCGCACCGATTTCCGCAAGTTCTTCCGCCAGGTGTATAACTCCGGCATAGCCCGCATCAATCTCTACAAGAAGTATCCCGATTCGCTCAAGCTGGTACACTTGCTCCCGGCGGTATTCACCGTAGGGGTATGCCTGCTGCTGGCCGGGTCGTGGCTCACCGTTTTCAGTCCGTTGCTGCTGCTTTTGTATTTTTTGCTCGTCGCGGCCGACGCCACGTGCCGGGAGAAAAGCCTGAAGGTGGGGCTGCTCAGCGCGGTGGCGGCCTTCGTGCAGCTCACGGGCTACGGCTGCGGCTTCCTCTCGGCCTGGTGGAAACGCTGTGTGCGGGGGCAGGACGAGTTTACGGCCTTCGACAAGACTTTCTATAAGTAACCCCTTTTTTCCTGTTTTATGCCGGACAAGCTGAACATCAAGGACTGGGACGAGGACGACCGCCCCCGCGAGCGGGCCATGAAGCACGGCATCCGTTCCCTCTCGACGGCAGAGCTGCTGGCCATCCTGATAGGCTCCGGCAGCCCGGGGGAGAACGCCGTGGACCTGATGAAGCGCGTCCTGGCCGAACACCACCAGCGCCTTTCCGAACTTTCGCGTTGCAGCATCTCCCAACTGTGCCGCTTCCACGGTATCGGCCCGGCCAAGGCGCTCACCATAGCCGCCGCTTGCGAGCTGGGGCGCCGCCGCAAGGAGGAGGACGAAGCCGGGGAAGAACGACCCAGGATCAGCGGCGCGCGCGATGCCTACCACTATATATACCCTCATCTTTGCGACCTCCCGGTGGAGGAATGCTGGGCCATCTGGCTCAACTAGGCCGGCCGTGTGATCGGCCGTACGCGGGTGGGGCAGGGCGGAATGACGGCCACGGTGGTCGACGTGCGCTGCGTCCTCCGCGAGGCGCTGCTGCAGCAGGCCACTTCTTTCATCCTCGTACACAACCATCCCTCGGGCAACATCCGTCCCGGAGCCGAAGACGACCGGCTGACCAAGCGCCTGAAAGAGGCCGCCGCCCTGATGGACCTGCGCCTGCTCGACCATCTTGTTTTCACCGAGTCCGCCTACTATAGCTATTCCGACGAGGGGCGGCTCTGACCTCTTGCCCCCTTTCTTTCCCTCCGCCGGTTTGCCTCCCTCCGGGGCAAGCTGCTTCCCCGTTTGCCGGGTCCGTTTCCCCTTTCCGGAGAAGCGGCAGCGCTTTTCCCGGAAAGATGCAGCACTTTTCCGGAAAAGTGCTGCCGCTTTTTGCGGAAGGCGCTGCATTTCTCCGGGCCGCGGCCTGCGGGCGTGTGAAAAACGATTGTTAGATCCCTGCCGTCCGCCGGGCAACCGTTGTTTAAATCATGATGAACTTTTTCATGTAAATTTGGGTAAATGTGAGAAATCTACTATCTTTGCCCCAGAAATGAACTGTGGGGACATGAAAATTTAACGGCATTTCAAACAACTTTCAGAGTCAATTCTCAATAAAATCTTGCTATATGAAGAAACAGAATTCCTTACGCGTTGCGCTGATGTGCGGCGTTGCGGGCGGCTTGCTGCTTGCTTCCTGTACGGACAGCGACTACGATCTGAGCAAAGACATCGATCTTACGATGGGACTCGGCAGCCAGGGCCTGGCCCTGAAGCTGGGAAGCACCCAGAACGTCTACCTCCGCGACTTTTTCACCGTGGACGACAGCGAAATGCTCGACACTCTGGGCAGCGGGATGTACTACCTGATCCAGGACGGGCAGGCCTCCGTGCCGGTAGACGTGAATGAAATCGCGCAGACCGACGACATTTTCAACGTAGACCTGAATGCCGACATCGATGTGCTCTCGGGCGGGACGCTTGTCCCGGCGGGCGACGTGGAGGCCACCGGCGTGACGGCCTCCGAGCCCGTCAAGGTAAACCTGAAGGACATCCCGGAGGAAATCCTCAGCATACGCCGCGTTTCCCCCGAAGACCCCATCGAGATGTCCATCGAGCTGATAGTGGACCAGCCGGGCCGGGCAGCATTCGGCCTGAAAGAGATGCGCGACATGAAGATAGAATTCCCCTCCTATATCTATTCTTCACAGTATGAAGAGGGAACGCATACCATATCGGTTCCCGACAGTACCTTCTCCGGCGACCGCAGCTTCCGCATCAGTGGCATTATGGCCGACTCGATAGTGATGGGCGGCAGCGACGCCTTTGGGCAGGAAGTGGTGGGCGGCACGCTCATGACGCCCGATGACGAGGTGGAAAACATCACCATGACCGGCACTTTCGTCCTCACCAACGGCACGGAAATCCAGCTGGGCGCCGACGAGAGGGTAGGCATCCGCCTGAGCATCGCCATCAGCAGCATCCGCACCGGTGAGATCACCGGACAGGTTTCCCCCACCATCGAGCCCGACATCGAGCCCATCGACATCAGCTCCGACCTGCCCGACTTCCTGCAGGACGAGAGCGTTTCGCTCCACATGACCAACCCCACCATCCGTTTCGACGTGCAGGGCGAAGGGCTTCCCGTGCCCCTTCTCTTCTGGGGACAGCTCGACAGCCGCAAGAATACGGCTTCCGGCTCCGAATCCATCCTCCCCGCACCCGTGCGCGTGCCGATGCAAAACACGGTGGGCATACCCGAACGGGAAAACAGCAGCTTCTATTTCTACCAGGGCGACGCCCCTTTCGATCCTTCCTACAATGCCCGGGCCGAGAAGTATGAGGTGGAAAATCTCTCCAGCCTCATCGAAAAACTCCCGGACTACATCGACGTCGACCTGGACGGCGGCAAGGTTTCGACCGATCTGGCCCAGTTGCACACGATCCAGCTGCCTACCCACGAATCCATCGTGCTGGACTATCAGGTACTGGTGCCCTTCCGTTTCTCGGGCGGCACGCAGATTATGTACACCGACTCCGTGGCCGACATGAACGAGGACCTGCAGGACTATTCGGCCGACTCCCTCTTTGTGACCGGAGTGGTAGAGAACCACATCCCGCTCGACCTTGTCCTGACTCTGGAGCCCCAGGGCTTGCCGGGATTCGACGGCGAGCGCCCCTCCCTGTCGCACCTGATCAGCGTAAACACGGTGGACATCCGTGCGGCGAAGAGCAGCGATGTGGCCAACAATGCCGAAGAGACTTCCTTCCGCATAGCCCTTAAGATGAGCGACCCGCAGGCCGTCAAGCTGCTCGATGCGCTGGAGTTCCGCGTGCATGCAGCCTCCTCGGCCTCCGGCTCGCAGGAGCTCTCGTCGCGTCAGTATATGAAAATCAAGGACCTGCGCCTCCGTCTTGGCGGACAGATCGTGGGCGACTTCAACGACGACGACGATGAATAGAGAAAACCAACCTAATGTCTAAAGAAAAGCAACCGCATACGATATGAAAAACCAGATATTCACTGCCGCATTGGCCGTAGCCCTTTTGGCCGGGACCACGGCAGAAACCGCCGCCCAGGAGTTGCGTTCTTCCTACTTCATGAAGACCTCCACCTTCCGCCACCAGATCAATCCGGCGCTCTTGACCGAGACTTATACGGGAATGCCCTTCCTCGGCAATCTGAACATCGGTGCCCAGGGAAACGTAGGCCTGAAGAATTTCGTCTACAAGCTCGACGGAAATCCCAACTACGACCTCACCACTTTCATGAATCCCGAAGTGAGCGCCTCCGAATTCCTCGGCGACCTGGGCGACAAGAACCGCATCAACATCCATCTGAATGAGAACATTTTCTCCACGGCCTTCTCCGCTTTCGGCGGTCTGAACCTCGTGGAACTGAACCTTCGCTCCAATACGCACGTCAATCTGCCCTACGAACTCTTCGAATTCATGAAGACCACGGGGTCCAAAGACCACTATTCCCTGAAAGACCTCGGCGTACGTACGCAGAACTATGCCGAGCTGGCTTTCGGGCATTCGCGGGCCATCGACGAGAAGCTCCGCGTGGGTGCCAAGGTGAAGTTGCTCTTCGGACTGGCCTATGCCGACCTGAAAGCCGAGAATCTCGACCTCACGTTGACCGATGACGTATGGGCCATCGACGGCGACGTGCAGCTGAATGCCGCGCTCATGAAGACGAAGTTCTCCCATGAAGATGCCGACAAGAACAGCCCCGACGGGCGTCCGCGCGTCGAGGGGCTGGACGATTTCAAAGGCGGCCTCTCCGGTTTCGGACTGGGCTTCGACTTGGGCGCCACCTACCAGCTGAACGAAGACATCCTGCTCTCCGCTTCGCTCACCGACCTGGGCTTCATCTCCTGGAGCGGCGTGCAGAAAGCCTCCTCGGCAGGCTCCTGGACGTTCGACGGCTTCGAGGATATCTATGCCGGCAGCGACAAAGGTCCGGACGACCGCTACATGATCGGCCAGCAGTTCGAGGACTTGGGCGACGATCTGGAAGAGATTTTCTCGGTTTACGACGACGGCGAGGGCAGCAAGACCACCGCTTTGGCCGCAACCCTCAACATCGGTGCCGAATACACCATGCCCTTCTACCGAAACCTCACCGCCGGTTTCCTCTACACGAGCCGCTTTGCCGGAACCTACTCCTTCCATCAGGGAATGCTGGCCGTGAATTGCCGTCCGCTCAGCTGGATCGAGGCATCTCTCAATACGTCCGTCTCCTCCACCGGCTGCTGCTTCGGCGGAATGCTGAGCTTCTATACGAAAGGCTTCAACTTCTTTATCGGTTCCGACCGCTTCCTCGGCAAGGTTTCCAAGGAGTTCATCCCGCTCAACAGCATGAATGCCAACGTGGCGCTCGGCATCAGTTTCCCGTTGTCCAACAACAATTGGTAAATCCTCCCTCCGCTTTTCCGTCATAAGGGCGGGGTAGTGGAGACCTGCATACGGCGCGCGGCGCAAATCATTCTTCGGGTTTGCGCCGCGTGTTTTTGTGCCTTTGCCGGTTTGCCTAAGTGCGGTGGAGGATTTCCTGTACGGCAAATCCTGTTTTCTTCAGGAAGTTTTTCCGGCTTTCCCTTCTGCCTTTTGGGCCAGCTTCCGGATGTATTCGGGAAATGGGCAGGCGCTGCCTGCGCGGAAGAGCAGTCCGCTCTTTTGTGGGTGGCAGAGGGCGCGGAGCGCGGCCTGCGCCCCTTGGCGGGGAGTGCGGACGAAGGGGCGGAAGAGCAGGTCGGTCAGCGGGTCGAACCAGCAGCCCATCCGGAGCATACCCGTGCTGACGACGCCCGGATCGGCCGCATGGAGGGCGATGCCCCGCCGGCGGTAGGCCTCGACGCGGCAGGCGGTTTCCACGAAGAGCAGCAGCTTCGAGTCGGCATAGGCCTGCAGCCGGCGGTAGGTGCCGCGGTATGTGCGGCTGCCGTCTTGTGCCGCGCGGGGCGGGAAGTGGCCGAAGCGGCACGTGAGCGATACGGTGTTGACCACGACGCCCCCCGGCGCCATCAGTTCCGCCATGTGGTCGCCCATGCGGAGCGCGCCGTAGCAGTTTGTGGCCAGGTTCGCCTCAATTCCTTCCGGGGTGAAGGCCAAGTGCGGGGCCATTGTGCCGGCATTGTTGACGAGGTGCGTGGGGCGCAGGCCGCTCCGCTTGAGCCGCTCGAAGAAAGTCTCGATACTTTCCGCACGGGCCACGTCCACTTCTTCCACCCATATCCCGCCTTTTCCTCCGGCGCGGCGGACTTCTCCCGCCGCCGCCTCGCCGCGCTCGCGGCTGCGGCAGGCCATGATGAGCCCGATGCCTGCCCCGTGCAGGGCCTTGCACAAGGCCAGTCCGATGCCGCCGTTGGCGCCGGTCACGACGACGAGCGCATCCCGCCCCAGGGCATTGCGCAGCTCCGTCTCTTCGGGTAGGCTACTTTTCATAGCGATGTAGTTTCCTTTTCATGAAGAGTTGCAGCCGGGCGGGCATCAGGGCGAAGAGGGGAATCAGCAGGCGGTTGCCCCAACCGGGGATGTACTGCACCGGGCGCGGCCAGCGCCTGCGCAGCAACCGGCCGACAGCCTTGCGGGCCAGCCGCTCGGGACGCATGAGTATGCCCAGCCGCACCCCTATGTCCAGCCACCGGGGGCTGAGCCCGTAGAGCCCCGTGGCAATACCTCCGGGGCAAAGGCACAGCACGCGTACCCCGTAGGGCTGCATCTCCCGGGCCAGGGCACGGCTGAAAACGCGCAGGTATGCTTTCGTCCCGGCGTAGAGGGCGATGCCCGGAAAGGGGAGCCAGGCTGCGAGCGAGGCGAGATTGAGCACATATCCCTCGCCCCGCTCCTGCATCTTGCGGCCGAAAAGCTGGCAGAGCCGCGTGGGGGTAAGCACGTGGAGGTGGGCGAAGAGGCTCGTCCGCGGCCCGGAGGTGCGGGTCGCGTCGCAGAAGGAGAAGATGCCGGCGTCGTTGACGAGCAGGCCGACCGTCAGGCCTTGCTCCTCGCTCTCGCGGAAGAGCTGCCCGGCCGCATCGTCCTGCCCGAGGTCGATGCAGGTGGTGCGGCACTGGCAGCCCCATTCGCTGCTTATCTCCCGGGCCGCCTCAGCCAGGGGGCCGGCCTCGTTGCTCACCAGCCAGAGGTCCCATCCGCGCCGGGCCAGTTCGCGGCAGAGGGCTTTCCCGATGCCGGAGCTGGCCCCGGTGACTAAAGCTATGCTCCTGTTTCCCATAAGTCTATCGTCTCCCGGCCTCCTTCCGTTCGGCGCGTTCCAGTTCGCGCTGCAGGGCGGGGGGAAGGGTGCAGTGGCGGTGGCAGGCCATCTCCTGCGAGTACATGCGGGCTATGCAGTAGTTGGCGTGCGTGCAGGCGCAGCGTTCTTCGCCTTGGCGCAGGCGGTTGATGAAGTCGGGCTCGCAGATGAGCGCACGCGCCATCTGTACGGCCTCGAAGCCGCAGCCCAGCACTTCCTCTATTTTGCTGCGGCTCACGAGACCGCCCACGTAGACGAGCGGCAGGCGCAGCGCCCGGCGGAATTGCAGCGCCTCGTCCAGGAAGTAGCCTTCGCAGAACGGGCGGTCGGGCACGAGGATACGGCCGAAGTGGCGGGCAAAGAAGCGGAACAGGCCTCTCTTCATATAATAGCTCATGGACCTGATGGGCATCGACCCGCGCATCACCTCCATCGGGGCGCGGCTGACGAACCCGGCGCTCAGCACTAAGGCGTGTGCCCCCAGCCGTTCCAGTTCCGAGGCCACGCGCAGGCAGTCGGCGGTCTGCATGCCCGAGGAAAAGCCGTCGTGCATGTTGATTTTCACCAGCACCGCGAGGTCGCTTCCGGCTGCTTCCAGCGTGTTTTCGATGCACATCTGCATGAAACGCATGCGGTTTTCGAGCGTTCCCCCGTAGGCGTCGCGCCGGTGGTTGGTGTAGGGCGAGAGAAACTGGCTGATGAGATAGCCGTGCCCGGCATGGATTTCCACGGCATCGAAGCCTGCGTCGCGCGCCATGCGTACCGCTTCGCCGAAAGAGCGGGCCAGGGCAGGCAGTTCGCCGGCCCGCAGCCCGCGCACGAAGGTGGGCGAGTAGAGATTGAAGCCCGTGGAGGCGCTGACCGGGGTGCATCCGGCCATGGCGGGCTTCGACATGTTGCCGCAGTGTCCCAGCTGGATGGAGGCTTTCGCCCCGGCGCGGTGTATTTCGTCCGTAATCTCGCGCAAGGCGGGAACCACTTCGGGCCTCATCCACAGCTGGTGGGGGAAGGAGAGCCCGCTCCGGCAGACGGCGGCATAGGCCAGTGTGGTCATCCCGATGCCGCCCCGTGCCACGCTGGCGTGGTAGTCGCGGAGCATGGGGGTAGGTGCATTTCCCTGGCACATGCCCTCGAAGGCGGCCGAGCGTATGCTGCGGTTGCGCAGCGTGAGCGGCCCGAGGGTGACGGGGGTGAAGAGGAGTCCGGACGAAGCGTCCGGGGTAGGGGTCGGTTCTGTCATGGTCTGATTCTTTTTTCGGGGCGTAAAGATACGAAAAGCGCTCCCCTTTTGCGAAAGGGCGGCAGCGTTTTCTTCCAAAAGTAGCAACGGTTTTCCCAAAAAGTACAGGGACTTTTTCTCAGAAGTCCGGCAGTCAGTAGATAAAGGGGATGATGCGCTTGCGCCGTTCGCGGGTATATTCCTCGCCGAAGAGCTCGGTGTAGCGCCGGTGCGTGGCCGCTGCGCGGGGAATGAGGTTGGCCGCCGTCCAGAGGGCGAAGACCGCTCCTGCGAAGGACCACGTGAGCAGGGCAAAACCACACCATTCGATGAGTTCGCCCAGATAGTTGGCCGAGGCCACGTAGCGGAACATTCCGCCGCGGGGCAGGTAGTGGTTGCGGTCGCCCGGCCGGCGGAGGTGGCGGATGATGCGGTCCGAGTGCCAGTTGATGCCCATGCCTGCGAAGAACACGGCGGTGCCGATGATGAACCGCGGGTCGGCCAGCCAGTCGGGGGTGTAGCGGCCGTCGGGCGCGAGGTAGAAGATCCAGCCGCCCTGCATGAGGGCGTTGAGCAGATTGAAGAAGACTCCCATGGCGACTATGCTGAGCGGCATGCGGCTCGCCCCGCGCAGGAGGAAGGGGAAGACAAAGGAGCGCTGGAAGTAGTGCAGCTCGAAGAGCAGGAAGAAGCAGAGCGGCGCGGCCTCCGCCCTGCGGGAGGAGCAGAGCCAGAGCGCGGCCATGGCCAGAAAGACGGGGCTCTCCATCAGGACCCATCCCCAGCGGTTGGGCAGGGTAGGCCCCCATCGGGGGTTGAACATGAGGCCGTAGCCGGCATTTACCTTCTGCAGCGCCACGAAGACCACTGCCGCCAGGGCGGTCATGGCGCAGAGGAACAGCTGGAAGAGTGAGTCGATGGGCATGGGTCCCGCTTCTCAGATCTGGAAATCCTTCTTGCGCAGGACGAAGCTGCGGCCGAGGTATTTCTCTTTTACGGTTTGGTTGTTGGCCAGTTCCTCGGGCGAGCCTTGGAAGAGGATGCGTCCCTCGAAGAGGAGGTAGGCGCGGTCGGTGATGGTGAGTGTCTCCGGGGCGTTGTGGTCGGTGATGAGGATTCCGATGTTGCGCTTCTTCAGATTCCAGACGATCTGCTGGATGTCTTCGACGGCTATGGGGTCTACTCCGGCAAACGGCTCGTCGAGCATGATAAACTTGGGGTCTATTGCCAGACAGCGGGCGATTTCCGTGCGCCGCCGCTCGCCGCCCGAGAGTTGGTCCCCGAGATTTTTGCGAACCTTCTGGAGTCTGAATTCTTCAATCAGGCTTTCCAGTTTTTCGCGCTGGTAGTCTTTGGGTTTGCCGGTCATCTCCAGGACGGAGGCTATGTTGTCTTCCACAGTCATCTTGCGGAAAACGGAGGCCTCCTGCGCCAAATAGCCGATGCCGAAGCGCGCGCGTTTGTAGACGGGGTACTTCGTGATGTCGAGGTCGTCGAGGAAGATGCGTCCCTCGTTGGCCGTCACCAGCCCGGTGGTCATGTAGAAGGAGGTTGTCTTGCCGGCTCCGTTCGGCCCCAGCAGGCCTACGATTTCTCCCTGCCGCACGTTGATGGAGACGTGGCTTACGACGGTGCGCTTGCCGTACTTCTTCACCAGGTTTTCGGTGCGCAGCATCATCTTGTGGGGCGTGGCCCCGTCGCCTCCGGCGGGGGTGTCCCCGGTTTCCGGCGAGGGCTCTTCCGGCTGGCCGGCAGGTGTATCCGCTGTTTGCTTGTCCTTGCGGGAAAAAAGGTGCAGGACTTTTCGGAAAAAGTGCTGCCGCTTTTCGGCGGAAGGTGCAGGGCTTTTTCCGTTTTCTGCTGCCGCTTTTCCGGTTTCCTCCCCCGCGGCCGGGGCAGCGGCGGGGCGGCCGTCGGTAGAAGATTGGTCGGAAAACGTAGTAGATTGCTCGCGATTGTCCATATCGGTGCCGGTTTTTTGCGGCAAATGTACGAAGATATACGCACAAAATCGCTACTTTTGCAGCAAAATCAGAAGGATAATGTTTAAAGCCATAGGCACTTTCGGCCGCTATCTTGCCCTGATGGGGCGGGTTTTCTCCCGGCCTGAGCGGATGCGGATGTACTTCCGCGAGTTCATTGCGGAGGTGGAAAAGCTCGGAGTCAACTCCTCGGGCATCGTAATCCTCATCTCCCTTTTCATCGGCGCGGTAATCACGGTGCAGATCAAGTACAACATTCAGAGCGCCTGGATGCCGCAGTGGGTGGTGGGATATACGACGCGCGAAATCCTCTTGCTTGAGTTTTCTTCGTCGATCATGTGCCTGATTCTCTCGGGGAAGGTAGGCTCCAACATCGCTTCGGAGATAGGAACGATGAGAGTCACGCAGCAAATCGATGCTTTGGAGATAATGGGCGTCAATTCGGCCAGCTATCTTATTCTTCCGAAGATAGCTGCGCTGATGTTCTTCATCCCCGTTCTGGTGACGTTCAGCATCTTTTTCGGAATAATCGGGGCGTATATGACCTGTTGGTTCGTGGGTATCATGACGGCCACCGAGCTGGAGTCGGGACTGCTGCACGACTTCAATCCCTACTTTGTGCTCTGTTCGTACATCAAGAGCCTCTTTTTTGCCTACATCATAGCCTCCGTGTCGGCTTTCTACGGCTATACGGTGGAGGGCGGCTCGCTGGACGTGGGAAAAGCCAGTACCAACTCGGTGGTCAGCTGCAGCGTGCTCATCCTCTTTGCCGACCTGGTCCTGACCAATATGCTGAGTGCCTAATATCTGTTAAGTCGCAGTTTTTTTATGATAGAAGTACAAGGTTTGTGCAAGTCTTTCGACGGAAAGGTGGTCTTGCACGACATCGACGCCTTCTTTGAGGCAGGGAAGACGAGCCTCATCATCGGGCAGAGCGGCTCGGGGAAGACGGTGTTTATGAAGTGTGTGGTAGGGCTTTTGCAGGCCGACGCCGGCAATCTCTCCTACGACGGGCGCGACTTCCTGCGCCTCTCCAAGCGGGAGAAGAAGAATCTGCGCAAGGAGATGGGCATGATCTTCCAGAGCGCGGCGCTCTTCGACTCGATGACGGTGCTGGAAAATGTGATGTTTCCGCTCAACATGTTCTCATCGAAGACACGGATCGAGATAGAAAACCGGGCCAAGTTCTGCCTGGACCGCGTAAACCTCAGCGAGGCTTACCTGAAATATCCCGACGAACTGAGCGGCGGCATGCAGAAACGCGTGGCCATCGCACGCGCCATTGCCCTGAACCCCAAGTATCTCTTCTGCGACGAGCCCAACTCCGGCCTCGACCCCAAGACCTCGCTCATAATAGACGAGCTGATTCTGGATATCACGCGGGAGTATCACATCACGACCCTTATCAATACGCACGACATGAACTCCGTAATGGGTATCGGGGAGAAGATCATTTTCCTGTGCGAGGGGCGGAAAGAGTGGGAAGGCACGAAGGACGACGTGGTCTCCTCTTCTAATAAGAAACTGAATGACTTCATCTTTGCGTCCGACCTCTTCAAGAAGGTGCGGGCTGTGGAGACGAAAGACGGAAAATAAAGAAGTACTGTTTTATGCGTTCTGTATACGAAATCTATCGCATCGGGCACGGCCCGAGCAGCAGCCACACCATGGGGCCGCGCAAGGCTGCGGAGTTTTTTCTCAAAGGCCATGCCGCCGCGGCCGAGTTCCGCGTCACTCTCTACGGGAGCCTGGCAGCCACGGGCAAGGGACACCTCACGCATCTGGCCATCACCGAGGTGCTGCAGGAGAAGGCGCCGGTGGAAATCTGCTGGAAACCGGACGTGGTGCTGCCCCTGCACCCCAACGGGATGAAATTTGAGGCACTGGACAACCGGGGCTGCACTACGGGCGAGTGGACGGTCTTCAGCATAGGCGGCGGAGCACTCATGGGGGAAGACAGGAAAATCATCGACACGACTCCCGTGCCGGTGCATGAGTATGAGCTGGAGACGATGACGGAAATCCTGCACTGGTGCGAACGGACGGGAAAAAGCTACTGGGAGTATGTCTTCGAACACGAAGATGAAAACCTCTACGACTACCTGCGGGAGGTGTGGACCACCATGCAGGACGCCGTCTGCCGCGGGCTGGAGACGGAGGGCGTATTGCCCGGTCCGCTGAACTTGCGCCGCAAGGCTCCCACCTATTATATAAAGGCAATGGGCTACAAGCAGTCGGTGCAGACGCGCGCCCTCGTGTTCTCGTATGCTTTGGCCGTGAGCGAGGAGAACGCCGGGGGAGGCAAAATCGTGACGGCGCCTACGTGCGGCTCGTGCGGCGTGCTGCCCGCCGTGCTCTATCATCTGCAGAAGAGCCACAGTTTCGACGAGCGGCGCATCATTTACGCCTTGGCAACAGCCGGACTGGTGGGCAACATCGTGCGGACCAACGGCTCGATAGCCGGCGCCGAGGTAGGCTGCCAGGGCGAAGTGGGCGTGGCCTGCGCCATGGCTTCGGCTGCGGCCACGCAGCTCTTCGGCGGCAGTCCGGCACAGATAGAGTATGCCGCAGAGATGGGGCTGGAGCACCACTTGGGCATGACGTGCGACCCCGTGTGCGGGCTGGTGCAGATACCCTGCATCGAGCGCAACGCCTATGCCGCCACGCGGGCGCTGGACATCAACATCTACGCTTCCCTGACGGACGGCACGCATCGCGTCTCCTTCGACCATGCCGTGCAGGTGATGAAGGAAACGGGCCACGACCTGCCCTCCCTCTACCGCGAGACGGCGCAAGGAGGACTGGCCAAGGGGTACGAACCCATGTAGGGCGCCGGAAAAAGCGCTGCCGCTTTTTGCAAAAAGTGCCGCATCTTTCACGAAAAAGTCCCATGGCTTTCCGAAAGATGCGGCACTGCTTTTTTGTATCAGCCCGGCTGCGGGGAGAAGGGACTTACAAGAGCCCCAGGTGTTCGCCCAGCACTTTCGCGCCGATGGCGACGAGGATGACGCCTCCGACCAGCCCGGCTCTCGGATTAAACCGGCGGCCGAAGAGGATGCCCCCCAGGAAGCCTGTGATGCTCAGGAAGAAGGAAACGAGCGCGATGACAAGGGCGGGAGGGAGCACGGAGGGCAGGTCTCGGTAGCCCACGCAGGCGAACGAGATGCCTACGGCCAGCGCGTCGATGCTGGTGGCCACGGCCAGGACGAGCAGCGTCTTGGGCTTCTCGATGTGGAGACTGTGGCATTCGGGGCTTTCCTCCTTCTGAAACTCCTCCCGGATCATGCGGATGCCCAGGAAAGCGAGCAGCCCGAAGGCTATCCAGTGGTCATAGGCCTCGATATAGCGGTTGAAACTGAAGGAGAGAAGCCAGCCGAGGACGGGCATGAGGCCTTGGAAGAAGCCGAAAAAGAAGGCGGTCGTCAGGATGGGCCGCCAGCGGATCCGGGACATGGCCAGGCCGGCGCAGACGGATACGGCAAAGCAGTCCATGGCAAGGCCTATGGCCAACACAAGGATGTCGATATGGTTCATGTCAGTTTATCGGGTGTTTTATAGCGGAAGTTTGTAGACCACCGAGTAAGTGATGCCGACGGCGCTCTTTTTGTTCTCGCCGAATCCGGGTATGTAGGCCGGCGGAGCCGTGGCCAGGCCGTCGTTGCCCAGGCGTTGCTTGTAGCGGAGCGACCAGCCCATTAGGAAGTTTTTCCAGACCTGCACGCGCAGTCCGAAAACGATCTCCGCCCATTGGGCCTTTCCGCTGGCACCCTCCACACGGAAGGGCACGCTTCCGCCCCAGATGTCGTCGTTCAAGTTCGGGTTGCCGGGGGCTTCTCCGAAGAGGTCATCCACGATGGGGATGCTCTCCACGTCGTATTTGAAAGGCGCGAAGCCGTACCGCAGGCCGACGTAGAGGTGGCTTTCGGAAGGGTTCTTGTATTTTATCTTGTAGTTGAGCCCCAGACGGAAGTAGGGGCCGCGGGATTTGTAGAGCGTGCCGTATTCGCTGGCCGTTTCCGTCTGGGCATATCCGGCTTCCACCACGGGGAAGAAGCGGTTCTTCAAGTTCACGTCGATCTGCACCTCGCCGCTTTTCGTGTCACTCCCGAAAAGATGGGCCCCGATGCCGTAGAGGTCGGCCCCTACGTAGGTGCCGCCGTAGAGGGGGAGCGTGTCGCTTGCCGCTTTCTCCAGCTTCTTCCTCTCGGCCAGCCGCTTGCTGTCTCTTGCGTATCGCTTGGGTTGCCGGACCTGTCCGGCTGTCGAGAGGGCGAAGAGCAGGAGCGGCAGCAGCAGAAGGAGAGCCTTAGGGATAGGTGATGGCCAAGTTTTCCTGTTCATGCGTGCTGATGGAAGGGGAAACAACCGATACGGTATCGATGGCATAGCCGGTGGAACGGACGCGGAGTATCTCGTAATTCATGACGTAGCCGCCGTCCAGCGAGACAAAGTTGGGCGTGTTGCGGTGGACTACGGTCAACGTATCCGGCAGATGCTCGCCTTGTTGGATGCTGAACTGGGTGCTGTCGCCGATGTAGCGCAGGGGGAGGGAGATGTTTTGTCCCGAGAAACGCTGGTAGAGCACACTGTCGCCGTAGTCTGTGAGCGCCACGACGGTCAGGGAGTCCACCGTCTTTCGGCGGGCGTCCGTACCGTAAAAATAGACTCCGCAGGTCGTACGCGGAAGACTCGTGTCCGTATCCTCGTCGCAGGCCGGGAGCGAGCAGAAAAGCGCAGCGCCGGCAAGGAAAAGCGCAAGGGCTTTTCCGGAAAAGCCCTGCAGTTTCTGGAATTTCATGCGGCTCAAATTTCTTTTTCTATTTGGTAATTGTTGCGATTCTCCGACTGTCGGGCTATCATGTCGCCGAGAAATCCGGTAAGGAAGAACTGCGTCCCGATGATCATCAGAGTCAGTGCCAGAAAGAAGTAGGGCGAATCCGTCACCAGACGGTAGGGCATGCCGTGGGCCATGGCCCAAAGCTTGGAAACGCCTACGATCAGGGCCGAAATGAAGCCCAAAACAAACATGAGCGAACCGAAAAATCCGAAGATGTGCATCGGTTTTACGCCGAATATCGAGAGAAACCACAGCGTGAGCAGGTCGAGATAACCGTTGATGAAGCGGTTCAGCCCGAATTTGGTCTTTCCATATTTGCGCGCCTGGTGGTGGACGACTTTTTCCCCTATCTTGTTGAAACCGGCGTTCTTGGCCAGGAAGGGGATGTAGCGGTGCATTTCGCCGTAGACTTCGATGTTTTTCACCACTTCCTTGCGGTATGCCTTCAGCCCGCAGTTGAAGTCGTGCAGGTTGTGAATGCCGCTCACCTTCCGCGCCGTGGCATTGAAGAGCTTGGTGGGGATGGTTTTCGAGAGCGGGTCGTAGCGTTTCTGCTTCCAGCCGGAGACAAGGTCGTATCCCTCTTGCGTAATCATGCGGTACAGCCCGGGAATTTCGTCGGGGCTGTCCTGCAGGTCGGCATCCATGGTGATGACGACATCGCCTTCTGCTCGCCGGAATCCGCAGTAGAGCGCCGGAGACTTGCCGTAGTTGCGGCGGAATTTGATGCCCTTCACTACATCCGGCCACTGCGCGGCCAGCTTTTCGATGACGGCCCAGGAGGAGTCGGTACTTCCATCGTTGACAAAGAGGACTTCATACGTGAAGTTGTTTTTTTCCATCACCTCCTTTATCCAGCCGAACAGCTCCGGGAGGGATTCTTCTTCGTTGTAGAGAGGGATTACTATTGATATGTCCATAGGGTATGCTTCGTATATTGGGGGGGTTCTTGTGGATGTCGGGGGTGGGGGATGTGCAGGCCTTTGTTTTTTCCGTGTGTCAGAGTCCGGTCCCGGAGAAGTTGTTTTTTGGACGCCGGGCTACGAACAGGGCTATGAGGAGGGCTTGCAGAGTCCCGTAGAGTATGTTGCTCGAAAGCATTTGCATGGTGATGTCGATGGGAGTCAGCGAGAGAAATACGTCGCGCGACTGCGCAAACATTTCTTTCAGCTCGGGATGGGCATTCAGGTCGCTGTCATTGGCAAGCGAAAAGAGCGTCTGAAAGAAAGCTCCCCCGTCGAGAAACTGGAAATAGGCATAGTGTCCTACGGCAGCGAGCAGGGCTGCGAAGAGGTAGATGAAGGTGACGAACATCCAGGCCGAGCCGAAACGGAGGAAACCGCCGCATACCCGCTCCCGGAACCGGCGCGCCATGAAGAAAGCGATGAGGGGGACGCTCACGGTGCCCAGCAGGAAGATCAGATAGCTCAGCGCAAGCAGCAGATAGCTCCCGGAAAACAGCCCGAACAGGAGGATGAAAAATTTGGCAATCCAGAAAAGTCCCATGCCTGTGCCGTAGCGCATGGCGTTTTGGGTAAGGTCGATAGGTTGAAAGTTGTTCATGTCCACACCGAATGATAGGCTTTTCGTGGTGCAAAGGTAGCTTTTTTCGAGTGAAAACGCGATAATTTCCGGAGAAAAGAAACTGCGGCATCCATCATGTCCCGATGGATGCCGCAGTATTCTGAGCAGATTGATGATTTGGGAGAGCCTCTTGTCGGATTCGAACCAACGACCCCGAGATTACAAATCACGTGCTCTGGCCAACTGAGCTAAAGAGGCGGGGTGGGTAAGCTTACTATATCGCGCCGCTACAACCAACTACCTTTGCTGCGGTCAAGCCCTGGAGGATTCGAAGGGAGCTGGCCGTATAGGACTTACCCGTGCGATTGTGGCTGCAAAGGTACGCCTTTCTTTTGATTCTGCAAGTATCTGCTTCCGGTTTTTTCCGCGAGGGGACAAAAAAAGAGCCAACGGGAGGGACCCGTTGGCTTGTGGAGGGCCGGGATTTTTATTGAGGGGTTCTTTTTTATTCGCCTGCGGCGAGGAAGCGTTCTGCCTCAAGGGCTGCCCTGCAGCCGCTGGCCGCGGCGGTGATGGCTTGCCGGTAGAGGGGGTCGGCCACGTCGCCCGCGGCGAAAATGCCTGGCAGGTTGGTCAGCGGGCGGATGCCTTCGGTGAGGATATACCCTTCGGGGTCGGTCTGGATCCAAGGGCGGAAGAGTTCGGAGTTGGGGTGGTGTCCGATGCCGAGGAAGAAGCCGCTGATGGCTATCTCTACTTGTTTTTCCTCCGGTGTGCCGCGGCGGTAGGTGAGGCGGGCGCCTTCTACTTTTTCTTCGCCGAAGAGCCCGTCGGTCTCGTGCTCGAAGAGGACTTCGATCTTGGGGTTTTCCAGTACGCGCTTCTGCATGATTTTCGATGCGCGCAGGTAGGGTTTGCGGACGATGAGGTAGACTTTTTCTGCCAGGCCGGAGAGGTAGGATGCTTCTTCGCAGGCGGAGTCTCCGCCGCCCACTACGGCTACGGTCTTCTTGCGGTAGAAGAAGCCGTCGCACGTGGCGCAGGCGCTGACCCCGCGTCCGGCATATTTCTTCTCGTCGGGGAGTCCCAGGTATTTGGCGGATGCCCCGGTGGCTATGATGACGGTCTGGGCCGTGATTTCTTCTTCCTCATCGGTCCAGGCGCGGTAGGGGCGGCGGCTGAAGTCTACCCGGGAGATGATTTTGGAGCGGATGTCGCATCCGAAGCGCAGTGCCTGGCTCCGGAGGTCGTCCATGAGGTCCATGCCTTGTATTCCTTCGGGGTATCCGGGGAAGTTCTCTACTTCGGTCGTCTGGGTCAGCTGTCCGCCGGGCAGTTCGCCTTCGCACAGGATGGTGGGGATGTTGGCTCTGCCGGTGTAGATGGCGGCGGTATATCCGGCCGGGCCGGAGCCGATGATGAGGCAGGAGGTGGAGAGGGGTGTTTCCATGTGGGGTCGGTTTTGGTAGTTTGGGGGTTGTTGTTTCTTGGGGTGCCGGGCAACGCCCGGGGCGGCTCAGCGCAGGTCTATTATTTCTGCCTGCGGGTAGGCTTGGGCGTTGAAGCGGAAGGTGGACTCGGGAAAGCTTTTGGGCGTATAGCGGGTCACTTGTATGGTTGTGGACTGTCCGTTGCGGTCTGTGATGAGGACTTTTGCCGGAGTGTAGGAGGCGTTTTTTATCCATAGGGTGATGCTCTTGAGGTCGGACTTTTGGCCTTTTCCCGGGGTGAGGACGATTTTGTGCAGGTTGCCGCTCAGGCCTCCGTAGCGGTAGCTGTATCCTTTTTTATAGCTTTGCAGCCAGGCTTGCGGGTTGAGCTGCCCGGCTTGGGCGGCGGAGGGGGTGGTGATGTTTACTTCTTCGGCGTCTTTGAGGTAGGTCCACTGGGTCTTGCCGTCGTACCAGGTGGTCATGCGGGCGGTTTGCAGGAAGAATTTGTTTCCTTTTACGCAGATTGTCCCGCTTAGGCCTTGTGTCCCGGAGGAGGTGAAGGCTATTTCGGCCCCGCCTTTGCGGTTGAATGCGGCCAGGGCTTTGTCCAACACGTTTTTTGCGCGGCTGTCGTTTTGTGCCTGGAGCGTGCCGAGTGTCAGGGTGAGCAGCAGGAGGGAGATGATTTTCTTCATAGTGTCATGGGTTTGGCCCGTGCGGGCCGTTTTTTAGTTGAAGGGCTTTTGGCGGAAAGCCTTGCATGAAAGGGGAAAAAGCGGCGGGACTTTTCGGAGATTCATGCTGGGCTTTTAGAGGATTTCGTTCAGTTTGTTCTGGAGGGAGACTTCGTCGGCGCAGAGCACCTCGCGCGGCTTGGCTCCCTGTATGGGGCCTACGATTCCGGCCCGCTCCAGCTGGTCCATCAGCCGGCCTGCCCGGTTGTAGCCAATGGAGAACTTGCGCTGGATGAGCGATGTGGAGCCTTGCTGGTGGACTACGATGAGCCGTGCCGCTTCCTCGAAGAGCGGGTCCAGACTGCCCATGTCGTCGCCCGAGGAGTCGGAGAGGCCGCTGTTTTCGTCGCCTTTGTATTCGGGCAGTTCGTAGGCCGAGGGGTAGCTTTGTTGCGAGGCTATGAACTCGTTGATGCGTTCCACCTCCGGGGTGTCTATCATGGCGCACTGTATGCGCACCGGGTCGGTCCCCTGGAGGAAGAGCATGTCGCCTTTTCCGATGAGCTGGTTGGCCCCGGGACGGTCGAGGATCGTGCGGGAGTCCATCATCGTGGCCACGCGGAAGGCCATGCGGGCCGGGAAGTTGGCCTTGATGGTACCGGTAATGATGTTGGTCGTGGGGCGCTGGGTGGCTATGACCATGTGGATGCCCACGGCACGGGCCAGCTGGGCGATGCGGGCTATGGGGAGCTCTATCTCGCGTCCGGCGGTCATGATGAGGTCGCCGAATTCGTCGATGATGACCACGATGTAGGGCATATAGTCGTGCCCGTTGTTGGGATTGAGCCGCCGGTTGATGAATTTCTCGTTGTATTCCTTGATGTTGCGGGCGTGTGCCTTTTGCAGGAGCTTGTAGCGGGAGTCCATCAGTACGCAGATGGAGTTGAGCGTCTGCACGACTTTGGTTACGTCGGTGATGATGGATTCCTCGGCATCGGGCAACTTGGCCAGATAGTTCTTCTCGATTTCGGAGTAGATGCTGAACTCTACCTTTTTGGGGTCGATCAGTACGAATTTCAGCTCGGCGGGGTGCTTCTTGTAGAGCAGCGAGGTGATGATGACGTTAAGGCCTACGGATTTTCCCTGTCCGGTGGCGCCGGCAACCAGCAGGTGGGGCATCTTGCAGAGGTCGAACATGTAGACTTCGTTGGTGATGGTCCGGCCGATGGCGACGGGCAAGTCGTATGTCGTCTCCAGGAATTTGCGGGAGGCGAGGATGCTTTGTACCGGGACGATGCGGGGATGCTCGTTGGGGACTTCGATTCCGATGGTTCCCTTGCCGGGAATCGGTGCGATGATGCGGATTCCGAGAGCCGAGAGGCTGAGGGCGATGTCGTCTTCCAGGTTCCGGATTTTGGAGATGCGCACCCCGGCTGCGGGAGTTATCTCGTAAAGCGTTACGGTCGGGCCTACTGTGGCTTTTATGCTGCTGATCTCGATGCCGAAACTGTGGAGAGTGGTGATAATGCGGTCTTTGTTTTTGATTTGCTCTTCCGTATTTATGCTGGTCTCCTCGTTGCCGTAGTTTTTCAGCAGGTCGAGTGTCGGAAACTTGTAGAACTCCAGTCCCAGGCGGGGGTTGTATCGCTCCATGGGCTTGGGAGGGGTTGCCGGATCGACATCGTCTTTTTTGCCTTCTTCTATGTCGAATGTAATGTCGTTGGGCTTCTCCGTATTGCCGGTTGCGGGGGTCTGGGAGGGAATGTCTGCTTTTTCCGTCTTTTCCGTCATGTCGGCAGCCATCCCGGGGGAGGAGGGGAGGGGTTCGGCCTTGTCGTCAATGGTGAATTCTACGGTTTGCTCTTCTTCCGGGTGCGGGGAGGCCGTCTCTTTCTCCTCGGTGTTTACTTCGGCGGATGCGGCAGGTGCCTCGGAAGTCTCCGGGTTGTTGCCGGTCGGCGCCTCCGTTTTCTTGTGACGGGGGTGCTTGACGGTGTTGATGCCCAAAGAGAAGATTTTGCGGACCCAATAGATTGTCTGTTTGCTCAGGTAGATGAGGTAGATAATGGCGGAGATGAGGAGTATGAGGAATGTCCCGGGCCATCCGAACTGGCCGTAGAACCATTCCGTAACCCGCAAGCCGTGTATCCCGCCGAGGCAGAAGAAGTTGAACTCGCCTATGGATTTTTCGAGAAAAGCAAGGAAGACCGAGGTCCAAACCATGCCGAACCCCAGGGCCAAGAACCATTTCCAAAGATGGAAATGCCCCACATGTATCAGCCGGAAGCCGGCTATCATCAGGAAAACGGGGATGCACACGGCGGCATATCCGAAGCAGTCGCTGATGAAAAAGTTGGAGAGTTGTGCTCCGCGCAGGCCGGTGTAGTTACGGATTTCGGAGAGCCTTTCCTCGTAGTCGAGCGAGTTTATGATGCTTTGGTCGGCGCTTCCTGTGATAAAGAACGAGACAAAGGAGATAAGCAGGTAGAGCGACAGCCCGATGAGCAGCAGTCCGGCCACGAACTGCAGGGTCTCTCCGTTGAGGCGCTTCGTCCCGCTCGTGTCCGGGGCAGGGGAGGGGATGTTTTTCGTCGATTTTTTTTTGAGGGGAGTCTCTTTTTTTACCATGAGAGTAGGGTCGGGATTCGTTTTGCCTGGCAAAAGTACGCAAAATCGTCGGATTTTCGGGTGCCGGCCGTATGAAGATTAGTCGAAGAAGTTCCACGAAAGTCCGAACTTCAGGATGCTCGGATTGATGGGGTAGTGCGGAGCCAGGAAATAATTGCCTGTACTTTGATTCAGGTGATACATCTGTACGAAGAAGCGCGTCTGTTTCAGATGGAAATTGATGTAGGCCGTCAGGATGGGGTAGCCGCCGATTTGTACCGTCTCGTCTGCTTTCTGGAGGTGGAACTGCCCGATGGCCGGAGTATAGGCCGGTGCCTCGTACTCTGTAAAGTAGCGCACGTCTACCCCCAGCTGCAGGCGGAGTACCCGTTTGGCCAGGTAGGCGTCGATATACAGGTTGTGGTAGAGCGACAGTGCCGGCAGGGGAAGTTCGCTTCCCGTGGAGTGTTGCCAGTTGACCTCGTTGTCCAGGTGGAAAATGCCCAGCTTGAAGTCTTGCCGGAGCATGGCGTTGAGGACTTGTATGCCGCTTCCGGACTGTTCCGGGACGGCATCGCCGTTGAGATAGGTATAGTTCTGGATGTTTTCCATGCCGAAGAGCAGGCGTGTCCGCCAGCGGTCGATCTGGATTTCTCCCTCCACCCGGGTGCGGAACTCCTTGGCCATGTCGTCGTTGTCCCAGCGGTAATGGTTGGAATGATAGTGGCGCAGGTAAAAAGCCGGCAACTGGTTGGAGACTTTTCCGCGCGCGATGAAAGAAACCGTGTCGTTCCACAAGCGGAAATTCATGTCCAGGTTTCCCCGGACATCAAATTGTCCGATGGCTTTGCCCAGCAGGCCGACCGAACCGATCACGTCGTAGTGCAGAAAACGCCCTTGCCGCTTGCTCAGCTCACCGCCGACATATAACTCATGCTCCTTATAGTTTACCATGCCTGCCCCTGTGGAATCCGAGGGCATCAGGTCTACATTGCGGAATTCATGCTCCACGAAAGCCCTCAACCCAGCCTTGGCATATTTATTGAAGCCCTCCAGAAGAGAAACGGAGAGCGTATTTCGCAGGGAGAAGAAGGTGGTGCTGTCCCGGGTGAGGTTGTCTGAGCGGAGATAGGTGTTCGGGTATTGAAAAGAGGGCAGGTTTGAGGAGCGGTCGTTGTTGGATTGGAACGTGTGCTTATTCGTTTGCAGGCGCATGGTGTGGGTAAACGACGTCACCGGTATGTATTCTTCCACCCGTTGCGTGTCTTGTCGCGTAGAGTCGACCGTAGCAATCGTCTCTTCCGTGCGGGTGAAGCCTATATTATAGGAATGGCTGAAGAAGGCATCGTGCAGCCGGTTGCGGTTCCAGACGCTGGCTCCCCCGTCGTCGAAGAGCACCGGCATTTCCCGGGCGTCAAACTGCCGTGTGCCTTGTGCCATGGCTTCCGGGTCCGTGATGTAGCGGTCGTCCGTAATGCCCCCGTTCTCGGCCAGTTTCAGGTAGTAGTAACCGTAGAGAAGTTTTGCCTCGTAGCGTTCTCCCAGGTAGCTGGCAAAGAGAGAACCGTTAAACTGCGAGTTGCTTTGGTTCTGATAATATCCCAAAGCATACAGGTAGTCTACCTTGAATCCCACGGCAAATTCCTTTCCGGCATTGCGCGAGAAGTAGGCCTTGAAGCGTTTTTCCGAACTTTGCCCGCTGCCGGCAAAGAAATAGGATATATTGGTATAGGGCAACCGGGAGTTGGTAAACGGGAAATCGGCAGGGCCGGTATAGAAGAAGCTATACGGGTCGAGCCAATACAACTGCGAGAATGTGGGGCGTTCGTTCCAGATGCGTGTCAGGTGCGGACTGCCCAGGTTGCCCAAGTGGTTGTAGTGTCCCGTCATGCCCTCGGTGTGGTTGGTATTCGGGAAGTTCAAAAAAGCGGTGTCCACCTCCGCCGGGCGCACGGTGCCGAAGCGGTCGTCCAGTTTCCACTGGTAGGGAGCCGGGTCTATGTCGTCCGTATTGACCCATACCGAGTCTACTTCTGCTTCTCCTCCATGGTCTATTCCGGTGGCGCCTGCGTAGTTAGGGTCCATATTCGTATTCACTACCTGGGCACGCAGCGGCATAAGCCCGCAGCCCAAGGCCGACAAAACCAGAAGAAGCCATAACTTTTTCATAATGCGGCGGCAAAGGTAGGAAATAAAACCGAAAAAATCCGTACCTTCGTCCCCTATAAACCTTAATATTATGACCTACTTGCATTCTTATCGCACAGCTCCATTCCGCTTTTTGCTCGTTTGGGCTTTCGGGGCAGTTCTCTTGTCCGCCTGCAGCAAAGAGAAGAAGTCTGCTTCGTCCCCGGCAGGGCCTGATACGCTTCGCACCGAAGATATCCGCACTATCGAGCGGCAGTACGACCAACAACCCCAAAGCCTGCCGCCCGAAGCGCAAGGCGAGAGCAGCCTGAATCAGGCTGTCGACCAAATTGATCGCCTGGAAAATCAAGATGAGATGCAGGTCGCCATCCAAGCGCTACACAAGGATGTGGCCATGATCCAGGACCTTCTGAAGAAATACCGTGCGACGGGGCAGGCTTCTTATAAAGAACAGGCGCTTGTCTTGCTCCGCCAGGCACGCCGCATTCAGGAGAAAGTGCGCTCTGCCGCCGTCATTCCCGAGGGGGAGAACATGGTCAATGCCGGCGATCTCTTCCGTCTTATCGACAATGCCTGGGCCGAACTCCAGCAGTAGGCCCGGGCATTGCCTGTTTCGCATCTTATGTGTCGCGCCGGCACAGCCTGCGGCAGTCGCAATAGGTGCAGAGCGTTTTGTCCTGGCAAGGGCTGAAAGGGACAGAAGGGTCGAATATTTCCCTTAAGAGTCTGTCCAGATGTTCGCGGAAGGGGGCTTCGTATTCGTGTGCGAAGTCCTCTATTGTCACACTCTTGCGGGGCGGCCCGATGGACAGGGCGGGCGAGTAGGATTCCGCAGCGGCCAGTCTGGGATAGAACAAGGCGGGGCGGACGGCCTCAGGCGGTGTGCCCCGTTGGGTCTCGCTGCGGTTTACGATGACGGAGTAGAGGAAAGTCTGGAAAGCATAGGAGGGACGGTCCTTGGCCGGGACGAACAGTTCTTCCAACGTGGCGGGCATCTTCTGCTTTTTGCTTCCCGTCTTGTAGTCCATGATGCGGACAACGCCGCCGGCGAGGCGGTCGAGGCGGTCGATGGTGCCGCCCAGGCGGACGGGGAGTGCAGACCCGTCGGGCAGCGGCACTTCCCGGTCTTCCCTTACGGGCAGTTCGCATCCCCCGACGCGGAAGGGCGCATGCCGCTCGTCGAAGCGCAGGAGGTTGAGAAGGAACGTCTTCACTACGTTCCGATAGATGAGATGCAATCCGTTGTAGTGCAGTTTTTCCCCTTTGCGCAGGTTGAAGAGCCGGTCGGCAAATACCTTGTCCAATAACCGTTCCATCTTTTCCCCCTCGTGCAGGAAGCTGCGTATGCTTTCTGCGCCGACCTTTCGTGAGGAGTCGGGCAGCAGGGAGGTGTAGAGCGTCTCCGCCGCATAGTGGAAGAGGTTGCCGAGCCGGGCGGAGTCGATGTCCTCTTCCGTATTTTGCGGGGCGCGGAGGCGCAGGACTTGCTGCAGATAGAAGCGCAGCGGGCAGTCGATGTAGCAGTTCAGCGCCGAGGGGGAGAGGTAGGCCTTGGGGTTTCTGCGTGTGTCGTATCGTTCGAGCAGCCGGCGGTAGGCTTCGGGGGATTTTTCGATTGCGCCCGTCGCGGAAGGGCTGATTCCCTGGGCGGGAGTCAGCACGGCGCGTTGCAGGGGGAGGGCCTCTTCCTCTGCCACTTGGGCGGGATATTCCAGAAGGAACTGGTGGAGGAAGCGCGAAGCCTCGCGGGAGACGGCATTTTCCGAGAAGTCGTTGTAGAGGAAGGTGATGTCCTCGGCGCGCTGCACCAGACGGTAGAAGTAGTAGGCATAGACCGCATTCTCATGTTCGGGCGTGGTCATGCCGAAAGCCTTGCGCAGGTTGTAGGGGACGAACGAGGCGGTGTGGCTTCCGGTCTTGGGCAGAAGGCCTTCGCCCAGGGAGAGGATGGCCAGGCGCTTGAAGTCGAGGTTGCGCGTCTCGAGGATTCCCATGATTTGCAGTCCGGCCGCCGGTTCGCCGTGGAAGGGGACGGAGAGTTGCTGCAGCAGCCTGCCGAGCAGGGTGCAGAGTGTCTCCTTCTCCACGGCGAGCACGCCTTCTTCCATCAGGGAAGCCACGTGTTTCAGCGTCGTATAGGTCTTGAAGAGGGCCTCATGGTAGAGCTGGTCGAAGAGGTCGGGTGCCTGTCCCGCTTCCTTGCGGTTGCGGTAGGCTTCGGCGGTTTTCTCCACTGCGGCCAGCAGGTAGCCCATCAGTTCGGCCTGTCCGCGGCAGGGCTTGAAGAGCAGTTCTGTGGCCGGGTCTTTCTGCAATTCCCCGGGTGTGGGGAAGAGGCGCATGGATTGCTGCAGGTCGGCGGCGAGCTGTTTGCCCCGGTCGGAGAGAAGTGCGAAACAGCTGTGCCGCAGGATGCGCAGCACTTTTTCGAGCCGGAAGGTGTCGCGTTCCGCGTCGTAGCCGCGGAGCTGGAGGTCGGTCAGCGCCTCGATGAAGCCTACGATGGGCGTCTGCCGGAGGGGGAAGCCCATGGTGATGTTGACTTGCTGTACGGCGGGGGAGAGCGAGTGGCAGACGGGCATGAGCAGGGCCTCGTTGCAGAGTACGACGGCATTCTCCCGTTCCGGCACTCCGGCGGGCAACTCCCCGGTCCATTCGGCCATGTAGCGGGCCTGTGCATTCTCCGTCTGGGCCGACAGGCAGCGTATCTTTTTGGGCCGGGATAGGCAGTCGAAGGCTTCGTCCTGCAGGGCGGAGGGGAAGTCGGCCAGGTTGCGGCGGATGAATTCGCCGGCCTCGTGGTAGGGGTTGTCCTTGTAGAAGCGGTCGTAGTCCCAGTAGAAGAGTGCCTTGCCCGTGCCCTGGATTTGGCGGAAGAGCCGGTGTTCGGCGCGGTTCAGCACGTTGAAGCCAACGAAGGCATAACAGTCGTATTCCGTCCGGTCCCCGTCGAGCGGTTGCTCCACGGCCTGCCGGTAGCGCATCCCCTCGTAGCCGACGCCTTTCGCGGAGAGGCTCCGGCGGAATCCGTGGTACACCTTGTCCAGCACGTTCCACAGTCTTGTGAAGCGCTCCTTCAGCTCCGTGCTCCGATCGGGGCTGAAGTTGGTGAAGAAGAGGCGTATGGCTTCCACCTGCTCTTCGGTCAGGAAGTCGTTTCCCTCGGAGAGTTTGCGCAGGTCGCTCAGGTTTTGGAACAGGCGGTCGGCATCGACCAGGTTTTTGTCCAGGTCGTCGAAGTCGGCGATGAGCAGTTCGCCCCAGAAGTAGAAGTCGTCGAGCGTCTCCTGGCTTCCCGTGGCCTGGCAGAAGATGCGGTGCAATTCGCAGACCATGCGTATGGGGTCGGCCGGGCGGAGCTGCGTCCGCCGGCTCATCAGCTCGCTGATGGTGAGGTAGACGGGAGCCCAGACGGGGCGCTCGCTCAGCGGGGTGAGGCAGTCGTTGAAGAAGAGTCCGGCGCGCTTGTTGGGGAAGACGACGGCCGTGCGGGAGAGGTCGGCGCCCCGGCGGCGGTACAGGTCTTTGGCTACGAGGGAGAGAAAACTTTCCATGGGGCTGAAAATTCTGAGAGGTAGAGGGGGTAGGGGCTATTTCACGGGTTCGATGCGGTTGGGATATACGTACCAGAGGTAGCCTTCTACCGCTTCGTGCCCCATCTCGCGCAGCAGGCGCATGTAGCCGAGTACCTGGTCGCGGTATTCCGCGCGGGGCGTGCCGAACTTGAAGTCTACGACTGTGATTCGTCCGCCCGTGTCCATCACGCGGTCGGGGCGGTGGACCTGGCTGTAGGGCGAGCCTTCTTTGCGGGAGAGGATGCTGCATTCGTTGTAGAGCCGTGCCGAGCCGTCATACCAGTGCCGCGCCTGCGGGTGGGAGAGGGCGCGGGCTACGATGCGCCGGGCTTCGGCCTGTTCCTTGCGGTCGAGCACCCCTTCGTCGTAGAGCTGCTCCAGGGCGGGCTCCAGGTCGTCGGCCGTGCGGATGGAGGCGAAGAGGGTGTGCATCGTCCGGCCGCGGTCGAGATAGGTCTTCTCCCCGCTTTCTTCGGCCCCGCCCCGCTCTATGAAAGCCGCGGAGCGGTTGGACTGCCGGAATTCCATGCGGAACGGGTGGGAGCACATGCGTACCTTTGCTGTCCCGCTGCCGGGCAGGAAGGGGTTGGGGCTGCTCTTCTTGCCGGCCGGGGCAGGGGGGAGGGGAGCATATATGGGGTTGCCGTAGGAAAAGACCTGCATCGGGTCGGGAAAAGTGCTGCCGCCGTCGGCAGAAAGTGCTGCCGCTTTTTCCGGATTGCCCTTGGGCTTTTCGGCTTTCTCCTCGCGCCATCCGGCGGCGGGCAGGCCTTCGGGCAGGTCGCCCGCCAGGACTTCCTGCATCAGGCCGCCCACGGTGTGGCTCTTGCCCCGGCTCCAGACGACGAGCCGCTCGCGGGGGCGGGTCAGGGCTACGTAGAGGAGATTCAGGTTGTCCACCCACTGCTGGAGTTTTTCCCGTTCATAGTCGGCGTGGAAGAAGGAGTCGTTCATCTCTTTCCTGTAGGCGGCAGGCAGGATGGGAGGGCCGGGGAAGGGGGCTTGCTCCGGCGTGCGGCACCAGATGATGCCGAGCGCCCGCTCCAGTTCCCAGTCGCAGAAGGGGAGCAGCACGGTGTGGAACTCCAGTCCCTTGGCGGCGTGGATGGTGAGGATGCGTATGCCGTCGGCCGAGGCGCCGGGTATGGTTTGCTGCGAGAGCGTGTCGTCCCAGAAGGAGAGGAAGTCGGGCAGGTTGGAGACGCCCTTGCGCAGGTATTCCTGCACTTTGTCGAAAAAGAAGAGCAGATAGGCGTCCTGTCCCGCGATGCTGTCCAGCCGGAGGATGCGGTAGAGCCGTTCAAGCAGTTCCTGCAGGGGCAGGGCGGCGAGGGTCTCGCGGTCGTGCCACTCTTCGGGCATCGGGGCGAAGAAGGCGTCGGCGGGCTCTTTGCCCGGGGGGGCAGAGGCTGCTTCCTGCAGGGCATGGGGATTCCGGCCCACGGCTTCCTGCCAGCGAACGGACAGCGTGGCCGCGGCCAGGAGGTCGCTGCCGTCGGCAAGGACGCGCAGGGCTTCGACGAGCAGGCCGACGGCCACGGAGGAGTCCAGACGGAAGGTTTCGTTGCTGATGAGCCGCACGTCGGGGGCGTGGAGGCTGAAGTAGTCGGCCACGGCGGGTATCTCCCGTTTGTAACGGAAGAGCATGGCTATGTCTTTCTGCTGCACTCCGGCGGCTTGCAGCTCCCTGACGGTGGCAAGGAGCTGGGCGGCGGTGGCTTCGATGTATTCGGCTTTGTCGTCCACGGGCATCATGCGCAGCTCCACACTGCCGTCGCTATCGCCGGAGGGATGCAGCTGGGCGACGTCGGAGTAGGCCTTGGCGATGGCTTCTCCTCCGGCGGAGCACTCGGCGGCATAATCCTCGACCAGTCTCTCTACGAGGCGGGGGAAGAGGAAGTTGTTGAAGCCTATGATGTGGGCGGCGCTCCGGCGGTTCGTGTCGAGCCGGCGTTCTTCGATGGGGAAGGGGCCGAACTGCCCGCGCAGCTCGTTGAGGATTTTCCATTCGCCTCCCCGCCAGCGGTAGATGCTCTGCTTGACGTCGCCCACGATGAGGGAGTCTGTGCCGTGGGCCAGGCATTCGGTCAGGAGCAGCTCGAAGTTGCTCCACTGCAGCAGGGAGGTGTCCTGGAACTCGTCTATCATGACGTGCCGGATCTGTGTGCCGGTTTTTTCGAAGACGAAGGAGAAGTCCTCGTCGCCTATCAGGGCGTGCAGCAGGCTGTTGGTGTCGGCCAGGAGGAAACGCCCGAGGCGTTCGTTTTCCTGTTGCACCGAGTCGCTGACCCGGGAGAGGAGGCCGATGTTGTAGATGTGCGTCAGGGTGAGCTGGAGCGTATGGTAGAGCGGCAGATGGGCCTTGCGGTATGCCTCGGCTTCCTGCAGCAGGGGGAGCAGGAAGCGCGCCCCTATGTCTTCGACCACCGCGCGGCGGGGGTGGGAAGCCGTGGTCCACGTTTCTTCGCCCTCCATGAGTTTGAGCAGCGTGGGCTTCAGGATTTTCTCGTCGGACAGTTCTTTACCCTCGGCCAGCCGCTGGAAGTAGCCGAAAAGCGGGAAACTCTTTTTCTTCTTGAAGTCGTCGGGCGTCAGGCCGTGCTGCTCCAGGATTCGGGAGAAGCGGGCGGCATAGTCCTCGAACTGCGCCTCGATTTCTTTCCGCTTCTTCGAGAGCCGGTTCCGGTAGTCGCGGATGAAGCCGGGCTGGCTGAGGCAGCGGTGCATCTCCTGCTTGTATCGGGCAAAGTCCTCGCGGAATATTTCTTTTCCGAAGCCGTTGATCCGCTGAATCACGTTCCAGCTTTTGCCGTCTCCTGCCTGTTCGTCCATGTAGTCCAGAATCCACGTGAGCAGCTCGCTCCCGTTTTTCACGTCGCGCAAGAGGTTTTCGACAGCCTCCTTGATGACTTTGTCCTGGTCCAGCTCGATATCCAAACCGGGGCTCAGCTCCAGCTCGCGGGCCAGGTTGCGCATGACGGACTGGAAGAAGGAGTCGATGGTTTCGACGCGGAAGTTCCCGAAATCGTGCACGATGCGCGTTAGTGCCTCTCCGGTTTTTTCTCTTATCGCTTGTTCGGGGAGGCCGGTGCCTTCGCGTAGTACGTTCAGGTAAGGCGCACTTTCCGGCAAGTTGCGGCTCAATGCGTAGAGCTGGCCGAGAATGCGCTCTTTCATCTCGGCCGTTGCCTTATGGGTGAAGGTGACAGCCAGGATATGCCGGTAGGCCGCGGGGTCGGAGAGCAGGAGTTTGATGTATTCGACGGCCAGGGTAAACGTCTTTCCGGAGCCTGCAGAGGCTTTATATACGATGAGTTTGCTCATGGCGGGTAGGGGTTTTTCTGGTGGCAGCCTGCTCTTGTCCTATTTTCCACCGGTCAGGAACGTGAGCAGCGGGCTGCGCCGGAAGACTTGTTGCACCAATACGATCGGGAGGAGCGAGCCCGCGAGGAGGGCGAAGAGCAGGGCTGCGAAATAAGTGGCGGGGGTATAGAGCCCGATTTGCTCGTAAGCGAGCCGGACGGCATAGACTCCGGCCATGTGGAGCAGGTAGATTTGCGCGCTGTATCGGCCCAATGCGGAGAGAATGCGGCAGGCCGGGTTGGCGGAATCCTGCTGCGTCGTTCCGCAAGCGGAGGGGAACAGGGCGGAGATGAGGGCCACGAGGGTGAAACTGCCCGATATGCCGCACAAGACACGCAGCAGTTTCCCGGCATATCCTTCGGCTTGCCAGTGGAATGTGGCTATGTAGACGACAGCCCCGCAGAGGGCATAGAGCCACATGTGCCGCCTCGGGCGGCAGAAGAAGGCGTAGGAACACATGCCGGCATAGAAGTAGATAAGGTTGTTGCCCGTGTAGCTTAGGTAGAAAGTGGAAGGCAAGGGCAGGAAGAGCAGAATGGGGGCAAGGATGCCCAGCCATAGGAAGACGCCTCCCGGCAGGCGGGTGGCGACCGCGGCCAGCAGGAAGATTATAAATAAGGTATAGACGAACCAGAGGAATACGGCAGAGCCGCCTACGTTTTCGTAGAACATGCGCAGGAAATAGGAGAGCGTCACCGGCTCGCGCACCGTGAGGAAGTGCCCCAGCACCCAGTTGGTCCCGGCTATCAGCAGGGAGATGGACAGATAGGGCACCATGAGGCGCTTGAATTTCTTGCCGATGAAGCGGGGAATGTCGAGCGGCTTTCCGGAAGCGGCGGTGCGGGCCAGGGAGTTTTGGAATAGGAATCCGGCCAGCATCATGAAGAGCGGCATGTGGAACGAGTAGATCCAGTCTTTCAACTCCAGGTAACTCTCCGGCATATAGCGGGGGCAGGTGAAGTGTCCTGCTATGACTAAGAGGATACCGATACCCTTGGCAAGGGTCACGAACCGGAAGTTTTCGGAAGCGGCGGGCTGCATGTCTTTCGGGAAATTCCTCGGCAATTTTAGAAATAGCTGTAGCGCATGCTTTGGCTGAGCCCGCTGTCTATGGTCCAAGAGAGGGTGGAGTTGTATTCGCGGTTGCTGTCCCAATAGGGAATCGCGCGGGGAATGTAGATCGACAGCCCGCAGACGCGCGAAGCATCGTAGGGGAGGAGCATCCTTTCGCCGTCAAGTGAGACGGAAAGATAGTTGAGATGGACGTATTGCACGATGAGGCTGCGCAGTTTCCCGTGGAGCTGGGCGGCTGTCTCGGGCGAAGCAATGCTGTCGATCATCAGGCCGATGTCGTAGAGCGGGTAGCTCGGATTTTCTGTGTTGCTGGAGCCTTCGTTTTCATACAGCTGCATTTTGGCCCGATCCAGCATCTCCAGCCGTTCCATGCTCCCTTCTTCTTCCAGCATCCGGCTGAAGGAAGAGGCAAAGTCCTGCAGCTTGGACAGGTCGTAGACGGCCGACGAGACAAAATCGTTCCACGTAGTCCCGTCGGTGGCGTAGGTCGTGACGTATTGGTTGATGGCGTGTGTCAGGTCGTATATCCCCATTTTTGCCAAATCGGGGAGGATCTTGTCGTAAGGGTAGCCGCTTGCCGGGGTACTGTTGGGGGAAGCGATGACGTAGCGGGCGCAGTCTTTCAGTTCATAGAGGGTTTCGATGTTCCCCATCAGGCACGCGTCGAAGAGAATGTACTGCAAGTGGGGGATGTCCTCCAACGCTTCCCGCAGGTCGGTGATGTTCATGGTGTAGCTGGTCGTGCCGTAGTTGCCCGTACTGGTGGTCTCTTGCCCGAAAGCAAAGGTTTGGAAGGGAAAAAGGTTCTCCATGCTTTCCTTGTAAGACTGGCTGCTGTGCAGGCTTCCGCTGGCGTGTGAGCTCAGGATAAGGCCCAAACTGTCGGCCGGGTATAGGGAATATGCTTCTTGCAGGATGCGGTTCATGACAGCCGGGTCGGTCGAATACTGGTTTTCGTATGTCCTGATGAGGCTTTCTGCTACCGTGCCGTCGCCTTTCTTGTAGAGACGGTAGAGCCTGGGCGAAGGGCCGTCGTCCATATATACGAGCCAGTTTGTCCCTTCCGGGGCTTTGCGGTAGCCCTCGGCCATGTCTTCGAGGTCGGAGCGTATGTTCCCTATCAGATTGTTCTCGGCAATCATGTAGGCCACCACGGTGGTCGACACGGTATCCGTTGCAGGCAGACGGCGGGTGATGAATTCCTCGTCGTCCGACTGACAGGAAGTTATCAGCAAAAGGGAGGCGGAGAGCAGGACGAGTTTTGCCGGCGTAAACAGTTTCATCTGCTATTGGTTGCTGATCGGGTTGCTGAATGTGAAGTCGCCCGGAGGCACAATTCTCCAATAGACCTTCTCCTTGTCGTATTTCTTCATGACTTTCCGGAGTTGCTTGTTGGCCTTTTTGGGAGATTTGCTGAAGAATATGATACAAGTGGGGAGTTGGACACCCTTGTCCAGCAGGTGGCTCCGCATCTGGTCGCTGAATATGCCGCGTTGCATCAGCATCCCGTGCGAACCGATTTGGGCGCTGTCGAGTTTCTGTATGTCGGTCAGGAAAGCGGTGGAGTCCGCAAACGAAAACGAGAAGCCGAACAGATAGACGGTCTCGTACTTATACGAATCTTCTTCTTTGGCTTTCTTCTTTTTTGCTGCCGCCGGCTCGGCAAAGAGCAGGGCGGCGAGCAAAAGTGCCAAAGGCAAAAAGAATAATCTCTTCATGTTTCAGACGAAAGGGTAAAGATGGTATGCAATAGGGTTCTCTCCTTTTGTTGTTTATCCCAAGTATGACTTCAGCAGCTCGCAGCGCGAGTTGGTGCGCAGCCTGCGGATGGCCTTCTCTTTGATTTGGCGGACGCGTTCCCGCGTAAGGCCGAATTTGTCTCCGATTTCCTCCAGTGTCATCTCCTGCGTGCCGATTCCGAAGAACATCTGGATGATTTCCTTCTCCCGCTCGGAGAGCGTGGACAGGGCACGGTCAATTTCTTTCGACAAGGACTCGTTGATGAGCGAACGGTCGGCCATGGGGGAGTCGTCGTTGACCAGGACATCCAGCAGGCTGTTGTCCTCCCCTTCCACGAAAGGTGCGTCTACCGAAATGTGCCGCCCCGACACTTTGAGCGTATCGGCTATCTTGTCCACCGGAATTTCCAGTTCGTCGGCCAACTCTTCCGGCGAGGGACGGCGCTCGTTTTCCTGCTCGAATTTGGAGAACGCCTTGCTTATCTTGTTGAGTGAGCCTACCTGGTTGAGCGGAAGGCGGACGATGCGGCTCTGCTCTGCCAGGGCTTGAAGGATGGACTGGCGAATCCACCATACGGCATAGGAGATAAACTTGAAGCCTCTTGTCTCGTCGAATTTTTCAGCAGCCTTGATGAGGCCGAGGTTTCCCTCATTGATTAAGTCCGGAAGGCTCAAGCCCTGATTCTGGTATTGCTTGGCCACGGAGACCACAAAGCGCAGGTTGGCCCGCGTCAGCTTCTCGAGGGCTGCACGGTCGTGCTTGCGGATACGTTGTGCGAGTTCTACTTCTTCTTCTACCGTAATAAGGTCTTCACGACCAATCTCCTGCAGGTATTTGTCCAGAGAGGCGCTCTCTCTGTTCGTAATACTTTTGGTAATCTTTAGTTGTCTCATCCTTATATATTATATTACGAAAGATTTTTGCGGGTATACTATTCACTCTTAACTGTAAACGGACGAATGGCTTGTTTATTGCCATTCATCCGTTTTTTATTTTAGCGGGAAGATTTTTCTCTTCCCGAAGGTCTGTCCCTCAGGGTGCCGGGGCGGCTATTTCGAACCCTGCTGCGAGAGGTCTACGGCCAGCGGGATGCGTTTGCCCACGGAGTTCATCGCTATGATAAACAGCGTCTGGTCCGGATCCTGCGTTGCGGCCTTGAAGGCAGACTCCATGTCTTCCACCGTCCGGATAATCTGGTCGTTGACGCGCAGGATGATGAATCCCTTCTCTACTCCGGCATCCTTCATCGGGCCGCTCTTTACGCCGGTCACTTCGATTCCGTAGCGGATATTCAGGCGGTTCTTCGTCTCATCCGGCACTTCGCGGAAGGCGGCTCCCAGAATCTCCATGCCCACGTTCTTGACGATCTGCGTGTTGCCCTGCGAGTTCTTCAGCGTGAGCTCTACGGTGCGCTCCTTTTTCTCGCGGTAGTAGGTCACTTTGATTTTCGTGCCCGGGGTGAGCTGCGCGATGGCTTCCTGGAGTTCGCCCATGGAGTGCACTTTCTTGCCGTTGATGGCCGTGATTACGTCGTTCTTCTTCAGCCCGGCTTCTTCGGCCGCGCTGCCTTCGGTCACTGCGGCTATGTACACTCCGTCGATCACTCCGAGGTCTTCCTTCTTGGAGAGCTCTGCCGTGTTGTCACCGCCTTGGATGCCCAGGACTGCACGCTGCACGATGCCGTATTCCTTCAGGTCGCTCACGACTTTCTGCATGATGCTCGTGGGGATGGCGAAGCCGTATCCCGTGTAGCTGCCCGTGGAGGACATGATGGCGGCGTTGATGCCCACCAGTTCGCCGCGTGTGTTGACCAAGGCGCCTCCGCTGTTTCCCTGGTTGATGGCCGCGTCGGTCTGGATGAAGGACTCGATGCCGGAGCCGCCCATGCCGATGTTGCGCGCCTTGGCGCTGACGATGCCGGCCGTTACGGTGGACGACAGATTCAGCGGGTTGCCGACGGCCAGAACCCACTCGCCGACTTTCAGTTGCTCACTGTCGCCGATGGGAAGGGTAGGCAGATCTTTCGCGTCGATCTTGATGAGTGCCAAATCCGTGGCCGCATCCTGGCCGATCAGGCGGGCTTTGAACTCGCGCTTGTCGTTGAGCGTGACGGTCAGCTCGTCGCTTTTGTCGACCACGTGGTTGTTCGTCACTATATATCCGTCGGTCGAGATGATGACGCCCGAGCCGATGCCTTCGCGCTTAGGGGTTTCTATCTGCCGCTCCTGCGGGACGCTGGGCATGCCGAAGAAGTCGCCGAAGAAGTCGCTGAACGGGTCGCGCATCTGTACGGTGGTCTGCTTGGCGTTTATAGTGGCGCGGATGTGTACCACGGCATGTACGGAGGCTTCCGCTGCGGCTGTCAGGTCTACGGGTTGCCCGGCTGCGGCGGCGGGGGAGGCTGTCCGCTGGGCGGGTTGTGCGAAACTGTTCGATTGAGGCGTGGCCTCCGGTATGGACGTTCCCTTGTTTCCTGCTATCATGCCGCTCATTCCGGCTCCGATGATGACGGCAACAGCAAGTCCTGTCAATACTTTCGTTGTTTCTTTCATAGGTTTTTTCTTAATTATTGGGGTTCTGTTTTATGTTAATTGCTGCGCTGTATTAACTATTCGCCGCAAAGAAACAACAAACTGCGTACATTGGTGGGTAGGTTGCCGCATTTTTTGTTTCTTTTAATACTGAAGGGCGGTAATTAACAGCGGGAAATACAGAATCTGCCGGTAGTGTGTTTTTTGTGCCGCGGCAGTCCTTTTTTGGCAGGAAGGGGTGCTCCCGGAGCGGACATTTTGTCTTTTCCCGTGCGGTGCTTAGCTAAGTTTTTGACAGATTAGTTTCTTGCGAAAAACCGGCTTCCCACGGGGCCGGCCTGTTCTGCTCTTTCTTTCGGCCGGCCCATGTCCGCCTTCAGGAAATGTGCAGCGCTTTCAGCGGAAAGCCCTGCCGCTTTTTGAAGAAAGCGCTGCATGTTTTCGGAGAAAGTGCCCCATGTCTTTTCGGGAAAATGCAGGGCGATTCCTAAATTGCGTTATAAAACCGGGGGGAAACGGCCCGCAAACCGCAAATTATCCCTACTTTTGCTTTCCAATAGACGGAAAGGCAGTAGACCGGCTCGCCGCTTGTCCCCGGGGCAAGAGGAAAGTCCGGGCAACACAGGGCATCCCGCTTCCTAACAGAAAGCTATCCGCGAGGGTAGAGAAGTGCAGAAGAAAACAACCGCCTGCCCTGCGGCAGGCAAGGGTGAGAAGGTGAGGTAAGAGCTCACCAGCGGTGCGGCGACGCGTCCGGCTGTGCACCTCGGGAGTTGAAAGACCATGTAAACCGGCGCTTGAGGGCTGCCCGCCCGAGCCGGAGGGTAGGTCGATAGAGCCGCGGGGCGACCTGCGGAGTAGATAAATGGCGGGCACCTGTCTTCAGGACAGCGTACAGAACCCGGCTTACAGGTCTGCTGTTTTTCCTCTTTTTTTGTCCGAACCTTGTTTGCGCCGCCGTATGGATATCCGTAGAGCCATTGCCTCCATAGAGCATTTCTTTGCCGTCGACCTCTGGTCCATCAACAAGACCGAGCAGCGATCGCTGCGCTACATGAAAAAAGTCCTGGGCACGCTGGTCATCTCCGTGCGGGAGTTCCTGCGCGACGGGGTGAGCAACCGGGCCTCGGCCCTTACGTACAGCACGCTGCTCTCCTGCATTCCCATCCTGGCCATCCTCTTCGCCATCACGCGGGGCTTCGGCGTGAGCGAGATTTCGGAGCATTTCCTCTACGATACGCTCAACGCGCAGCCCGAAGTGGCCGACTACCTGATGCGCTTCGTGGACTCGTATCTCGAAGAATCGCGCAACGGGCTCTTCCTCGGCGTGGGCATCATCGCGTTGCTGGTGACGGTGGTCAACCTGACGAGCAACATAGAAACAGCCTTCAACGATATATGGGAAGTGCGCAAGCCCCGCACCTTCTACCGCAAGGTGACGGATTATTTCTCCATCTTCCTGCTCCTTCCGGTCTTCATCGTAGTCTCCGGCGGATTGTCCATCTTCATCGGGACGATGGTCCGCGAGATGCACGACTACATTATCCTGGGGAGTATGATCAAGTTCCTCATCCGTTTCTCCCCTTACCTCATGTCCTGGCTGATGTTTACGGGGCTGTATATCTTCATGCCCAATACGAAAGTCCACTTCCTCCCTGCGCTGATCTCCGGCATCGTGGCAGGAACGTTCTACCAGCTCTTCCAGTTCCTCTACATCAACGGGCAGTTTGCGCTGTCCAAGTACAACGCCGTCTACGGCAGCTTCGCCGCTTTGCCGTTGCTGCTGCTGTGGCTGCAGATTTCGTGGACGATTATTCTCTACGGGGCAGAGGTTTGCTATGCCATACAGAACGCGCATAATTTTTCCTATGGCGAAAACTCGCTCCGCATCTCGCGCCGGGGCAGGGACTTCGTCTGCATCCTGGTGGCCGCGCTGATATACAAGCGGTTTTACCGGGGCGAGAAGCCGCTGACCTCGAAGGAAATCTCCGCCCGTTGCCGGCTGCCGATCCGTCTGGTGCACCAGACGCTCAATTCCCTGCAGCGCATTCGGCTGGTCCATGCCGTCTCGGGCGAGGAAGACAAGGACCGCGAGGTGTTTTACCAACCGTCGGTCGACGTGCACCAGCTGACCGTAGCCCGATTGCTGCAGTGCGTCTATGCCGAGGGGGGCGAGAATTTTGCTGTTGCCCCGCAGGAGAGCCATCCGCAGCTGTGGGAAGCGCTGGAGCGCTATGGGGAAAGCGCCGGTGCCGACGGGGCTGTGGCGGATGAGGCTGCATCTCTGTTTGGGAAACTGCTGATCGACCTGCCCGACGGGAAGTTTGAAATGTCCGGCGGGCAGGCGTGAACGGCCGGGTTCCCCCGGCTCCGCTTTTTCTTATCCTTTATTTATTGATGGCTCCGCACGAGGGGCATTTCCCTTTCTCCTTCAGCAGCGTGCCGCACCGGCCGCAGCGGTAGCGGTAGGCGTGGGGGCCACGGGCTTTGCGCACAAGCGGCAGGGAGAAAAGCGGCAGCAGGAGATAGCCGACCCACAGGTGGACGGCGACAATGAAGAGCAGATAGCAGACAATGCAGGCCAGAATCAGGCCGGAGAAGTAGAAGAGTGCCGACTTCAGGGGGAGCATTTTCAGGATATCCTCGGCGGCGGCGATGAAGAGGATGATGAAACTCCAGATTCCCAGCAGGAAGAGGGAGAGAACCAGCGGCACGCGGAAGGGGTTGAGCGTGGGGTTGAAGTAGAAATGTTCCCACGTTTCGGGATAGAACATCTGCATGCTCTCGTAGAGCGTGGCGCAAAAGGCGGTCACGAAGCAGAGCAGGAGGGGGTAGAGGCTGTCGATGTCGTGGTAGAAGATGAGGTAGAGTTTCCGGTTCTTCCGCCGGTGGAAGAAATAGTAGACGAAGAAGAGCACGAAGAGCAGGCTGAATATCCGGGTATGCAGGGCGCTGAACTGCCGTATGCCGTAGGAGATCGGGTTGATGGGCATGAGGAAGTCGTTGACCTCCTGCTCGTGAATCCAGCCTTGGAGCTGCTGGTCGTGGGCGAGTTTTACCCATACGGAGTCTATGCTGTCTGCCGGATTGGTCATAAACTCGGCCACGGCCACCGTGTCGCCGCGGTAGAGCGTATCGTAGAGCCCCTCGATCGGGAGCTGCGAGAGCAGCAGTGTGTCGGTCTGGACTATCAGGTTCGTGCCGAAGGTGTAGTGGTATTCGTAGAGATGGGCTATCGAGTCTCTCTGCCGTGCAGGCAGGCTGTCCGTCTCTTCTGGTGCCGGGGCGGAATAGCGGCACGAGGAGAGCAGGACCGTTGCAGCCTGCAGGCCTGCGAGCAGCCAGACAATCGGGAGGAGGCGGGACAGTTTCATGAGGGGAATGCGGCGTTAGGGGGTTAATTTTCGGGCGTCAGCACGTACATCTCGCACCGTGCACAGTCGAACCGCAGGGGGAAGCGTTCCGTCCCGCGCTGCAGGTAGAGCGGTTCTGCCCATTTTTTCGTCCCTTGCTGCGGCTCTTTGCGGCAGATGCCCAGCTCGCGGCGGATGCAGTAGCGGGTGTGCATCAGGGCCGCGTCCCGGGGCGGACGGGCTTCGTAGGCCGGTTGGATAGAGCGCACGCCGCAGGCGCGGTAGAAAGCGGCCGCCTCGCGGTTCAGGACGTTGCCCCGGTAGGAGAGTTCCTGCTCGGGACAGGGGGGAAGCCGGTCGGGGCATACGGAGGAGCCGACGCGGTAGTCCAGCAGGCGTGCCCGGCGCAGGGACTCGACCGCCGCGCGGCGCCATTCGTTCAGGCGTGCCGCAGGGAGGAAATAGGAGGCGGAAGTGTCTATCCGTACGTCCTCTTCGGCGCAGGAGAAGGGGGTGTCGCCCAGCCGGCACAGGGCAGAGCGGGTCCGTTCCTCTTGCGGGGAGCGGGCTTTCTCCTTGGGGTCGGCAAAGGCGAGGCTGACGGAAATGCCGTCTTCGTCCTCCAGTTCGAGGGAGAAGCCGAAGCCCGTCTCCCGCAGGCATATCCCGATCCGGATTTTGCGCGTGGCCGTGGAGCGGGAGAGGGTGTGCTCGAATTCGCTGTCGCGGTTGCGGAAGACGAGGCCTCCCGCCATCGTCTTCAGCAGGGGCGCGTCGGTGGTCTTCGGGTTGTAGTAGAGCCTTGTCCCCTCGGCGCGGTTGACGAGCAGGCCGAGCTGCCTGTCTTCTTTCCGGATGAGCAGCCCGTCGCCGTTGTGGAACGTGCAGTCGGCCGACAGAGGGGCTACCTCTATGTAGCCGGGCCTTGCCGCGGTCATGCGTCCCATGGGCTCCCCTTGGGAGACCGGTGCGGCGGAAAGCGCAGGGAGTGCTGGGCTTTTTGCCGGTTCCCCTGCTTGTTTTTCCGCTTTGCGCAAGGGCTTTTCCGTATGGTCCAGGAAGTAGTGGGTAAATCCGCGGTTGAAACTTTTGTAAGGGTCGGGCCGGAAGCTGATGGCCGTCAGCCCCGAAGAGGCCCGGGCATAGCGCTCCGGGCGGGAAGCGATGAGGGCGTCGAGCTTCCGGCGGTAGAAAGCCGTAAGGTTCTTCACGTAGGATGCGTCTTTCAGCCTTCCCTCGATTTTCAGGGACGTAACGCCGGCTTCCAGGAGTGCTTCGATCCGGTCGCTCTGGTTCAGGTCTTTCAGCGAGAGGAGCGCCCGGTTTCGGGCTATGGCTTCCCCGCGTGCGTCGATCAGGTCGTATGTCAGCCGGCAGGCTTGGGCGCAGCGGCCTTTGTTGGCACTGCGCTTGAATAAGTACTGGGAGATGTAGCATTGTCCGCTGTAGCTGACGCAAAGGGCGCCGTGTACGAAAGCCTCCAGCCGCAGGGTGGGGCATTGCCGGTGGATGGCCCTGATTTCTTCCAGGCTCAGTTCGCGCGCGAGGACCACCTGCTCCATGCCGCAGGCTTGCAGGAAAGCAGCCTTCCCGGCTGTCCGGTTGTCCATCTGGGTGCTGGCGTGGAGCGGGAGCGGGAAGCGGCGTTCGGGAAGATTGAGGGCATATTGCATCAAGCTGTAGACCAGTCCCATGTCTTGCACGATGAGTGCGTCGGCCCCGGCCCGTGCCAGCTCGAAAGCCAGGGCGCAGGCTTGCGGAAGTTCGGCGTCGGTCAGCAGGGTATTGAGGGCTACGTAGACTTTGGCCCGGTAGAAATGGGCAAAAGCCGCGAGTTCGGCTATGTCGGCCAGCGAGTTTCCGGCAGCGGCCCGCGCACTGAAGAGTTCGGCGCCTATGTAAACGGCATCCGCGCCGTGGAGTATGGCCTCCACGCCGCAGTGTTTGTCTTTTGCCGGGGCGAGCAGCTCGATGCGGCGGGGCGCCGACGGGCGGGAGTCAGCCGATTTCGTCGATGTTGTAGGGCGTCTGCTGGTAGACATAGTAGTTCAGCCAGTTGGTAAAGAGCAGGTTTGCGTGGGCCCGCCAGCGCACGAGAGGGGGGAGCTGCGGGTCGTCGTTGCGATAGTAGTTTTTCGGTTTGTCGATGGGCAGGCCCTTGGCGAGATCCCGCTTGTATTCGTTGTCCAGCGTGTCGGGTGAATATTCGGAATGGCCGGTCACGAAGATGTCGCGTCCTCCGCGCCCCATGACCAGATATACGCCCGCTTCTTCCGATTCGCTCAGCAGTTCCAGCCCCGGAGCGCGGAGGATGTCGTCGCGGCGCACTTCGGTATGCCGGCTGTGGGGCACGTAGAACACGTCGTCGAAGCCGCGGAAGATGGGGCAAAGGGGCTTCAGGACCCGGTGGGCGAAGACGCCGAACATTTTCCGGTCGAGCGGGTATTTCGGGATGCCGTAGTGATAGTAGAGCCCGGCTTGCGCTGCCCAGCAGATATATAAGGTAGAGGTGACATGGCTGTGGGCCCAGTCGAAGATTTCGGTAATCTCTTCCCAGTAATTCACCTCCTCAAAGGCCATGTTCTCCACGGGTGCGCCGGTGATGATCATGCCGTCGTATTTTTCGTCCTTCATGAGTTCGAAATCGCGGTAGAACTGTTGCATGTGCTCGATGGGTGTATTTTTGGAAGTGTGGCTTTTCACTTTCATCAGGCACAGCTCTATCTGCAGCGGGGAGTTGGACAACAGGCGGATGAGGTCGGTCTCTGTCGTAATCTTCAGGGGCATCAGATTCAGCACGGCTATCCGCAACGGACGGATGTCCTGGCCCGATGCGCGGGTGGTGTTCATCACAAAGATGTTTTCCTTCTCCAAGGCGCGGATTGCGGGCAGCTTATCGGGTAGATTGAGGGGCATTTCTGTATGTTTTAGCGAGTTCTTATCTTTGCAAAGATACGGCTTTTATTCCTTAGTTGTGAGAAATGGTCTTAAAAAGGCGGCAGAAAACGGGGAAAAACGCTCCCTTGGCGGAGCGGTCTGCGGGAAAATCGTATATTTGCACATCTTTTTCCAGACCCCAAACGGAGTATCCCAAAATGAAAAGTCCTTCACTGATTCTGTTTCAGTTTCTCCTATTCTTGTTTTTTTCGCTGCCCGCTTCCTCGCAGGCCCTTCCGGGCGAGGAGTTTTTCCATGTGCGCGGGGAGGGGCAGGAGCAGGACAGCGATACGGAAATCGACGTGCCTGCGCGGAAGAGGGCTTCGGCTTTCGGCATCGACGTCTCGCACTATCAGGGAGTCATCGACTGGGAGAGAGTGAAACTGAGCGGGCAGCACCCCGTGGAGTTCATGTTTGCCAAAGCCTCGCAGGGGGTCACGATCCGCGACGAGCAATATCTGCGCAACATGGACGAGGCGCGCCGCGTGGGGATACTCGTGGGGAGTTACCACTACTTCTCCTCGGGCGGGAACGGGGTGGACCAGTGCGACTATTTCATGGAGACAATCCGCGATGTCCCGCAAGACTTGTTGCCGGTGGTGGATGTGGAAGAATGCCCGCGCAGCTGGGGGCCGCTGAGCCTGCGGCGCAACTTGCGCGACTTCCTGCTGCGCATGGAGCAGAAGTATGGCATGCGGCCCATCATTTACACCAACATTTTCTTCTACAATATGTATCTGGCCAACGAATTCAAGGACTATATTCTCTTCATAGCCCGTTATTCCGACGAAGAGCCGGTGCCCATCGACGGGGCGGACTGGACCATCTGGCAATTCTCGGAGCGCGGGAGGGTCGACGGCATACGCCACTATGTCGACCTGGACTGCATCAACGGGAAGTTTACGCTGGACGACCTGCTCATCCATCCCTCCAAAAGCCGCTCCGGGATGGGCACCCCGATGAAGCCCCACGTGGCCCCCAATCCCTTGCCCCGGGATGCCGGGCTGGAATACTGAGGGGCTTTTTCCCTATTCAAGCATATTAAAAACTAAAAAAGGACATGCGAATCTTTCTTCTCACGCTCATGTGCCTTGCCGGCACACTTGTCTCCCGGGCCCAGACGGCCAAGGAGTGCTTCCTGAAGATGCCGGAGCACATCATGCCTTACCTTACGCCGACGAACCGGGCCGATATGCCCGACTTCCTGAGCAGCAACATGCAGGCCCGGGTGAAGAACCGCTTCGACGAGCAGACGCAGATGCTCCGGCTTTCCGACGACTATCTCAGCCTGATGCCCGATTCGGCCTCGCTCGTGCAGCTGAAGCTGCTTCCGCTGCCGGACGGGCAGAAGGTCATTGCCCTGGCCTATACGCTGAAGGCTCCGGCTGCCGACAGCCGTCTGGAGTTCTACACCACCGACTGGCAGCCGCTGCCGGCTGGCCGCTATTTCCGCCGGCCGGAGATCGGCGCGTTTTTCCTTCCCGTCGATTCCCTGCTGCGGGAGGGGGCGGAGGTCGACGCGCAGGAGCGGAGTTATGCCTGCGAGATGGCAAAGGACGCGCCCCTGCTGGAGTACAGGCTGGAGCCGGGCGACAACTGTTTGCGGGTCCATATCTCCATCGGGGCTTATCTCGACGAAGACATGCGCCCGAGGCTGATGAAATACTTCAGGCGGAGCCCGCTCCTCCTGGAGTGGCGGGACGGGCGCTTCGCCGAGTAGGAGCCCGGTTGGCTTTCCCCGGCTGCCCGCTTATTCTTTCATGATGATCTGGTTGAAGTAGGGGTAGGGGATTTCTATCTTCTCGCGGTCGTAGCATTCCTTGATGCTCTTCAGCAGGTCGCACTTCATGGCGAAGGCATTGCCCGAGGAGGCGGCCCAGGCCCAGGCCTTCAGGGTGATGGACGAGTCGCCCAGGTTGGTGACGCGGATGACTACCTGCTCGTCCCCCCGCTTCTTCTCCTCTTCGGAGCGGCGGTCGATGAGCAGGGGGTGCTTCATGATTTCGGAGCGCATCAGGCGGATGGCCTTGTCCAGGTCGGTGGTGTAGGAGACGCCTACTTCGATGAAGGCGCAGACTGCCTGGTCGCTGATCGTGGAGTTGACGATGGAGGCCGTATTCATCGTGCTGTTGGGGACGATGACCATGCGGTTCTCCATGTTCTTGATGACCGTGTGGCGCAGGGTGATTTCCGTAACCGTGCCTTTGATGCTCTGGTCCACCTCGATGTAGTCGCCGATGCGGAACGGCTTGGAGAAGGCGATGAACATGCCGCTCACGATGTTCTTGAGCGCTTCCTGCGAAGCCAGGCCGACGGCCATGGCCATGATGCCGGCGCCGGCCAGGATGGACTTGCTGATCTGCTCCATGCCCGGAATCAGGGCCAGGAAGGCCGTGATGCCCACTATATATATGGTGTAGACGATGATGTGCTGGAAGAAGCTGAGGTTGCTTTGGTCGACCCCGCCTTTGCTCTTCCTCTGGATGTGGCGGCGGAAGAGGTACTTCACCAGCGAGACCAGGGCTTGCGTGAAGGCGTAGATCAGGAGGCACTTCACGATGAAGGAGACGGCGCTTCCCAGGCGGATGCCCAGGACGGTAGTGTTGAAAATTTCTTGTAGATCCATAGAAAATGTGCGTTGAATTCAGTAATATTGCAGCGGCAAAAATAAGGGGTTTCCCCTAAAGGGCCAAAGAAGCGACTTGAAAAACTTTCCAGTTTGAGCCTATGGACTACATGAAAATCATAGAGAAATACTATCCCGACGAGGAGGCGAGGGAGATACTCCTCGTGCACAGCCGCAGCGTGGCGCGGAAGGCGCTGGAGATAGCCAGCCGGCATCCGGAGCTGCATCTGGACCGGACCTTCCTGGAGGAGGCGGCCATGGTGCACGACATCGGCATCTTCCTGACCAATGCCCCGGGGATACGCTGCTACGGCGGGCATCCCTATCTTTGCCACGGCTACCTGGGGGCCGACCTCATGCGGCAGGAGGGTTTCCCGCGGCATGCCCTGGTGTGCGAGCGCCATACGGGGGCGGGCATCTCGCTGGAGGACATCGAGATGAGCCGTCTGCCCCTGCCGCGCCGCAGCATGATACCCCGCTCGCCGGAGGAGCAGGCCGTCTGTTTCGCCGACAAGTTTTTCTCCAAGACCCACCTCGACCGGGAGAAGACCGTGGAGCAAGCCCGCAAGAGCATAGCCCGCTACGGCGGCGACGGGCTGAAACGCTTCGACGGCTGGTGCGCCCTTTTCCTGTAAGGGGGCGCTTCCTCGGGCCGGGCGCGGGGGAGGGCAGGACGAAAAAAATAATTAAAAACCCGCCAGCAGCCTGAGGATTTCGGGCAAGATTGCCTACCTTTGCCCCCTTGAGAGAAGCAGTCCGCCTCTCCAAGAGATAATAAATGGCCCGGAAAAAACACTATATATTCTTCCTGCTCATACTTTGTGCCCTGCTGCAGGCGGCAGGGTACACCCCGGCCAAGGCACACATGCGGGCCCCCCGGGTGGCGGGAGACACATTGAGGGCCGCCACCCCCGATTCGCTCCTGTTGGCCGCCGACTCCCTGGCCGCCGACTCCGCGGCGCAGGAGAAAGGCGACGAGCTCAAAGCCCCCGTCCCCTATACGGCCAACGACTCCATCATCTTCACCTTCGACTCCGCCAGCGTGACCCACCTCTACGGCGAGAGCCGCGTGAGCTACGAGCAGTCCGTGCTGGAGGCCGAAGTCATCTCCATGAACATGGACAGCAGCACCGTCTTTGCCCACGGCGTGGCCGACTCCACGGGGAAGGAGCCCGTGGGGCTGCCCGTCTTCACCGACGGCGGCACGCCCTACGAGTCGGAGACCATGCGCTACAACTTCAAGTCCAAGCGCGGCTTCATCCACAACGTCAACACCCAGCAGGGCGAAGGCTTCGTCATCAGCTACAACGCCAAGAAAGACTCCCTGGACAACCTCTACATGCGCTCCGGCATGTACACCACCTGCGACAACAAGGAACACCCCCACTTCTACCTGGCCCTGACCCGCGCCAAGGCCCGGGTCAAGAAAAACGTAGTCTTCGGCCCGGCCTACCTCGTGGTCGAGGACGTCCCCCTGCCGCTGGGCATACCCTTCGGCTTCTTCCCCTTCACGAGCAGCTACTCCTCCGGCTTCATCATGCCCTCTTACGGCGACGAGATGGAGCGCGGCTTCTACCTGCGCGACGGCGGCTACTACTTCGCCATCAGCGACTACATGGACCTGCGCCTGACCGGCGAGATATTCACCAAAGGCAGCTGGGGGCTCAACGCCATGTCCAACTACAACAAGCGCTACAAATACTCCGGCAACTTCAACCTCAGCTACCTCTACACCAAGACCGGCGAGAAAAACATGCCCGACTACGCCACCTCGCGCGACTTCAAAATCCAGTGGAGCCACCGCCAGGACGCCAAGTCCAAGCCCAACACCAGCTTCTCGGCCAGCGTCAACTTCTCCACCAGCTCCTACGAGCACTCCAGCCTCGACAGCTACTACAACCCCGCCCTCTTCTCCCAGAACACCAAGACCTCCAGCATCAACTACACCCGCACCTTCCCCGACAAGAAACTCACCATCTCCGGCGGGCTCAACCTCTCCCAGTCCTCCAGCGACTCCACCATCTCCGTCTCCTTCCCCAACCTCTCCGTCAGCGTGAGCACCTTCTACCCCTTCAAGCGCAAGAAAGCCGCCGGGGCCGAGCGCTGGTACGAGAAAATCCGCATGAGCTACTCCGGCCAGCTCGCCAACAGCATCACCACCAAGGAAAACCGCCTCCTCAAGTCCAACATCATAAAAGACTGGCGCAACGCCATCAAGCACGAAATCCCCGTCTCCGCCACCTTCACCCTCTTCGACTACCTGAACATCTCCCCCTCCTTCCGCTACACCGAGCGCTGGTACACCCACAAAGTCAACCAGAGTATGGCAGGCGGCGAACTCGTGCGCGACACCGTATGGGGCTTCAACCGCGTCTACAACTACACCGCCAGCCTCTCCTTCTCCACCAAGCTCTACGGCATGTACACCCCCCTGGTAGGCAAAAAAGTCAAACAAGTGCGCCACGTCTTCACCCCCACCGTCACCCTCAGCGCCGCCCCCGACTTCGGCGCCAGCCGCTACGGCTACTACAAGACCTACACCTACATCGACGCCTACGGCCACGAGCAGACCGTCGAATACTCCCCCTACGCCGGCCAGCTCTACGGCGTCCCCGGCCGCGGCAAGACAGGCTCCGTCACCCTCGACGTCTCCAACAACGTGGAGATGAAAGTCGCCTCCCGGCGCGACTCCTCCGGCGTGCGCAAAATCAGCCTCATCGACGAGCTCGGCGGCAGCCTCTCCTACAACATGGCCGCCGCCACCCGCCCCTGGAGCGACCTCAGCCTGCGCGTCCGCCTCAAGCTCTCCGAGAGCTACACCTTCAACCTCAGCTCCACCTTCGCCACCTACGCCTACGAGTTCGACGAAAACGGCAACGTCCGCGTAGGCGACCGCACCGAGTGGTCCTACGGCCGCTTCGGCCGCTTCGCCGGCACCAGCTTCTCCTACTCCTACACCTTCAACAACCAGACCTGGAAAAAATGGTTCCCCCCCAGGGAAAAAGACAGCGGGGAAGAAACCCCCGGCGCCACCTCCCCCGACGCCACAGCAGCCACCTCCACCTCCGCCGGCGGCGGGAAAACCACCGAAAAACAAGCCGAGACCGACCCCGACGGCTACGAGACCTTCAGCATGCCCTGGTCCTTCACCGTGTCCTACTCCTGCCGCATCTCCGAGAACACCTCCGCCCCCATCAACCCCCGCAACATGCGCTACCCCTACCGCCTCACCCACAGCCTCTCGGCCAGCGGCAGCCTCAAGATAAGCAACAAGTGGAACTTCAGCTTCTCCACCGCCTACGACTTCGACGCCCACGAGATAGCCACCACCACCTGCAACATCTCCCGCGACCTCCACTGCTTCACCATCACCGGGAGCCTCAACCCCTTCGGCCGCTGGAAGAGCTACAACTTCACCATCCGCGCCAAGAGCAGCCTCCTCCAAGACCTCAAGTGGGAAGAAAAAAGCTCCTATTCCAACAACGTGCGCTGGTACTGACCCCCGCGCGCCGCCCGCGCACAGCATCCGGCATCCAACATACAGGGCGCACACAAAAAAACGGCAGGCCGGCCCCATCGGGCCAGCCCGCCGCAAAAAAGAAGAAAAGTACACCCGTGGAGGGTCGAACTCCAATCGATGGAACCGGAATCCATTATTCTATCCATTGAACTACGGGTGCGGCGCACGGGAAAAGCAGCAACAGGGGGAAGCCCCCAAGCCCGGGGCAGCGGCCCCTTCCCGTTTCGCGCTGCAAAGGTAACGCATTTCCCCCGATAACAGCAACAGGCAAAACCTTAAAAAGAGCGAAAAGAAAGAAAAACAGCCAAGGGGCGGGGGAGAACCCCGCAGGAGCAGAGGCGCGCGTGCATCCTGCTGCCGGGGCCCTTCCCCGCCCCCGTGTGTTTTTAATCCGGGGAAACGCTCGCGAGCATTCGAGCGTTCGAGCGTTTTATTCTCCCGTGCCTTCCGTGCCCTGGGCCGGCGTGCTCT
>CALUJL010000003.1 GCA_944320955.1 uncultured Bacteroidaceae bacterium
AATGCAGGGTCGCCAATTCCCGACAACATTTCGCCATTTTCAGTCAAATCGTACCCCTTTTTTGAAGATTTTGTCAGGGGTACGAATAAGCCACTATTTTTTGTCTGTCAGTGACCTTTTCGTGGCGTTTATGGTAGCCAAAAGGCAATAAAAAAAGTCCCACAAAATATTGATTTTGTAGGACTTGTCTTTTTGTTGTCGCCTTTTGGCTTTTCTTCTGGTGATCCGCTTGGGGCTCGAACCCAAGACCCCAACATTAAAAGTGTTGTGCTCTACCAACTGAGCTAGCGAATCTCCGTTTTTGCGCTGCAAAGGTACGGACTTTTGCGGAATAGGCAAACCTTTTCTGCGTTTTTTTCTTCCGGTATGCGCTTTTTTATGCAGAACGGGGCGCTTACGTCGCGGCTTAATTACACTGCGGCATCATGGGATAAATCCGGAAAGGGCTTCGCGCCGGACAACGAAGCTAAACCTCCAATCGGCCATTAGACCGCCATAAAGCCACATCAGAGAATAATGCTTCCCCGTCCGCTTCAGCCCTATTGTCGCCCATGCGGCGGGCAACCTGCCTGACAAGAGGACTAAACCAGATTGGCTCTCTAATGACCGATTAGGGTTAAAGCCCGGGGCGAAAAAAGTACCACAGGATTTTCGAAAAAGCGGCAACACTTTCGTCGAAAAGCGCTGCCGCTTTTTCCAGCGAGTGCCGGAGCTTGTGTATCATAGCTGCAGAAGGCTATGAAAACACTTCTGCAGGCTCCTTTTTCAAGAAGGGGTCATTGGCCCTCCCCGCCATCCGCTTTTTCCGCCCGAGCGGGGGGCTCGTCCGTCGGCTGCGGCGCAGCCTGCGAAGGCCCGGAAAAGGGGAAGAGGGAGGAAAGGGAGGACAATTCGCCGGCCTCGTCCTGCCCGTCACGATAGAGGCGGTAACGCCGGTAGTAAGCCAGCATCAGGGAGGTGACGGGAAGGGCTATGACCATGCCGGTAATGCCGAGCAGCGTGCCCCAGACGGAGAGGGAGAGCAGGATGATGGCGGGGTTCAGTCCGGTGATGCGCCCCATGATGCGCGGCACGAGCAGCATGTCTTCTATCATCTGCACCAGGGCAAAAACCAGAAAAAGATAGAAAAGCAGGAGCCAGAAGCTCTCGCCCGTGTCGGCCGACTTGAGGAGCGTCAGCAGAATCGTGGGGAAGAGGGCGATGACTTTCATGTAGGGAATCAGCGTGAGCAGCCCCACGAAGAGCCCCATGGCTATGGCCATAGGCAAATCGATGAGCAGGAATCCGATAGAGGTGAGCACCGCCACGAGCAAGGCGATGAGCGACTGGCCGCGGAAGTAGCGGTTCATGGCATTCTTCACGTCGTTTACCAGACGCGCCGCCCCGATCCGGTGGCGGGAGGGCAGCAAACCGACCCAACCGCCCGTCAGGGCCTCGTAATCCAGCAGGATAAAAAATGTATAGAGCAGCACAAGCAGCCCCGTCCCCACGGCTCCCAGCAAAGAGAAGGACTGGGAGAGGAGTTTCTGCAGGCGCGGCAGGAGAACTTCGCCGATGTTCATGAAATTCTCCTTCGTCAGATACTGGCCGAGGAGCTCGAAATCGACATGGCGGTTGACGAACCGGCTCAGCGCCGAGGGGATGAGCCCGGCTTGCCCCTCGTCTTCGCCCAGATAGCGGGTGATGAGCCTGTTCACTTTGCCCAGCTCTTCAAAAATCGGGGGCACCACCAGTTCGTATATGCCCCACAGCAGGAGGCCCACCACCAGCAGCGTACAGAAAATGGCCACCCCTCGGCTCTTCATGCGCAGGGTGTATTGGAAAAAGCCCACCATGGGATGCAGGAAATAGGCCAGGAGCATCGCCACACAGAAGGGGAAAAGCGCTCCCTCCAGCAGGTAAACCAGATAGAAGACGGCCACTACCAGGACGCCGATGATGAGGTAACGCGCAAAACGGTCGAAAGTAATCGGAGATTCGAGCATATATATAAAAAGGAATAAACAGCAGAAATGAGCCAAAACCCGGCCGCTTCACCGGCGCAGCGAATGCAAGAAAAGGTAAAAGCAGGCCGTTTGCTGCAAAAATAATGTATTTTTCGCTGCCGACTTTCAGATTCTCTTTATATTTGCCCAAAAAGTTTCGTCACGATGGGAAAGCTTTTCATCGTTCCCACGCCGGTCGGCAATCTGGAGGACATCACCTTGCGTGCTCTTCGCATACTGCGCGAAGCCGATGCCGTATTGGCCGAAGACACGCGCACTACCGGCATCCTGCTCAACCACTACGACATCAGGAAGCCCCTGCTGGCCCACCACAAGTTCAATGAGCACCGGACCGTCGAACAGCTGGCCGGGCGCATCGAATCGGGCGAGTGGCAGACGGTGGCCCTTGTGTCCGATGCCGGCACCCCCGGCATATCCGACCCCGGGTTCATGCTGGCCCGCCTCTGCGCGGAGCGGGGCATCGAGGTAGAATGCCTCCCCGGGCCGACGGCCTGCATCCCCGCCCTCGTGGACTCCGCCCTGCCGTGCGACCGCTTTGCATTCGAGGGTTTCCTGCCGCAGAAGAAGGGCCGCCAGAGCCGGCTCGAAGCCCTGCGCGAAGAAAGCCGCACCATGGTCTTCTACGAGTCCCCCCACCGGGTAGTGAAAGCCCTCGCCCAGATGGCCGAGACCTTTGGCGAAGACCGCCCCGCGGCCACCGTGCGCGAAATCTCCAAACTGCACGAAGAGACCCTCCGGGGCACACTCGGCGAACTCCTCCGGCACTTCAGCGAAGAAGAACCGCGGGGGGAATTCGTCATCGTCGTAGGCGGGAAACCCGCTCCCCCCAAGGAGAAACGCTCCAAATATTCCGACATTAACTCCCAAAACGAAGAAGAAATATGAAAAAACTATTGTTCCTTTTCAGTGCAGGGGCAACACTTCTGCTCGCTGCATGCAACGATTCCGCGAAAGACACCGCCCGCCTGCAAGCGACCAACGACTCCCTTCGCGCACAAATAGCAGCCCGCGACAGCGAAATGGACTCCGTCCTGACGATTTTCAACGAGATTCAGGAAGGATTCACCCAGATCAGCCAGGCACAGAACCGCATCACCCTCTCCCGCACGGGAGACCCCGGCGACCTCCAGGCCGCAAGAGCCCAGATACAGGAGGACATGAAATTCATCATCACCACGATGCGGAGCAACAAAGAACGCATCGCCCAACTCCAGGCCCAGGTCAAGAAACAAGGCATGAACACCGCGGCCATGGAGAAAACCCTTGCCTCCATGCAGGAAGAGCTGCAGCTCCGTAACCAGCAGATCGAGACCCTCCAGCAAGAACTCCAGCAGCGCAACATACAACTCGAAGGCCTGGACAGCGAAATCAACGAGCTGAACGCCGACATCGAAGCACTCCACATAGACAATACCCACAAGGCCAACGTCATGGCCGAACAGGACAAAGACCTCCACACGGCCTACTTCGCCATCGGGACCCAGCGCGAGCTGAAGGAGAAGCGCATCCTCGAAGACGGCGAAGTGCTCAAGGGCAACTACGAAAAGGACTACTTCACGACCGTCGACATACGCTCCTGCAACACAATCTCCCTCATGGCCAAAAAAGCCAAGCTCCTCACCACGCACCCCGCCGCATCGTACGAGCTGACCAAGGGCGCCGACAAGAACCTCACCCTCAAGATAAACGACCCGGAGGCCTTCTGGAGCATCTCTAAATACCTCGTTGTCCGCGTGTGGTAAGGTACAAGAACCTCTTTTTCGACCTCGACGATACCCTCTGGGATACTGCCGCCAATTCGCGCGACAGCCTCTCAGAGGCTTTCGTATACTGCCGCCTCGACCGCTTTTTCCCCGGCTTCGAGGAGTTTTCACGCCTCTATTCCGCCCACAACGAGCAGCTCTGGGCCGACTATGCCGCGGGGAAGATAGACAAAGACCGGCTCAACTTCGAACGCTTCGCCCACCCCTTCCGCCTCGCCGGGCAGGAAACGGGCGACTACCGCGGCTTCCGCCCGCTCGATGCCCAAGGCATACTCCCGCCCGGGGCCGCAGCCCGCGCCACCGGCCGCCCGCTCCTCGAAACCTTTGCCAAGCACTTCTTCGCCCTCATCCCTACGAAGACAAAGACCCTCCCCCACGCCTTCGCCGTCCTCCAAGCCCTGCGCGGACGCGGCTACCGCCTCTTCATCCTCTCCAACGGCTTCCGCGAACTCCAGAGCCGCAAGATGCGCAACTCCGGACTCGACGCCTATTTCCGGAAAGTCCTGCTCTCCGACGACATCGGCCTGCTCAAGCCCAACCCCCGGTTCTTCCACTTCGCCCTCTCCGCCACGCAGAGCCTCCCGCGCGAGAGCCTCATGATCGGCGACAACCTGCGCACCGACATCCTCGGAGCCTACCATGCCGGCATCGACCAGCTCTACTTCAATCCCCGCCGGCTCCCCATCCCCGCCGCCAGCCCGCCGCCCACATCGCCCACGGCGCCCGCGCTCCCCGCCCCGCCCCCCGGGTGGAAGCCCACCTTCGAGGTGCATTCGCTTGCCGAAATCCCCTCCCTGCTGCCCTGAGAGGGCCGCACCGGCACGAAATTTCCCCTGCCGCTTTTCCCGAAAAGCGCAGGCACTTTTTCCCAAAACCCCAAGCACTTTTTCCGCCTATGCTTACCACTTTCGACCTCATCTACTTCAGCCCCACCTTCACCACACGGCAGATCCTGCGCGAAATCGCCTCCCTCCGTCCCGGCAAACTGCGCCAGGAAGCCGACCTCACCCCCTGCGGTTCCTCCTTCTCCCGCAGCTACTCCTCCACTGAAGCCCTGCTCGTCGGCTTCCCCGTCTATGCCGGGCGCGTCCCGGAGACCTTCGTCGAACGCCTCCGCGGGCTGCAGGCCGACGGCACGCCCGCCGTCATCGTGGCCGTCTACGGCAACCGCGCCTACGACGACGCCCTGCTCGAAATGAAAACCCTCCTCGAAGCCCGCGGATTCCGCACCGCCGCAGCCGCCGCCTTCGTGGCCCGCCACAACATCGTCCCCCGCATCGCCGCCCACCGCCCCGATGCGGAAGACCTGGCCGCCGCACGCCGTTTTGCCCGCGAACTCTTCGACAAAATGGAAAACACCCCCTCCCCCGCCCCCGACAGCCCCGGCCTGCCCGTCAAGGGGAACACCCCCTTCCGCCCCTACCACCGCATGACCGTCCATCCCGCCGCCGGCCGCGCCTGCACCTCCTGCGGCCTCTGCGCCCGCGAGTGCCCCGTCGGCGCCATCCCGGCGCAAGACCCGCGGCAGACCGACGCTCAACGCTGCATCACCTGCATGCGCTGCGTCTACGTCTGCCCCAGCCACGCGCGCAAGCTCCCCCTGCTCGCACGCCTCCTGACGCGCAAGAAACTCTCCGAACTCTGCAAGGGCCGCAAACAACCCGAGTGGGTACTCTGACAGAAAACGGCCGCCCGCACCCCGCCGTCCGCCCTCACTCCCGAGGCGCGGACAAGTCGGGCTGCAGCGGGAGTTCCTCCGGAAAATCCGAGAAATCCAGCCTGACGGCCAGCGAATCCGCAGCCCCCGCCTCCAAACCCTGCACCGCAGGCCCCGTCACCACCACCTGCGCCGGCGAAACCTGCGCCGCTTCCTCCTCCGATATCACGCCCCGCGCCGCCAGCAAGCGCCCGATCAGCCGGAAGTAGCCCTCCAATTTCGGGCTCACGCGGCCGCCGTCGACCAGCAGGCCCCGGTATCTCTTCGGCCGCGGCACCAGGGCTGCCAGGAAGACAGCCTCGCTCGGCGTGAGCTGCCGCAGATCCCGCTTCGAGAAGTAGAACCCGGCCGCCTCGCGCACGCCGTAGACGCCCGGGCCCCACTCGCAGATATTCAGGTAGACCTCATACATCCGGCGTTTGCTGCAGAGGTTCTGGCTTTCGATGAGCCACGTGAGCACAGCCTCCTCCAGCTTTCGGAATAAGTTCTTGTTCCGGTTCAGAAACACGTTCTTCACCAGCTGCATCGATATGGTGCTTCCGCCACGGGCGAAGCGGCGGAGGCGCAAATCATGCACCAAAGCCAGCCGGAGCGCTTCGAGACGGAAGCCTTCATGCCCGTAAAACGAACCGTCCTCCGACTGCATGACGGCTTGCTGCAACACTTCGGGTATGCTGTCCAGCGGCAAATAGCCCGGGTGGCTCGGCCCTACGGGAAACGTGCGCACCGGGATGCCGCCCTCGTAGGCCGTATAGAGGAACTCCCGGTTGAGTTTCAGCAAGTCCGAAGCCCCGAAGTCCACAATGCGGAAGCCCTCCGTCCGGACACTGCTCTCCAAGCGCAGGGAGTCGAGGCGGTCGAAGTCGGCGTCCAGCAGGAAATGCCAGGCCAGCTTCCCCTCCGTGCGTATTCCGGCCAGCGACTCGAACAGCGCGGCAGGCAGCGCGTCGAAAAACCGCTGCGCCGGGAAGAAAGGCTGCTCCACGGCCAGCCGCACCTTCCAGTCCTCCCCCGCAGGCTTCTGCACCCGGATGGAAGGACTGAAGGAGAAACCGTTGAAAGAAAAGGAAGAACCGTCCGCCAGCTCCGCATAGTCCGCCCCGACCGCCGCATCGCAATCCACGGCGAGCTGCCTCATCCACACCGGGACGGGCGCCAAACTGCGGTTGTCCACCGTCAGACTGTCGAAATCGAGCCTCCCCTTGAGCCGCGTCACGCCGCCGGAGCGCGATTCGTCGAGCCTCAACGACAAAGAGCGGAAGGAAACCTGCGTATCCCACTGCCGCAAACCCGGCACATACACCGCCGCTCCGCCGCTTCCCCCGAGGTTCAAGGCCAGACTCCTGCGGGAAGGGAGCAAATGCCCCTCCACTGTCCAACGCCAGCGGCCGCCGTGGGTGAAAATCTCGGCCTCTTCGCTGAAATTCCCCTCCTCCTCGCGGAAACGGGGCAGACGCACGCCCAGCAGACGGCCGTCGCGTTCGTAGCTGACCTGCAGGTCTTCCACCTCGGCCCGCTCGGGCAAGAGGCGGAAAAGCAAGCCCAGGAGGCGGTCGGCCTGCTGCCCGTAGTCGCGCCGGGCAGGGGCGGAAGAAGTGCCTCCCCCGCCGAAAAGAAACGAATAGTTGGCCTCCGCGCCCGACTTCACCGCCGTCAGGCGCAGGCCCCGGCAGCATACCTCGCGCACGTCCGGCTCACCGAAGAGCAGACTCCACCAGTCCAGGCTCACCGAAGCGTAGCCCAGGCTCAGCAGCGTATCCGCCCCTTCCGGCACGACGGTGAGCCGCTCCACGACCACATCGCCCAAGCCCTCCAGCCGCAGCGCCGCATAGTCCACGCTTACGCCCCGCTCCCGCTCAAAACGCTCAATGCGGGAAGAGGCGAAATGCTCCAGCAGGCGGTTGCGCAAGAGGTAGAGCGCAGTAGCGGCAACGGCCAGCCCGATGGCGGCCACTGCCGCATAGCGGCCGCCGCGGCGCTTCATCCACCGGCCGATACGGGCAAGACTCTTCTTCATACGCTGCAGGAGAAAAGAGGGTTACTCCCAGTCGTCCGTGCGGAAGGACGAGGCCGGAATGCCGAAACAGTTGTAGAGCGAAGGCTCGACGCGGTCCTTAAAGCAATAGCGCACTGCGGCGGGCTGCGGGACCTCGGGGCAGGATACCGTCACCCGGTTCCACGCCGTGATGAAAGCCTGTGCGGGATGGAACTTGCGGTCTTCGCCGGCCACCTCGAAGCCCGTCAGCGCATGGCCCAACGGGGCAAGCCCAAGGTGCCCGACACGGAAGGTAAGCTCCACTTTCCCCTCCTTCACGGCCATGGACTCGTAGAGGGGCGCCTCGGCCGAGATGCCCTTCATGCCGTATTCCTGCGTGAGGGCCAGGTAAGCCAGCCGCCGCCCCACTTCTTTCTTCTTGGCCGGATGGATGCAGTCGTAGTCGCCGATGTCGAGGGTCACAGCCATTCCCGAGCGGGGGATGTCCTCCAGATTCTTCATCTGTGCCTCGCGGAGCAGGGCTCCCTGCACGTCTTCGGGCCCGCCGTAGTTGAACGGGGCGATCTGCACGTAGTAGAAAGGCATCGCCTCATTGCCCCATTTGCGGCGCATCATCTTCACGTATTCCGGCTGCAGGCGGCGGTATTGCGCGGCCCGCCCGCGGTTGGCCTCGCCCTGGTACCAGAGGAAACCGCGCAGCGTGTAGGGCACGACGGGGCTGACCATGCCGTTGTAGAGCACCGTGGGGGCATAGGGCGAGCGGTCGGCGCCCTCCTTTTCGAGAAACGCGAGGTCGAACTCGGGGAATGCCGCCATCGTCTCGCGGTCCATCCACGCCTCGATGGGCGTGCCGCCCCAGTCGGCTATCAGGAGCCCGACGGGCACGCCGAGCACTTCCTGCAGGCAGTCGGCAAAGAAGTAGGCCGTCGCGCTGGCCCGGGCCACGGACTCGGGCGTGTTCGTCTCCCATCGCGCCGTGCACTCCTCCAGGGGCGAGCCCGAAATCTTCTTCTGCACGGTACACATGCGTATGGGCCTCCCGGCGCGCGCGCCGAGGATCACGTCGGCCGCCCCCTCCACCGGCTGGCAGCCGAAGCCTTCGACCGGCATTTCCATGTTGGACTGTCCGGAACAGAACCACACCTCGCCCACCAAAACGTCGCGCAAGACGAGGGCCTCGCCGTCGGAAATCTCTATCTCATACGGCCCCCCGGCCGCGGGCGTAGCCACCCGCGCCTGCCAGCGCCCCCCGGCGTCGGCCTCCACGGCCACGGTCTGCCCCGACCAGGAGGGGCGTATCGTGACGCGGCTGCCCGCATCGGCACGCCCCCACAGGGCGGCTTGCGAATTCTGTTGTAGCACCATGTGGTCCCCTATGACCGAAGGGAGCACCACCTTTGCCTGAAGCGGCAGCGCCGCCAGCGCCGCCAACAGGGCGGCCGTGAGCATCTTGTGTTTCATCATCGGAGTGTCGTTTAAAAATCCGTGCGCCGCCGGCTTTCCGCAGGGCGGCTATTCGGCCTCAAATATAGCGAAAATTCGGACTGCCTCCGCACCGGAGCGGAAAAAGTGCAGGCGCTTTTCCCGATTTCCCCTGCCGCTTTTCCCGAAAAGCGGCAGCACTTTTCCCCGGAAGCGCCGCAGGGCGGGATACCCATATCTGGGTATTTTTCCCGGAAGCGGGAAACCTCTGCCCCCGGAGGCCCGCCGCGGATTTGGCCAAGCGGCGGAATAAGCGTAATTTTGTGCCGCTTTTCAAAAAAAGACAGAGACAAGACATGCGACTCTCAGAACTCAATACAGGCGAAAAAGGCGTCGTGGTACGCGTCAAGGGGCACGGCGGTTTTCGCAAACGCATCGTGGAAATGGGCTTCATCAAGGGCAAGGAAGTGGAAGTCCTGCTCAATGCCCCGCTGAAAGACCCGGTGAAGTACCGCATCATGGGCTACGAAATATCGCTCCGCCGCAGCGAGGCCGACCTCATCGAGGTGCTCACCCAGAAAGAAGCCCGGCGCGAGCCCGGCCAAGTGGCCCTCTCCTCCCTCGGCACCATAGAGGAAGACCAGCCCATCTCCGGGCCTGAGCTCCGGAAGATGGCCCTCGAACAGCGGCGCACCATACGCGTGGCGCTCGTGGGCAACCCGAACTGCGGGAAAACCTCCCTCTTCAACTATATCTGCGGTACACACGAGCACACGGGCAACTACAGCGGCGTGACGGTGGACGTGCGCGAAGGGCACTTCGACTTCCAGGGCTACAAATTCATCCTCGCCGACCTGCCGGGCACCTACTCCCTTTCGGCATACTCGCCGGAAGAGCTCTACGTGCGCCGCTACTTGATCGAAGAGACGCCGGACATTATCATAAACGTGCTGGACTCTTCCAATCTGGAGCGCAACTTATACCTGACCACGCAGCTCATCGACATGAACGTGCGCTTCGTCTGCGCGCTCAACCTCTACGACGAGCTGCAGGCCTCGGGCAACCGGCTCGACTACCTGCAGCTTTCCAAACTTTTCGCCGTGCCGATGGTCCCGACCATCTCGCGAAACGGGGAAGGCATAGAGACCCTCTTCCACATCATCATCAACCTCTACGAAGGCGCCGACTTCATAGGCGAAAACGGCGAGCTCAATCCCGAAGTGCGGGCCGAGCTGGAAGACTGGCACCGCACGGTGGTCGCCGACAGCCCTGCCGCCGGGGAGGGACACATGGAAGACTTCACCTCCGCCGAGCGCCCGCTGAACAATGTGCTGCGGCACATCCACATCAACTACGGCCCCGAGCTGGAGCAGGCCATCGGCGCCGTGCGCGGGAAACTGGCGGCCGACGAGTCCCTCCGCGCCCGCTACTCGCTGCGCTACCTCTCCATCAAGCTGCTCGAAGGCGACCGCGAGTTCCTGAAACTCACAGGCGCCCTGCCCGGGGGCGAGGCCATCCTGGAGACCGCGCGCCGCAAGGGAGAAGAAGTCAGCGCCGTGCTGGGCGAAGACTGCGAGACGGCCATCACCAACGCCAAGTACGGCTTTATCGACGGAGCCCTCAAGGAAGCCTACGAAGACCGCCACGAAGACAAGCGACAGCTCACCAAAGTGCTGGACTCCGTAGTGACGCACCGCATCTGGGGCTACCCGATTTTCTTCCTCTTCCTGTGGGTCATGTTCCAGGCCACCTTCGTCATCGGGCAGTACCCGATGGACTGGATAGAGGCCGGCGTGGGCGCCCTGACCGACTGGGTGCGCGGCGCGCTGCCCGAGGGGCCGCTGCGCGCCATGCTGGCCGACGGCATACTGGGCGGCGTGGGCGGCGTGATTGTCTTCCTGCCCAACATACTGATCCTCTACCTCTTCATCTCCCTGATGGAAGACTCGGGCTACATGGCCCGCGCGGCCTTCATCATGGACAAGATCATGCACAAGATGGGGCTCCACGGCAAGTCGTTCATCCCGCTCATCATGGGCTTCGGCTGCAACGTGCCGGCCATCATGGCCACGCGCACCATAGAGAGCCGCAGCAACCGCCTCATCACGATGCTCGCCGTGCCCTTCATGAGTTGCAGCGCGCGGCTGCCCATCTACCTGCTCCTCACGGGGCTCTTCTTCCCCCGCCACGGCGGGCTCGTCATGCTCCTGCTCTATACGGCGGGCATCCTGCTGGCCATAGGCTTCTGCCGCATCATGAGCCTCTACGTGGTGCCTAAGGACGAGGTGCCCTTCGTCATGGAACTCCCGCCCTACCGCCTGCCGACCTGGCGCTCTGTGGCCATCCACACGTGGGAGAAGGGCAAGCAATACCTGCGCAAGATGGGGGGCATCATCCTCTTTGCCTCCGTGCTCGTGTGGTTCCTGAGCTACTATCCCGACCACGACCGGTGGTCCACCGCCCAGGAGCAGCAGGAGAATTCCTACATAGGCCATATCGGCAAATTCATCGAGCCCGCCCTCGAACCGCTCGGCATGAACTGGAAGCTGGGCATCAGCCTCGTCTCCGGCGCGGGGGCCAAGGAGATCGTGGCCAGCACCCTCTGCGTGCTCTATCCCGACGAGGCACAGCCCGAAGCTGCCGCCTCCGCCGGAGCAGAAGAGGAGGGCAGCATCTCGCTCGCCGCGCTGGAGCGGGACGGCGTGACCCCGCTGGTGGCCTTCTGCTTCATGCTCTTCGTGGTCATCTATTTCCCGTGTGTCGCCACGATAGCCGCCATACGCGGCGAGTCGGGCAGCTGGAAGTGGGCGCTGTTCGCGGCCGTGCATTCCACGGCGCTGGCGTGGGTCGTCACGTTCGTCGTCTACCAAGTGGGCCGAAACTTCTTCTGACATGGACGGACAAGACATCGCCGCAGGCCTCATCACCGCCCTGTGCGCCGTGCTCTTCCTGAGGCACTTCCTGCGCCCCCGCCGCAAGAAGCGCCCCGGAGGCGGCTGTCCGGAAGGTACGGCACGGTGCGAAGACTGCCCGCTCTGCTGCGGAACGAAGCCGCAAGTGGGAGAGAAAAAGAGGACAGGAAAAAGCGGTTCGGGAGGGAGACCGCGCGCCTGAAACGATAATAAGCCACACTTCAAAGCGTTTCAACGTTATCATTTCATAAAAAAAACAACGCTTCCGTTCTTCTCTTGCCCGTTTTTAATTTATATTTGGACTGAAAAATCTTTTCCTGTACGAAGGGACAGACGATTTGGAAGCTCTTTTTTTCACAGCATCCTTACCGTGCCGGCCTCAATCGGCCTGACGGGTTGTGGACAACGGGAAATGCCCCCGCCCTTTTCTTCTGAAGAAACGAGTTCCTTAATATAGCCATTGAAATGAAAAACCCATACTCTTCCGCCGTACTACTCTTCGCGCTTGTCCCTATCTTGCTATGGACTGCCTGCACAAGACAAGGGGATAAAATCAGCAGTGGATTCCCTGCTGCGCAAGACAGCCTGCTGATCGACCTAAGCCGGCAGACCGAAAAAGTCATCAACTTGGGTCCGATGATTTCCAACCAATCGTATGCCACGCAAATAGCGACAATCGACGGGAAAGAAAAGTTCCTCCTATTGGACGAAACACACATTTATATATTCGATTGGGTGCAGGGCAATCTGGAAGACTCCATCCCGACAGCAGCTTGCGGTACGCTTATGGATTATTCCGGCTTCACATACATCTCCCAAGACTCTATCTTCGTCTTCAATGACCTGCAAGGCATTTTATACCTGATAAACAGAAAAGGAGAAATTGAATCTACCTGGCGGATACCCCACGGCGCATCCCTCGAAGATTTGACTCCATCCATAAACGCATTGAACCGCACCCGCATCAGGCTCTACAACGGGAAAGCCGTGCTCTCCGGCACGACACAGGGCAATCTGGCTCAAGCCAAAGGAATAAAAATCCCGGTTTCCGAAATCTTAAACCCGGAGACCAAAGAGTGGAAGAATGTAGTGTTCTACCCCGACCTCTACACGCGGCACAGCTGGGGCAGTTCCTACCTGAACACAGTCCATACGGCACAAGACGGGAAAGGATGCCACCTATACAGCTTCCCCATACTCGACTACGTACTGCGCTACAGCCCCGACTTCTCCTCCTGCGACACGCTGCCGATGAAGAGCCGCCGCGACCGGGGAATCAGTGCCTGCAAGCTAAGCAATGAGGACTACGACAAGGATCCGAACAAGGAAAGATGCTACTATATCGGCCAGACTTCGTATGCCGACATCCTGTACGACCCCTACCGACACCTGTACCTCCGCCTTGCGGAGCACCCCTTCAGCGGATGGGACGGCAAGAGCGCATTCAACAAACCCTGGTCGGTCATCATCACTCGGGAAGACGGGACGCTCCTCTCGGAGACGAGCATCGTGACGGACCGCAATATATATTACACCTACAATATGCACATCACCAGGGAAAGGCTCGCTGTCCAAATGCAGAATCCGGACGAGAACCACCTCTACTTTGCCATCTTCCCGATCAACCTGCCCGAAGAATGAAGAAGACCGCATGGCTGATAATGGCCTGCCTGGCCTTGCTTTCCTGCCGGGACAGCGGGGGAACCACGGAACTCGCACAGGACTACTTCCGCGAGGCAGGCATCACTTTCGACAAAGACGAGACACACTGCTTGATCATTCCGGGAGGCGGATGCCCGGGGTGCATCGCCACAGGTATCCACTTCTTGCGGGCCAACAAGGATTTCTTCTCCCGGGAGCAGCAGGAAAACCGGGTGGTCTTCACGTCGACCCAGTCCATCAAGCTGCTGAGACGCAGGCTGAAGGACGTATCCATAGAAAGCCTCAACGCCCTGGTCGACACGGCCAACGCCTACACCATCAGAGGAAACAAGGGGAAATACCCCCTCGTCCTCTACTTGGAAGAAGGGACTATCGTCCGGGCAGAGCTGCAATCGCCGGACGCTGACGCGCTGGCGAAGCTATGGGACAGCCTGCACAAACAAAAACGATGAAATGCCCCAGCTTCCAGCACGCAGCGGGTTTATCACCAATTGCACCAAAAACTTTTTTCTTATGAAGAAGCAATCTTTCATGCTAATAGCATTCCTCGCCCTGGCAGCCTGCGGGCAACAGGAAAGCGGAGCCGGCCGGATCGACCTGACACAGCTGGGCACGGAGGAAGCGCGCCTCACGGCCAAAGACCTCTTTGCGTCCGTGGAATACATCCCCCTGGAGACCCGGCCGGAATGCCTGTTGGGCCCGGCCTCCATAATGGCCGTAGACGACAGCAACGTACTGGTGTGGCAGGGCAACGATGTCCTGCGCTTCGGCAGGGACGGGCGCTTCCTCAACAAGGTGGGCACGACGGGGAACGGCCACGGCGAGCACGGGGCCACGCGCTCGGCACGCTACGACACGGAGAACGGCACGGTGCTCATAGCCACGTTCGACAACCGGATTTTCCGCTACTCGCTCGGCGGGGAATACCTCGGCGACTTCAAGATGCCCGACAACGGCAAGGTACCCCAGACTTTCCGGGTGGCCCACGACGGGAATCTCGTGTGCGAGATGCGCGACTACAAGGAGGAAGGGCTGGACGTGTGGCTCCAGGTGTTCACCCCGGCGGGGAAACTGCGGCTTTCCCACCGGATCTACACGGACGGAGAAACCGTAAAACGCAGCATGATGAAGACCGCGACCATGTGCAGCACGCCGGACGGGACCTGGATGATCCTGCCTTTCGACGACTGGGCATGGTGCTACACGCCGGAAGGGGAAGTAGACTCCCTGCTCTTCGACCGCGGAAGTTACTCCCCCAGCCGGGAACTGTGCGAGAACTGGGACAACTCGAAGGAACTCCAAGAGACGAAATACCAGATAGACAACATGGCCGGCACGGAAAAGCACTTCTACCTGGAAGTCCCCACGAAGCAGGGAGGCCGCGATGTGCTCGTGGAGCGCAAGACGAACCGCGTGGTCCACAACCACTACTGGCGCTGGGGCTTCGAGGACAAAGGGCACATCCGGCTCGACAGCTTCTCCGAGGACGTGACTTTCTGGCCGTTTATCTCCACCGGGCACGACGGTAACCTGCTGGCTGCCCTGATGCCCATCGACCTGTTCATCGGCAAGGACCGGCAAGCCTTGCGCGAAAAGGCACAGAACGACTATCCGCTGAATGACGATTCGAACCCGATTTTGGTAATAGCCAGGGAAAAATGAGAAAAAAGCAGCAGTTTTATTTGCGCTGTCCGGGAAAAGTCCTTATCTTTGCGCCGCATTTCAGAGATGAAAGCGCAGGGTCTCTTGGCCGAGTGGTTAGGCACCGGTCTGCAAAACCGCCCACAGCAGTTCGAATCTGCTAGAGACCTCTCCCGAGAAACAAGCTCCGAGGCTAGAAAGTCGCGGAGCTTATTCTTTTATATATAAGTATGCCTGCGGCTGCCCGGCAGAGCATGAGCTCAGAAGAAAGGCGGGGTATAAGCAAACGCGCGGCACGTGAGCCAGAAAAACCATACGGCCAGCGACATGAGGAGCACTCCCCCCACGGCATAGATGAGGCGCAAGGTCCGCCGCGACGGGGCTGCATGGGAAACGCTTTTCCCCCGGCGGCGGAGGCACAAGCGGCGCACGGACGTATAAAAACGGTAGAAAGACCGGGAACTCTCGGTGGTGAAAAACCACTCCCAATCGGCCGCGGCGGCCAGCAGGCACAGCAGTCCGGAGAAAAAGAAGAGGGCTTGCAGAAAAAAGTGGAAAGCCATAGGCTGAAGAATCTTGGGTCAAAGTGAGGTAAGTCCGGGCGAAAAGGCGTCTTCGTAGTGCTCGATCTGCCAGCGGGTGCCGTCGTAGAGAATGGAAATGACATCGAAACGCACCGGAAGGTCGGAAGCGGCGAGGCGGACATAGGCGTCGGCCGCCAGGAGGATGTGCCGCCGCTTGCGGCGGTCTACGGCCTCCGAAGGGTCGCCATACAGCCCGTCGTGGCGCGTCTTGACCTCCACGAAGACCAGTTCGCCGTCCTTTTCGGCCACAAGGTCCAACTCCAGTTTGCCCGAGCGCCAGTTGCGCTCGCGGATGCAGTAGCCCTTGTCCTGCAGATAGAATGCGGCAATGTCCTCGCCCCGCCGCCCGCGCTCGTTGTGGTCTGCCATCTTTTCCCGGTATTTTGCGCAAAAATAGTGAATTAAACCGTTGGCTATCATGAAAACATAGCCTAATTTTGCAACCGGATATGAAGGACCATAGCCGGAAAACCCGGCCCAACCGCACCGATCCGCCCGAGGAACGCGACCGCAAGCCCCGCACCGAGCGCATCTCTGTCCTGCTGACCGAAGAAGAAAAGAGCCTGATAGACCGTTTTTTGGAGAGCAGGCGGATTCAGAACCGGTCGCACTGGATACGGCGCACCGTGCTGGGAGCCGTGCAGGAAAGCGCATCGGAGTCCTCCCTCCTCTTCAGCGAGCACGACATGCGGCGCTGACCTTCACCCCTCTCCCCCTCAACCTCTTTTCCCGCCATGACCGACGAAGAATACATGCGCCAAGCACTCGAAGAAGCCCGCAGGGCCTATGCGGAAGACGAAGTGCCCATCGGAGCCGTCATCGTCTGCAAGGAACGCATCATCGCCCGTGCACACAACCTGACCGAGACGCTGCGCGACGCCACGGCCCACGCTGAGATGCAGGCCATCACCGCTGCCGAAAACCACCTCGGGGCCAAGTATCTGAACGAGTGCACGCTCTACGTGACCGTAGAACCCTGCCCCATGTGTGCCGGAGCCATAGCCTGGACACAGATGGGGCGCCTCGTCTACGGGGCGGAAGACCCTAAGCGCGGCTACCGCCGCTACGCCCCCGGCGTGCTCCACCCCAAGACGGAAGTCGCCCAAGGCCTGCTTGCCGACGAAGCCGCGCAGCTGATGCAGGACTTCTTCCGCAGCAAACGATAAGAAGAAAACCACTTTTCAACAATATTCACTACCTTTGCGGCATAAAACGCTGTATAACCTCAGAAAAAACATGGAATACAACTTCAGAGAGATCGAACAGAAGTGGCAAAAAAGATGGGTCGAACGACAGACCTATCGGGTAACGGAAAATAAAGACAAGCAGAAGTTTTACGTACTGAACATGTTCCCCTATCCCTCCGGGGCCGGCCTCCACGTCGGACACCCGCTGGGCTACATCGCATCCGACATCTACGCCCGCTACAAACGCCTGCGGGGATTCAACGTCCTCAACCCCATGGGTTACGATGCCTACGGCCTCCCCGCCGAACAATATGCCATACAGACGGGACAGCACCCTGCCATCACCACCGACAAGAACATAGCCCGCTACCGCGAACAGCTGGACAAAATAGGATTTTCCTTCGACTGGAACCGCGAAATCCGCACCTGCGACCCGGAATACTACCAGTGGACGCAGTGGGCCTTTGAGCAGATGTTCAAGAGTTACTACTGCAACCGCGCCCAAAAGGCACGCCCCATCAGCGAACTCATCGAGGCCTTCGGGCAGAACGGCACGGAGGGACTCGACGTGGCCTGCAGCAAGGAACTCACCTTCACCGCCGCCGAATGGAAAGCCATGAGCCAGAATAAGCAACAGGAGACGCTCATGAATTACCGGATCGCCTACCTCGGCAACACGATGGTCAACTGGTGTCCGCAATTGGGCACCGTCCTGGCCAACGACGAAGTAGTAGAAGGCCTCAGCGTGCGCGGCGGTTATCCCGTCGTGCAGCGCGTCATGCGCCAATGGTGCCTGCGCGTCAGCGCCTATGCCCAGCGCCTCCTCGACGGGCTCGACACAATAGACTGGACAGACTCGCTGAAGGAAACGCAAAGGAACTGGATCGGACGCTCGGAAGGCACCGAGATGTCCTTCAAAGTGAAAGGCAGCGACACGGAACTCCTCATCTTCACCACCCGCGCCGATACGGTCTTCGGCGTAACCTTCATGGTACTTGCCCCGGAGAGCGCACTGGTGGCCCGACTCACCACGCCCGGACAGAAAAACGAGGTGGACGCCTACCTCGAACGCACCCGCAAACGCACCGAACGCGAGCGCATAGCCGACCGCAGCGTCAGCGGAGTCTTCAGCGGGTCCTACGCCATCAACCCCCTGACGGGAGAGGAAATCCCCATCTGGATTAGCGATTACGTGCTCGCCGGCTACGGAACGGGCGCAATCATGGCCGTCCCGGCCCACGACAGCCGCGACTATGCCTTCGCCAAGCACTTCAATCTGGAAATCCGCCCCCTGATCGAGGGATGCGACGTGAGCGAAGAGAGTTTCGATGCCAAAGAAGGCATCATGACCAACTCCCCGAAAGCCGGGAGCCCCGCAGGAGGCCTCAACCTGAACGGCCTGACAGTGAAAGAGGCCATAGCCGCCACAAAAAAATACGTAACGGAAAACGGCCTGGGCCGCGTCAAAGTCAACTTCCGCCTGCGCGACGCCATCTTCTCCCGCCAGCGCTACTGGGGCGAACCCTTCCCGGTCTACTACAAAGACGGCATGCCCTACCTGCTCGACGAGAGCAAACTTCCGCTCGAACTCCCCGAAATCGACAAATACCTCCCCACCGAAACCGGCGAGCCCCCCTTGGCCCGCGCCAAAAACTGGAAGACCGAAGAGGGATATCCCCTGGAAGTCTGCACCATGCCCGGCTTCGCCGGCTCCTCGGCCTACTACCTCCGCTACATGGATCCCCGCAACCACGAGGCACTTCTCTCCCACGAAAAAGCCGAATACTGGCAAAACGTGGACCTCTACGTGGGCGGCACGGAGCACGCCACGGGGCACCTCATCTACTCCCGCTTCTGGAATAAATTCCTTTTCGACCTCGGCGTCTCCGTCAAGGAGGAGCCCTTCCAGAAATTAGTGAACCAAGGCATGATCCAGGGCCGCAGCAATTTTGTCTACCGCATCAAGGACACCAACACCTTTGTCTCCTACAATCTGAAGAAAGACTACGACGTGACGCCGATCCACGTGGATGTCAACATCGTAAGCAACGACATTCTCGACCTCGAAGCCTTCAAGTCCTGGCGTCCGGAGTATGCCGACGCACAGTTTGTGCTGGAAGACGGGAAATACATCTGCGGATGGGCCGTCGAGAAGATGAGCAAATCGATGTATAACGTGGTCAACCCCGACCTGATCGTGGAGAAGTACGGCGCCGACACACTGCGCATGTACGAAATGTTCCTCGGCCCCGTCGAGCAATCCAAGCCGTGGGACACGAACGGGATAGACGGCGTGCACCGCTTCCTCCGCAAGTTCTGGAATTTGTTCTGGGGCAAAGGCGCAGAAGCCCTGCAACTTTCCGACGAAAGCGGCAGCGCCGAAGAACTGAAGTCCCTGCACAAACTCATAAAGAAGGTAACGGCCGACATCGAAACCTTTTCCTATAATACTTCGATCAGCGCCTTCATGATCTGCACCAACGAGTTGACTTCGCTCAAGTGCCGCAAGCGCGCCGTACTGGAGCCGCTCGTCGTGCTGATAGCCCCCTTCGCCCCGCACCTTGCCGAGGAACTTTGGGAAGCTCTCGGGCATACGACCAGCGTTTGCGACGCCACTTGGCCCGAATACGACGAGCACTACCTCGCAGAAGACACCGTCAGCTACACCATTTCTTTCAACGGGAAAGCCCGTTTCCAGAAGACCTTCCCCGCCGATGCCGCCAACGACGCCATCCAGCAGGCCGTCCTCGCCGACGAAGCCGCACAGAAATGGATGGAAGGCAAGTCGGTCGTAAAAATAATCATCGTACCAAAAAAGATAGTCAATGTGGTCTTACGTTAAACAACCAGTCACTTCCAGCCAGAAGATACAGTTCGTCTGGAATGAAATCCGCGACTACCTCGTCATCACGGTAGGCATCTTCAGCTACGCCCTCGGGTGGGTGCTCTTCTTCATCCCCTACAAAATCACAATCGGCGGCGTGGCCGGTATCGGCGCCATAACGTTCTATGCCACGGGCATACCCATGCAATGGACTTACTTCGCCATCAATGCCCTACTCATGGGCATTGCGCTCAAATTCCTCGGCTTGAGATTCGTCATACGCACCACATACGGCATCCTGATGATGACCTTCGCCCTGTGGATCCTGCAGGAGAACATCTCGCCCAACCTCCAGCTCCTGGGCGACGGGCAGGACTTCCTGGCCTGTACGCTGGGCTCCGTGATGTGCGGCTTCGGCCTGGCCATCATCTTCATGCACAACGGCAGCACGGGCGGCACGGACATCATAGCCGCGGCCATCAACAAATACCGCGACATCAGCCTCGGCCGGATGATTCTCTACTGCGACATCCTCATCATCGCCTCCTGTTATTTCGTTTTCAACGACTGGCGCCGCGTTTTGTTCGGCTATGTGGCCACGTTCATCTACACCTTTACGCTCGACAGCGTGACGAACCGCAACCAACAGTCGGTGCAATTCCTCATTTTCTCTGAGAAATACGCCGAAATCGCCGACGTAATCTCCGTCCGGCTGCACCGCGGCGTCACCGTGCTCGACGGCCAGGGCTGGTACAGCAAGCGCCCTGTCAAAGTGCTCTGCATCCTGGCCAAGCGGAAGGAAGCCGTCTCCATCCTCCGGCTGGTGAAGTCCATCGACGAGCACGCATTCCTCTCCGAAAGCAACGTGCACGGCGTCTTCGGCAAGGGCTTCGACCGCATCAAGGTGAAGTAAGAAACACGCCGTAGAGGCGCATCCGCCTTCTGCCTGCAGCATAGGAAATCCCGGCATTGTACGCCCGTCCAGCGCACAATGCCGGGATTCCTTTTTCTCCCTTCCGTAAGGATTCTGCCGCCCGCCTTGCCGCTGCGAGGCGGAAGGAGCAGACCAGTCAGCCCACGGCCTCAATGGCCTCTTCGAGCAGGCCGGCGCGGGAGAGCAGATGCTCCACAAACTCGCGGAAAGCGCCCTGCCCGCCCGAAGCGCGGCATACGTAGGCGACTTCGCGTTTCACATAGTCCGGCGTATTGGCGGGCGAGGCCGGATAGCCCACGGCGCGGAGCAGGCGGAGATCGTTGAGGTCGTCGCCGATGTAAGCCACGTCGCCCAGCCCGATGCCCAGCTCGCGGCATACCTCCTGCGCCAGGGCCAGTTTGTCCTTCACGCCCAGATAGCACCGCTCGATGCGGAGCTTCTCGGCGCGGCGCTGCACGATGGGCGTATTCTCGCCCGTCATGATGGCCACCGGCACCCCATAGTGCCGCAAGAAGGCCACGCCCCATCCGTCCTTGACGCAGAAGCGCTTCATGACGTCGCCCCCAGCGGTGTAATACATGCCGCCGTCGGTCCAGACGCCGTCGATGTCGGTAATCACTAACTTCGGTAAGTTTTCCATATTCTTTATCAAGATGTTTCGGTCGGTTCAGTCCCTCTGCCGGCGCCACTTGCCCGCCCGTCCGCGCAAGCCGTCGAGCAGGCCGCAGAGGAGCGCGCGGCACTTGGCAGCTTTCTGCCGCTCGTAGAGGAGGACAAAGACGAAGCGCTTGAAGAGATGATACTTCAGGTGCGGGCCGAGAGGGAGCTCGGCGGGAAAGAGACGGTGGAGGAGGAAACCGTTGCGCACGTTGTAGTACGTGCGTGCCGGGGCATACTCATTGGGGAAAACCTCGCGCCCCAACAGCCTGCGACGGCGGCGCTGTGCGCCGAAACCGTGCTGCAGCAGGACGTCGGAGATGCAGAGCGAGGGCACTCCGGCGCGGCGGGCGCGGTAGGAAAACTCCATGTCCACGCCCCAGATGAAGAAGTCCTCGCGGAAGAGCCCCACGCGGCGGAAGAGGGAGAGGGGATAGATGCTGCCCGAAGTCATGCAGGAGGGCACTTCCCTGACGCTGCCGTCGGCGGGATAGAGCGCCGTGCCCTGCGACTCCAGCAGGTAGTTGGTCGAGAAGACGGCCTCGCCCCCGGCTTCCAGCTCCGCCACTCGGTCCACATAGCGGCGCGCCTCGCCGGGGAGGAAGCGGCTGTCCTGGTCGAAGGTCATGAGGTGCGTGCAGCCCTCCGCCGCGGCGCGGCGGACAGCCTCATTCAGCGGCCGGCCGATGCCCTCGTTCGCCCCCGTGCCGCAGACAATGCACTTCTCCCGCGGCGTGCCGGGCGGGATGCAGCGCGCGGCCTGTCCACCGCCCGGCGTGTTGTCCCAAATCAGGAGTTTCTCGAGCACCGGCAGGTAGGAAGCGATGCGGCCGGCGGCCGCATCGTCGGGGTGGTAGAGTATGACGATGCCTAAGATTTTCATCCTCGTTCCGGTTCATTCCGCCGGAAGCTCAAGGCTCCAGGTCGCAGGGATAGATGATTTCGTTCTTCGGGATGCGGCACTTCACGCGGCGTCCGATGACGCTCTCGCGGTCGGCCCACTTATATCCGTCGCCGGGGCTGAGCATGTGTATCTTGTCTTCGGTCACGATGTCGCCCGCCCCGAGCGCCACTTTCGTCGCAATGGAACGCTCCAGCTTGACGCGCGCGGCGGAGACGGCAGGGTCTATGTACAGCTCCTCGCGCCCCATCCACATCTCCGCCACGCGGATGTCGCGTATCATGCGGTTCACCCCGTCGGGGCCGAGCGAGCCGAGCTGGTCGGTTCCTTTCATGCGGCGGTCGATGGTAATGTGTTTTTCGATGATGCGGGCGCCCATCCCCACCGCCACTACCGGGGCGGCGATGCCGATGGTGTGGTCCGAGAAGCCTATGCGGTACTGCCCGTAGTGCTTCTGCAGGTAGGCAATCGTGCGGAGGTTCAGGTTTTCGGGCCGCGTGGGGTACTGGCTCACGCAGTGGAGTATGCTGATCTGGCTGTGGTAGCGGGTGATGACCTCCAGCGCGTCGTCCAGTTCGCGCCGCCCGGCCATGCCGGTGCTCAGGATGATAGGGATTTTCGTCTCGGCCATGGCCGCGAGCAGGGGCAGGTTGGTCAGGTCGCGGCTGGCTACCTTCAGGAAGTCGGGCGTGAAGAGCTTCAGGAGGCTGAGGCATCCGGGGCTGCACAGCGTCTCCACGAAGTCCAGGCCGCGCTCCTTGGCGTGGCGGTAGACTTCGAGGTGCGCCTGGTCGTCGAGTTCGAGAAAAGCGCGGTGCTCGCCGTAGGTGCGGCCGAAGGAGTTGGGCGAATCGTAGGGGCGGTTCATCTGGCTGTCCGTAAGCTCCTCGCCCAGGTCGCGCTTGGTCATCTTCACGGCATCCATGGGCTTGAGGTCGATACCGAAGGTCTCCTCGCGCACGGGGCGGGACACGAGGTCCACGATGAGCTTGGCTATGTCGACCGAGCCGTTGTGGTTCTGCCCGATTTCGCCGATGATATAGGTGTGTTCCATAGGGTTGTTATGCTAAAGGATGAGAGGATTACTTGGCATTCTGCCCGATGTTGCGGAGCATTCGGGCGCGGTAGTCGGGATGTTGCTCCACCAGGCGGAGCAGCGACTGCCAGTCGCGCCCGCCGCCCGGGGCGCAGGCCTCGGCATAGAGGCGGCTGAGGAGGGCGAAATCGTCGGGCGTGTCGAGCGTGAAGCGCAGGTCGCGCCGTCCCTCCAGGGCGGGGGGAAGGGGCAGGAGCCGCACGCGGAACTCCTCGGGGTGGGTGTAGAGGTAGATGGTCACGTGCTCCCGCGCGGTGCGGTCGGCAGTGGCTTCCGCCACGCGGCGCAGGGCGGCGAGCGTGGTCAGCTCGGAGAAGAGGCCGAGGTGGGACTTGATGACGGGCGTCCCGTCGGCGAAACCGTAGGAAAGGTAGTCCAGGGCTTCGGCCCGGAGGCGGTCGTGCTCGCGGAAAAGAGCGGGGAAGGTGTCCGCCTGCAGGAAAGGATTGTCGCTGCAGACGCGGATGAAGCGGTCGATGCCGTAGCACTCGGCGGCCAGGATGAAGCGGGAGAGGACGTCGTCCTCACTGCCCCGGAAGCTGAAGACGCCGTGCTCCTCGGCCACGCGCACCAGCACCTCGTCCTGCTCCCGGCGCGTCGTGGCCACGACCACGGGCACACCCGGGCAGGAGGCCTTGATGCGCTCCAGGAGGATGTCGATGATGCGCTCCCGGCCGCAAAAGGGGAGCAATATCTTGTTGGCCAGCCGGGTCGAGCCGGTGCGGGCCTGTATGATGATTCCGTCCATGGCAGTAACGTGTCGTTGCGGGCAAAGTTACGTTTTTCCCCGCAGCTTTCGGGGAAAAGCGGCAGGTATTTTCTCAAAAAGATGCAGCGCTTCCGAGGAACAGATGCGGCACTTTTCGGAGAAAGTGCAGGCGCTTTCCGGAAAAAGCCCCGGCGGTCTTGCGGAAATCCGGAGGGAAATCCGTATGTTTGCGGAAACCTTTAAAACGGAAAATATGAAGACACACACCCGCAACCTGCTGCTGGCGGCCTCCCTGCTGCTGGCACCGCTGGGCGCCTGCACGGCACAGACGGCCGACGCGCCCCGCATCACCCCGCCGCCCGCCGAGCTGGGGCTCGACCCGTACTACAAGAAATACATGAACGTCAACGGCATCCACGTGGCCAGCTCCTGGCGCGTGCCCGACTCTTGCTACCGGGCGCTCTACGTGACCCTCAAGGGGCTGACCGACGTCTTGCCCGAGGAGGTGATGAAGTCGCTGCTCGACCACGGCACGCGCGTAGGCGTCATGGCCCGCTACGAGGGCACCACCGACATCCCCGAACATGCCTATCTGGAGAACGACACGTCCATCAACTGGGACCTGCGCGCCCGCGGCTTGGGCGGCACGCTGCAGGAACCCTTCTCCACCTGTGCCGAGGAGAACATACTGGCCTACCAGATAGACAAGTACCACGCGGAGGACATCACCATCCACGAGTTCGCCCACACGATACACAACGTGGGCATCTCGCCCGTCTATCCGGACTTCAACCAAGAGCTGCGCACCGCGCTGGACAACGCGCTGAAGAAGGGACGGTGGAAAAACACGTATGCGGCCACCAACATAGAGGAGTACTTTGCCGAGGGCGTGCAGTCGTGGTTCAACGTCAACGCGGAGGTTCCCAACCCCGACGGCGACGGGAAACACAACCAGGTCAACACCCGCGAGGAACTGAAGCGCTACGACCCGGAGCTCTACGCCATACTCAAACGCTTCTTCCCCGAGGAGGACTTCCAATTCTCCCGCCACAAGAAGGTAAACCTCTACGACTGGCAGGAATAATCCTCCCCTGCCTCGGAGCTGGAGCAACAGGGCAATATAAAATCCGGGCGGCACGCAACGTGCCGCCCGGATTTTGTTTTTCTGCCGATGCCTCAGCGCGTGAGGTTGAACTTGAGCGTCGCGCCGAAGTCGTTGTTGGTCACGGGGAAGGAAGAACTGGAGATGAGCGGCGTGTTCTTCTGGAAATCGTAGTAAAGCCGCAGGGTGAGCTGGCGGGAGAGCTGGTAGTCGGCCGAGAAGGATATCTTCAGTGCCTTGTTTCCGGAAGTGGGCTGCGTGGTTCCGTCCATGATGTTGCGCGAAAGGGCGCTCTGATTGCGCAGGCTCACATCGGCGCGCAGGTTGAGGTCGTGGCTCACGGTGGAAGCCGTGTTGGTGCGGCCCGAGGGCGACTGGGTGCCCCGGGCGTTCTTGCCCTTGAGCTTCCGGTTCCAGGGCTGGAAGTCGACTATCTTGTAGCCCGCGCCGATGACGAAATCGTTCGACAGGCTCTCCACTATCTGCAAGGCGCTCACCGAAAGCGTCACCACACGCGTGCGGCGGTATTCGAGTTTCGTCGTGATGCCGTTCATGAGCGTCGTATTCAGGCCGGCCAGCGGCGAGAAGGCCTCGTTGATGGAGACGGTGCCTATGTCGTAGGGCGAGGAAGGCACGGGCAGGCCGGTGGTGACGTCCTGCACAAATCCCAAATCGCCCATATAAGCCAGATAGGAGGAATAGGAATTGTAGGACCCGATGGTGTAGATGCTCTTATAGCCGTGCGTCAGGTCGAAAGTCTTGAAGTGGTCGCGGATAAAGGGCAGGCGCACCAAGCCGCTGTACGTCACGTTCCAGTTGGGCATCATGGCGGTCAGGGCAGGAATCAGCCCCAAAGAGATGGAAGACGGGTCCTTTCCGGTATAAGCGGAGAGGAAAGCCGGCAGAAGCACGTCGGCCGAATATTTGTCGACCGCCCCGTTGGCCGGATCGTAGGGCTTCCCGTCGAGGCCGCCTCCCGTGCCGACGGGATAGACGGCGCCGCCGTACTGGGCCTGCACGCGGGACTGGATAATGTTGAGCTGCTCGAGGAACTTGTCGAAGGTCTTCGATCGATAACCGTTGCCCTGCTTGGAGGTTTCGAAGGAAGTCCCTATCGAAATGATGGTCATGTTGAAGTTGCCGGTCTGCGTGGTGGGCATGCCGGCATACATGTATTGTATGCTCTTCGAGGAGGTCTTCTGCCAGGAAGCGTTGAGGTCGATTTTCAGGGCCGTCAGCGGTTCGAGCGTCATCTTGAGCTGCACCTCGTCGACAGCGCTGGTGGAGGCGTAAGAAGACACCGAGTCGTTGCGCAGAAGCCAGTCGCGCTCGGCGGCTTTCTGTATGTAGCTTTCGCCCGCGAAGCCGAAGGCGAAGTCCAGACCGGGAGCCAGCCCCGAACCGCCCCGCTGGCCGAAGAAATCGCCGATCTCGGGCATGAAGCCGGGGATGGTCATGGAGCGCGTGTTGCGGTAGGTGAAGGACAGGGAGCGCACCAGCATGGCGAAACGGGCGGCATACTGCGCGGGCTTGTACCAGGGGCGCTCTTCGGGCCGCTTGCCGGGGCGGACGGTGAGCTTCACCGTCACCGTGTCACGCGTCAGTATCTCGATCTTGTTTTTGTCCTTTACCTTATATTTAATAGGGAAGCGCTTGCCCGAAGGGAGCAGGGCCGTGACGCGCGGGTTCTTGCTGTTCTGGGAGTGGGAGATGACGAGGTTGGAGTCGGGCAGCAGGGTGATTTCCTTCTCAAACTTCTTCTCTTCCTTTTTCTCCTCCTCGCCGTCTTTCTTCTTGGAGGCGGAGGAGGTGGTCGCGCGGCGCGAGGTGGAGGAGAACTTCTTGTTCACCTCGCGCAGGAAAGGCACTTTGTTGTAGAACTTCTCCAGCTCCATTTTTCCCGTCAGGTTGAAGGTCGCCTGGTTGGCAATGGTGTGCCCCAGGCTCGTTCCGTCGGACATTTCGGTGCCGCGCTCCCAGGAATAGGAAGAGGTGTACGTGGCGTTCGACGAAAGCCAGTCGAGTATCGGTATCAAGTCGAAGGGCACTTTGTAGGAAGCCGAGAAGTTCTGCCGGTAATCGAGCGGACGGCCCAGCGAGAGGAGGCTCTGGCGGACGGAATCTTTCCAGACGGAGTATTCGTCGGGATAGAGCGCTTTGTTGACCACCCCGGCAGGCTCCTCAATCTCGGCCTGCGTGCCGCTGTTGAAATTCATCTGCAGGTTTTTCGTCAGATCCCAGCGCAGGACGAACTTCCGGTTCCAGAGATAGCTCTTCGAGACGCTGACCGGAATCTCGTAGGAGGCGTCCTCGATGTCGCGAAGTTGCGTCTCCTGGTAATATCGGGTCAGGTCGGAGGAGAAACCGATGTTCTGCGGGAGGTAATTCAGGTTGAGGGCTTTCACGAACTTCAGCGCCGGACTCTTGCTCTCCAGCTTGGCAAAGGGAGTCCAGGCCTTGTAGACGGGCGAATAATTATAGGTAAGTCCCAGCTTCCAGTTGAGCTCGTTGTCGTAGCGCGTAGTAGTACTGCTGTTGTGTTTCTTACTGAAAGAGTAGGAAAAGGAGAAGTTGGCCGGGTCATAGGGCATGGGCTTCTTCGACTTGATGTCGAACTTCAGGTTGGAAAGGCTGAAGTTTTTGTAAGTGGATATGGTGCGGGCCACGTCGAGGACGCTGTCCTTCTGCCGCTGGTCGCTGTAGGTTTCGAGCACATCGTCGAGGCGGAGGTCTTCGTTGACCGGGTCATATTCCGGAGAGAGTATCTCTTTCGAATAAGAGAAGTAGAGCGGGGCGCTGAGTTTGAGCCAGTGTGGCAGAAAGCGCCCGGCGTCGACGTTCGTGGTTACGGCATATTGGTAGTAATTGTCCGTCCTTCTCTGGCTTACGCTCTCTTCCAGCCCGCCGAAGCCCGCCGTTTCCACGTGTCCGGCCAGCACCACGCTGCCCACATCGGAGAGCTGGACTGAGAGATTGCCCTGCGCCGCCCAGCCGCCGCTCTCGTCAAAATCCTTCACACGCAGCTCATTTACCCAGACCTCTGCCGAACGGGACGAAGCGGCGAGGTTGCGCACGCCGATCATCAAGGTCCGCACGTCGGCCAGCGAGGGGTTTCCGACAATAGTCACCGTGTTGTTGGGTTTATCGTTGTCGGAACGGCTGAAAGGTGAAGTGAAGGAATACTGGACCCGGTTGCGTTCTTTCTTGATGTCGGTGAAGATTTTCGGATCGATGTCGAGCATATTCTGCTCGGGCCAGACTGCCTGGCAACCGGAGAGGGTCGAACCGTTGTATGTGCCGGGGGGAGTGACGTCAAGTGGTATCTCGTATTCGTAATAGTTGTTGTTGTAATCGCTGCCCAGGCGGATGAATACGGCGATTTCCTTGTCGCCGAGCGGAGTATAGTTGAGGCTTGAGTCGCTCAGCGCTTCGCAATGGGCGAAAAACTGAAGCCTGTTGTAGCGGCGCAGGTCAAGCGTTGTGCTTTTGTAGGCCGCTTTTGCGTCGCCGCTCTTGAGGTTTGAGACTTTCAGGGAGATGGCTTGCTCGTTCTCCTGCCGGAGTTGGGGCTGGCCGGGGTCGATGACGCGGGAAATGCCCGGCGGCATGACGTAATTCACGGGCTCTTTGTCGCTGTTCTCTTCAATATTTACGGCATAGAGCTCCAGATTCCCGTCGAGGCTGGTGTAGCCTCCGTCGCGGCGGCGCAGGGTCTTGTCGTAAGCCCTCCAGTCGGCGCGCACCAGCGCCAGCTTGGCGAAGCGGAGCACCACGCTGTCGGGGAAATTGGTGAGGTACATGCGCATGAAACGTATGGAGGAGAAGTCCTGGATGCTGCCCACTTTGTCCGTATAGTCGTGGATGGGGACTTTGAACTGGTACCACTTCACGTTGTTGGCCGTCTGCCCGTTGCGCAAAGTGACGCTCGTCGTACGGACACTGGTGACGAATCCGTCGCCGGCCTGCATGTTGGGCCGGATGGGGATGCGGTACTCGTAGTATTTCTCGCTCTCGTTGAGCGTAAAGTCCTGGTTGATGTCTTCCACGTCGGGCATGCTCTTGGCCGAGATGTCGTAGCTTTCGGGCGAATCTTCGGAGGAGATGGAGTTTCCCTCCGTATTGTTGTAGCGTTTGTAGCGCGCCAGAATGGAGATCTGCTGGCGGTCGTAGTCGGAACCGCGGAAGTAATGGTAATTGTCGCCTGCGGGGTCGGCCTCGAAGGGGGCCATGTTTTCCACTCCGTTGGCCCGGAGCTGCTCCAGATAGTAGGAATAGGTCGGGTAGTTGCGCTCTTCTTCGGAGGAGAGGCCGTTGAGCCCGACGTCTTGCATGGCGCGGGAGCCGGAATTCGTATCGAAAGCATAGACCAGGCTGCGGCTGTTGGGCACCTTGCCCCACGTGGTGTAGTCCACGGTGGTGCCGTCGTTGCTGGTGGGGAGGCCGTTTTCGAAGAACTTGCGCCCGTCTTTGAGCACATCCTCGCTCACTTCGCCGAGATTGATGTAGAGCTCTCCTCCCTCGGCGGCCGGATTGTAGATAAAGGGGTCGAGGAGCCAGAACTCGACGTAGCCCACGTTGGCCGTCTCGAAGTCGGAATTGTCCAACTTGCGCATGATTCCTCCCCAGCGGCGGCGGGGGTCGGGGAGCGTACCGTCGGGGTTAAGGCGCGGATCGAGGTTATACGGGCCGCGTTCCTGCGGGTAGTAGGCCAGGTTGAGGATGTTCAGGGTGGAGCTTTCGTTGTAGGCGGTCTCCTTGTTGGGGAAGACTTCGCTCTGGTAGACCTCGCGCACGTAGTGGTTGCTGAGCTGGTTGAGGTCGCCTTTTATATGGCCGGGGGTGAGGGAGGAGCTGCGGTTGGTGAAAAGCGGGTCGATGTAGTACCAGGCCAGCAGGGCGCGGTTGAAACCGTAGTCCACGGAGTCGATGAGGCTGCTCTCCGGGAAGCGGGAAGGTGTGCTGGCGAGCATCCAATACGAGGGGCTCCGCAGGTCGATGTCCAGCTCGGCGCTCTCGAAGTCGTCGATATAGGAGGCTTCGTCCTGCAGGTCTTTGGAATGGCCGGGGATGAGCTGGGCCACTTCGGCCGTGAAATTGATGGTGGAGGGGGCGGTTGCCGTCAGGAACGGCAGCTTGTCGAGCATATTGGTAAGCCACTGCGACTCTTTCTTCCATGAAATCTGCGCGCCCCAGATGGTATTGTTGATCGGTTCGTCGCCCATGGAGACTTTCGTGCGGAGCGGTTTCTCGGAGAGGTGCATGACGGTGGCGCCGAGCGTGAGGTTTTTGGAAAACTCGTACTGCAGGTTCAGGCCCAGCATGGTCTTCCGCTGGAGGCTGAAGTTGGAGTTGCTCTCCAGGCTTACGGAGATGGCCGTCCCGGCGTCGATGATGCTCTGGTTGAGTATGGTGACGATACCCAAGTTGTAGTCGACGGAATAATCGGTGTTCTCCACGAGGGTCACTCCGCCCGCGGTGACGACGACGCTCCCCCGGGGCACATTGGTGGCGCCCAGGCTGATCTGCGAACCGCTGGAGGCCTTGTACTCGCCGGTGACGACGAATTTGTTCTTCTCGGCCAGCTGTTTGGCGTAGGTCTTGGTGGAGTCGTAGAGTTCTTCGTAGCAATACTTGTCGGCTATGGCGTCGTTCCCGATGCGGCGGCGCAGGTAGGAGCCGAAGGGCTCGGTGACGGGGAAGATGACCAGCCCGTAGGAGGAATTGACGGTATAGCCGTCCACGAAGTCGAAGACGCCGTCGGGGTTCCGCTTGTTGGTCTTGTCCAGGCGGTCGAGGTTCATCACGCGGATGAGGAGCTCCTTGGCGATGGCTCCCTCGCTGAGGTACTTGAGCGCCGTGCCGGCGGAGTCGTTCTGGTAGCTGATGTCGAGGGAGAAATTGTCGCGCTGCACCTGGTAGGCTCGCAGGGAATAGACGTTTTTCATCATCAGGTTCCAGGAGGCGAAGGAGGGGGAGTTGGCCGTGCTCTTGAGGAGCTTGACGAAGAGGGCCTGGCTGTTGTCGGTGATGTCGCTGGAGAATTCGCCCACCTGGTAGGTCTGCCCCATGTAGGTGTACTCGAAGGCCACTCCGAGCACCTCGTCGGGGCGCAGGGCGGAGCGCAGGTGGATGTATCCGAGGGAGGAGTTGAGCGTATATTCGCTGGTGGAGAGCAGGCGTGCGCTCTCGATTTTTTCGTAGTCGTAGCCGGGGTCCATGTCGGCGAGCACGGTGGAAGCCTGGGCTATGTTGCGCGCGCCGGCGTAGGTGGTGGTGAGCTGCGAGTAGAACCCGTCGGCGGAGTTCTGCGGGGGCACGGTGCCGGTGGTCTCGCCCAGGCGGGTGAAGGCCACGATGTTGCGGGGGTTGTCGTAGCTTCCCGACTTGTTTGTCACCCAGACTTCGATGCGCTTGATGGTGATGCCGCTCAGGATGTTGGGCAGCTGCTCCATGCTGCGGTCGAAGGAGTTGTAGAAGTATTGGGCGAGGAAGAAGTGGCGGTTTTCGTCGTAGTCTGCCGCGGAGAACTCGAAGGGCTGCGTCTGCACGCCTCCTTGGGAGCTGACGGTCTTCGTCTCGCTCTCCTGTTGGGAGATGACGGTCTGCACCTTGAGCTTGCCGAACTGCATGTCGGCCCGCACGCCGAAGAGGGAACTGGCGCCTTTGATGAGGCTGGAATTGGAAGGCATGGAGACGTTTCCGGCCTCGAGGAGCTTGATGATCTCGTCTTCCTTGCCCTCGTACTGGAGTTTGAGCTTCTGGGCGTCGAAATCGAAGGAGGCTTCCGTGTTGTAGCTGAAGTCGAGCGACATCTTGTCGCCTACGGAGCCGGTGACGTTGAGGTTGATTTTCTCGTCGAAGTCGAAGGCTGTGGTCTTCCTCATGCGCTCGCTCAGCGAGGGGTTGTCGAGCTTCTGGGTGGAGATGCCGAACTGCAGCTCGGCCGATCCGCGCGTCTTGATCTGCACGCCGCCGGGGCCGAAGATTTTCTCGGCCGGGCCGAGGTCGAAGTGGAGGTTGGTGAAGTCAAACTCCTCGCTGTCCTGCGTCAGGAGGGAACGGTTCTTCTCGCGGTAGTAGCGGGCGTTGGACTGTTCGAGGCTCCACTTGGCATACTCCTGGGGGGTGAGCAGGAGGGGGACGCCCACTTCCTCGCCGCCGGCGGTGGTGCGCACGAGGTAATAGTTGCCGTCGGCCACGTACTCCACCTGCGTCACCACGTTCTCCGGGTCGCGCAGGTCGGCGGGATAGGAGCGCCAGTCTTCCAGGATGAGCGGCACGGTGTGGCGCACGGAGTAGCGCGGGCGGCGCGCGGAGTCGGCCGGCTGGACGGGCGCGGCAGCGGGCGGCGCAGAAGCGGCTGCGCTTTTGGGAAAAGATGCAGGGCTTTTTGCCGAAAGTGCCGCGCTTTTTGCGGACGGCGCTGCATCTTTTTCCGACGCGGGCTGCATCCCTTCCGCCGCGGACGCATCACTCCCGGCCGTCTCCGCCCCGGCAGGCAACGGCAAGGCGCCGCCCGCAGGCGCCGAAGAGGCTGCCCCGGCGAGTCCCGCGCAGCAGAGCAGGACGAAGAACCAGGCGGATATGGAACGGAAGTGCTTCAATCGGTCAGGATAACAAGAGGGTCGATGCGTGGACTGGGGTGCGTCATAGGCGCTTGAGGGCTTCTTTGATGACTTGTTCCACCGGGGCTTCGGGACGCTCCTGGAGCAGGGCGTGGACCACTTTCTGGGCGGCGGCGGCGGCAAAGCCCAGCATCGTGAGCGCCTGCACGGCCTCGTCGTAGACCTCGCCGCGCGCCATACCGCCCCCGGCCGCGGAGCGGCCTTCCGCGGGGCCCAGGCGGAGCATCTTGTCCTTGAGGTCCACGATGATGCGCTGCGCCGTCTTCTGCCCGATGCCCTTGGCCGTCTTCAGGAGACTGACTTCCTCGTTGCGGATGACGCGCGAGAGCTCCTCGGGGCTGAATGAGGAGAGAATCGTCAGGGCCGTGGCCGCCCCCACGCCGCTCACCGAGAGCAGCATCTCGAACAACTCCCGCTCCTGCCGGCTGGCGAAGCCGAAGAGGAGATAGGCATCCTCGCGAATGGACTCGAACACATAGAGGCGGGCTTCCTTGCGGCCCTGGATGGCGCTGTACGTATAGAGGGAAATCTGCATCCTGTAGCCCACCCCGTGCGTCTCCAGCACGGCATAGGCGGGCACAAGTTCCGCGATTTCACCCCGAATGTAGTCTATCATTTATAAAAAACGGTATGCTCTTTTTTCTTTAGTAGAAACGCGCGCGCCCCGATATTATTGCCCTCCCGGGGGAAATAGCGGCATTCGTTTGTCCGGGCGGCGCGAAATCCATATATTTCCTGACTTCGTCAATGCGCCACCCAAATTAAGATTTGTTGCCAGATATGTCGAAAAGTGGTTTCACTGCGAGGTGCTTCTCCGTCAAGAAGAGTGTCTTAGTGAAGTAAGTCCCGTTTTTA
>CALUJL010000004.1 GCA_944320955.1 uncultured Bacteroidaceae bacterium
AAAAACGGGACTTACTTCACTAAGACACTCTTCTTGACGGAGAAGCACCTCGCAGTGAAACCACTTTTCGACATATCTGGCAACAAATCTTAATTTGGGTGGCGCATTGACGAAGTCAGGAAGAGGAGATGGCCTTCACAAACTGCCCGAAGGTCAACGCCGAAGCCAGCCGCTCCGGGGCTATCAGGCAGCTCACCAGCGGATTGAGCGAGGTCTGCATCAATGCGTTACCGATGCCCAGCAGCGAGAAAGCGGCCAGCATCAGCCAGTAGCCCTCGCCGCACACCGGCACGATGAGCGCCGCCAGAGTCAACGCAAGGCTCAGCATCACCGTCGGCTTACGCCCGATGCGGTTCATCAGCAGCCCTGTCGGCACAGCGAAAATCAAGAACCAGAAAAACACAAGCGAGGGGAAGATATTGGCCTCCGCGTCGCTTAGGGCCAAGTCTTTCTGCACATAGTTGGAAGCCGTCCCCACGAGGTCCACGAACCCCATGGCAAAGAAACACAGCATCGCCGGCACAAGTTGTGCCCAAGAAGTCTTTTGAGTCATGGCAATAGAGTTACAGTTCGGAGGCAAAGATAGAGTTATTTTGCTCCAAACCGCAGGGGATGCCGGAAAATTTCCCTACAACCCCTCCACAAACTGCCTGAAGCGCTCCAGACCTTCCCGGAGCACGGAGCGGGGACAGGCTATGTTCCACCGCAGGAAGCCCTCGCCCTCGGGGCCGTAGTGGGTGCCGGCATTGAGCCAGAGACGGGCCTCGGCCGTGAGGCGCTGCTCCAGTTCGTCCGAAGGGAGGCTCAGGGCTCGGCAGTCCATCCAGACGAGATAGGTGGCTTCGAGCGGGGTAAGCGGCAGGGAGGGCAGGTGGCGGCGGCAGAAGCCGAGCATCAACTCGTAGTTGCCCCACAGGTAGGCGAGCAACTCCCTGAGCCAGGCTTCGCCCCCGGGGCTGTAGGCCGCCTGGGTGGCCAGCGGGCCGAAGGGATTGACGTCGCACACTTCGTTGATATTGATGGCGCGGTCTATGCGCCGCCGCGCGTCGGCGTCGGCGGCCACGATGGTGGCCATCTGCAGCCCGGCGGTGTTGAACGCCTTGCTCGGCGAGAGACAGGTGACGGAGCGCTGCAGGAAATCGCCGCCGAGGGAGGCGAAGGGCGTATAGCGGTGGGGCGGGAAGACGAGCTCGCAGTGTATCTCGTCGGAGACGACCCAAAGGCCATGGGCAAAGGCCACCTGCCCCATCCGCTCCAGCTCCTGCCGTGTCCAGGCGCGGCAGGCGGGGTTGTGCGGATTGCAGAGCAGGAGTATCTTCACTCCGGGGAGGGAGGCTTTCTGCTCCAGGTCGGCAAAGTCGACACGGTAGGAGTGGTTTTCATAAATGAGCGGGCTGGAAACCACACGGCAGCCATTGTTACGGATGGACGAGAAGAAGCAGTTGTAGACAGGAGTCAATACCAAAACCCCGTCGCCCGGCCCGGCAAGCGCCTTGATGACGGCCGACAAGGCGGGCACCACGCCGGAGGTATAGAGCATGGACGGACGGGGAATGTCCCATCCGTGGCGGCGGGAGAACCAGTCGGACACGGCACGGTAGTAGTCTTCCGCCACCCGGGTATAGCCGAAGATGCCGTGCTCCACGCGGCGGCGCAGGGCGTCTACGATGCAGGGCGCCGTGCGGAAGTCCATGTCGGCCACCCACATGGGGAGCACCCCCTCGGCGGGCGTGCTGTCCCACTTGTAGGAACCCATGCCGCGGCGGGGGATGATTTCGTCGAAGTCGCAACCCATAAGCCTACTTCCCTCTCTCTTCTATGACGCAGTCGGCCGGGGCCTTGATGTATTCGTCGAGGGTCACAGAGCCGATGCGGTCGGCCACGATGCGGCCGGACAGGGGGTTCTTGATGTTTGTGATGGCGCCGCGCACGTCGGCCTGCAAGTCCGAGTACTCGAAGGCGCGGTCGCAGGCGGGGTCGAAGGTGCAGTCTTCGAGCACCAGGCCGTGGGCATAGCAGAGGGGCTGCTCGCCGGAGATGTGGCAACGCACGAGGCGGAGGTTGCGCGAGTGCCAGCCGAGGTATTCGCCGTGGAGCTCGGAATCGTAGATGGTGACGTTCTCCGCCTCCCAGAATGCGTCCTTCGTCGTAATCCGCGCATTGTGTATCTCCACGTCCCGGGCATACTGGAAGACATATTTACTGTCGCTCTCCAGCCCGTCCACATAGATCTCCCGGCTCAGCATGAAGGGGTACGTGCCGCCGCAGAGCGTGAGATTCCGGGCCCGTATGCCGCGGCAGCGCCAAAATACCTCGTCGGCATCGGCCATCTCCACGTTCTCCAGGTCGATGTCCTGCATCTCGCGGAACATTTTCGGGGCGTCGATCCGGGTATCCGCCATCCTCAGATGGTCGGAATACCAGAGGGCCGAGCGGCCGCCTACGGCGAAATAACAATTTTGTATGGTGAAGCCGTGCACGTGCCAGAAGGGATAGTTCCCCTCGAAGCGGCAGTTTGTGGCCACAATGTTGGAGCATTCCTTGATGGCCGACTCGCCTTCCAGGATGGTCACGTTATCCAGATGCAGGTCGTGCGAGCCAAAGAGAGGACGCTCGCCGCCGAATTCTTTGTCTTTGATCAGTTGCATGATATATAACAAGTATAGGATTGTCCGTCTTTTCGCACCGCAAAAGTACGAAGTTTCCCCCACTTTCCCTGTAGACGGATTGCGGAAGAAAGTACCCCGATTACGGAAAGAGCTCCCTTCCCGCGCCTCCTTTCCCCCGGCGCTCCGGGCCTGACGAGCCCTTGCCCCACGGGTTCCGGCCGGAAGCGGCAGCACTTTTCCGGAAAAGACGCGGCACTTTTCGGGAAAAGCGGCAGCGCGCTCCGGGAAAAGATGCGCCACTTCTCCGCCCCACCCCCGCCGCCTGCCGTTTTTGCAACCCGGTTGCATCCCTTTTGCCCTACTTTTGCCGGTCCAAACAAGATACGGACCCAAAAAGTACACAAGAAGCAATATGAGAAAGACGAAGCACACACTTGCCGCAGCGGCAGCCGCCCTGCTGCTACTGGCCTCTTGCGGAGGAGAAAACATCCCGGACAAACAACGAGAAGAAGCCCCCCACACGGAGCAATCCTCCGCCTCCGAAGAGCACTCCGGCGAGATAGTGCTCGCCCCGGACAAAGCGAAAGCCGCCGGAGTCAGGACGGAAAAAGTGACCGCCGGGGCGTTCTGCAGCGTGCTCACCACGGGCGGGAAAATAATGGAAGCCCCGGGACAGGAAGTGACCCTCGTGGCCCCAAGCCCGGGCACGGTGTCTTTTGCCCGCCCCTTGGCGGAGGGCACGAAGATTGCCGCCGGGAGCACGGTATTCACCATCTCCGGCCGGCACATGCAGGACGGCGACCCCGCCGAGCGCGCCCGCATTGCCTACCGCACCGCGCGTGAAGACTACGAGCGCGCCGCCCGCCTGGCCGAAGACAAGATAGTCTCCGCCAAAGAACTCAACGCCCTGCGGGCTGCTTACGAGACGGCACGCACGGCCTACGAAGCCGTTTCTGCAGGGGGAGGCCGGGGAAGCGCCGTCACCTCCGGCATCGGCGGATACGTCAAGGCATGCCTCGTCAAGGAAGGCGACTACGTGACGGCCGGGCAGCCGCTGATGAGCGTGACGCAAAACCGGCGCCTCTACCTGCGGGCCGACGTGCCCGAACGCCACTACGCCCGGCTCGGCGAGATTTCCTCCGCCACATTCAAGACGGCCTGCAGCGACACGGCCGTCGACCTGCGCTCCCTCGGCGGGCGACTGCTGGCCTACGGCCGCTCTTCGGCCGATGCCTCGCCCTACATCCCCGTCACCTTCGAGTTCGAAAACCGGGGGGAAATCATCCCCGGCTCCTACGCCGAAATCCATCTCCTGCTCGGGAAACGCGAAAATGTCATCACCCTCCCCGTCGCAGCCCTCACCGAGGAACAGGGCCTCTACTTCGTCTACCTGCAGAAAGATGCCTCGTGCTACGAAAAACGCCAAGTGCAGCCCGGACAGTCCGACGGCCTGCGGGTGGAAATCCTCAGCGGCCTGCAGGAAGGAGAGACCGTGGTCACGCAGGGAGCCATGCAGGTGAAACTGGCTTCCGCCACCAGTGTCATCCCCGCCCATAACCACTCCCACTAATCCCCCGACGCCATGCTGAACAAAATCATCCGCTTCTCGCTGCACAACCGCCTGCTCGTCCTCGTGGCCTCGGTGCTGCTCATCGCAGGCGGCGCCTACACTACCTACCATACGGAGGTCGACGTTTTCCCAGACCTCAACGCCCCGACCGTCGTCGTCATGACGGAAGCGGGCGGAATGGCTGCCGAAGAGGTCGAACAGCTCGTCACCTTCCCCATCGAAACGGCCGTCAACGGCGCGACCCACGTGCGGCGCGTACGCTCCTCCTCTACCACCGGGTTCTCCGTCGTATGGGTGGAGTTCGACTGGGATACGGACATCTACCTGGCCCGGCAAATCGTTTCCGAGAAACTGGCCACCGTCGCCGGCGAACTGCCCGAAGGCATCGGCCAGCCGACCCTCGGGCCGCAGTCGTCCATCCTCGGGGAGATTCTCATCGTGGGGCTGACGGCCGACACGACTTCCCTGCTCGACCTGCGCACTCTGGCCGACTGGACCATCCGCCCGCGCCTGCTCTCGACGGGCGGAGTGGCGCAGGTGGCCGTACTGGGCGGCGACATCAAGGAATACCAGATACTGCTCCATCCCGAACGGATGAAGCACTACGGCGTGACGCTGGCCGAAGTGCTGGCCGCAACACAAGGCATGAACCAGAACACGAACGGCGGCACCATCTACGAATACGGCAATGAATACATCGTCCGCGGCGTAGTCTCCACCAACCGGATAGAGGACATTGCCCGCACCGTCCTGCAGGCCGACGGCGGAAGCCCCGTCACACTGGCCGACATAGCCGACGTGAAAATCGGAGCCCAGCAGCCCAAACTGGGACTGGCCTCGGAGCGGGGGAAACCGGCCGTACTGCTCACCGTGACAAAGCAGCCGAACACCGGCACCATCGAGCTGACCGGACGGCTGGAAGCTGCGCTGGAAGACTTGAGAAAAAGCCTGCCGCCCGACGTAAAGCTCTCGACCGACATCTTCCGCCAGTCGCGCTTCATCGAAGCTTCCATAGATAATGTGAAGGATTCCCTCTACGAGGGTGCAATTTTCGTGGTCATCGTCCTGTTCCTTTTCCTGGCCAACGTGCGCACGACCGTCATATCCCTCGTCACACTGCCCCTCTCCCTGCTCATCTCGCTGCTGGTGCTCCACAGCATGGGGCTTAGCATCAACACCATGAGCCTCGGCGGTCTGGCCATCGCCATAGGCTCGCTGGTGGACGACGCCATAGTGGACGTGGAAAACGTATGGAAGCATCTGCGCGAAAACCGCCTCCTCCCCCCCGGAGAGCGGAAGCCCGTCAGGGAAGTAGTGTTCCATGCCTCGCGCGAGGTACGCATGCCCATACTCAACTCCACGCTCATCATCATAGCCAGTTTCCTGCCCCTCTTCTTCCTGAGCGGCATGGAGGGGCGCATGCTGATTCCCCTCGGCGTGGCCTTTATCGTAGCCCTTTTCGCCTCCACCGTCGTAGCCCTCACGCTCACCCCCGTGCTCTGCAGCTATCTGCTCAAGCACAAGACCGGCAGAGGCAACCTGCCGAAAGAAGCCTTCCTGGCCACCTGGCTCAAGAAGCACTACCACCGTGCACTCCTCCGGGCGCTGGACTACAAGAAAGCGGTGCTCGGAAGCGCCCTGGCCCTCTTCGCCGTGGCCCTCGCCCTCTTCTTCACATTGGGACGGAGCTTCCTCCCTCCCTTCAACGAGGGCTCGTTTACCATAAACATCAGCTCCCTGCCCGGCATATCGCTGGAGGAGTCCGACCGGATAGGCCGGCGGGCCGAGGAACTGCTGCTCTCCATACCGGAAATCCGCACCGTGGCCCGCAAGACCGGCCGTGCCGAACTGGACGAACATGCGCTGGGCGTCAACGTCTCCGAGCTCGAAGCCCCCTTCGAGTTGCAAGGCCGTTCCCACAGGGAGCTGCTCGAAGAAGTCCGCCACAAGCTCTCGTCCATCGCCGGCGCCAACATTGAGATCGGACAGCCCATCAGCCACCGCATCGACGCCATGATGAGCGGCACGCAAGCCAGCATAGCCATCAAGCTCTTCGGCAACGATCTGAACACGATGTACACCCTCGGAAATCAAATCAAGCAGAGCATACACGACATCGAGGGCCTGGCCGACCTCAATGTGGAGCAGCAAATCGAGCGCCCCGAGCTGACCATCGCCCCGAAGCGGGCACTCCTGGCCCAATACGGCATCCCGCTCTCCGACTTCAACACCTTCGTGCGCGTCAATCTGGCCGGCGAAGCCGTGTCGCAGGTATATGAAGGGCAAAACAGATACAACCTTGTCGTACGCTCCGCCGAGGAAAACCGGGGAACAATGGAGCGCATCCGCGATTTGATGATAGACTGTCCGGACGGGAGGAAAGTCCCGCTCTCCGATGTGGCAGAGGTACGCTCCACAACGGGGCCGAATACCATAAACCGCGAAAACGTACGGCGGAAAATAGTCATCTCCGCCAATGCCAGCGGCCGCGACCTCCACAGCGTGGTGAGCGACATACAGGAGCGCGTTGAAGCACAAATCAGATTGCCCGAAGGCTACCACGTGGAATACGGAGGCCAGTTCGAAAGCGAGCAAAGCGCCAGCCGCACCCTCCTGCTCGCCTCGCTCGTGAGCCTGCTCGTCATTTTCCTGCTGCTCTACATGCAGTTCCGCAATGCCCTGGAGAGCGGCGTCGTGCTGCTCAACCTTCCCCTGGCCCTGATAGGCGGAGTCTTCGCTTTGGTGTGGACCACGGGCGAAATCAGCATCCCCGCCATCATAGGCTTCATCTCCCTTTTCGGAATCGCCACCCGCAACGGCATGCTCCTCATAAGCCGCTACAACACGCTCCGCGAGGAAAACCGCCTAACCCTCCGGGAGAGCATCGTCGAGGGCTCCATGGACCGGCTCAACCCCATACTCATGACCGCCCTCTGCTCCGCACTGGCCCTCATCCCCCTGGCCTTGCGCGGCGACCTGCCGGGCAACGAAATCCAGAGCCCCATGGCCAAAGTCATCCTGGGCGGACTGCTCACTTCCACGTTCCTCAACGCCTTTATCATCCCCCTTGTCTATGAAATCATCAACCGCCGCCACCCGTCGGCATCCAAACACGCCACAGAATAACCCCATGCGAAAGACTCTTTTCTTCCTGACGCTGCTCTCCGCCGTCTGCCCCCTGCCGGCCCAGGACATAGCCGGAGCACTGCAAAGCATCGAGCAGAACAACAAGACGCTCCTCGCGCTCCAGAAAAACCGCGAAGCCGCAGAGCTGGACCTCAAGGCTGCCAACAATCCCGAAGCACTCTCCATAGAATACAGCCCCTTCTTCCGCCGCGGCACCGACGGCATGGCCAGCTCGGAGCTCGTCGTCAGCCAGGGTTTCGACTTCCCCACCCTCTACTCCGCACGCCGCAAGGCAGCCCGGCTGCAGAGCGAAGTGCTCCGGCAGGAATACGCCACTGCACGCCGCGACCTGCTCCTGCAGGCCGAAAGCCTCTGCCTCGACATGGTTTACCAGAAAAGTGCTGCCGCTTTGCTCGAAAAGCGCCGCATGAATTCCGGAAAACTGCTGGCACTTTTCGAAAAACGACTGCAGGAAGGCGACGCCACGATACTCGAAGTAAACAAAATCAAGATGGAGCGCATGGCCGTCGAGACTGAGTTTGCGCAACTCGAGGCAGCCCGGCAGACCACGCTCCACGCCCTGATCGCCCTGAACGGAGGCGAACCCTACCCCTTCGAGCAGATAAGTGAATATCCGCCCCTGCCCTCCGAAAGCGAAGAAACGCTCTACGAGCAATACATCGCCTCCGACCCTGCCTTGCTCACAGCCCGCGCCACCGTCGAAGCGTCGGCACAAGAGGTAAGAATCAGCCGGCAAGGCTGGCTCCCCTCCCTGGAGATAGGCTTCCGGCGCAACACCGAGACCGGCGAGGCCAGCCACGGATTCCTCGTAGGGGGCAGCATCCCCCTCTTCTCCAACCGCGGAAAAGTGAAAGCCGCCCGCGCCCGCCAACAGAGCGCCCGCCTGCAGATGGAGAACGCCCGCACGGAAACCGAAAACCAGGCCCGCGCCCAGCTCCTCGAACTGCAACAGCTCCGGGCCTCCGCCGCGGCCTACGACCTGCCCCTGCTCCACTCCACCCTCGACGCACTGGAGAAAGCCGTGGAGGCCGGCACCCTCCCGCTCACGGACTACTACGCGGAAGCCGATGCCGTCTACCGCAACCTCCAGGCCGCCCTCCAGGCCGAACGCGACTACCGCCGCGCCCTGGCACAAATCCTCGGGAACAGGCTCTGACCATACGGGGAAGAAAACAAACAGAAGCGGCACTCCCGGGTGAGAGTGCCGCTTCTGTTTACAATGAGTTCTCCGGACGTCTGCCGCAGGGCTCAGAGCTCCCAGGCCAAAGCGCTGGCGCCGAGGATGGCGGCATCGGCATCGGGCATGGCGGAGAGGAGGAAGCGGGCTTTGCCGCGGTAGACGGGAAAGAGGTTTTCCTCCATGGCTTTCCGCGCAGGACCCAGCAGGAGTTCGCCGGCCTTGGCCAACCCGCCGAAGAAAACGAAAGCCTCGGGCGAACAGAAGGCCATGCAGTCGGCCAACGCGCGGCCGAGGATATTGCCCGTCTGCTCGAAGATACGCAGGGCAAGGGCGTCGCCCCCGACAGCAGCGTCGTAGACATCTTTGGAAGTAAGTTCCTCCGGCGAGAGACGGCGCAGGGCGCTCTCCTCGGGAGTCTGCTCAAGAAGTTCGTGGGCAGTGCGGGCCACGCCGGTGGCGGAGCAGTAAGTTTCGAGACAGCCGCGGCGGCCGCAACCGCAGAGGCGTCCGCCGGGCTGGACGGTGATGTGCCCGAGTTCGCCGGCGAAGCCGTCGTGGCCGTAGACGAGCTGCCCGCCAATGACGATGCCGCTGCCCACGCCGGTGCCCAAGGTTATCATCACGAAATCTTTCATGCCACGGGCGGCGCCGTAAGTCATCTCGCCGATGGCGGCAGCGTTGGCGTCGTTGGTCAGGGCCACGGGCACGCCCAGCTCCCGGCCGAACATCTCGGCCAAGGGGATGATGCCCTTCCACGGAAGGTTGGGGGCCAGTTCGATGCGCCCGGTATAGAAATTACCGTTAGGCGCACCGATGCCGAACCCCTTGATGCGCCCCATGCCGCCCGCGGCCTCCACCATGGGGCGGATTCCGGCGCAGACGGCCTGCACGTAGTCTTCCACTTGGGGATACTGGGAGGTCTTGACGGCCCCTCGGCTGAGTACGCTGCCGCGGGCATCTACAAGGCCGAAGACGGAGTTGGTGCCCCCGATGTCCATGCCCAATACTAAGTTTTGTTCCATTTCGCTTGTTCCTTTCTTTTTCTTTATCAGTACAAAGTTGTTTTTTCAGTAAAGTCAATAGTCAAACGCGCTTCCGCCCACAAACTCGCGCATCAGGGAAGTGCGCGGCAACTCGCGCTCCTCGATGGGGACGAAGTAGCGGAGAAAGTTGAGCAGCCGGGAGGCTTCGGCATACTGGGGCTTGTTTTGCGGCACGGTCATGAGGATGGGCTCGGCATAGCGGCGCAGGATGGCAAACTCGAAGAGGAGGGCGGAGTTGAACATCGCGTCGGCATTTTCCTGATAGGGGAAGATCCATTTCTCTTCGCCGGCGCGCACTCCGGGCCAACGGGCTATGGTGTCGAGGGCGGAGCAGCCGCGGTAGTTGTAATCGCGTATGATGCGGCGCAGGAGACGCGTGTCGGTGGTGGGAATCCAGTTGTGGTCGTCGAGAGACATGGTGGTCAATGCCGAAACGTAGACCTTGAATTTCTGGTCTTCAGGAATGGAAGCGGTCAGTTCCGGGTTTAAAGCATGGATTCCCTCCAGTATCAATACCATTTTGTCCGCCAGGCGGAGCTTTTCGCCGCGGTATTCCCGCTCACCGGTCACGAAGTTATAGGTCGGAAGCTCTACGGTCTCTCCGCCGAGCAGGGCACGGAGGTGCCGGCTGAAGAGGTCGAGATCGAGAGCGTAGAGCGACTCGTAGTCGTAGGCGCCGTGCTCGTCGCGCGGTGTGTGGGCACGATCCACGAAATAGTTGTCCAGCGAGATGGGATAGGGCATCAGCCCGTTGGCCATGAGCTGGATGGAAAGGCGCTTACTGAAAGTGGTTTTCCCCGATGACGAAGGGCCGGAGATGAGAATGAGGCGCAGGGGACGCTCGCCCGTGACGCGGCCGCTGATGGAATCGGCTATCTGGACGATGCGCTTCTCCTGCAAGGCTTCGGCCACGTAGATGAGCTGTTTGGCCTCTCCTGCCTGGCAGTGGAGATTGAGGTCGCCCACATTGTCGAGATTCATTATCTTCTGCCAGGAAAGGTACTCGCGAAAGGTGTACCACATCTTCTCCTGTTTCACAATCTCGCCCAGTTTCTCCGGATTCTTGCAGCCCGGCACCCGGAGGAGGAAGCCGTCGTAGTATTTCACCAAGTCGAAAAGGTAAAGCTGCCCCGTCGTTTGGAGCATGGGGCCGTAGAAATAGTCGGCATAGTCATCTATTTTATAATAAACGGCGTAGATTTGGCCGAAAGTCTCGAGGAGTTGCACTTTGTCTTCCATCTTTTGCCGGCGGAACAGCTCGATTGCCTCCTCCGTGCGGCACTCGATGCGCCGGATGGGCAGGTCGGCCGCCACGAGCTGCTCCATGCGGCGGCGGACGGCTTCGAGGTCTTCGAGCGTCGTGGGGCGGCCCAGGCTGAGAGTGCCATAGTAACCATTGGAAACGGGGTGTTCGAGCGAAATCTTCCCTGCGGGAAAGACGTCGTGCATGGCCTTGCACAGGACAAAGCAGAGGGAACGTACGTAGGTGCGCATGCCCGAATGGGTAGTAACGTCCTGGAATTCGACATCCTTGTTGTTGAATATCCGGAAACCGAGGCCTTCCGATCGATTATTCACCCGGGCATTGGCCACAAGGTGGGGCAACTTCAGCCCCATCTCGGCGTAGACTTCCCGCAGGCTGGTGCCGACGGGGAAGTCGTGCTGCTCGCCGGTGTTCTTGCAGTAGATGGTCACTGTCTGTTTCATGAGCATATTTTTTGTGCAGTCAGCAGATTCATCAGTTCTTTCATCCCCTCGGTGGCGCCTTTGCGGATGAAGCGGACGGGACGGCCGGAGGGGACGGCTACTTCTTCGGGGTCGATGAGATAGACTTCCGCCCCGGCCGGCACATACTGCAGCAGCCCGGCAGCCGGATAGACGGCCAGCGAAGTACCTATTATTATAAAGATGTCGGCCCGCGAGGCTTCCTCGATGGCCTGCTCGATGAGGGGCACGGGTTCGCCGAACCATACGATGAAGGGGCGGAGCTGCGAGCCGTCGGCGGCGCGGTCGCCCATCTTCACCTCGTATTCCCCGGGCTTGAGGGTGCGGATGCAGGCGGGATTGTTCGGGTCGCGCGAGGAGGTCACCTTCAGGAGCTCGCCATGGAGATGGATGACGTGCCGGCTTCCGGCCCGTTCGTGCAGGTCGTCCACGTTTTGCGTGACGACCGTCATGTTCCCGCCGCAGCGGCGCTCCAGTTCGGCCAGCATGAGATGGGCCCCATTGGGCTGTATGTCTTGCAACTGGCGGCGCAGTTCGTTGTAGAAACGGATGACGAGTCCGGGATTCCGCCGGTAGCCCTCGGGCGTGGCCACCTGCTCCACGGGATAATTGTTCCACAGCCCTCCGGCGCCGCGGAAAGTGGCCATCCCGCTCTCCGCACTGATTCCGGCTCCGGTCAGCACTACGATTTTTTTCATAACTGTCTCTTCCTCCTGTTTAGGGTGATACTTGCGCAACAAAAATACTCTTTTTTCTCCTGAATACAACGGGGATTAGAAGAAAACAACTACTTTTGCGGCGTATTTGGCATAAGACATTTTTTTATATACCTTATAGACTAACACAAAACATCGAGAATGGACAAACTCAGCTACGCCCTCGGAGTCGGAATCGGGAGGCAACTCGTAGCCTTGGGGCACTCCGAACTGCAGATTGAGGACTTCGCCCAAGCCGTCAGAGACATAGTGGAAGGAAAGAAAACCGCCATGGACGACCAGGAGGCACGCCGGATTGTCAACCAATTCCTGAGTGAGGCCGAGGAAAAGCGCACCGCCGCCCAGAAAAAGGCCGGCGAGGACTTCCTGAAGGAGAACGCCAAACGCCCCGAAGTGCACACCACGAAGAGCGGACTGCAATACGAAATCCTCAAAGAGGGCACGGGCCGCAAACCCGGACGCACGGACCGCGTGCAGTGCCACTACGAGGGGACGCTCATCGACGGCACACTTTTCGACAGCAGCGTGCGCCGCGGCGAGCCCGCCGTGTTCGGAGTGACGCAAGTCATAGCCGGATGGGTCGAGGCGCTGCAGATGATGCCGGAAGGCTCGAAGTGGAAACTCTACATACCCTCGGACCTGGCCTACGGAGCACACGGCGCCGGCGAGCTGATTCCCCCGCACGCCGCGCTGATCTTCGAGATAGAACTCCTGAAAGTCCTGTAACTTTCAGGAAAAAGCGGCAGCACTTTTCCTAAAAACATGCAGTACAAATCAACTAAACCCATAGCACTTTTCAAAAAAATGAAGAAACTCAGCTTTTTGGTCGTTGCAGCAGCTGCAATGACGTGCGCCTCCTGCGACAACCAGGGAGGCGCGGGCAACCTGGAGTCCGACATCGACTCCCTCTCCTATGCACTCGGTATCATCCAGTCCCAAGGCCTGAAGGACTACCTGGCCTCCATGGAAATCGACACGACCGACATGAAAGGATTCTACAGCGGCATGAAAGAAGGCATGAAGGAGATGGGCCAAAAGGAACTCGCCCACTTCACCGGCCAGCAAATCGGCAAGCAGCTGAAGGAAAACGTAGTGGGCGGCATCAATGCCGAGCTCTTCGGCAGCGACTCCACGCAGAGCATCGACGTGCGTCTCTTCCAGAAAGCCTTCATCAACGCATCGGAAGGCAAGGAGACCGGCATGACCACCGAGCAGGCACGCCGCTACGTGCAGAACAACATCGAGCCCATCCGCGCCAAGTACATGGCCAAGACATACGAGGCCAACAAGACGGCCGGCGAAAAGTTCCTCGAAGCCAACAAAACGAAAGAGGGCGTGGTGACCACCGCCAGCGGATTGCAGTATAAAGTAGTGAAAAACGGCAACGGCCCGAAGCCCAAGGCCACAGACCGCGTGAAGGTCAACTACAAAGGCACGCTCATCGACGGCACCGTCTTCGACCAGTCGCCCGAAGGCAGCCCCATTCCCTTCGCCGTCAACCAGGTGGTTCCGGGATGGAAGGAAGCCCTCCAGCTCATGCCCGTAGGCTCCAAATGGATAGTCTACGTGCCCCAGGAACTCGGCTACGGCTCGCGCCAGGCCGGACCGCAGATCAAGCCCTTCTCCGCGCTGATCTTCGAGGTGGAACTCGTAAGCATCGAGAACAATTCCCCCGCCATCCCCTGACACATCCCGTACAGACAAGCAACCACAGGGCGCACCCGGACAGGACGGTGCGCCCTGTCTTTTTTCCCGAAGACTGCACTTTTGTCCGGAGAAAAGACCTCTCTAAAAGAAAAATTACTATATTTGCCCGGTATTCGGAACAACACATTCTATCAGGATATTTACAACTCATCATGGGAAAAATAGACGCACTCGACCGGAAGATACTGGAAATCATCTCACAGAATGCCCGGATTCCCTTCAAGGACGTGGCCGCCGAATGCGGAGTCTCGCGGGCAGCCATACACCAGCGCGTGCAGCGCCTCATCGACTTGGGCATCATCACCGGATCGGGCTACCACATGAATCCCAAAACCCTGGGGTTCACCACGTGCACTTACATAGGAATCACCCTGGAGCGAGGTTCGCTCTACAAAAGCGTTGTCGAAGAATTCCTCAAGATACCCGAAATCGTGGAATGCCACTACACCACCGGCCCATACTCCATGCTCATCAAGCTATACGCCCGCGACAACGAGCACCTCATGGAGCTGCTCAACCATAAGATGCAGAACATTCCCGGAGTCGTGGCCACGGAAACGCTCATCTCCTTGGAGCAAAGCATCAAGAAGAACATACCCGTGGGCTGCATCCTGACGGACGAAACAGCCGAAACCGCCTCCTCCCGATGACCGAGTTGCTGCAAGAATACCACCTGGCCGGCTTCGCCATCGGCCTCTGCACGTTCCTCATCATCGGAATGTTCCACCCCATTGTCATCAAATGCGAGTACCATTTCGGCACCGGCTGCTGGCCCGTCCTCCTGCTGGCAGGCATCGCCGCGCTGGCGGGCAGCTTCCTTGTGGGCGACGTGGCGCTTGCCGCCCTGCTGGGCGTATTCGCTTTTTCCTCTTTCTGGAGCATCAAGGAACTCTTCGAACAGGAAGAACGGGTCCGGAAAGGCTGGTTTCCCCGCAATCCCAAGCGCACGAAACAGAAGACTGAAAGGCACGAACCATGATAACCCCTCCCCCGCTCCGCCCCGGCGACTGCGCGACAATCGTTTCCCCCTCCAGCAAAATCTCAGAGAAGATAGTGCTCGGACAAAAAGAGCGCCTCGAATCCTGGGGACTACAAGTCCGGATAGCCCCCCACGCCCTGGGCAGCTACCATAACTTTTCCGGCACCGTCGAAGAGCGCCTCTCCGACCTGCAGCAAGCCTTCGACGATGCCGCCACACGCGCCGTCTTCTGCAGCCGCGGCGGCTACGGAGCCGTCCATCTGCTCGAACACCTGAGGCTCGAAGGCTTCGCCCGGTCGCCCAAGTGGCTCGTAGGATTCAGCGACATCACCGCCCTCCACAGCCTGCTCCAGAGCCGCGGTTTCCAATCGCTCCATGCCCCCATGGGCAAACACCTGGCCCAGGAAGCCCCCGACCAGGCGCAGACACTCCACCTGCGGCAGACCCTCTTCGGCTCCCCCCTCACCCTACAGAAAAAAGGCCACAGGCTCAACCTTTGCGGCCGGGCGGAAGGCACACTGCGCGGAGGCAATCTCTCCGTATTCTACGGCCTGCGCGGCACACCGTTCGACATCCCCGCGCCCGGAAGCCTGCTGCTCATCGAAGACGTAGGCGAGCGCCCCTACCACGTGGAGCGCATGATGTACAACCTCAAACTGGGCGGAATCCTCCCCCGCCTCAGCGGACTCATCGTAGGGCAGTTCACCGAATATACAGAAGACCGCGCCATCGGCCAGACCCTCTATGAGATGATCCACGAAATGACCCGCCCCTACGGCTATCCCGTATGCTTCGACTTCCCCGCCGGGCACACCCCGGAGAACGAACCCCTCGTCCTCGGCGCACAATATGCCCTCACTGTGAAGAAAAACTCCGTAGAACTGACACCCCTTGCAGAAAGATAATATGAAGTTCACCATCCTCTTCTCCCTTGCCGCCAGCCTGTTATTACTCTCCTGCCAAGGGAAAAACACCTCCGGCAGCGCCGACAGCAACCCCGAGACGCAGGCCTCCCCTGCAGTCCGCATCCCCCCCTTCAGCGCCGACAGCGCCTACCGCTACATAGCCGAGCAAGTAGCCTTCGGCCCCCGCGTGCCCGGCACCGAAGCCCACAGCCGCTGTGCCGGCTATCTGGCCGCCGAACTCCGGCGCCACGGAGCGCAAGTCACACGCCAGCAGGCAGAAGTCACCCGTTACGACGGCACGCCCCTCGCAATCACCAACCTTGTCGGCTCTTTCCAGCCCGAGAATCCCTCACGCATCCTCCTCATGGCCCACTGGGACTCGCGTCCTTGGGCCGATGCCGACCCCGATCCAGAGAACCACCGCAAGCCCATTCCCGGAGCCAACGACGGCGCCAGCGGAGTAGGCGTACTGCTCGAAATAGCCCGCCTCATAGCCCAAGACGCTCCCCGCCTCGGAGTCGACATACTCTTCTTCGATGCTGAAGACGCCGGTACGCCCCAGTGGGACAAGACTCCCGGCGAAAACGACGAATCCACCTGGTGTCTCGGCTCGCAGTACTGGGCCGCCCATCCCCACCGGGAAGACTACACCGCCCGTTTCGGCATATTGCTCGACATGGTGGGCGGCCGCGGAGCCACGTTCTATCAAGAAGGATATTCCCTCGACTATGCCGCTCCCGTCGTAGCGAAAATATGGAGCCAGGCAGCCGCCCTGGGGCACAGCCAATATTTCCCCGACCAACCCGGAGGATACGTTACCGACGACCATCTCCCCATCAACCGCTCCGGACGGCTGCCCGTGGCGGACATCGTGCCCTACGACCGCGAAAACGGAGGCTTCTGCACCGTCTGGCATACGATGGCAGACGACCTTTCCTTCATCGACCCCGCCACCCTGCGCGCCGTGGGCGAGACCGTCGCCGCCGTAGTCTGGCAGGAAGAATAGGCCTCCTGCACCGCACGCTCCCGGAAGAACCAGATAATACATCATATATATGGCTACAATCAACGAATTACAAGACGAAGTAATCGAAGAATTCAGCGCCCTCGACGACTGGATGGACCGCTACCAGCTCCTCATCGACCTGGGCAACGAACAGCCCCCCATGCCCGCTTCGGGCAAGACGGAGCAAAACCTCATCGACGGATGCCAGAGCCGCGTATGGCTTCAGGCAGAACTTTCCCCAAGCGGGACCCTGCTCTTCACCGCCGAGAGCGACGCGCTCATCGTAAAGGGCATCATCGCCCTGCTCATCCGCATCCTCAACGACCACACCCCGCAGGAGATACTCCAGGCCGACCTCTACTTCATCGACCAGATCGGCCTGCGCGAACACCTCTCCCCCACGCGCAGCAACGGACTGCTGGCCATGGTACGCCAGATCCGCGCCTACGCCCTGGCATTCCAGGCCAAGCACTAAACCGGCAGAATACAGCATCCCGCCCCCCGAAAGTCCGGCATTCCGGCTTCCGAAGGGCGGGACTTTTTTGTCCGGCAAGACGGGCCGCGCCCGTACTTGCCCGGCGGTTCAGAGCTGTCCGAGGTCCACAAACTTGCCGCGCTCGCGCCGCTCCCGGATGAGACGCTCCAGCTTTTCCCTGCGGCTGGCCGCAATATAGCGGCGGAAGAAGATGTTCGGAATGGCCACACCCAAGGAGATGCTGAGCACGGCCAGCGCCGAACTCGTAGCAAAGCGGAAGACCTCCGTCACCTCACCCACAATGCCGTTCATCTCGATGAGCCCCAGAAGGGCACGATACATCAGCACCCCCGGAATCATCGGTATCACGCTCGGAATGGTCAGCACATGGTTGGGCGCGTGAAACCAGTGGACCGCCTTGACGGCAATGAGGCTCACCAGCGCAGCCCCGGCCAAGGAACCCATGGCCAGCCCCATGTCGAGCCCGATGTTGTCGTTGCTCGCCCCGAGATTTACGAAGTTGCGCGTGCAGACCGCCAGTATGCCGCCCACGGCCACCACCCACAGCAACCGCCGCGGGATATTGAAGATCATCGAGAAGCCCAAGGCCGAGATGGCCGCAGCCAGGGCGTATTCCCAATAAGCATGGTGGGGAGTCATCGGAATGGACATGAGCGCCTGGCTGTCGATGCCCCCGATCTTAATGAAAAGCGAGATGCCGAACGACATGGCGGCCACGATGAGCAGCGTATTGACGGCGCGCGTAATGCCCACCTGCACATAATTGTCCAACATGTCGTCCACGAAATTGATAATCGGCACGCCCGGCACGATGAAAAGCGCACAGGCCAGAAACGGATGAAGCGGCGTCTCCGTCCAGGCATCGGGCAGAAAAGTCGTCAGCCACGCCACCAGCGTGGAAACGAACGTCGCCAAGGCGATACTCATGTAGTGGTTCATCCTGAACCGGTTGCACTCCGCCCGCAGACGGAAGCCCACAAACGCCGCCAGTGCCGCATAGAGGAAAGCCACCCAGTCGCACCCGAACTGGATACAGAATCCGCCGCAGGCCAACCCCGCACCCACGGCCACGAGCCAGGGCCTGTAGTTACGCTGCCGGGTGCGTATCTTCTCAAACTCCTCCTCGTAGCGGTCCAGCGAATAGTCCTCGCGGATGGCCCGCCAGGAGAGCTTGCTGATGGCCGAAAGCACGGTCATGTTCACGCCGTGGTTCTCGCAACGCTGGAATTTCGTGTAGGAGTGTTCCCCGTCGCTGAGGTTCACCATGATCATGGCGTACTCGATGTTGATGTGAAGATTCTCTTCGGGCAAGCCCAGATAGGCCGCCGTGCGCTTCATGTTGCGCATGATGCGGTTCGTGTCGGCCGCACTCTCCATGAGCAGTTGCCCCGTGCGCAGCAGCAAGTCGAGCTTGCGGAAGAGGACTTGCTCGGCGTTGGGTCGTGTCGTCTCTTTCATTTTTGCGGTGTGTCTCTCGTTATTTATTCCTGAAATCGGCTGCAAAGGTAGGGATTTGGCAGCTGAATCCGGACTCCGGCACACCGAAAAAAAGATAAAGCAGCCGGGAAGAAGCGGCTTCAGTAGCTGCGCCGCCCAGCGTCGTCCTCGCCTTCTACGAAACGGTCGAGCACGAGCGTCTCGCCGTCGAAGACGGCATAGGAAAAGTGCGTGATCCAGTCGCCCAGGATGGTGACGCGCGCCGTGGCCGAGAGCATGAGGTCGAGCATGATGTGGCGGTGGCCGAAAATGAAGTAGTTGATGTTCGGATGGCCGCGCAGGTAGCTTTTGGAGAAGAGCACCAGCGGTTCGCGGTCTTCGCCCATGTAGTCGGGCTCCTTCCCGTCTACGCGCTTGAGGCGGCTGTGCTTGGCCCAGCGCATGCCGAAGGGGATGCTCCATCGGGGATGGATGCAGGAAAACAGCCGGCGCAGCACGGAGCTGTGGAATATGGAGCGCAAGACGGTGAACTTCCAGTCGCGGTCGCCCAGCCCGTCGCCGTGGGCCAGATAGAAGACGCGCCCCATGATTTCGGTCGTGAAGGGAGCCTTGTGCAGGATCAGCCCGCACTCCTGCTGCAGATAGTCGTAGACCCAGATGTCGTGGTTGCCGATGAAGAAGTGGATCTCGATGCCCTGGTCGGTCAGCTCGGAGAGCTTCCCGAGGAAGCGGGTATAGCCTTTGGGGACAACGGTGCGGAACTCATACCAGAAGTCGAACATGTCGCCCAGCAAGTAGATGGCCTCCGCGTCGTGGCGTATGCTCTCCAGAAAGTTTACCAGGCGGCGCTCCTGAGTCCGCCGGTGGGCGATGGCCCACGAGCCGAGGTGGGCATCGGAGAGGAAGTAGATCTTTTTCATCGGTAGGAAGAGGGTTTTCGGGATTCAACGGTCAGGTTTCGGGAGTAAGGGGCAGGGCGGTCCGTTCAGAGGAAGCCCAGTTCGAGCTTTGCCTCTTCGCTCATCATGTCCTTGTCCCACTCCGGTTCGAAGACAAGGTTGATGGTCACAGCCGTCACTCCCTCCACGGACTCGACTTTCATGCGCACGTCTTCCACTATGAAGTCCGCCGCCGGACAGTTCGGGGCCGTCATCGTCATGTCGAGGGTCAGCTCGCCGTTGTCGGCGAGGTCGATTTTATAAATCAGGCCCAGGTTATACACATCCACGGGTATCTCCGGATCGTAGACCGTCTTCAGCACGGCGACGATGCGCTCTTCGATTTTCAGTCGTTCTTCGGGTGTCATGGAGAAAACATTTATGTATGGAGGGGCAAATATAGCACTCCCGCCGCTTTCTCCCAAACAACAAGGCGGAAAAAGAGCCTCAGCGCCGGCAACGAAGCTCCACCGAGGCCGAGCGTATGTCCGCCCCCATCGGCGGATTGAGTTTGGAGACCCTCACCTCCAGCGCCGTGATGCCGGGAAAAAGCCCAAAAAGCCGGCGCGCTATGCGCCCCGCCACGTGCTCTATGAGGCGCGACGAACGCTCCACCTCGGCGCGCACGGCCTCGTAGACCTCGGCATAGTTGAGCGCATCGGCCAGCTCGTCCGACTCCGCCGCCGCCGAGCAGTCGTAGGCCACACGCAGCCCGACGACATAGCGGCAGCCTATCTGCCGTTCCTGCTCCGTGACCCCATGACGGGCAAAGAAGCACATTTCCTCCAGTGTGACGTAAGACGATTCGATACGCATAAGCCCTCATCGCTCTCCGCCACGCCCGGCAGCGGGAGACTCGTCTTTGATTTCCACAAAATCCACATACTCTCCCTCGTCGGAGGAGAAGACCTTGCGGCCCTCACGGCCGCGGCCCTCACGCGGCGCCGCGGCCTCCCGGGGAGAAAATTCCCCGCCGGCAGACGAAGCCCCCTTCGGGCGGAAAAAAGAGAGGATGCGCCCCAACAGGCGCGCCAGGCTCCCCACCAGCGAAAGCGCCACAAAGAGAAGCAGGAAGAAGAAAAGAAAAAGAAGGAGGACGATGTGCATATAAATATAAAGGATAAACAGGTTTAGAAAAAAGGGGTAAGGTTTCCCCGCAAAGGCGGAAACGCTGTTGTCAGCCCCGTGCCGCGCTCCTGCGGTTCCGGCAGGCGAGTGCCGCAGAAAGCACTATGTACCACACAATGGAAAAGGCCGCGCCACACACGCCGAAGCAGCCCACGAGCACCGCACACCCCAGCAGGAAGACGTAGGGCACGGCATTGTCGCGCCACGCAAGGCTCTTGAATTTCAGGGAAAACATGGGGAGCTCCGAGACCATCAGATAAGAAAACGCCACGACCAGCGCCACGACCACCCACGCCTCGCAGCCCGCCGGCAGCCCGCCGAAGAGCGCCCGCCCGTCGGCCGCCAGAGCCGCCCAGAAGAGCGCATTGGCCGGCACGGGGAGGCCTATGAAAGAGGACTTCTGCCGCGTGTCGATATTGAACTTGGCCAGCCGCAGTGCGGAGAACACGGCCAGCAGAAAAGCCACGTAGGGCAGCAGCCCGCCCTGCAGCTCCTGCAGCCAGGAGAAGACCACCGCAGCGGGGGCGAAACCGAAGCTCACGTCGTCGGCCAGCGAATCCAGGTCTTTCCCGATGGGGGAATGCGCATCGAGCAGGCGCGCCGCCGTACCGTCCAAGAAGTCGAACACCGCACTCAGGACAATGCCGAGCAGCGCCCCGTCGTAGTTTCCCGCCAGGGCCAGGACGGCGGCCACACATCCGGAGGCCAGATTGCAGCAAGTAAGAAAATTGGGGATGTATTTCTTCATCTCGGCGAAGCGTTTCTCATTTCAACCGGGCTATGACCGTCTGGTTTCCCGTAGTGGGCTGCCCCATCTCCACACAGGCTTCCGTGCCGAGGGGGAGGTAGACATCGACCCGCGAGCCGAACTTGATGAAGCCCAGATGCTCGTCGATATAGCAGTCCTCGCCCTGCGCGGCATAAGTCACGATGCGCCGCGCGACGGCCCCGGCCACCTGCCGCACCAGGATCTCCTGCCCGTCCGCCGTCTCGATGACGATCGAAGCCCGCTCGTTCTCGGTGCTGGCCTTCGGAAGCCAGGCCTTCATGAAATTTCCCTTCTGGTGGAACACCGACTTGACACGGCCGTCCACCGGATACCAGTTGGCATGGACATTCGTGATGCCCATGAAAATGGAGATCATCAGCCGCCGGTCATGGAAATATTCACACTCGTCCACCTCTTCCAGCACCACAACCCGCCCGTCGGCCGGGGCTACCACCGTGCCTTCCGTAGGACCGTTGAAAATGCGGATGGGACAACGGAAAAAATTGAGCATCCCCCCGTAGAGGACAATGCTGCCCGCCAGCAAGACCGTCGTGACGTACACATTGCCCACCAGGCAGGATACCAGCACATTCAGCAGCAACAAAGAGAGAAAAGCTATCATAAGGATGTTGGTACCTTCACGATGAATCCTTATCTTCTTCAGCTTCTTCAGTTGGCTCATAGCAGGGGGGGTCGGTTTCCTTATAGCTTATTTTTAATGTGCAAAAGTATAGCATTTTTCCGTTTCGGCCAAGGAAATCCCCGAAAAAGGAGCAGTTGAAAACTTTTTCTTCCCCGCCCCGGCACAAAGTCGCAGAGTTTTCTCTACCTTTGACCCGCCGCTCTCCCCCCGAAGTTGCAGCACTTTTCCCGAAAAGCCGCAGCACTTCCGGCAAAAAGCGGCAGCACTTTTCCGGCCGCGCGGCGGCACTTCTTCCTATGAGAGACTTCGTACATCTTCACGTCCACTCGCAGTATTCCCTCCTGGACGGGCAGGCTTCCGTAAAAGGACTGGTCGACAAGGCCCTGGCCGACGGCATGCGCGGCATAGCCCTTACGGACCACGGCAACATGTTCGGCATCAAAGAATTCTGGAACTACGTAAAAAAGAAAAACGCCGAGCTCTCCGCCGAGGGGAAGCCCAAGTTCAAACCCATCATCGGCTGCGAGATGTACGTGGCCAACCGCAGCTTCCGCCAGAAGCAGAGCGGAGTGGACATCGGGGGCTACCACCTCATCGTCCTGGCCAAGAACGAAACCGGATACCACAACCTCATCAAACTCGTCTCCCGCGCCTGGACCGAAGGATTCTACCGCCACCCCCGCACCGACCGCGAAGAACTCGCCCGCTACCGCGAAGGGCTCATCGTGGCCTCCGCCTGCCTCGGCGGCGAAGTGCCCCGCAAGATTACCGCCGGGCGCCTCGACGAAGCCGAAGAGGCCATCGGGTGGTACCAGAAGACCTTCGGCAGCGACTACTATCTGGAACTCCAGCGCCACAAAGCCACAGCCCCCCGCGCCAACTACGAGGCATACCCGATGCAGCAGACCGTCAACAAACAGCTCATCGAGTACTCCAAAAAATACGGCATCAAGCTCATTTGCACAAACGACGTCCACTTCCTCAACGAAGAGAACGCCGAAGCCCACGACCGCCTCATCTGCCTGAGCACCGGCAAAGACCTCAACGACGAAAAGCGCATGGTCTACACCAAACAGGAGTGGATGAAAACCCGCGAAGAGATGAACCTCCTCTTCGAAGACGTGCCCGAAGCGCTCGACGGCACAGTGGAAATCTGCGACAAAGTGGAGATTTACAGCATAGACCATGCCCCCATCATGCCGACCTTCGCCATTCCCGCCGAATTCGGCACCGAAGACGAATACCGACGCCGCTACTCCGAACAGGAACTCTACGACGAATTCACGCGCGACGAGCACGGAAACGTCACCCTCGGCGAGGAAGAAGGAAAAAAGAAAATCCAACGCCTCGGCGGATACGACAAACTTTACCGCATCAAGCTCGAAGCCGACTACCTGAAGAGGCTCACTTTCGAGGGGGCCCGCAAGAGATACGGCGAAGAGCTCTCCGATGAAGTAAAAGAGCGCCTGGACTTCGAACTGCACATCATGAAAACCATGGGTTTCCCCGGCTATTTCCTCATCGTGCAGGACTTCATCAACGCCGCCCGCAACGAACTCGGCGTCTCCGTAGGCCCCGGCCGCGGCTCCGCCGCAGGCTCCGCCGTGGCCTACTGCCTGGGCATCACGCAAATCGACCCCATACAGTACGACCTCCTCTTCGAGCGTTTCCTCAATCCCGACCGCATTTCGCTGCCCGATATAGACGTCGACTTCGACGATGACGGCCGGGGCGACGTCCTGCGCTGGGTGACGGAAAAATACGGCCAGGAAAAAGTGGCGCACATCATCACCTACGGCACGATGGCCACCAAGATGAGCCTCAAAGACGTGGCCCGCGTGGAGAAAGTGCCCCTCCCCGAATCCGACCGCCTGGCCAAACTCATCCCCGACCGCCTGCCCGACGGCAAGAAAATCAACCTCAAGAACTGCATAGCCGCAGTGCCCGAACTGCAGGACGCCTGCAACTCGCCCGACGAGCGCGTGCGCAACACGATGCTCTACGCGCAGATGCTCGAAGGAAACGTGCGCGGGACCGGCGTACACGCCTGCGGAACCATCATCTGCCGCGACGATATCACCGACTGGGTGCCCGTCAGCACGGCAGAGGACAAGGAAACGAAGGAAAAGATGCTCGTCACGCAGTACGAGGGCAGCGTCATCGAAGAGACCGGCCTCATCAAGATGGACTTCCTCGGGCTGAAAACCCTCTCCATCATCAAGGAAGCCCTGGCAAACATCAAGGAGCACACGGGAAAGGACATCGACATCGACCACATACCCATAGACGACCCCGAGACATACCGCCTCTTCAGCGAAGGGAGGACCGTGGGCACGTTCCAGTTCGAGTCGGCCGGAATGCAAAAGTACCTGCGCGAACTGAAACCCACCACCTTCGAAGACCTCATAGCCATGAATGCCCTTTACCGACCGGGCCCCATGGATTACATTCCGAGCTTCATCAACCGCAAACACGGCCGCGAGACTATCCAGTACGACATCCCCGTTATGGAAAAGTACCTCAAGGACACGTACGGGATTACCGTCTACCAGGAGCAAGTCATGCTGCTTTCCCGCCTTCTCGCCGACTTCACGCGCGGCGAGAGCGACGCGCTGCGCAAAGCCATGGGCAAAAAGCTGCGCGACAAGCTGGACCACATGAAACCGAAGTTCATCGAAGGCGGAAAAGCCAACGGCTACGACCCGAAAGTCCTGGAGAAAATCTGGGGCGACTGGGAGAAGTTCGCCTCCTACGCCTTCAATAAGAGCCACGCCACGTGCTACTCCTGGGTGGCCTACCAGACGGCTTACCTGAAAGCCCACTACCCGGCCGAGTTCATGGCTGCCAACCTGAGCCGGAACATCAGCCGCATCGACGAGCTCACCAAGCTGATGGACGAATGTAAGGCCATGGGAATCAAAGTGCTCGGCCCCGACATCAACGAGAGCAACCTGAAGTTTACCGTCAACAGCGAGGGCAACATACGCTTCGGCCTGGGGGCCATCAAGAGCGTGGGCGAGGCCGCCGTGGAAGACATCATAGAGAAACGCAAGAAGGGCGGCCCCTTCAGGAGCATATACGACGTGGTGGAACGCGTAAACCTCTCCGTCTGCAACCGGAAGATGCTCGAATGCATGGCCTTGGCCGGCACTTTCGACAGTTTCAAGGACATCCGCCGCCACCAGTTCTTCAACACGACGCCAAAAGGTGATACCTTCAGCGAACTGCTCGTGCGCTACGGCATGAAATACCAGAGCGACCAGGCCGCCAGCCGCAACTCCCTCTTCGGAGAGGACGAGGCCGTGGCCATCGCCCACCCCGTGATTCCCGAAGGGGAGGAGTGGAGCAGCCTGGAAGAGCTCAACAAGGAGAAGGAATACGTAGGCCTCTACCTCTCGGCCCATCCGCTCGACGAATATTCCGTCATACTCAACCACGTTTGCAACGCACGAATGATCGACATCCAGCCCTTCACGCGGCAAAGGAACCTCAGCCCGCTGCCCGAAGGCGAGAGCCTTCGGCCGCTGGCCGAAGGGCAAGAGCTGAGCATGGGCGGGATTGTGACGAACGTGGTAGACCGGATTTCGAAAAACAACAATCCTTTCCTCATCGGCACCGTGGAAGATTACTCCGGGAGCGCGGAATTCGCCCTCTTCGGCGAGGACTATGTGAAATTCAAGTCCTATTTTATGAAAGGGCTCTTCCTCTATATCCGCGGGACGCTGCAGAGCAACCGCTGGAACAAGGAGATTCTGGAACTGAAGATAACTTCCGTCGACCTGCTGCCCTCCGTCTGCGACCGGCTGGTGGAGAAAATCACGATAGCCACGCCGCTCTCCCGCTTTGAGGAAGCCGTGGCCTGCGCCTCTACCTGCAAGGAGGGGGAGGCGGCGCTCTCCTTCGTGGTGACGGACGACGTGTCGGAAGCCAATCCCCTGCCCACCCTGACCCTGGCGGCGCGGAAGAAACGGATCAAGGTGGACCGCAATCTCATCAAGACGCTGAGGGAGAACGACTTTGCCTACGGCATCAACGAGAAAAAGGCTGTAGCCTCCTGAAAGGCGAACCCTCCGGAAGACTGAAAAACAACCCGATAAAATACCCAAAAACTTAACTCTTATGGCACAAACTGTTACCCTTGAGAACTTCGAGACTTTCATGAACGCACCCGCTGCGGTAATCGATTTCTGGGCTACCTGGTGCGGACCCTGCCGCCGCATAGCCCCCATTGTGGAAGAACTGGCCGGAGAATACGCCGGACGCGTGGAGATTGGCAAATGCGACATCGAGGAATGCGACGAAATCGTGGAGCGTTTCCAGATTATGAGCGTGCCGACGCTGCTCTTCTTCAAGAACGGGCAAGTCGTGGACAAGCTCGTAGGCGCCGGAAGCAAGGAGGCGATAAAAGAAAAGATAGACGCTTTGCTCTAAGCGGAGCAAGACTTTCGGAGAACGGCGGGAGGGAGAACAAGGTTTCTTCCTCCCGTTTCTTTTTCCCGCCCTGCCCCGCACGGGAAAAAGCCCTGCCGCTTTTGCCCGGAAGTGCTGCCGCTTTTCGGAAAAAGCCCTGCCGCGGTCTGCAGACCGCGGCAGGGCTTTGCTTCTTCAGCGCCGTGTGGGGACGGCGAAGGTGCAGAGGCGTACTTCGCGGTCGCCCTGCAGGATGCGGATGGAGAAATGCGCCTCGCCGTTTTTGAGCTTGCGGTCGGAGTAGACCACGGAGGTGTAGCGCACGCCTTTGCCGGGGTAGAGGTCGGCAATGGTGGCCGGAGGCGAGAATCGGATGCGGCGCTCGTCGGAGGTGATGAGGGGAGTGAGATTGTAGACCGGCCTGTTTCCCCGGTTATACAGGGTGAACACCAGCTTGCAGCGTTCGCCCCGCTCGATGCGGCCGTCGCGGTTTTCGTCGAGGAGGCGCAGGTTGCGTATTTCCAGCTGCCCCACCCGGCGGGAAGGGGCGGGCCGGCGGCGGTTGTACTCGTCCACATCGCGGCCGTGGCCGTAGACTTCGTCGTAGTCGCGGCGCTCTTCGGCCGCCCGGCCGCCGCCCTCTTCCGTGCGGGGCGCGGTGACGGCGCTGCCGAGCGCCCCGCCGGCCAGCATGCCGATGAGCGTGCCGGCGTCCGAACCGCGGGGGCCGCCCATCAGCCCGCCTATGCTGGAGCCGAGAATGCCCCCCATCGTGCCGCCCATGTAGGTGCCCATCATCTGGCGGTCGGTGCAGCCGCCCAACAGGAGCAGTGCGGCGAGGGAACAGGTAATCCATGCTTTTTTCATCTTGCGTCCTCCTCTTTTGGGTGATTCACACGCCGTAGCGCGGCACTCCGTACTCGCGGGCGGAGACCACGGTGGGCGTAATGCGCCAGACTACTACGTTCCTCACGGCCGGGTCGCCATAGGACACGGCGGCCCCGGTGTAGTGCTTCATCAGCACGTCGAGGCAGCGGCGCTTCTCGTCGAGCGCCTCGGGGAAGTCCACGGTGCCGCGCACGACGACGCTCTCGGCCTTCATCCGGTAGCTGCACCCTACGGCTTCGTCCTGAAACATCAGCTCGTTGCGCACACTCAGCGTGAGGCAGATGCGCCCGTCGCGGCGGAGCAGGGGCAGCGCGCTGTGCTCCGGCCCGGAGTGGAGATAGAAGAAGCGGCCGTCGTAGCCGAAGTTCATGGGGAAAGCATACGGGGCGCCTTCGGCGTCCACCACGGCGGCAAAGCAGACCGGAGCCCGGTCCAGAATGGCGCGTATGCGCCCGGTCTCGTAAATGGGAAATGTTTTCATCTTTTCATGCAGGTCTTTCGGCCACGGGCGGCAGCGCTTTTCCCCGGAAGCGGCAGGGCTTTTTCCGGGAAGCGGCAGGGCTCAGTCGGCCAGGGTGAAGTCGAGTTGTTTTTTCTCCAGGTTGGCGCGGGCCACTTGTATGCGCAGCGGGTCGCCCAGGCTGTAGCGTTTGTGCGTCCGCCGCCCGATGAGGCAGTAGTTCTTCTCGTCGAACTCGTAGAAATCGTCGTCCAAGTCACGCATCGGCACCATGCCTTCGCACTTGTTCTCGCAGATCTCCACGTAGAGCCCCCACTCGGTCACGCCGGAAATCACCCCGTCGTAGACCATGCCGAGGCGGTCTTTCATGAATTCCACCTGCTTGTACTTGATGGAAGCCCGTTCGGCCTGTGCGGCCAGCTGCTCCATGTCGGAACTGTGCTTGCAGAGCTCCTCGTATTTGGGCTTCGACACGTTGCGCCCGCCCTGCTGGTAGCGCGTCAGCAGGCGGTGGACCATCGTGTCGGGGTAGCGGCGGATGGGGGAGGTGAAGTGCGTGTAGTAGTCGAAAGCCAGCCCGTAGTGGCCCACGTTGTCCGTCGAGTAGCGGGCTTTCTGCATGGCGCGTATGGAGACGGTCTCCACCAGATTCTGCTCCGGCCTGCCGCTGACCGAGCCCAGCAGCTGGTTGAGCGAGCGGGAGATGTCCTTGTTGTTGCCCGTCAGCTTGAGCTTGTATCCGAACCGGCTTACCAGTTGGGAGAGATTGGCCAGCTTCTCCGGGTCGGGCTGCTCGTGGATCCGGTAGGGGAATACCTTGGGTTTCCGCCCTTTGGGCACGATGGCCACGGACTCGGCCACGGTCTTGTTGGCCAAGAGCATGAATTCCTCGACCAGCTTGTTGGCATCTTTCGACTCCTTGAAGTAGACGCTCAGCGGCTTCCCCTTGTCGTCTATCTCGAAGCGCACTTCCACGCGGTCGAAGTTGAGCGACCCGTTCTCAAAACGGCGGGCGCGCAGTTTCTTGGCCAGTGCGTCGAGCTGCAGGATTTCCGCCGCATAGTCGCCCTTCTTCGTCTCTATGCGCTCCTGCGCTTCCTCGTAGGTAAAGCGCCGGTTGCTGCGTATGACGGTATGGACGATGCGGTAGGAACGGACGTTGGCCTCGCTGTCGAGAATGAAAACCACGGAGTAAGCCAGCTTCTCCTCGTCGGGACGGAGCGAACAGATGAAGTTGCACAGCCGCTCGGGCAGCATCGGGATCGTGCGGTCCACGAGGTAGACGGAAGTGGCGCGCTTGACGGCCTCCTTGTCTATGGGGCTTCCTTCGAGGACATAGTGGCTCACGTCGGCAATGTGCACGCCCACTTCCCACAGTCCCTCGCCGGCCGGGCGCAGGGAGAGCGCATCGTCGAAATCTTTGGCATCCACCGGGTCGATGGTGAAGGTGGTGACTTCGCGGAAGTCCTCGCGCCGGGCTATCTCCTCGGGCGTGATGTCCGGCGAGAGCCGCTCGGCGTATTTCTCCACCTCTGCGGGATAAGAATAAGGAAGGCCGAATTCGGCCAGAATCGCGTGCATTTCCGTCGTATTGTCGCCCGCCCGGCCCAGGATGTCCACCACTTCTCCTATGGGGTTCTTCGCCTTGTCGGGCCAGGTGGTAATGCGCACGACGGCCTTGTCCCCGTTTTTCCCGCCTTTCAGCTTGTCTTTCGGAATAAAGATGTCGTTGGCCAGCGTACGGCTCTCGGTGACGAGGAAAGCATAGCTGCGCGAAATCTCCAGAGTGCCTACGAAAGTGTCGTTGGCCCGCTCCAGTATCTCGACCACCTCGCCCTCCGGCTGCCGCCCCTTGCGGCGGGCAAAGCAGGCCACGCGCACCCGGTCGTTGTTCATGGCGTGTGCCGAGTTGCGCTCCGCTATGAAAATCGGTTCTCCCCCGTCGTCGGGCAGGAAAGAGTTCTTCCCGTTGCTCTTGCGCAGGAAGGTGCCCGTCAGCTCCTGCTCGCAACTCTGGTAGCGATACGTGCCGTCCTGCGCCACCAGGTAGCCCGCTTCGGCTATCTCGTCCAGCAGTTCGCGGCACATCATGCGCTGCTCCTGGGAGTGGAGCCCCAGCTCGTGGTAGACCTGCTTGGGAGAAAACACCTCGCGCGCGTTCCTTTGGAAAAAGTCGAGCACCAGGCACGCTATGTCGCTCCGCTTCATCGGGCGGGAAGACTTGCCTTTCTTTCCGCCGGCTTTCTTTTCTTTTTTCTTCTTGGCCATATCTTTTCGTCTTTTCGTCACAGGCAGGGATGAGGCAATTCCTCACCCGGTTGCCTGTCAGCAAAAATAAAAGAAACATTCCGCTTCGGCAAGCAAAGCAGGAGCAAACTGCACTGCGAAGTAAAAAAATAGGGGAAAAATCGTTCACTGCCGCCCCCGCAGGCGATTCGTACCGATAATTCCACTCTTTTATCCCGATTTTCCCCCTGCTGTTTCGCAAATGGGGAATAACTTTGCCTGCGGACAGTGTGGTTCCATGCTGCCGATAAGACAACAACTACCTAAAAAAAAGCCTAAAGCCTATGAAAGTAAAACTCAAGACTCTTGCGGCCGCCTTGCTCCTCTCCTGCGGGGCACTACCCGCCGCAGCGCAGACCGACGTCACAGACCAGTATCTGAAGAACGCCGGCTTCGACGCCAATTTCGACTATCCCGCCTCCGCCACCGGAAACGTGAAGTAAGAAATCCTCAATGTAGACGGCTGGACGAAAGACTTCACAGCGGAATACACCATTACCGGCGTCTACCAGTTCGGGACCGCCAAGACTTTCAACAGCGCCTCCGTGCCCGCCACGGGTTCCGACGGCACCTCCGGGGGAGGCGCGCTGGCACTGAGCACCGGATGGGGCGAGCATCTCCGCTTTTACCAGAATGTCTCCCTCCCCGATAGCCGCTACGCGCTCGTTACTTCTTTCTATAATTCCCACACCGTCACCGCCGGCCAGGCTCTGGCCGGCTGGATTCCGGAAAAGGGCGACAGCGTGATGTCCACACTTGAGGCCTTCCCCTCGAACCGATGGGTACAGGACACGATATTCTTCTACGTTACGGGAGAAACTACCGGGCGGATACAGATCGGGCTGCTCTCCATATTCGGAAGCGGATCGGGCAGTACGGCCAAACTCCTGCTCGACTACGTGAAACTCCTCGACTACGGCGTCGACAAGAGCGAGCTCGAAGCACTCATCACCGATGCCGCCGGACTCTACGGCACGGGAGAGGGCAACGAGGCCGCGGCACTGAAGACGCAGATAGATGCCGCCACCGAGACAGACGCCCGCACCGACGCCACGATGAAAGAGGTGCTGGACGCCATGGACATGCTCAAGCAGGCCATGGACAACTACCGCCTGGCCAACGGCGAAGTGCTCGATGTATCCTTCCACATCAGCAACCCGAGCTTCGAAGACGACGGGCTGGACGGATGGGTCAACGAGGGGATGCAATCGCAAGGCAACTCTTCTTTTACCGAAAAAGCAGGCTCTACGTATGCCGAGAAGTACGCTAGCAAAGGAAGCCACGTGGCCGATTGCAGCCTGACACAGACCATCTCCGGGCTCGACAATGGCCGGTATATCCTGAAAGCCGCTGCGCAAAACGTGCAGCAGGGCATAGACGAGGAACAGCAGGGAGCCTATCTCTTCGCCAACCGCTGCAGCACGGAGGTGACGGCCGCAGCCGGCGACTACGAAGTGGACTTCATCGTCGTGGAAGGCGAAGCCCGCATCGGCTTCAAGGCTGAGAACGCCACCGGAAACTGGGTATCCTGCGACAACTTCCGCCTCTACTTTGCCGGCAGCGACCCCGCCCTGATCCAAGCCGAGCTGGCCGCCCGGGTGGAAGAGGCTGAGGAATTGGCCGGGAAGCCCATGAAGAGCGACATCCAGGCCGAGCTCCGGGAAGCTACCGCAGCCGTGGAAGCCCTCATCGCGACGCCTGCCGACGCCAACGTGCCCGCCGCTGCCAGAAACCTGCGGGACATAGCGGAAAAAGCCGAAGCCTCCGCACAAAACTATGCAGAACTCCAGGCTGCCATCGACGAGGCTGTAGAAGCCTACGGCGACGGAAGCCTCGCCGGGGCTGCCGACTTCCTGATTGCCATCGAGGCCGCCAAGGACTCCGTGGCCAACTTTGAGGCCGAACCCGAGTCGCTGGCCGAGGCCATGGCCGCATTGGCCGAAGCTACGCTCATGTTCCGCACGGCCAACGCCACAGGCGCAGTCCCGGAAGTGACCACGAATCCCTTCGTGGCACGCGGGTCGACCATGGCTTTCGGCCGCAGCACCATCGAAGGAGTGGAGCTCAGCGAACTGCGGGAGCACGGCTTCTGCTGGAGCACCGAGCCCGATCCCACTATCTACGACAACCGGAGCACCCGCTGCTACTCCAACAACGGCTACGTCTACCGCATGGACAACCTCGAGCCCTCTACCTTCTACTACGTCCGGGCCTATGCCATAACCAAGAACTACGCCGTGGGCTACGGAGAGACCGTGCGAATCCCCACCCTGCCCAAGGGGAACATCTCCTGGAGCTACAACAACGGAGGCCCCGCCGATGACAACGAACGCATAAACGCTGCCGTAAGGTCGGCAGTGGACTACTGGAACAACCTGACGGCCATCGACGGCCTCCGCCTCACCGTAAACTATGGTTCGGGAACCCCCACGGCCGACTGCAGCTACGGCGGCTGGATGCGCGTAGGCCCCAATGCCTCCTACCAGCGCACCGGTACCATCATGCACGAAATGGGGCACGCCGTGGGCGTAGGCACGCACTCCGTATGGTGGGGAGTGCTCAAACCCGGCGGGCAATGGCTGGGCGAAAGAGTGACCCGGCTGATGCAGTTCATCGACAACGACCCCGCGGCCGTGCTCAAGGGCGACAAGCAGCACATGTGGCCCTACGGCATCAACGGCGCACACGAGGACACGGGCAACGAATTCCTCTACATAGCCAACGGCCTCATCACCCAGGCCTTGGGCGAAGACGGCCTGCCCCCCACCGGAGGATTCGCCACACCGGGCTACGCCTTTGCCTGCGAGGAAGGCACGAAATACTACCTCAAAAACGAGCATAAGAGCTACGGCCTCTACACCTCCTACCTGGCCGAAGACAGCGAAGGCCGCCTCTCCTGGCACGCCCTCACTGCCGCCGAGGCCACGGCCAACGACAGCGCCGCATGGTATCTGCACTACGACCCCGACAGCTGCTACTACCAGTTCCGCAACGCCGCCACCGGAAAATACATATCCTTCCAGGAAGCCGGGACCAACGGCATCCGGCCGGTTGCCACGGAGCAACCCTCCAAAAAGGAAAACTTCCAGCTCATCGAGTGGTACGAGGCCGTCGACCTGGGCAAAGGCGCAACAGGAGCCGACTACAAGGGCTTCTGGATCATCTGCCCGCAGAAGATGTCCAACCCGCCCACGCTGACAGCACAGGCCGACGGCGCCACGGGAACCACCAACTTCAAGCAGGATGGCGCCACAGCCTCCCAGCGCTGGCTCATTCTGACTGCCGACGAAGTTCAGGCCTTCGAGCAGACCACCGAGAACCTCGTGCTCGCCGACCTCCGGGTCAACGGCAGGACCATAGCCGGATTCTCCTCCGAGAAGACCGCCTACCTCTACAGCGTAGACCCCGGTGCCGCAGCCTCCGAGTTCGTAGTGACGGCAGAAGCAGCCAATGCCTCCGGCGGCACGGTCGAAGTGGCCCAACCCCAGGCCATCCCCGGCCGGGCCACGGTGACAGTCACCACTGCCGACGGCAAGACCACCCTCTACACCATCGACTTCCTGGAGAACTACGCCTACCGCTGGGACGGGCAGGGAGCCACCGGATCCGGCAGCGAACCCACATCCTTCGGCTGGGACGCATCGCCCGCTGTCACATGGAATGAAGCCAATGGCGCATACAGCCGCTACGTAGACCCCGGCAAGAGCCAATACACCGGCTACACCCTCGACGGCGAGGCCTACGACCAGAACCGCATACTCTGGATACGGTATAACAACGACGAGGAGTTCACCTACACCTTCAGCGGCCTGGAAGCCGGAAAAGACTATGCCTTCTCCTTCAACTACGGCTGGCACAACAACGGCTCCCGCCCGCAGCTGACCGTCGGCGTGCGCGAGAAAGACGGCACCACCCTCTTCCATGAAGAGCAATACACCGCCAGCGCCACCAAGCGGGTGCTCACCAGCGGAGGATTCACCTTCCGCGTTCCCGAAGACTGTGAAGCCGAAGAATTCTGCATCAGCTTCCGCAACGCCGGAAACAACGACTGCATGGTCATCATTGCCGACCTCTCCGTGACAGATACCGAGCTGCCCACAGGCATTTCCCTCGTAGAGCAGGACGGCACAGGCCCGCGCCTCCTCGTGGAAGAAGCCGAAGGCGGCGCATACCTCTCCTCGCCCTCGGGCCAGCGGCAGGCCACCGTCTACCGCATCGACGGCACCGCCGCAGCCACCCTCAGCCTCGGTAGCGAGAAAGTATTCCTCCCCCTCCAGCCGGGCATCTACATCGTGGAACAGACCAAGTTCGCCGTGCGCTGATCCCCTCCCCGCCCGGCTTTCCTATTGCCCTGCCCTCCCGCTGCGGAGGGCGGGGCTTTTTTGCGGAACGCCTGCCGGTTTTTCCGAAAAGCGCTGCATCTTTTCCGGAAAAGTCCTGCCGGAAAATCTGGAAAGCCCCGCCACTTTTTTCCGTATGCGGAGCATCTTCTCGCACAGAGTTGCACGGTGTTTCGTTTTTGTTGCGTATATTTGCCAAATATTTTGCATCCATGGCTTCCAAAGGTTCCCTGCTCGTCACCGGCGCAAGCGGCTTCATCGGCCACCGCCTCACGCTCCTCCTCGCCCGGGAGGGCTACGACGTATGGGCCGGAGTGCGGGCCTCCAGCTCGCGCGACGGGCTGGAAGAGACGGGAGCACGCCTGTGCGTGCTCGACCTCGACAGCCCCGCCCGGCTGCGCGACCAGCTCCGCCGCCACAAGGCGGAGGCGGGCGCGTGGGACTATGTGGTGCATGCCGCGGGAGTGACCAAGGCCCTCCGCCGGGAAGACTTCGACCGCGTGAACTACGGAGGCACCGCCGCCCTCGTCAGCCTGCTGCGCGAGGAGGGAATGGTGCCGCGCCGTTTCGTATTCCTCAGCTCCCTCAGCGTCTACGGCCCCCTGCACGAACGGGACGGACTGCCCTTCTCCTCCACCGCCGACCGCCCCGCGCCCAACACGGCCTACGGCCGCAGCAAGCTCCGCGCCGAGGAATTCCTGCGCCGCCTGGGCGAGGAGTTCCCCTCCGTCATACTCCGCCCCACGGGGGTCTACGGCCCGCGCGAGAAGGACTACTACCTGATGGCCCGCAGCGTGCAGCGCCACGTGGACGTCGGGGCCGGACTGCGGCCGCAGGTGCTCACCTTCGTCTATGCCGACGACGTGGTGCAGGCCGCCGGCCGGGCACTCACGGCACAAGTCCCCTCCGCCTCGGCCTACGACCTGAGCGACGGCGGGGAATATACCTCGTCCGACTTCTCCCGCCTGCTGCGCCGGGAGCTCGGATCGGGCTTCCTGCTGCGCCTGAGGCTGCCGCTCTGGCTGCTCCGCGCCGCATCGGCCTGCGCCGAGGGCTGGAGCCGGATTGCGGGGAGGCCCTCCACGCTCAACCTGGACAAATACCAAATCATGAAACAACGCTCCTGGCGCTGCGACATCGGCCCCGCCCGACGCGACCTGGGCTACAGCCCGCGCTACCCGCTGCCCCTGGGGGTGAAGAAAACCGTAGAATGGTACAAAAAGGAAGGATGGCTTTAGACCTGCTCCGCAAGATCGATGCCCCGCGGGGGCTGCTGGCCGTGGAGAAAGCCACGATGGTTTACTCCCTGTTTACGACGCTGCTCATCGTCTGCTCCTGGGCGGAAATGAGCGACCCCTTGGCGCTCCTCCGGGGGCGGCTGGAGATTTTGCTCGCCACGCTGGCCCTCATGTTCCTCTACCGCCTCCATCCCTGCCGGCTCACGACGTATCTGCGCGTCGTCATACAGCTCTGCTTCCTCACCTACTGGTATCCCGACACTTTCGAGCTCAACCGCCACCTGCCCAACCTCGACCACGTGTTCGCCTCGCTGGAGCAAAACCTCTTCGGATGCCAGCCGGCCCTGCTCTTCGCCCGCACCTTTCCCTCCAAGTGGATGAGCGAGGCGGTCAATCTGGGCTACTTCTTCTACTACCCCATGATGTTTATCGTAGGGACCTACATCTTCCTGAAAAAGTTCGACTGGTTCGAGCGGTGGTCCTTCATCCTGGCCTCCTCGTTCTACATCTATTATACGATCTACCTCTTCGTTCCCGTCGTAGGCCCGCAGTTTTACTTCCCCGTGGTAGGCTGGGAAAACGCTGAGGCAGGGGTTTTCTTCCCCGTCGGGGATTATTTCAACTATCATCCCGAGCTTTTCCCCGGGCGCTACGACCAACCCGGCTTTTTCTACTCCCTGGTGGAGACGTCCCAACAGCTGGGCGAGCGGCCCACGGCGGCGTTCCCCTCGTCGCACGTAGGGATTTCCACGCTGCTGATGCTCATGGCCGGACGGCTGAGCCGCAAGTTGTGCTGCTTCCTGCTCCCCTTCTACGTGCTGCTCTGCATGGCCACGGTCTACATACAGGCGCATTACCTGGTCGACGTCATCGTAGGCTTCTTCTCCGCCTTCGTCATCTATTTCTTCACCACGTTTGTCTACAAATACTACTTCGCCACCCCCTTCTTCGGCGCCACCTCGCTCCCCGCGAGCCTGCGCGGAAGGCAGAAAAAGGACTGCCGCTTTTCCTGAAAAGTGCTGCCGCTTTCCGGAAAAAGCGCAGGCACTTTTCGCCAAGACACGAAGCCGAACCTAAAAAACTCATAGAACCATGAACCTCTTCAACCGACTCCTCCCCTCCGCCCTGCTCCTCCTCCTGGCGAGCGGCGGCGCAATCCGGGCGCAAGAGCTGCGCCTGCGTCTCGACCCCGCACTGGGACATGCGGGCGAAACCTCCATCCCCTACGCCACGGGCGCAGCCGACACCCCGGCCCGGCTCCTGGGCGGCGCCACTGTAGTGGAAGCCGACGGGCAGAAAGCCATAGCCCTCGGCAGCCAAGGGGGCTACGTGGACCTCGGAGAGGCCGCAGGCGAAATCAGCGCGACGCTCTCCGACTTCACCCTCCACATGAAGGCCTATCTCCCGAAGTGGGCCGACCTCTCGGCCGCGGGCAACTTCCTTTGCTCCTTCTCCCATACCCAAGACGCCAACACCGACCCCACGGGCTACTTCTTCCTCAGCGCCAAAGACACCCGCTACGCCATCTCCCGCACCCACTGGGGCGGGGAAACGTCGACCGACAACCTCGGCACGCTGCCCGAGGGCGAGTGGAAATCCATCAGCCTCGTGCAGGAAGGCACGACACTGCGCCTCTACGTCGACGGAGCGCTGCGCACCACGAAGAGCGGCGCCACCCTCACGCCCGAAAGCCTCGGCGCCACGGCCTACAACTGGCTGGGCCGCTCCTGCTATGCCACCGACTCTTACCTGAAAGAGGCCCTCATCGGCGACTTCAGACTGTATGACGGCGCGCTCACGCCCGAGGCCATCGGCGCCCTGGAGCGCGACATGCCCGCCTGGGACGCAGCGGCCGAGGCTCTGGAGCGGACGGCACTGGCCGAAACCACCCTGCCCGACCTCGTGGAGCGCTACACCCAGCTCCCCACCACGGCAGGCGGGGCCACCATAACCTACACCTCCGACCGCCCCGACCTCATCTCCCCCCAGGGAGTGGTGCGCTGCCCGGAGGCGGAAGAAGGCACGGCCACGGTACGCCTGCAGGCCACCTTCACGCTGGACGGCACGTCCTTCACCCACGAGCATGAACTGGAAATCCTCCCCCTCGCCGTAGAGCGCAGCGACTACACGGCCTATCTCTTCGTCTACTTCACGGGCAACGCCCCCACGCAGGAGCAGGTGTTCTACGCCCTGAGCTACGACGGCTTCAACTACACGCCCCTCAACGGCGGAAACCCCGTCATCGGCGCCGACTCCATTGCGCTGAAGCACTCCGTGCGCGACCCGCACATCCTGAGGGGCGAGGACGGAATGTTCTACATGGTGCTCACCGACATGCGCTCCAATGAAGGCTGGTCGTCGAACGACGGCCTCGTCCTCCTCAAGTCGCCCGACCTCATCCGCTGGACGCACACGGCCATCGACTTCCCCACACAGTGGCCCGACCGTTTCGACCGCAACGCGCTGACCCAAGTGTGGGCGCCGCAGACCATCTACGACCCCGCCTCCGGCCGCTACATGGTCTACTACTCCATCGGCGAGCAGGGGCAGTACTACAAGATATACTACTCCTATGCCAACGAGGACTTCACCACCCTGACCGAACCGCAAGTGCTCTACGACCACGGCAGCAACACCATCGACGGCGACATCGTGCGCGACCGGGAGGGCACCTACCACCTCTTCTTCAAGACCGAAGGCGAGGGCAACGGCATCCAGCAGGCCACCGCGCCGTCGCTCTTCGGCCCGTGGACAGCGGAGAGGAAGTATCTCCAGCAGACCAGCGTCGCCGTCGAGGGATCGGGCGTCTTCCCGCTCATCGACTCGCAGGACTGGGTATTGATGTACGACTGCTACACGTCGGGCTACTACCAGTTCTGCACAAGCCCCGACCTTCATGACTTTACGTGGGTGGCCGACACGCAGACGAGCGGGGCCTTCACCCCGCGCCACGGCACGGTCATCCCCATCACCGCTGCCGAGCAGCGCCGGCTGACGCAGCAGTGGCCGGGCACGCAGTTCGACATCGTGCCCGAATTCACGCCCACCGGCATCAAGACCCCGCAGGCCGGCAGCGAAGGCCGCACCGTCCTCAGCCGCGACTACTACACCCTCCAGGGCCTCCCCCTGCCTGAGGGCGCAGCCTCCGCCGCCGGGCCCTACTGCATCGAGCAGACCGTCTACACCGACGGCACGCGCGAAAGCCGCGTCCGCCCCTGGCCCGGCCGCTGACCCCGCTGCAAGGGCAGGAAATTTCCCCTTGGGGAAAACGAAAAAAGCGCAGGCACTTCGAGCAAAAAGTGCCTGCGCTTTTTTCCTAAAGTCCCGGAGCTTTTCCCCGGGCGCTCTCTACTGAACCTGTATCTTCCCCGTATGGAGCACCGCGCCGCCCTTGCCGTCGCGCACCTGCACCAGGTAGATGCCCGCCGGGAGCGAAGCGAGGTCGGCCTCCGTGCCTGCGAACTCCAGGGCTTGCACGCCCCGGTCCGTAAAGAGCACCGTGCGGCAACCGTCTGCGCCCTGCCCCGGCCGCTCCACGGTGAGGCGTCTTTCCTCCGGGGAGTAAGCCACGCGGACCTCCGCGCCGGGCTGCCCCGGCACTTCTTCCACGCCCCACGGATAATTGTCATCCTCACCCATCAGCCAGTCCTCTATGTCCCATGGGTACACGTCCCATGGGAAATCCCAGATTTCGCGCTCCTTGTCCTCAAATTGCAACCTGCCCACGATGGGATCGAAGTAGGACAACAAAAAATGATCCCCTGCCGTCGGGAGTACAGAGATGGGGAAGAAAAGCGTCGAACTACCGACGTAATCAAAATATTGGCTGGTATAAAGATCGTAGTTTATGCCGTCCAATCCCTTGTAACGATAGGCATTTACCGGCACGCCCCCCATGTCTTTCACCGTAACGTCCTCAATGCTGATACGGAAAGCCTCGCCGGGAGGAGCATATCGTGCATAATAAGGTACCACCAGCGCCAGCGTGTCCCCGGGTTGCGCATTGAAGACATAAAGCAAGTCCAAGCCCCCTGTCTCCGGATTGTGGATGTAGGCGGAGTCTCCCTTGCAGTGGACATAGAAGCAGTCCATATAAGTGAAAGTAGGGTCAGCCCCGTCCCGGTATATATCGACACGATTCCTCGTAATCTTCCGCATGGGTAAGTCACCGAGCAACGTGTCTTTCACACATTCCATGAAGATGAATCCATCACCTACCGTGCTCCGGATATCCCGGTCGAAGTAGCACCACTTCGCTCCTACCGGGGCAAATTCCCACCCGGCGGAAGTCTTCCAGCCGGACTGCTGCCCGGCATCTGCCTCCTGCGCCTGCGCTGCAAGGCAAAACGCGGCACAGAAACTCAATAAAAAGAACTGTTTTAAACTATTCATAAGGACGCATTATTAAAATCCATTGCGACAAAAATAAAAAAAACAAACAGACAACACGGGAATACCTGCAAAAAAACGTGAATCGCGCTTCCCTTTCCCCAATATCCCCCTTCCATACTATTACAAACCGATAACAGTGGCTGAATTTATGCAGGCACTTCGGGCAAAAAGCGCAGGCACTTCTTGGAAAAAGTGCTTGCGCTTTTTTCCTAAAGCCTTAGGACTTTTACCCGGACGTTATGCCTTTCTTCAGAAAAGCTTCCCGCCGCGGGCCAGGAGGAGCATGTCGAGCACCGTCATGGCGGCCATGGCTTCCACGATGGGCACGGCGCGGGGCAGGACGCAGGGGTCGTGGCGCCCGCGCATGGCGAGCACCGTGGGGCGGCCCGCGGTGTCGACCGTGGGCTGCTCCCGCAGGAGGGTGGCCACGGGCTTGAAGGCGACGGTGAAATAGATGTCCTCGCCGTTGGTGATGCCGCCCTGGATGCCGCCGCTGTGGTTGGTGAGCGTGCGGATGCGGCCGTCGCGACTGGTGAAAAGGTCGTTCACTTCCGATCCGCGGCGGTCGAGATGCTGGCAGATGTCGCCATACTCGAAGCCTTTGGCGGCATTGATGGAGAGCATGGCCGCCGCCAGACGGGCGTGGAACTTGTCGGCCACGGGCTCGCCCAGCCCGGCGGGGCAGCCGGAAATGACGCAGGTGATGCGCCCGCCCAGCGTGTCTCCGTCGGCCTTGGCCTGGGCGATGAGGTCGGCCATGCGGGCGGCCATCGCTGCATCCGGGCAGCGCACGGGGTTGTCCTCGCGGCGGTCGAGGTCGTAGTCGAGGTAGCTCCCCCCGAGGGCCAGCGGCCCGACCTGCGAGGTGTAGGCACGGATCTCGACGCCCAGCGGGCGCAAGGCCAGCCGGGCCAGTGCCCCGCCTACGACGCGGCTGATGGTCTCCCGCGCCGAGGAGCGGCCGCCGCCGCGGTGGTCGCGCAGGCCGTACTTGAGGGTATAGGTGTAGTCGGCATGGGAGGGGCGGAAGGTGTCGCGCACGTTGGCGTAGTCCGAGGAGTGCTGGTCGGCATTGCGCACGAGGAAGCCTATGGGACAGCCCGTGCTCCTGCCCTCGAAGACGCCGGAGAGCAGCTCCACGCGGTCGGCCTCGCGGCGCCCGGTGGTCAGCGCGCTCTGCCCGGGGCGGCGGCGGTCGAGCTCATGCTGGATGAAGGCCTGGTCGATTTCCACCCCGGCGGGCAGCCCGTCGACCACGCCTCCCACGGCCGGGCCGTGCGACTCGCCGAAGGTGGTGAGCCGGTAGAGGGTTCCAAACGTATTGCCCATAGAGTTCAGTCCTCGTCCTCCGCTCCTTCGTTGCCGTACTCCAGTTCGGCTTCGACCACGAAGAGCAGGTCTTCGGGGTCATACACGCCGCGGCCTTCCTTCTCGGCCGTAGCGGCCAGGTGGCGGGCCAGCTGCTCCTGGTCGATTTCGATGTAGCCGTCGGCGTCGGGCTCCTGGTCGAGGATGCCGGAGGAGGCGTAGTATTCTACGAGCACGTCGAGGAAATAGTAGAGTTCCTCATCGGTGAATTTATCTTTCAGATCCTGGGGGAGATAGTTGCGTATGAAGGCCACGGTGCGTGCGTCTTCTTCAGCGTCTTTTAGGTAGTCGTCGTCGAAATCCATAGGTCGGTCGTTTTTAGAAAGTTTCGGGCAGCGGGACGGGAAGCGTGCCCCCTGCCGGGACAAAGGTACGGATTCTTTCGTAAAGCGCGGGAAGGCGGGCACAAAAAAGCCCTGCCGCTTTCGGGAAAAAGTGGCAGGGCTTTTCTCTAAAACCGCAGCACCGCGCCCGCAGGGGCGCTGCCGCATTTATTTCAGTTTGGCAAGGGCTTCGCCCACGCGGCGGAAGGCTTCGCGCAGGTTGTCTTCGCTCGTGGCGTAGGACATGCGGACGTAGTCGTCATCGCCGAAGGCCACTCCGGCCACGCAGGCCACGTGGGCTTCGTTCAGCAGGTAGAGGGCCAGGTCGAGCGAGCCGCCGATCGTGCTGCCGTCGGGAGCGGTCTTGCCGAAATAGGAGGAGCAGCGGGGGAATACGTAGAAGGCTCCCTCCGGCTCGTTGCACTCCAGCCCGGGAATCTCGCGGATGAGCTGCATCACCAGGTCGCGGCGGCGGGCAAAGGCTTTGCCCATCTCCACGACGGGTGTCTGGTCACCGTCGAAAGCCTCTTCGGCTGCCTTCTGGGCGATGCTGCACGGTCCGGAGGTGTACTGCCCCTGGAGCTTGTTGCAGGCCTTGACCAGCCAGTCCGGCCCGGCAAGGAAGCCGAGGCGGTAGCCCGTCATGGCGTAAGCCTTGGAGACTCCGTTGATGATGGCCACGCGGTCTTTGATTTCAGGGAACTGGGCTATGCTCTCGTGGCTGCCCACATAGTTGATATGCTCGTAGATTTCGTCGCTAATGACCATGACCTGCGGGTGTTTCACCAGCACGTCCACCAGGGCCTTCAGCTCGGCTTTGCTGTAGACGCCGCCCGTGGGGTTCGAGGGGGAGCAGAGGATGAGCGCTTTCGTGCGGGGCGTGATGGCTTCCTCCAGCTGGCTGGCCGTCATCTTGAAGTTCTGTTCCAGACCGGTCTTGACGATTACGCATTTGCCTTCGGCCAGGATGACCATCTGCTCGTAGCTTACCCAGTAAGGGGCGGGGATTATGACCTCATCGCCGGGGTTTACCATGCAGAGTATGGCATTGCAGACGCTCTGCTTGGCACCGTTGGAGCAAATGACCTGCTCCGGTTTGTAATCCAAGCCGTTTTCCCGCTTCAACTTGCGGGCGATGGCCTGGCGGAGGCTCATGTAGCCCGGCACGGGGGAATAGAAAGAGTAGTTCTCATCGATGGCCCGCTTGCCGGCGGCCTTGATGGAATCGGGAGTGAAGAAGTCGGTTTCGCCCACGCTGAGGTTGATTACGTCGATCCCCTGGGCTTTTAGCTCGTTGCTCTTCTGCGACATGGCCAGAGTGGCACTGGGCGCAAGATTGTTCAAACGGTCTGATACTTGATTCATCTTCAGTTTATTTTAAAAAGAGATTGTTTTTTTCCTCGGTTGATGCTTACTTGTTGAAATGAAGCGTATGCCCCATGCGCTCCTTCTTGGTGCGCAGATAACGCTCGTTGTAGGGGTTCGGGGTGATTTCGACGGGCACGTTCTCCACGATCTCCAGCCCGTAGGCTTCGAGCCCTATGCGTTTCACCGGATTGTTCGTAAGAAGCCGCATCTTGCGCACCCCTATTTCGCGAAGGATTTCCGCTCCCACGCCATAGTCCCGCTCGTCCGGGTCGAAGCCCAAGTGGATATTGGCATCCACGGTGTCGAGTCCTTCCTCTTGCAGCTTGTAAGCCCGGATTTTATTCATCAGTCCGATGCCGCGGCCTTCCTGATTCATGTAGACCAGCACGCCTTTTCCCTCTTTCTCTATCTCTTCGAGGGCTTTGTGCAGCTGTTCGCCGCACTCGCAGCGCATGGAGCCGAAAATGTCGCCCGTCATGCAGGAAGAATGCACGCGCACCAGAACCGGCTCGTCCGGCTCCCAATGGCCCTTGATGAGGGCCACGTGCTCCAGACCGTTCGAGAGTTGGCGGAAAGGTATGAGGCGGAAATGCCCGTAATGCGTCGGCATGTCGACTTCCACGCCCCGCTCCACCAGACTCTCCTGCTTCAAGCGGTAGGCGATCAAGTCGCGTATCGGGACGATGCGCATCCCGTAGCGCGCGGCCAGCTCCCGGAGCTCCGGCATACGGGCCATCGTGCCGTCTTCATTCATGATTTCTATCAGCGCCGCTGCCGGATACAGCCCGGCCATGCGGGCCAGGTCGACGGCGGCCTCGGTGTGCCCGGCACGTTTCAGCACGCCCTTGTCCTGGGCATAGAGGGGATTGATGTGCCCGGGGCGGCCGAAGGTGGCCGGGGTGCTGTCCGGATCGGCCAGGGCGCGTATGGTGGCAGCCCGGTCATGCGCCGAAACGCCCGTCGTGCAGCCCTCAAGCTTGTCGACGGTCACGGTGAAAGGCGTGCCCAATATGGAGGTATTCTGCACCACCTGCCGCGGAAGCTCCAGTTCCTTGCAGCGCTCCAGTGTAATCGGGGCACACAGGACGCCCCGCCCATGCTGCAGCATGAAGTTTACCTTCTCGGGGGTTATCTTCTCGGCGGCTATGATGAAATCGCCTTCATTCTCGCGATCTTCGTCGTCCACCACGATGACAAACTTCCCTTCCCTTATGTCGTCGAGAGCTTGCTCGATATTTCGATGAGATTCCTGATTCATAGTTTATGAAGTTATGGAGTTCTTTTCACTCGATTCGCTTCCCCTGAGCACGGCTATGCGCTGCTCCAGCGTCTGGTTCACGCTGATGATCAGCTGCAAGTCCTTATACAACCGCAGCCGGTAGCGGCTGATCCGGAAATAGAAGAACAGCCCCACGGGGAAAACGATGCCGACGGCAAGATTCAGCCCCGGGCGGCGGAAAGGAGACTGATGGGCATGGGCCGAAAGGACCGGATAGCGGTTGACCGCGTCCAGCACTTCCTTGTCGCGGCTGTTGCCCAGATTTTCCACAATCTGCTCCAGTTTTTCCGAGAGACGCAGTATCTTTTCGTCATGGGCCTGCTGCCGCCAGAGCGAAATGTAGTTCGGCAGCCGCCTCAACTCGTGGGTCGACAGATATTCCCCGGCCTCCTGGCGCAAAAGCGGCAATTCCCGCTCCAGCAGCCCCTCGTAGTCCGGGTCTTCTATGATGACTTCCTTGCGCGTCACGTGCCGCTCTTCGCGCAAGCCCAGCAGCCGCCGGAAAGCCGACTTGTACAAATCGGCATTGAACACCGTAGAATCGCGATTGGCCATGTAGGTCAGGAAACAAGCCACCGGGATCAGGGCAAAAGCGCTGAGCCAGACACCGAACCATGCAGGCCAGATGCCCTCTTTCGCCATCTTCTGCCCCGTCGTGTCGATGATGAAATAGACAACGAAGAAGAGCACCGAGACGACCATCGGCGTACCGATTCCGCCTTTGCGTATGATGCTTCCCAGCGGGGCGCCGATAAAAAAGAATATGATGCAGGCCACAGAGAGGGCAAACTTCTTGTGCCACTCGATTTCGTGCCGCCAAAGGAAACGCTGCGTATCCACCAGGTTCATTCCCTTCAAGTCCCAGTCCAATCCGGCCGTGCTGGCCCGTGCATCCGTTATGATGCGCCGCTGCATCTCGGCCGTGGAAACGCGGAACACACTGTCCGGGTCCATCCACTCCACCCGCGCCTCGCGGAGCATGGCCGAGTCGCTTCCACTCAGGCGCGGCAGGGCGTACGTCGTGGCGCGGCTCAACTCATAGAGCGCATAGCCCATGGAATCGATACACAGGTTGAGCGAATCGATGCTCTCATCCAGTTGCTCCAGATTTTTACTCATATATTGCCGCGTCATGAAGCTCTCGTCCATCTTTTCGAAGCCGGAGTTGAAGTCGATGAGCGAGGTCTTATGCCGGAAAATCTCCCGGCGGTAGGGCACATCGTGCAGCATCATGTTGGTCTGCGACTGCAGATTCTCGAACATCTCGCCGTGAAACAAATCCAGGACCAGGAACTTCTTGTCGCCCGTCACCGACAGTTTGGCCGAATCGGAGCGGATTACCCGCGCATCGGCAAAGCCGTTGGCAAAACTGTAAATCATTACGTCATAGAGCATTCCCGTCTGCGGGTTTTTCCGCTTCACATAGAGGTTATAGCCCGGTATCTGGTCGTAAAAAGAGCCTTCGGGGATGTCGACTTCCGGCGAGGTCTGCTTGATGGACAGCAGCAGGGTCCACATTTTAATCTGCCCTTTCGGCGCCGTGTCATTCTGAAAATAAAAAGAGACCAGCGCCATCAGCACACTGGTGAAGGCCAGCGGCGCCATGATGCGCATGAGTGAGATGCCGGCCGACTTCATTGCCGTAAGCTCGAAGCGCTCTCCCAGATTTCCGAAGCAGATGAGCGCCGCCAGCAGGATGGCCAGCGGAAAAGCCATCGGCACCATCACGACCGAGGCCCAGAAGAAGAACTCAATCAGCACCTCCATGCTCAACCCCTTGCCGGCCAAGTCCTCCACATAACGCCAGAGGAACTGCATCACGCAGATGAACAGGCAAATACAAAAGGTAGCGCAAAAGAGCCACAAGAAACTCTTCAGGACGAACTTATCGAGTTTTTTTAATCCCAGCATACCTGTCATTCGGCCTATAGGGCGCATTCAGTCTGCAAAAGTACGACAAAAAAACAAGCTCGCTACCCAAAAATATGTTTTTTTAAGCCGCGGGCCACCAAAGGACAGGCAGGGCAGAGTCAACCAGCGAGTGCAACATTACGAAATATTTTTGAAAAAGCATTCAGCCGATGTTTGGAAATTCAGTTTTTCCTTTGGCCTGGCATTGATTTTCTTTCTAATCTTGGCGATTTTCCC
>CALUJL010000005.1 GCA_944320955.1 uncultured Bacteroidaceae bacterium
TATAACGGCGAAAACGGCGACTGGCGGATCGGCGAAACTGCCACCCAAGTTCCGGCCAAAGGCCAAAACGGCACGAACGGCCTGACCCCGTATATCGGCGAAAACGGCAACTGGTGGATCGGCGAAACCGACACCCAAGTTCCGGCCAAAGGCCAAAACGGCACGAACGGCCTGACCCCGTATATCGGCGAAAACGGCAACTGGTGGATCGGCGAAACTGACACCCAAGTTCCGGCCAAGGGCCAAAACGGTACCAATGGTACGAACGGCTCGAACGGCGATACCCCGTACATCGGTGAAAACGGCAACTGGTGGATCGGTGAAGCCGACACCCAAGTTCCGGCCAAAGGCCAAAACGGCACGAACGGAACCAACGGCAAGGACGCTCCTATCATCTACTATGTGCCCGGTACGGAAGGCGCTGAAAACAGCTTCTGGGTGAAAGTTACCGAAGACCCGAACGCCGAGGAAGGCACCGAGCCCAAGCGTGAAGTAACAACCGTAAAATGGCTGCCCGAAGGCACTGTAACGGCTGTTTGGGATACGGCCGAAGGCATCCTGACGTTCAAGAACGTAGAAGGCGGCGAAGGCGAAGACAAGAGCATCAGCATCAAGCTCTACGACAAGCTCGTATCCTTGGCTCTGATTCCCGACGTCATCAGCACGCAGCTCGGCATGCCCGTCATCGACTTCTACTCCATCAAGAAGGAGATCGAACCGGATAAGTACGAACTCGTACAGGCCAACACCGCCAAGGCTACCTACCGCCTCAACCCGAGCAATGCTGACGTGAAGGACGTAACCTGGAAGTTCATCAACCGCACCGTGCAGACCCGTGCCGCAGGCGACTACAGCAACCTGCTCGAAATCATCGGTGAGCCCGAAGTAGGCACCGGCACCCGCACCTTCGAGGTACGCGCCAACGGCCTGCTCTCCGAGATGCTGGAGGACAAGCAGGAAGCCATCGTAGCCCTCGAAGCCACCGTGCCCTACCTCAACAACCAGCAGATCGTATCCAACTACGCTGCAGTAAGGCAGGTAGACCTGGAGGACTTCGGCATCCTCATCAAGAACCAATACGATCCGGAAGATGCCACTATTCCCTATTACGAGGACAACATCGACGATGTGCCCCTCACCTACGAGGCAACTTACGACTTGGTTTACACCGAATCCGTAGACCTGAATACACTGGTTGAGACGTGGGAAAAGACAGAACTCGAAGGCAACATCGAGAACTACGGCTTCACCCCGACCTATACCTTCAGCGAAGTGAAATATCTCGGCTCCGACGGCCAGACCGACCAGAACGAGTTCGTAACCCTGACGGATGGGGTAGTAGCAGTAGACCGTGAGTTCCTGCCCAACAGCGGACGCGCCGCCATCGGCCGCACGCCGGTCTTCAAGGTAGAATCCTCCGTCAACGGACAGGTCATCGCCACCGGTTTCATCAAGATCGAGATAGTAGCCGAGAAGGTAGACACCGAAGACAAGGAACTCACCATAGCCCTTGGCAACATCAACTACTCCTCGCTGGCCACCGACTACGAGCACAATGTAACGTGGGAAGAAGCCAACGTCAACATCTACGACGCTCTGGGCATGTCCCGCGGCGAGTTTGAAGCCACCTACCAGTTCGCCGGCATCAAGGAAAGCGTAACGGGTGTCACCATGAACGCTACTACTTCCGGATCTACGACTGCAACCGGAATGGCTGAGATCATCATCTCCGACCAGGTAGCTACGGGCGAAGGCACCGCAACCCTCGTATATGAGCCGATCGATGCCAACAGCGGACGCGGCAACGTCTACGTCAACTTCACCTACAACATCGTGGACGACATCCAGGCTCCGGCACTTTCCAACAACTACGCTCCCGACGGCGTGGCCGTAGTGAAGGGCCAGATGGTAGCCGGCAAGTGGACCATGACGAAAGCCCTGCGCGAATCCTACGAAGGCTACATGACGGAATACGTCGTACCTGCCAACTACACGCTCTACTTCCGCCTGAAACCGACCACCCCGGCACAGACCGGTGCAACGATCAATGAGATTGATCTCGATGCCACTGAGCCTGTCACCTACATGGAGCAGGAGATCGCACTCGACGGTGCACTCAAAGGCGAAAGCAAGGAGTACCAGGTAGAACTCGTGGCCAAGCTCGACAACAGCGAGGAGCGCGTAATCTCCGAGCACATCGTACGCTTCGAGACTCCGTTTGTAGTGGAAGTTGACCCGATCACGCTGGCCACCTTGTCCTACGCTACCACGGCAGATCTGAAGAAGCACATCACCGTACGCGAGACCGTCAACGCAAACAAGATCATCTACAACAAGGGCACATTCGAAACTACGGAAGCTGGAATCTTCGGGCTCACCGCTGCCGACCTCGAGTTCGCCTACGAAGTTGTAGCCGGCCCCGACTTCGGCAACCACCTGACGGTAGACAATGATCCCACGAGCACGACCTTCGGAACCGTAACGTGGAACAACGAAGGCACGCGCCTGGAGAACGACATGACGGCTAAGTCCAAAGTTACGCTCACCATCGACGGCTTGGTAGAGCTGACCAAGGAAGGCAACATAACCGTTAAGGAAAGCAACTAAGAACCTCAACTATCGAAACCAAGGATCCTATTTCCTAATACAGAAATAGTCCCACTTTCATAGTATTATGCTTGCGAAGCGGGGGGCCTGCGAAGGTCTCCCGCTTTCATTTTGCCCCGCCGGGGAAGAAATGCCCGGCACGGTAAAACAGTTTCCCCCGCAGCGGACAGCAGTCCGGTGCGGGGGAAACTGTTTACCTGTCCCTCCCCATGCGGGCGGAGGGGAAGCGGGCAGGGGCGGAAGCCCGGCCTACTCCCGCGGGAGGAAGCCCTGGCGGCGGAGCTGCGCGAGGAGGCCGGCGGAGATGGCCTCGCAGTCGGCGCGCGTGTAGCGCAGGTCGGTGAAGACCTGGGCCAGCGTCTCCTTGTGGTTAATGTCGACGAAGTGGCGGTTTTCGGGCAGGGCCTCCTTGGGGAGATAGCAGCGGTCTATGTCGGCCGGGGCGTAGTCGTGGTAGTGCTCCTCGTGGAGGAAGGAGTCCACCGTCAGGCGCTCGCACTGCGGGGGCTGCTCGCCGGGGTGGCCCACGCTGAGCGTGGTCAGCGGGAATACGAGGCGCGGCAGGCGCAGCTGCTCGATAATCTGCCCGGCGGAGTAGAGCGTCGTGCCCAGATAGCAGATGCCCAGCCCCTCGGCCTCGGCGGCGGTGGCGAAGCGCTCGGTGAGAATCATCGTGTCGATGGCCGCGTTGAGGAAGGAGAGCAGGTTGTCGTAGCCCGGCGTGGCGCGGCGCTGCTCACACCAGAGCGTGAAGCGGCGGTAGTCGACGCAGAAGGTGAGCAGCAGCGGGGCGCCCTCCACCATGGGCTGCCCCATGTGGAGCGGCGCGAGGGCGCGCTTGCCTTCGGGCGAAGTGGTCTTCACCACGCTGTAGAGCTGCATGTTGCCGCACGTGGAGCCGCGGGCCGCCGTCTCCAGGAGGCGGGCCAGCTGCCCGTCGGCCACGGGCTCCGCCGTATAGCGCCGTATGCTCCGGCGCGCATTCATGGAATCGATGAGTGTCATAGTCGTATCGGTTGTTTTAAGAAGTTCTGAGGCAAAGATAAAAAAGATGCAGGACTTTTCCCGAAAAGCGGCAGCACTTTTTCCCGGAAGCGCCGCATCTTTTTCCGCCAAGTGCTTATACTTTTTACGAAACCCAGCCGTGCTGCTTACCGGAAAAGCAAGCACAAAGCAGAACCTGGAGAAACAGAAATTTCACAAAACGGAAAACTTTCCGATTTTTCCAAAAGCACAAACCGCTTATTATCTTGCAAATACATTTCCAAAACGGGGAACTTCCGGAATCCGGTGGATAACTTCTTTGTTAATTACTTGCCCAAGAAGAAAAAGCTCCTTAGCTTTGCCGGACAAACAACGAGAACATTCACCCCAAACAAAGCCCCCCGAAAGTGGAAACCAAAACCTATTCTTACGAAGAAGCCTTCGCCGCCTCGCTCCAGTACTTCGACGGCGACGAACTGGCAGCCCGCGTATGGGTCAACAAGTACGCGCTGAAAGATTCCTTCGGGCACATCTACGAAAAGTCGCCCGCCGACATGCACTGGCGGCTGGCCAACGAGATAGCCCGCATCGAGCAAAAATACCCCAACCCCCTGAGTCCCGAAGAACTCTTCGGCCTGATGGACCACTTCCGCTACATCGTGCCGCAAGGGAGCCCCATGACGGGCATCGGAAACGACTTCCAAATCGCCTCGCTCTCCAACTGTTTCGTCATCGGCGTAGACGGCCCGGCCGACTCCTACGGCGCCATCATCAAGATCGACGAAGAGCAGGTGCAGCTCATGAAGCGCCGCGGCGGCGTGGGGCACGACCTCTCCCACATCCGCCCCAAGGGTTCGCCCGTGAAGAACTCCGCGCTCACCTCCACGGGGCTCGTCCCCTTCATGGAGCGCTACTCCAACTCCACCCGCGAGGTGGCCCAGGACGGCCGCCGCGGGGCACTCATGCTGAGCGTCTCCATCAAGCACCCCGACTCCGAGGCCTTCATCGACGCCAAGATGACGGAGGGGAAAATCACCGGCGCCAACGTTTCGGTGAAACTCGACGACGACTTCATGCAGTGCGCCATCGACGAGCGCCCCTACGTGCAGCAGTATCTCATCGACTCCCCCGACCCGATGGTGAAAAAGGAAATCGACGCTTCGGCTCTGTGGAAGAAGATTGTCCACAACGCCTGGAAGTCTGCCGAGCCGGGCGTCCTCTTCTGGGACACCATCCTGCGCGAGTCCGTGCCCGACTGCTATGCCGACCTCGGATTCCGCACCGTCTCCACCAATCCCTGCGGCGAGATTCCCCTCTGCCCCTACGACTCCTGCCGCCTGCTGGCCATCAACCTCTACTCCTACGTGGTCAATCCCTTCACCGAAGAAGCGCGTTTCGACTTCGAACTCTTCCGCAAGCACGTCGGCCTCGCACAGCGCATCATGGACGACATCATCGACCTGGAACTGGAGAAGATAGACAAGATACTGGCCAAGATAGACGCCGACCCCGAGAGCGAGGAAGTCAAGCACACGGAGCGCAACCTCTGGCTCAAGATACAGCGCCGCAGCTCCCAAGGCCGCCGCACCGGCGTCGGCATCACCGCCGAAGGCGACATGCTGGCCGCCCTCGGGCTGCGCTACGGCACGCAGGAAGCCACGGACTTCGCCGTGGAAGTGCAGAAGACCATAGCCCTGGCCGCCTACGGCTCCTCCGTGCAGATGGCCAAGGAGCGCGGCGCCTTCGAAATCTTCGACATCGAACGCGAGAAAGACAACCCCTTCATCCTCCGCCTGCGCGAGGCCGACCCGCAACTCTACGAGATGATGCAGCAATACGGCCGCCGCAACATAGCCTGCCTCACGATAGCCCCCACCGGGACGACCAGCCTCATGACGCAGACCACCTCCGGCATCGAGCCCGTCTTCCTGCCCGTCTACACGCGGCGGCGCAAGGTGAACCCGAATGACACGTCGGTCCACATAGACTACGTGGACGAAACGGGCGACGCCTTCGAGGAATACACCGTATTCCACCCCAAGTTCCTGACCTGGATGAAGGCCAACGGCATCGACACGGAGAAGCGCTACTCGCAAAGCGAAATCAACGCGCTCGTGGCACGCTCACCTTATTATAAAGCCACCTCCAACGATGTCGACTGGCTCATGAAGGTACGCATGCAGGGCGCCATACAAAAATGGGTGGACCACTCCATCAGCGTCACCATCAACCTGCCCGCCGACGTAGACGAGGGCCTCGTCAACCGGCTCTACATAGAGGCCTGGCGGTCGGGATGCAAGGGCTGCACCGTCTACCGCGACGGCTGCCGATCGGGAGTGCTCATCGCCGCCAAAGACGACAAGAAGAAAGACGAACCGCCCATCTGCAAGCCGCCCCAGGTGACGGAAGTACGGCCGAAAGTGCTGGAGTGCGACGTCATCCGCTTCCAGAACAAGAAAGAAAAGTGGGTGGCTTTCGTCGGACTGCTCGACGGCCATCCCTACGAGATCTTCACCGGTCTGGAAGACGACGAGGAGGGAATCCTGCTTCCCAAGAGCGTGACGAAAGGACGCATCGTGAAAAACTACGACGAGGACGGCACGAAGCACTACGACTTCCAGTTCGAAAACCGGCGGGGCTACAAGACTACCGTGGAAGGCCTCTCCGAAAAGTTCAACAAGGAGTACTGGAACTACGCGAAGCTCATCTCCGGCGTATTGCGCTGGCGCATGCCCATCGACGGAGTAATCAAGCTCGTCGATTCCCTGCAGCTCGACAGCGAAAGCATCAACACGTGGAAGAACGGCGTGGTGCGCGCCTTGAAGAAATACGTGCAGGACGGCACCGAGGCCAAAGGCAAGAAGTGCCCCAACTGCGGCAACGAGACGCTCATCTACCAGGAAGGCTGCCTCATCTGCACCAGCTGCGGCGCCTCCCGATGCGGATGACCCCAAGAAAAGACCCTGAGACACCATGCAACTCCGACTCACCATCGAGTACCTGACCCGCTGGGGCGATGAAGTCCGCGTATGCGGCTCCATCCCCGAGCTGGGCGGGGGAGCGGAAGAACGGGCTGTAGCCCTGCACACGGCCGACGGCAAACGCTGGACCCTGCAGCTGGACTTCTGCCCGCCCCGCGAGACCTACATAGAATACCGCTACCTGGTTTTCCGCAGCGGCGCCGTCGTCCGCCGCGAGTGGGGCAACTATCCGCGCATCCTGCGCCTGCGCCATTCGCCCGAACGCACATACACCTGCTTCGACGCCTGGCGCGACGTGCCCCGCGAGAGCCTCTACTTCACCGGGCTCTTCACCTCCGGGCCGACGAAGCACGTGCCCTCCTTCCCCGTCATGCGCACGTACAGCAAGAGCCTCGTGCTCCGCGCCTTCGCCCCGCGGGTGAAAGAAGGATTCTGCCTCGGCCTGCTGGGCAGCGAGCCCGCCCTGGGAGAATGGAACCCCGACCGCATCCTGCTGATGAACGATGCCGACTCGCCCGAGTGGCGCATCGAGCTCGACGCCTCGCGGCTGAAGTATCCCGCCGAGTACAAGTTTATCATCTACGATCCCCGCTACCGCCGCATCGTCTCCTGGGAGGAAGGCCCCAACCGCCGCCTCGCCGACCCGCAGATCAAGGCAGGCGAGAGCGCCCTGCTCGACAGCGCTTTCCCCGTCTTCCCCCTGCCCAGCTGGAGGGGAGCGGGAGTGGCCGTGCCCGTCTTCTCCCTGCGTTCGCAGGAGAGCTTCGGCATCGGCGACTTCGCCGACCTCCACCTGCTCATCGAGTGGGCCGCACAGACGCGGCAAAAGGTGGTGCAACTGCTGCCCGTGGCCGACACGACGATGACGCATTCCTGGCTCGACTCCTACCCCTACAACAGCATTTCCATCTACGCCCTCCACCCCATTTACCTCGCCCCCTTCCGCATGGGCACCCTGGCCGACCCCCTGCAGCAAGCCCGCTACGAGGCCCTGCAGCAGGAGCTCAACGCCCTGCCCCAACTGGACTACGAGGCTGTGGAACATGCCAAGTGGGAATACTTCCGCCTGCTCTACCGGCAGGAGAAGCAGCGCACGCTGGAGAGCGAAGAGTTCGGCCGCTTCTACGAGGCCAACAAGGACTGGCTCGTGCCCTATGCCACGTTCTGCTACTTCCGCGACCTCTACCGGACGGCCGACTACAAGGCCTGGCCCCGCATGTCCCGCTACGACCGCCGCGAAGCCGAACGCCTCTGCCGCCCCGACGCTCCCGAATACGACGGAATAGCCCTCCACTTCTTCCTCCAATACCACCTCCAGAAGCAACTCTCCGAAGCCACGCTCCACGCCCGGCACCGCGGAATCGCCCTGAAGGGCGACATCCCCATCGGCATCAGCCGCACGAGCGTAGAGGCGTGGAAGGAGCCCGAATATTTCCACCTCGACTCCCAGACCGGCGCGCCGCCCGACGACTTCTCCATCTACGGGCAAAACTGGGGATTCCCCACCTACCACTGGGAACGCATGGCGCAAGACGGCTACCGCTGGTGGACAAGGCGCTTCCGGAAGATGGCCGAATACTTCGATGCCTACCGCATCGACCACATCCTGGGCTTCTTCCGCATCTGGGAAATCCCGCTCCACTCCGTCCGCGGCCTGCTGGGGCGCTTCTCCCCCGCCCTGCCGCTGAGCGAGGAGGAAGTGGAAAACGGAGGCCTCCCCTTCCGCCGCGAGCGGCTGCTGCAGCCCTACATCACCGACGAGCTGCTTGCCGAACTGTTCGGGCAGCAGGCCGGGACAGTCAGGGAGCAATTCGTGGAGCCGGGCCCCGTGGCGGGCCGCTACCGCCTGCGCCACGCCTTCCGCACGCAGCAGCAGGTGAAAGCCTTCTTTGAAGGCCGCGACGACGAAGAGGCCCGCCTCCTGAGGGAAGGGCTGTACACGATGGTCGAAAACGTGCTCTTCCTCGAAGACCGCCACGAGGTGGGCCGCTTCCACCCCCGCATCTTTGCCCAGAAGAGCTATTCCTACAAGAAACTCACGCCGGAGGAGCAGGCCGCTTTCGACCGCATCCACGAAGATTTCTTCTTCCACCGCCACGACGAGTTCTGGTACAAAAGCGGAATGCGCAAGCTCCCCCGCCTGGTCCAGGCCACGAAAATGCTGCCCTGCGGGGAAGACCTGGGCATGATACCCGCCTGCGTCCCCCGCGCCATGGAGGAGCTGAACATCCTGAGCCTCGAGATCCAGCGGATGCCCAAGACGTGGGACGAGTTCGGGGAGCCGGAAAGCTACCCCTACCGCAGCGTGTCGAGCATCGGGACGCACGACATGTCGACCCTGCGCGGCTGGTGGAGGGAAAATCCCGCCCAGACGCAACGCTACTACCGCCAGGTCCTCGGGCTCCGCGGCGAGGCTCCGGCCGACATCACCTGCAACCTCTGCGAGGAAGTCATACGCCGGCACCTCAAAGGCAGCTCCATGCTCTGCATACTCAGCCTGCAGGACTGGCTCTCGATGAGCCCCTTGCGGGCGGAAGACCCCGACTCCGAACGCATCAACATACCCGCCAACCCGCGCCACTACTGGCGCTGGCGGATGCACCTGCCGCTGGAAGAGCTCCTCGGCGCCGACGAGCTGAACCAGCGCATCCGCGAGCTGATCACCGTGGCGGGGCGCAACCCGCTCCTGTAGCCCCGCGCGCCGGACGGCCCGGCGCACCCCAACGAGAAAGCGCACCACTTTTCATTTTCCTTTCCCGCGGCAGAGACCCTCAAGAGGGCCTCTGCCGCTCTTCTTCCTGACTTCGTCAATGCGCCACCCAAATTAAGATTTGTTGCCAGATATGTCGAAAAGTGGTTTCACTGCGAGGTGCTTCTCCGTCAAGAAGAGTGTCTTAGTGAAGTAAGTCCCGTTTTTAGG
>CALUJL010000006.1 GCA_944320955.1 uncultured Bacteroidaceae bacterium
TAAGCTGACCTTTACCAATAGAGAATGCCTTTATTATAGTGATGAGGGCATTTCATATACCACGGTAGAGGTCATCAGACATTACAGTCAGACCACTACTTATGTGGCACAGAACTATACAAGCACCATCAACCCATATATCAGTCTTGAAGTCACCAAAGATGCAATCACTTTATATCAGACCAACCCTTATACTGGTCAGCAAATGGAACATATCTACCTTGAGCTGGATAACTTCAAGCATACCAGAACTTGGGAAGAAACCATTTCTTCTGACACTGAGGAATCCTGCATAAATCCTAAAGAAGAAACTTTCAGCTATCAAAGGAATGGCAATGAAGTGGTATTGACCAATAGCAATAAGAAGTGGATAGGTACACTTGACACAGATGCTTGGACACTCTCTTTTGTTCAGATTATACCAGAGAAGAAAGAGATGCCTACATTCAGGTTAAAGTAGGCTAATGATGCTACAGTAGCTAAACAATGCACCTCTTCTGGACTATAATAGATAAACCAATAAATGCCTTAATTATACTCACTTTACTTATTTCAATATAGGAAAGTGAGTATAGTTATTCATATCAAATAACTATTAGTATTAACTCAGAAAGCACTCTCTGTTTTATCCAGAGTTTTAACCATAGAGTAAGGAAGTATAGCTATTTAATTGATTATCAAACAATAGAAGATATATCAGTTAATTACTGAAAATCCTTGTGTCCCCGGTTCGATTCCTGGTGGCACCACTATTAATGATGAACTCCTGATCTTCGTTTAGAAGTCAGGAGTTTTTATTTTTATATGAATGTCCGCAAGTTGCCAATTAGTAAATTCTATGTTTGAAGTCCGCCCTATAGGAACACGCACAAAGTTCAAGCCTTTCAAAAAGCCTGAATCCGAAATACCTTCTGTTGAACTTGTAGCAGAACTCGTTGAGGTAGAGCTGGAGGAACTCCGCTTTTATGTCATGGTAAGTGTCCAGTATGCTCCTCTTGGCGTTGCTGATGACAATGTGTACCCATGGCAGGACTTTCCCGACACTCCTTTTGTTGTCCGTAACGACGGTATGATGGGAGAATGTCACCCCGTTCTTTTCAAGGGAGGCATAGCTGCTGAACCCGTCCGTGGTCACATCGGCATTCCCGTCCGTTCCTTGCCTAATCTTGCCGGTAATGGTGGAAGCCTTGAAATCATCGATGACCTGCATCTTTATATGCCCGACACTCTTGGGCGTACTGTACTTCTTGGCCGGAGGCGTCTTTGGCAGGCTGCTTTCCGCCATGACAAGGACAGAGGTCTTGCGCTGGCTTCCCCGTCCGCGCTTCAACGGACAATCTTTCTGTTCTTCAGGCGTTTCCGTGGAGAAGAAGCCCTCGTCAATCTCCATGTCACCATGAAGAGGGTAGCGTCCGTCGCGCTTGCCCATCACGTCGCGCAGCTTATGCACCATCTCCCATACGGGCTGGTAACGCTTGCGGCCAATCTGGCGCTGTATCTCCTTGGTGGATATGGCACGCTTTGTCGCCGTCAGAAGGAACATGGTAGCAAACCAGTCACGAACAGGCAGATGGCTACCTTGCATCACCGTACCGGAACGAAGTTGCATCTCATGTTTGCAATCCATGCACGTCCAGGACTTGTGGCTCGGATTCCAGCTCAGGCGCAAACCGCCGCATTGACTACAAAACAGGCCGTGATGCTCACGGAAACGACGAAGCGCTTCCTCACAGGATGCCTCGTCGGGATATTGACGGTAAAAATCAAGCAGGTTCATAATGCATATGTTTATTGTCTTACGTTTTATATTCTGCATAAAGTGTTCCAAAACATGGATGTGGAGCAACTTGGCAGTTTAAACTTTGCTAATTTGGTAACATGCGGACATTCATATTGTTTTTTACTTGTTCCGCACGGCTTTTCACTTATCGTCCAGGTAGCCCTCCCGGCGCAGGGCGGCGGCCACGTCGAGCAGCTCCGCATACCAGGCCCGTCCGAAGCGCTCTTCGAGCGGCTCGCGCAGGAACTCGTAGAGGCGTATGCCTTCGCGCTCGCCCTTTTCCCGCGCCGCGCGGCAGACTTCCCAGCGGTGGTAGTTGAGGGCGTAGAAGTCCTTGTACTGCTTGACGCGCAGGGGATAGAGGAAGCAGGAGATGGGTTTGCGGAATCCGCGGAGCTTCCCGCCGCGGGAGGCCCGTTCGAGGGCGCAGGCGCAGCATCCGCCGGCATCGTAGCAGGTGAAGACGCAGTCTTTCCCCCGCACTATCGAGGTGACGAGGTCGCCTTCTTCGTCTACGTAGCAGACGCCTTGCGAACCGATCAGCGCCTTTGCCTCGGGGGAGAGGTCGTTTTCCACAAAGGGGAGCGCCTCTTCGAGTTTCTCCACCTCCTCTTCCGTCACGGGCGCCCCGGCGTCGCCCTCCACGCAGCATGCGCCGCCGCAGGCCTGCAGGTCGCAGCAGAATTTCTCGCGGAATACATCGAGCGGCACTATCACGTCGTCTATCTGAACCATAGGTGTTTCGTCCATATCGGCGGGCAAAATTACGCAAAAAAGCGCATCCGCGGGAAAAAAGCGCTGCCACTTTTTCCAAAAAGCGGCAGGGGGAAACGGAAAAAGCGCCTGCGGTTTCCGCGGAAAGCGCCTGCACTTCCGATGGAAAGCCCTTCCGCCCCCTCCGGAGCCGCCCGGCGCGGTTTCCTCCCTCCGCCGCCGGAAGAAAAGGGCGCCTGCGGCACATTATGGGAAAGAAGCCCCGGACTTCCAAAGAAAATGCGTACATTTGTCCCCCAATACAGCATTCTACCGACCTATGGACCAGCAACGATACATGATGCGCGGCGTAAGCGCTGCGAAAGAGGACGTACACAACGCCATAAAGAACATAGACAAGGGCCTGTTTCCCCAGGCTTTCTGCAAAATAATCCCCGACATTCTGGGCGGCGACGAGGTGTATTGCAACATTATGCACGCCGACGGCGCCGGGACCAAGTCGAGCCTGGCCTACCTTTACTGGCGGGAAACGGGCGACCTCGGCGTATGGAAGGGCATCGCGCAGGACGCCTTGATCATGAACATCGACGACCTCTTGTGCGTCGGTGCAGTGGACAACATACTGGTCTCCTCCACCATCGGGCGGAACAAGCACTTGATTCCCGGCGAAGTCATCAGTGCCATCATCAACGGCACCGACGAATTGCTCGCCGAGCTGCGCGCCCTGGGCGTAGGCGTCTACGGCACGGGCGGGGAAACGGCCGACGTGGGCGACCTGGTGCGCACCATCATCGTGGACTCCACCGTCACCTGCCGCATGAAGCGCAGCGACGTCATCGACAATGCCCATATCCGCCCGGGCGACGTCATCGTAGGTCTGGCCTCCTTCGGGCAGGCCACGTATGAGAAAGCCTACAACGGCGGCATGGGAAGCAACGGCCTGACCTCGGCGCGGCACGACGTCTTTGCCAAATATCTGGCGGGGAAATATCCCGAAAGCTACGACGCCGCCGTGCCCGAGGAGCTGGTCTACTGCGGAAACCTGCGGCTCACCGACCCGGTGGGCGGCACACCCGTCGACGCCGGGCGGCTCGTGCTCTCGCCCACACGTACGTATGCCCCGGTCGTAAAGCGCCTGCTCGACGAGATGCGCCCTGCCGTCCACGGCATGGTGCACTGCACCGGCGGGGCGCAGACCAAGGTGCTCCACTTCGTCAGCGGCGTGCATGTGGTGAAAGACAACCTCTTCCCCCTGCCGCCTCTCTTCCGCATCATCCACGAGCAGAGCGGCACAAGCTGGGAAGAGATGTACAAGGTCTTCAACATGGGGCACCGCCTCGAAGTCTACGTGGCGCCGGAAGACGCGCAGAAGGTCATCGACCTGGCCGCCGAGTTCCGCATCGACGCGCAAATCGTGGGGCACATAGAACCCTCAGACCATACGCACCTCACCATCCGGAGCGAGTTCGGAGAATTCAAGTACTAACTCAAAATTCCATAGCCATGACTATAAAAGAAGCGATACTCAAGAGCCTTGAACATTTCCCCCAAGGCGCAAAAGCTGCCGATGTATATTCCGACATCGTAAAGCATGGCTATTATACATTTGACAAGGGCTTAACTCCGATTGCCACAGTAAATGCCTTAATGTGGGACTTCATAAAGAAAGGAGACAACAGGGTCATCCGCTCCAAAGACGCAAAAGGAGTCTATAATTACTACTTGGCCAAATATAAAGAAAACATAGAAGTAATACTCGACTCCCCCCAGCCTCCCAAAGAAAAGGCCAAGTCTTTAAAAACTTTTGTTGAGCGAGATCTACACCGGTTGTTTGTGACTTTCCTACACGGGCAAGACATTCTCTCAAAAACCATCTTCCACGAAACTTCAAGCAAGAAGGAAGAACACAAAAAGTGGATACACCCAGATATCATTGGAGCGCACTTCGTAGAGCATACCAACAAGTCTTGCCAAAGTTTCTTCAAGGCCACAAACCGACAGAAGACGGTCGAAATCTACTCTTACGAGCTGAAAAAAAGTATTTCCTCAGACTACGAACTGAAGATGTGCTACTTCCAGGCCGTTTCCAACTCCAGCTGGGCCAATTACGGCTTCTTGGTTTCTTTCTATTTCGGCGATAATTTGCACGAAGAATTAGAGCGCCTCAACGAATCCTTCGGCATCGGAATCATTTTGCTAAAGCCCAATCCGCACGAAAGCAAAGTCCTCTTCCCTGCAAAACGTCACGAACTGGACTTCAAGACCATCAACAAATTGTGTATTGCCAATAGTGATTTCAGCTCTTTCTTTGAGCAAATTGAGAAAGTCATGACAGCCGATCCCAAATTCGCCAAAGATGTAAAAAAGGGACTTAGCGACTTATGCGACAAACCGATAAAGAATGACTCTGAAATCATTGCATACTGCAATGAAAAAGGCATTCCCCTCGATGAAGAACAAGAAGAGATTTAAAGAAAAACAAGCATGGCAGAAAACAACACGATACTCGAAAAACTGGACGGGCTGGTGGCGCGCTACGAAGAAGTCGCCACACTGATCACCGACCCCTCCGTCATAGCCGACCAGAAGCGCTACGTCCGCCTGACCAAAGAATACAAGGAACTGGGCGACCTCGTAGAGGCGCGCGGCCGGTACCTCACGGCCTTGAACGGGGTGAGGGAAGCGAAAGAACTCCTCCTGAGCGAGCAAGACCCGGAGATGCGGGAGATGGCGCGCGCCGAACTCGACGAGCAGTCGCAACGCCTCCCCGCACTGGAAGAAGAAATCAAGCTCCTCCTCATCCCCGCCGACCCGGAGGACGACAAAAACGCGATAGTGGAAATACGCGGCGGCACGGGCGGCGACGAAGCGGCCCTCTTCGCCGGCGACCTCTTCCGCATGTACTCCAAGTACTGCGAGAGCAAGGGTTGGACGGTCAACGTCTCCAGCTTCAGCGAAGGCGCGGCAGGGGGCTACAAGGAAATCATCTTCACCGTCTCCGGAGAGAAGGTCTACGGCACGCTCAAGTACGAGAGCGGAGTGCACCGCGTGCAGCGCGTCCCGGCCACGGAGACGCAGGGCCGCGTGCACACCTCGGCCGCTTCGGTGGCCGTCCTGCCCGAGGCGGAGGAATTCGACGTGGAGATAAACGAAGGAGAGATAAAGTGGGACACGTTCCGCAGCGGCGGCGCCGGCGGGCAGAACGTCAACAAGGTGGAGTCCGGCGTGCGCCTGCGCTACATGTGGCGCAACCCCAACACGGGCGAGACCGAGGAGATCCTGATAGAGTGCACCGAGACGCGCGACCAACCCAAGAACAAAGAGCGCGCCCTCACCCGCCTCCGCTCCTTCATCTACGACAAGGAACACCAGAAATACATAGACGACATAGCCAGCCGCCGCAAGACCATGGTCAGCACGGGCGACCGCTCGGCCAAGATACGCACGTACAACTATCCGCAAGGCCGCATCACCGACCACCGGATCAACTACACGATTTACAATCTCCAGTCCTTCATGGACGGAAACATACAGGACTGCATCGACCACCTCATCGTGGCCGAAAACGCAGAGCGCCTCAAGGAAAACCAGTTGTAGCACCCCTCCCGGGGAAAAGCGCTGCCGCTTTCCGGAAAAAGATGCAGCGCTTTTCGCCAAAAGTCCCGCACCAAGGATGAAAAACCCCTTCAGCTCCCCCCCAGCAGCCCGCCTGCTCGGCGCCTTCCGCGGCGCGGCGAGCCGCTTCCCCCTGCCCTTGGGTTATGCGGCGGCGCTGGCGGTATTCCTGGTTCATCTGGGAGCCATCGACTTCGACCCCGGCAATCATGAGACTGCCTACACCGCCACGGGCTACTACCTGGCAGCCGGATTCCTCCTCTCCCTCGGCCTGAAACTCCAGAGCGAAGAGCGGAAGAGAGACAAGCGCACGGCGCTCGCGGAAATCGCCGCCCACACGCTGCTCGCCACCCATGCCCTCCACACGGCTTTCGCCCCGGCGGCAAGCCCGTGGGAGACAGCAGTTTCGTATCTCTCCGTGGGGGTTTTCCTCTGCTTCTTCGCCCTGCTTGCCCCTTTCAGCCGGGAGCGGGACGACACGGCGGCATGGAACTTCGGCCTGCGCGGTACCGCGCTGCTGGCCGTGGCCTTGGCCATCGGCCACGTCATGTGGGGCGGGCTGAGCCTGCTGCTGCTCTCGGCCGGGGAACTGTTCGGCCTCCCGGTCGACGGGCGGTGCTACTATTATATATATGTAGTGTGCGGCGAATTGCTCTCACTGACGCTTTTCCTCGGCCTGCTGCCCCGCGGCGCGGAAAAGTACGACCGCCAGCCCCTCTCGTGGGGCTTCCTCGCGCGGGTGACGCGCTACCTTTTCCTCCCCCTCGTAGGCGGATACCTCGTCCTCCTCTATGCCTACGCCCTGCGCATCCTGCTCCTTTGGGAGCTGCCCAACGGGTGGTGCGCCTGGCCGGTGACTATCCTGATGGGCGGATGCCTGGGGCTTGAGATGCTCCTCTACCCCGTGCGCCGGAGCGAGGGGCGCCGCTTCGACGAGCGGGTGGCGCGATGGCTGCCGCTCCTGATAGTGCCTTTGCTCCTGCTGATGACCGCCGGCATCGGCAAACGCCTCTCGGACTACGGACTGACCGTGCCCCGTCTCTACCTGCTCACCCTCAACCTCTGGTTCTACGCCCTCTGCATCGGCCTCTTCCTCACCCGTGCCCGCCGCCTGCGCGGAGTGCCCGCCTCCTTCGCCCTGCTCTTCCTGCTGGCCTCCGCCCTGCCCGTGAACTACACGACCCTCACGCGGGACCACATAGCCCGCCAGGTGGAGCGCACCATGGAGCAGACCCTGCCCCGCGGCGCGCAGCCCCCGCTCGACAAGGCGGAGTATGAGGCCTGGCTCCGGAGCCTGCCCGAAGAAGAAGCCCGCCGCATGAACGACAAGCTCTCCTACCTGCACACCGGATTCAGCCGCGAAGCCATTGCCCCCTTCATAGAGGACAATGTGGCCTACGCGCTCTACCAATACCGCCCGGACGCAGCCCCCCACGGCAGCTACATACGCGACGCCAGCCTGGGAGCGGATGCCGTAATCCTGCTGCCCGCAGGCTACACGCGCCTCATGTCCGTCAGCTATCTCATGACGGAGCTCCCCGCGCAGCAAATGGAGACAGGCCGGCTGGACATTCCCCTCGGCAAGGGCGGCGAACCGGGCGACACCGCCTACATACCCCTCAACGACTTGAAGCAGGAACTGGAGGCGGGCCGGCTGGAGAACGCCGTCCCCTGCTCCTGCAACAGCCGCGACGCCGTGTTCCTGCTGACGCGCCTTTTCCTCAACGCCAGCGACAAAGACCGGACAACCGTCAACATCAGCGGCTACCTCCTCAAACGATAACCCACTAAAACCCCAGATAAAACGATGAACAGACAAGAACTTTTCGAAAACATCTGCAAGAAACAATCCTTCCTCTGCGTAGGACTGGACACCGACATAAAGAAAATCCCCCCCCACCTGCTCCAGGGACGGACAGAAGAGGAAGCCATCGTGGCCTTCAACCAAGCCATCGTCGACGCAACCGCCGACCTCTGCGTGGCCTACAAGCCCAACGCCGCCTTCTACGAGGCACTGGGCACGAAAGGCTGGAGCGCGCTGGAGCAGACCGTGGCCTACATACGCAGCCACTATCCCGACCAGTTCATCATACTCGACGCCAAGCGCGGCGACATCGGCAACACATCGGCCCTCTACGCCCGCACCTTCTTCGAGACGATGGATGCCGACGCCCTAACCGTAGCCCCCTACATGGGCGCCGACAGCGTAGGCCCCTTCCTCACCTACCCCGGCAAGTGGGTCATCCTCCTGGCCCTGACTTCCAACAAAGGCTCCCACGACTTCCAGCTCACCGCCGACGCCGGGGGCGAACGCCTCTTCGAGCGCGTGCTCCGCACCTCGCAGGAATGGGCCGGAGAGGAGCAGATGATGTACGTCGTAGGCGCCACGCAGGGACGCATGTTCGAGGACATCCGCCGCATCGTGCCCGACCATTTCTTCCTCGTGCCCGGCATCGGCGCACAGGGCGGCTCGCTCGAAGAAGTCTGCCGCTACGGGATGAACAGCCGGTGCGGCCTCCTGGTCAACTCCTCCCGCGCCATCATCTACGCCGCCCAGGACGAACACTTCGCCCAGGCAGCCCGCGCCGCAGCCGCCGAAGTGCAACAGCAGATGAGCCTCCAGCTCAAGAAAATCCGCTGAGCCCCCACCCGGGAAAAGCCCTGCCGCTTTCTCCCGGAAGCCCTGCATGAATCGCCCGAAAGTGCCGGGACTTTTCCCGGAAAGCCCCGGCACAAACCCCACCGAAGTACAGAGCACTCCGACAATGAATACGAAGCGAAAAATCATAAACGACCCGGTTTTCGGCTTTATCAACCTGCCCGAAGGCATCCTGCTCAGCCTCATCGGCCACCCCTACCTGCAACGGCTGACGCGAATCCGCCAGCTCGGCTTCTCGCCAATGGTGTATCCCGGCGCCCTGCACACCCGCTTCCAGCACTCGCTGGGAGCCTACTTCCTGACTTCGGAAGCCGTCACCCACCTCTCCGCCAAGGGAAACGCCATCAGCCCCGAGGAAGCCGAAGCCGTGGAGGCAGCCATCCTGATGCACGACCTGGGGCACGGGCCGTTTTCGCACGTGCTGGAAGACACGCTCGTAGAGGGAATCAGCCACGAGGAAATATCCCTCCTGCTCATGAAGCGCATCAACCAGGAAATGGGCGGCGCCCTGGCGGAAGCCATCCGCGTCTTCTGCGACCAACACCCCAAGCGGTTCCTCCACCAGCTCGTAAGCAGCCAGCTCGACATGGACCGCATGGACTACTTGCGCCGCGACAGTTTCTACACCGGGGTAATCGAAGGAAACATAGGCTCGGCGCGGCTCATCAAGATGCTCGACGTGCGCGGCGACCACCTCGTGGTCGAAGCCAAAGGCATCTACTCCGTAGAGAACTACCTGACGGCCCGCCGGCTGATGTACTGGCAAGTCTACCTGCACAAGACCTCCGTGGCCTGCGAGCGGATGCTGGTGAAAGTGCTCAAGCGGGCCAAGCAACTGGCCCGCGGCGGCGAGCGCCTCTTCGCCTCCCCTGCCCTGCGCTTCTTCCTGGAGCACGCCGTCGGACGGAAAGAGTTCCTGGAACAACCGGAGTGCGTGGCCCACTTCGTCCGCTTGGACGACTCCGATATCTGGACCTCGCTGAAAGTTTGGTGCGACCACCCCGACTTTGTGCTCTCCACGCTGAGCCGCGGGCTCGTCGACCGGAAGATTTTCAAAGTCGAGGTAGGCTCCGAGCCCGTCACCGGGCAGCGCATCGAAGAACTGCGGCAGAAACTGCTCCGCCGCTTTCCCGCCCTTTCGGCGGAAGAGGCCGACTTCTTCTACGACGTGCCCGGCATCGAGCGAAACATGTACAACCTCGAAGACGACCACATAGAAATCCTCTACAAAGACGGCACCACACGCGACATAGCCGAGGCCTCCGACATGTTCAACTGGGACGTCTTGAGCAAGAAGACCAAGAAATATTTCCTTTGCTACTTGAGGACAGAATAAAAAGATGGCCCGAAACTGCGGCTATCTGAAAAAAAATTGCGTAATTTGCATTTGCCGCTAAAGAACAAGACTAAGAGCTATATGGAATTCACTGCAAAAAAAATAGCCGAATACCTGCACGGTGAGATAACAGGCGACGAGAATGCCACCGTACACACTTTCGCAAAGATAGAAGAAGGCGTGCCGGGGGCCATTTCCTTCCTGTCGAATCCGAAATATACCCACTATCTCTACACCACCGACTCCAGCATCGTACTGATCAACCGCAACCTGGAACTGGAAAACCCGGTGAAGGCCACACTGATCCGCGTGGACAACGCCTACGAAAGCCTTGCCCAGCTGCTCCACCTCTACGAGTCGAGCCGCCCCAAGAAGTGCGGCATCAGCACGATGGCCTACATAGCCCCCACGGCCAAGCTGGGCAAAGACGTGTACATCGCCCCCTTCTCCTACATCGGGGAGAACGTCAGCATCGGAGACCATACGAGCATTTACCCGCATACCACCGTGGAAGATAACGTAAAGATAGGCGAAGGCTGCACCATTTACCCCAACGTCAGCATCTACCAGGGCTGCCGCATCGGCAACCGCTGCATCATCCACTCCGGAGCCTGCATCGGCGCCGACGGGTTCGGCTTTGCCCCCACGGCCCAGGGATACGACAAAATTCCCCAAATCGGCATCGTGCAGATCGAAGACGACGTAGAGGTCGGAGCCAACACCTGCATCGACCGTGCCACAATGGGCAGCACCGTCATACACAGCGGGGCAAAACTCGACAACCTGATCCAGATAGCCCACAACGACAAGATAGGCTCCCACACCGTAATGGCCGCGCAGTGCGGTGTGGCCGGGTCCACGGAGGTGGGAGAATGGTGCATGTTCGGCGGCCAGGTAGGCATAGCCGGGCACAGCAAGATAGGCGACAAAGTGTCCCTCGGAGCACAGTCCGGAGTACCGGGCAGCCTGCGTGCAGGCAGCAGCCTCATCGGCTCGCCGCCCATCGACCCCAAACTCTTCGCCCGCTGCAGCGTGATCTACAAGAAACTCCCCGACATGTACGCCCAACTGGCAGCCTTGGAGAAAGAACTGGCAGCCCTGAAACAACAAATCGGTAAATAAAGAGATAAAAAAACATATGAGCAAACAACAAACCCTTAACGATAGCTTTTCCGTAAGCGGCAAAGGCCTGCACACCGGACTCCGCCTGACAGCCACTTTCCTGCCCGCCCCCGAGAATCACGGCTACAAGATACAACGCACCGACCTCGAAGGACAGCCGACAATCGATGCCGTGGCCGATCACGTGACCGAGACCACACGCGGCACCGTGCTCAACCAGAAAGACGTAAAAGTAAGCACCGTGGAGCACGCCATGGCCGCCCTCTACGCCGCGGGCGTGGACAACTGCCTGATCCAGGTGGACGGACCGGAACTTCCCATACTCGACGGAAGCGCCCTCCCCTATATTGAACAGATAAACGCCGTAGGCCTGAAAGAACAGGCTGCCGACAAAGATGTCTACATCATCCGCAAAAAAATAGAGTTCCGCGACGAAGAGACAGGATCCTGCATCACTGTCCTGCCCGACGAGCGCTTCTGCGTAGATGTCCATATCTCTTACGACTCGCGCATCATCTCCAACCAATATGCCTCGCTGGACAATATGGACCGCTTTGCCTCCGAAATAGCCGGGGCACGCACTTTTGTCTTTGTTCGCGAGATCGAACCGCTGCTCAATGCCGGCCTTATCAAAGGAGGCGACCTGGATAACGCAATTGTCATCTACGAACGCCAGCTCGACCAAGAGCGGGTGGACAAACTGACAGCGATAATGGACGTTCCCCATGTCGATGCCAACAATTTGGGCTACCTCAACCACAAACCCCTCGTGTGGGACAACGAACCGGCGCGGCATAAACTGCTTGATCTGATAGGCGACCTGGCCCTTATCGGCAAGCCCATCCAGGGACGCATCATCGCTACCCGGCCGGGGCACACCATCAATAATAAATTTGCCCGCACCCTGCGCAAGGAGATCCGCATCCACGAGGTACAAGTCCCTGTCTACGACTGCAACCAGTCCCCCGTGATGGACATCAACCGCATCCGCGAACTGCTGCCCCACCGCTTCCCCTTCCTGCTGGTGGACAAGATTATCGAACTCGGCGCCAACCATATTGTCGGCGTGAAGAACGTCACCGTCAACGAGCCCTTCTTCCAGGGACACTTCCCCCAAGAGCCCGTCATGCCCGGCGTACTGCTCGTCGAAGCACAGGCACAGGTGGGCGGACTGCTCGTGCTCAACTCCGTGGACGAACCAGAGCGTTACTCTACCTATTTCATGAAGATTGACGGCGTCAAGTTCCGCCAGAAAGTCGTACCCGGCGACACCCTTCTCTTCCGGCTCGAACTGCTGGCTCCCATCCGCCGCGGCATCTCCACGATGAAAGGCTACGTCTTCGTCGGCGACAAGATAGTCTGCGAGGCAGAGTTTATGGCACAAATCATCAAGAACAAGTAAAAAAACAGACAGAAGGTAATGATCAGTCCTTTAGCCTATGTAGATCCGGAAGCCCGCATCGGGCAAAATGTTGAGATAGGCCCTTTCGCTTTTATCGATAAGAACGTCGTCATCGGCGACAACAACCGCATCATGCCCGGAGCCAAGATACTCTACGGCTCACGCATCGGCAACGGCAACGAAATCTTCCCCGGCGCCGTCATCGGAGCCGTACCCCAGGATCTGAAATTCCGGGGCGAGGAAACCACCGCCGAGATAGGAGACAACAACCGCATCCGCGAGAACGTCACCATCAACCGCGGTACCGCCGCAAAAGGCCGCACCGTAGTGGGCAACAACAACCTGCTGATGGAGGGCGTCCACGTGGCCCACGATGCCACCGTCGGCAACAACTGTATCATCGGCAATGCCACCAAGTTTGCCGGAGAAATCATCATCGACGACAACGCCATCATCAGCGGAGCCGTGCTCATGCACCAATTCTGCCGCGTCGGAGGCTACGTCATGGTACAGGGTGGCTGCCGATTCAGCAAAGACATCCCCCCCTACATCATAGCCGGCCGTGAGCCCATCTCCTATGCCGGCATCAACCTCATCGGTCTGCGCCGCCGCGGATTTCCGGACGAACTCATCGAAAATATCCACAATGCCTACCGCATCATCTACCAGCAGGGCATGAACATCACACAAGCCCTTGAGCATGTCCGGGAAGAGATACCCATGAGTCCCGAAATAGAGTACATCGTCGACTTTATCTCCTCCTCAAAGCGAGGCATCATCCCCTACAATACCAAATAATCCCCACCACCTGATAGCAAAAATGATCTACCGCTTTACCCTCATCTCCGACGAAGTCGACGACTTCATGCGCGAGATACAGATAGACTCCGAGGCCACTTTCCTCGATCTCCACCGCGCCATCCTCTCCTCCGTAGGCTACGCCGACGACCAGATGACCTCCTTTTTCCTCTGCGACGAAGGCTGGGAGAAAGGACAGGAAGTCACCCTTGAAGCCATGGACTGCGGTTCCGACGAAGACAACTACGTCATGGCCGAAACCCGCCTCTCCGAGCTCATCGAAGACGAGCACCAACGGCTCATCTACATCTTCGATCCCCTCACCGAACGCTGCTTCTTTATCGAACTCACCGAAATCATCCTCGGAAAAGACCTCGCCGCCCCCCTCTGCACCCGCAAGAAAGGCAATCCCCCCGCCCAGGAAACCGATATCGACGCCTTCAACGCCAACCTCGCCGCCACGCAAAACACCGAAGACTACGGCGAGAAATTCTACGGCGACGAATCCTTCGATGCCGAAGACTTCGACCCCGAAGGCTTCGACATAGCCGAGGGCAACCCCTATGAGCAAGACCGCTACTGACCCCACCCTGCATTCCGGTCCGCCGGCCTCGGCGGACCGGAATCTCCCTACCCTCATCGTCCTGCTCGGCCCCACCGGAGTGGGCAAAACCGAGCTCAGCCTCCGCCTGGCCGAACGCTTCCATGCGGAAATCATCTCTGCCGATTCCCGCCAACTCTATGCCGACATACCCATCGGCACTGCCGCCCCCACCGCCGAAGAGCGCGCCCGCGTGCCGCACCACCTCGTCGGAACCCTCCAGCTCGAAGACTACTACAGCGCCGCCCGCTACGAAGAAGAAGCCTTGGCCCTCATCCACCGCCTCCACGCCGAAGGGAAGCGCGCCCTCCTCTGCGGCGGCAGCATGATGTACATCGATGCCGTCTGCCGCGGCATCGACGACCTTCCCGCCATTCCCCCCGGCATCCGCGCCCACTACGCCGCCCTCCTGCAAGAAGAGCACGCCGCCGAAACCCTCTGCCGCGAACTCCTCCTGCGCGATCCCGAGTACTACGCACAAGTCGACCGCCGCAACCTCCGCCGCGTCGCCCATGCACTCGAAATCATCGAAGCCGCCGGACAGACCTACACCTCCCTGCGCCGCCGGAGCTACAAGCCCCGCCCCTTCCGTACCCTCAAGATAGGGCTCGACCGCCCCCGGCCCGAACTCTTCGCCCGCATCGGGGCCCGCGCCGAACAGATGCTGCACGACGGGCTCCTCGACGAGGTGCGCCGTGTCTACCCCCTGCGCCACCTCAACTCCCTCAACACCGTGGGCTACAAAGAACTCTTCCGCGTCGTCAGCGGCGAGTGGGCCCTCCCCTTCGCCCTCGAACGGATGAAGAAAAACACCCGCGTCTACGCCAAGAAACAGCTCACCTGGTTTCGCCGCGACCCCTCCATCCACTGGTTCCATCCCGCCGAGGAAGACCGCATCGTCTCCCTCCTCCACAGCGAAGGCCTGCTCTAACCCCGTTTCCCCCTTACCGCAAAAAGAGAAAAAGGCAGAGCCCCCGCCCGCCCCGTGGAGCGGCAGAAAGCCCTGCCTCCCACCCCCGCTGCCGGACACATCCTGCAACGGGAGGATCAGCCCTTGTCTTTCAACCCCAATCGGTCTTTAGAGAGCCAATCCGATTTAGTCCTATTGTCAGGCAGGTTGTCCGCCGCATGGGCGAAGGCGTAGCGGGCTACGCCAAGGCCGGGCGGCAGGCAAGATGACGACAAGAGGGCTGAAGCGGATGGGGAAGCATTATTCTATGATGTAGCTTTATAGCGGTCTAATGACCTATTGGGGTTCAACCCTCAAAAGCGCCTTGTCCGCGAAGCAGCCTCACGCTTCTGTTCCTTCTTCTTCGGAGCAGAAGCACGCCCTGCTCCCCGGCCGTTATCCTTGCCTTGCGCAACGCCCCGCACAAAGGGAGCATTCTTGCCGGCTTCCGCACCGCCACGACCGGGTTTCGGCGCAGACGGCCGCCCTGCCCCGGGCCGCGGCGAAACGGCCGGACGGGACGGGGCTGCCGGACGGGGCTTCACGGCAGGCACCCTGCCCGCAACCGCCGGACGACGGGGCGGACGTGCCGGCTCGCGGCGGCAGTAGAGCGCGCGATGACGCGCATGATGCTGCCACGGCCGAGGCGTGCGGATGGCAATGTGGCGCAAGGCAGCCAAGTCATACCCCCGGCACACCGGCGGCAACGAGAGGCTGCAACACCAGCGCCCTCCGCTCATATAATAATAGAACCCTTCGACCAGACTGTAATACACGTCCACCTCCGGCAGATAAACATACGGCGCATCCCAGGCCGCCGTACCCAGCCACGCCGGGCGCACCCAGCCCGCAGGCAGCCCGCTGCCCACCTGTATGTTGATATTCACATCTTGCGACCGCATATCCGGCGCCCACATCGGCCCGCAGGCCAGCACAAGCATAACAAGAAACTTCTTCATAGTCGGTATCCTCCATTCATTTAGTGGTTTCCGCCTGCGGAGCCAACCGCTTCCTCAGGCAATACAAAGATAACACCGCTTGCCCGTTTTCTCCAAAAACATTCCCTACAGACACTTATTTCCTCGACCAACCGCCCCAAATCGACGACAAAAGCGCACAAAAGACCATCCTCCACTCCTCCTCCCGGAAAGCCGGAACTCCCCTCCCCCCCCGCCGCCGCCACTTCCGGAGCCCCTCTGCAAAAAAAGCCCCGCATCGGTCCCGGAAAAGTCCTGCACCTTTGCGGAAAAAGCGCTGCATCTTTTTCGGAAAAGCGCTGCCGCGGTTTGCAGACCGCGCTGCCGCTCTCCGCTCCTTCCCCTCCCACACGCCCCGGATAAAACAAGAGAAGAAAAAAACTCACTTTTGCCGCTCAACGCTTGGAACTTCCGTAAAAACATATTTCCTTTGCATTAACAAGTTTGTTAGTCTTTACTGTTAACTCGAAAACAAGACTGGATCATGGATAAAGAAGCACCCCATGCCGAAGACACGGAGACGAAGATTCTCCACGCGGCAGAGAAAGAATTCCTGGAGAAAGGCTACGCCGGCGCAAGGACCGCCACCATTGCCGAAGCGGCCGGCGTCACCCACGCCATGCTCCACTACTATTTCCGCACGAAAGACAAACTCTTCGAGCGGATCATCACCGAAAAGATGACCCTGCTGGGCGACATCGTGCTGGGCGCCTTCGGCGACAGCAGCCTGCCGCTGGCCGAACGCATCCGCCAGGGCGTAGAACAACACTTCGACTTCATAGCCGCCAACCCCAGCCTGCCCCGCTTCATCATAAACGAAGTCTACGCCCATCCCGAACGCCTGCGCATCATGGAGACAAGCGTGCAGGGCATAGCCTCCCGCCTCCTCGGCGGTCTCCAGAGCGAGATAGACGAGAGCGCCGCCCGGGGGCTGAGCCGGCCGGCCGACGCGCTGATGCTGCTCGTCGACATCATCTCGCTCAACCTGTTCCCCGTCATGGCCGCCCCGATAGTCGGCAGCATCATCGGGGGAACCTACGAGAGCTACGACGCATTCCTCGCCGCGCGCAAGCAGGAAAACGTAGAGACCATCCTGAAGAAACTCAATATCCACTGACCCATGCTGAAGCCCTGTCTACTCCTGGCCCTCGCGCTCCTCGCCGCCGGCAGCCTCCCGGCCCAAGTCACCCTGGAGCAGTGTGTCGCACAAGCCCGGGACAACTATCCCCTCATCCGGCAGTACGACCTGCTGGAGCGTACAAGAGACGTGAACCTCTCCGACATCAACAAAAGCTGGCTGCCGCAAATCAACCTGTACGGACAAGGCAGCGTGCAAAACGAGACCCCCTCCTTCCCCGAGTCGCTCTCCGGGCTCGTCAGCCGGAGCGGCACCCCCGTCTCCGGGCTGGACGAGTGGCAATACAAAGTCGGGGCAGACATCAGCCAGCCCCTCTGGGACGGAGGCACATCGAAAGCCCGGCGCCGGGTAGAACGCGCACAAGACACCGAGCGCCAGGCCGCCGCCGACGTCCGGCTCTATGCCGTCCGCCAGCGGGTGGAAGACCTCTACTTCGGCATACTGCTCCTCGAAGAACAAGCCCGGCAGACGCGCCTCGTGCTGGCACTGCTCCAAAGCAACCTCACGAAACTGCAGGCCATGCTCCGCCACGGCACGGCGCTGCAGGGCGACGTAGACCGGGTGGAAGCCCAATACCTCAGCACCGCCCAGCAGCTCACCCAGGCCGAACATACCCAGAAGAGCTACCGCCGCATGCTGGAGCTGTTCACCGGACAGAGCCTCGAAGGGCACGAACTGCTGAAGCCGGAAGCCTCCCTCCCCCGGGAGCTGAATCCCGCCCGGCCCGAGCTGAGGCACTTCGAGGCCCGGCTGCAGGCCAACGAAGCCCGCGAGGCCGCCGTCACGGCCGGCACGATGCCGAAAATCGGACTCTTCGCCCAGGCCTACTACGGCTATCCGGGCTTCAACTACTTCGAGAGCATGATGAAACGCGACCTCTCCTTCAACCTCCTTGCCGGAGTGAAGGTAGCATGGGACATCGACTCCTTCTACCGGAAAAAGAACGACCGCCGGAAACTCCGGCTCGCGGCGGCAAACATATCCATGGAGCGCGACATTTTCCTGTTCGACACGAAACTGGCGACCCGCTCGCAGCTCGACCGCATCGACGGGCTGAAGGCCGTCATGAGAGAAGACCGCCGGATCGTAGAACTGCGCACCCGCGTGCGCAAAGCCGCCGAGTCGCAACTCGACAACGGGATAATCGACACCACCGAGCTGCTCACCCGCCTTACAGACGAAAAACAGGCCCGACTCACCGCCTCCTACCACGAAATCCAACTCCTCCAAAGCATTTACCGACTCAAATACACCCTGAACCGATGAAAACGACCATACTGCTTTCCGCAACCCTCCTGCTGCTGGCCTCCTGCCGGAAGCAAGAACAATACGATGCCACGGGCATCTTCGAGGCCACGACCGTGACCGTATCCGCCGAGACAGCCGGGAAACTCGTGGACTTCGGCATAGAAGAAGGAGACAGCCTTGCCGCCGGACAGCGGGTCGGGCTGGTAGACACCGCCCTGCTCGCACTCCAGCAAAAACAGCTCCGCAGCCAGCAGCTCGCTGCCGAGCAGTCCTCGCCCGACATTGCAGCCCAGGCCGCGGCACTGAGGTCGCAGATTGCCCACCAGCAGAGCGAATGCGGCCGCCTCGCACGCCTGCTTGCCGACGGCGCGGCCACTCAAAAACAAAACGACGACGCAAACGCCCAACTGAAGACCCTGCGCGGACAACTCGAAGGCCTGCTCTCCAGCCTCGACAAGAGCCGCAACTCCATCGCCCAAAACGCCTCCGCACTGCAGTACCAGGGGGAACAAATCGAAGAACAGCTCCGCAAGAGCCACATCACAGCCCCCATATCGGGCATTGTGCTGCAGAAATATGCCGAACAGGGCGAATATGCCACTCCGGGCAGGCCGCTTTTCGAGATAGCCGACTTGGGGCACATCTACCTCCGCTGCTATTTCACGGCTTCCCAGCTAGCCCGCATCCGGGTCGGGCAGCAAGTGACCATCATAGCCGACTTCGGCGGAGACGAACAGTATGAATACTCCGGACGAATCACGTGGATAGCCCGGGAAAGCGAATTCACGCCCAAGTCCATCCAGACGCAGGACTCGCGGGCAAACCTCGTGTATGCCGCGAAAATCGCTGTCCGAAACGACGGCCGGCTGAAACTCGGCCAATACGGGGAGGTACGCCTATGACCGCCTGCGCCATCGACATCCGGGGAATCACGAAGCGGTACGGACAGCTCACCGCCCTCGACCGCGTGACTTTCTCCGTCCCGGAAGGCACCCTGTTCGGCCTCATCGGCCCCGACGGGGCAGGCAAGACCAGCCTGTACCGCATCCTGACCACACTGCTGGCGCCCGACGAGGGGACAGCCACCGTGGCAGGACGGGACGTGGCGAAGGACTTCCGGCAGCTGCGCAGCGAAATAGGCTACATGCCGGAGCGTTTTTCCCTCTATCCCGACCTCACTGTCAGCGAAAACCTGCACTTCTTCGCCTCCCTCTTCGGCGTGGAAGTAAAAGACAACTTCGCCCTGATAGCCCCCATCTTCGGGCAGCTGAAGAAATTCCCCGACCGCAGGGCCGGAGCCCTGTCGGGCGGAATGAAGCAGAAACTCGCCCTAAGTTGCGCGCTGATACACCGCCCCAGAGTATTGCTGCTGGACGAACCCACCACCGGAGTGGACGCCATCTCGCGAAGCGAGTTCTGGGACATACTGGCAGGGCTGAAGGAAAAGGGAATCACGATACTCGTCTCGACCTCCTATATGGACGAAGCCGAGCGCTGCGAACGCATTGCCCTGATCAACCGGGGCAGGATTCTCGATGTGAATACGCCGGAAAAACTGAAGGAAAGAATGGAGGGAAACCTCTACAGCGCATCGTCCGAGACGATGTATCCGCTGTTGGAAGCACTGCGCAGCCTCCCGGACGTGAAAGACTGCTACACCTTCGGCGCCACGCTGCATGTCGTAACACGCGAAGGGTTCAGTCCGGAAGCCGCGATATGCAAACTCCGGGAGAAAGGCCTGGAGAACGTGCGGATAGAGCCGGCCGAAGGAAACATAGAAGACTTGTTTATAAAATTAGCCACGAACGATGAATAAGGAAACGGTACTGTCTGTAAAAGACCTCACCAAGAGGTTCGGGAACTTCACTGCCGTAGACCGCATCACCTTCCAGGTCATGAAAGGGGAAATCTTCGGCTTCCTGGGAGCGAACGGCGCGGGCAAAACCACGGCCATGCGCATGCTGTGCGGACTGAGCTACCCCACATCCGGCAGCGGGACCGTGGCCGGCTACGACATCGTCCGCCAGGCCGAAGAAATAAAACGGCACATCGGCTACATGAGCCAGCGGTTTTCGCTCTACGAGGGGCTGACCGTATGGGAAAACCTACGCCTCTTCGCCACGATATACGGCATGCCTGCCCGGCAAATAAGAGAAAGGAGCGATGAGGTATTCGGAGCCTTGGGCATGAAAGACATGCGGAACGCCCTGGTGAAGGATATTCCTCTCGGATGGAAACAGAGGCTCGCGTTTACAGCCGCCACGCTGCACTCGCCCGACATCGTCTTCCTCGACGAGCCGACAGGAGGCGTCGACCCGGCCACGAGGCGCAAGTTCTGGGAAATGATTTACAAGGCTTCATCAGAGGGGATGACTGTCTTCGTGACGACCCACTACCTCGACGAAGCCGAGTACTGCAACCGCATCTCCATCATGGTGGACGGACAGATAAAAGCCCTGGACACTCCGGCAGGATTGAAAGAAGAATATCATGCCACGACGATGGACGAAGTGTTCCGCACGGTGGCCCGGAACGCAAAAAGGCCGGGCTAAACAAAAAGAGAGGGTAATCACCATGTCCATATTCCAATCGCTCATAAAGAAAGAGATGCTGCACCTCCTGCGTGATTTCCGCACGATTCTGGTCGTGCTGGTCATGCCCGTCACGCTGCTGTTGCTGTTCGGGTTCGCCATATCCACTGAAGTAAATAATGTGAGAATAGTAGCCGTAGTGGAACAGCACACGGACGAAACCAAAGAGATGCTGGAGCGTTTCCGAAACAATCCCAGTTTTACGTTCGAAGGCACAGTCTCTCCCGGCGAGGCGGAAAGGCTTCTGAGAAAAGGGGAAGCGGATGCCGCCATCGTATTCAGGACGAAAAACGGCAGGCTGAGCCACCAGATCGTCGCGGATGCCTCCAATACCACCATGGCACAGACCGCCACGGCCTATCTGGAGAGCGTCGCCAACAGCAATGCCGCAGGTGTCCCGATCGTGAGCCGCACGCTCTACAATCCCCAACTGAAGAGTGCCTACAACTTCGTCCCGGGCATCATGGGCATGATCTTCATCCTTATTTGCGCCATGATGACTTCCGTATCGATAGTCAGCGAGAAAGAGACGGGCACGATGGACCTGCTGTTGGTATCGCCGGTACGTCCCGGGACAATCATCCTGGGGAAACTGGTGCCCTACTTCCTGCTTTCGTGCATCATCCTGGCGCTGATGCTCACGCTGGGCTACACTGTACTGGAAATACCGCTCTCGGCCAGCGTCATCCCCGTGATCGGCATAAGCCTGCTCTATATAGTCCTCGCCCTGGCCCTTGGACTGCTCATCTCTACGCTGGCCTCCACCCAGGTGGCCGCCCTGCTCGTCTCCGGGGTGATGTTCATGCTTCCCGTAGTCCTGCTCTCGGGCATGATTTTTCCGGTAGAAAATATGCCGCGGGCGCTGCAGTGGTTCTCGTGCATCATTCCTGCGCGCTGGTATATAGAGGCCGTGCGGGTGCTGATGATCCAGCAGCTCCCCGCAAGTTCGGTACGGGCGGAAATACTGGTCCTGGCAGGGATGACGCTGGTCGTGCTGGCCTTGGCCATCAAGAAGTTTCATGCAAAAAGATAATGCAGGGTATGAATGCAAGGACTCTAACCGCATTGCTCCGGAAGGAGCTGCTGATGATGAAGCGGAACCCCATCGTCCCCCGCCTGATAGTCGCCATGCCGGTGCTGGTCATGCTGATTATCCCGCTGGTGGCCACGCTCGACGTGAAGGACGTGGGCGTAGCAGTGGTAGACAACGACCGGACGGAACTGTCGCGACGCATGGTGGCAGACATGGAGGCTTCCGAGTATCTGCATATAACAGGCTGCTACGCGCGGCACGACGAAGCGCTCCGCCAGATGGAGAACGGCAGGGCGGACGTCATCGTCTCCATTCCGGAGGATTACCAGAAGGACTGGACCAGCGGAAAAAAGCCGAGACTGGCCGTGGAGGCAAACGGAGTGGACGCCATGAAGGGGACGCTCGGAGCACAATATGCCGCCCGCGCCGCAGCTCGTAGCCTCACGCAGTGGCAGGCAGAACGGGGCATCGGCCTGCCTGCGGCCGAGAGCAACACGATGAACCTGTATAACCCTACGCTCAACTTCCGCAACTACATGATACCGGCTCTCATGGTAGTGTTGCTCATCATCGTCTGCGGATTTCTGCCAACGCTCAACCTGGTCGGCGAAAAGGAGGCGGGCACCATCGAGGCGATGAACGTCACCCCGGTGGGAAAGTTGGAGTTCGTCCTCTCGAAACTGATACCCTATTGGGCGGTAGGCCTTCTGATCGTAACGGTAGGGATGCTCATCGGCTGGCTCGTCTATGGGCTTGTGCCGGAGGGGAGCGTGGGTAGCATCTATCTGGCGGCCATTTTGTTCAGCCTCGTCATGTCCGGACTGGGCGTGGCCATAGCCAACCGGTCGGCCACCATCCTGCAAAGCATCTTCGTGATGTTCGCTTTCATCGTCGTGTTCCAGCTCATGGGCGGGTTGTTTACCCCCATCGCTTCCATGCCCCGGTGGGCGCAGGGCATCACCTATGCCCTTCCGCCGCGTTATTTCATCGAAATCATGCGGGCGGTCTACCTGAAAGGGGCCACTCCGGCCGACCTAGCCGTGCAATATGTGGCACTCGCCGGCTTCGCCCTGCTGCTTAGCCTCGCGGCCGCCGCTACCTACCGGAGGCGGGACTGAAAAACGCGGGGGACAAGTACACAGCCCCGGCAGGGGCGGGGGAGGGAAAAAGCGGCAGGGCTTTTTCGGAAAACAGGCAGCACTTTTTGCCGATTGCCCTGCATGTTTTCCCGACAAGGCCTGCCCCTTTTTCCGCCGGCATGGTAGGGAAAGAGGGCAATAAAGAAAAAGAAAAGGATATAAGAAAGGGAATAGAGAATAATATCAAATAAGCCCTATCCTAAAGGAAAAAGGATTACTTTTTAAATACAAAAGCGAGGGAGGTATTGTTACCATTGAAAAGTTCTGGATGAAAAACCTTTGGGAAATCTGTAGCACAAGCGGCAGCTGGCCTGTTAAGGTACAATATAAAAACAAGGTCATTGTAAACATCCGCCCTTCTACATGGTATTCAGAAAGTGCAGACTACAAACCATTTGAATGCCTTGAAGATTTTCTTGCCGCGTTGGAAGAAACTATTTACAAATACCATGATACGCGCAGCACCATTGCAGAGCATTGGGGCGAAAGGCTTTGCAAAAGCTATAAGGAGCACTATGGTAGGGAACTTACAATACCGCGATGGAATGACATCAAAAGCAAATATATAAAAGAGGAATAAGCTATTCCTTGCCATATTCCACCTCACCCTCAGCCGCCATGCTGGGGGATTTTTCTTCCATCACATAACACTCCGCCGGCTTCGGTTTCAAGCGTTCCAGATAAGCATGGTTTATCCAATATTCCACCTCCAGCAAAGTCTGTTCACGCACGGCGGGTTTCAACTGGCACTCCCATATCGTCATCACGTTCCAGCCCATCCGCCTCAGTTCCTCCTTGTTGCGTTCATCACGCGCCTTGTTGTGTTCGATTTTCGTCTTCCAGAACGCGCTGTTGGAGTGCGGGATATGCCCGTCCACCTCATGCCCATGCCAGAAACACCCATGTACGAATATCGCCACCCCGTACTTCCTAAGGACGATGTCCGGCGTGCCCGGCAGCCCGCGCACGTTCTTGCGATAGCGGTAGCCCCGGCTCCAGAGGTAACGGCGCACGATGAGTTCCGGCTTCGTGTCCTTACTACGGATTTTCGCCATGACAACTGAGCGTTTCTCTTTGTCCCAGATATCCATTCCTGAAAATTTTCCTGCAACAAAAATACGATATTCCCACAAAATCCCCGCATCCTCCTTACGGCAGAAGATGATGTATGGAGAATAATCCCCCCGCGCGTTTGGCGACTGGGGGGAATTTACCTATTTTTGCAGCCGGATTATGTATTTTTCCCCTTACAACTAACTTTTTAAGTACGAGAGAAAAAGAAAAATGAGAAAATGGCGCATTGAGGACTCGGAAGAGCTGTACAACATAACCGGTTGGGGCACTTCCTATTTCAAAATCAACGACCGCGGACATGTGACGGTCACGCCCCGCAAGGACGGCATCGAAATCGACCTGCAGGAGCTCATGGACGAACTGGCCCTGCGCGACGTGAGCGCGCCGGTGCTGCTGCGCTTCCCCGACATCATAGACAACCGCATCGAAAAGGTCTCCAACTGCTTCAAGAAAGCTGCCGAGGAATACGGCTATCGGGCAGAAAACTTCATCGTCTACCCCATCAAAGTTAACCAGATGCGCCCCGTGGTGGAAGAAATCATCAGCCACGGCAAGAAGTTCAACCTCGGGCTCGAAGCCGGATCCAAACCCGAGCTGCACGCCGTCATAGCCCTCAACACCGACTCCGACTCGCCCATCATCTGCAACGGATACAAGGACGAAAGCTACATCGAGCTCGCCCTCTTGGCCCAGAAGATGGGCAAGCGGGTATTCCTCGTGGCCGAAAAGCCCAACGAGCTGGTGCTCATAGCCCGCATCAGCAAGCAACTCAAGGTGCGGCCCAACATCGGCATCCGCATCAAGCTGGCCTCCTCGGGCAGCGGCAAGTGGGAAGACTCGGGCGGCGACGCCAGCAAGTTCGGGCTCACCTCGAGCGAACTGCTCGAAGCCTTGGACTTCCTGGAACGCAGCGACATGAAAGACTGCCTGAAGCTCATCCATTTCCACATAGGCAGCCAGATCACCAAGATACGCCGCATCAAGACGGCGCTGCGCGAGGCATCGCAGTTCTACGTGCAGCTCCACGCGATGGGCTTCCACATAGAGTTCGTCGACATAGGCGGCGGGCTCGGCGTAGACTACGACGGCACCCGCTCGGCCAGCAGCGAGAGCAGCGTCAACTATTCGATACAGGAATACGTGAACGACTCGATATCCACCCTCGTGGACGCCAGCGACAAAAACGGAATCCCCCACCCCAACATCATTACCGAAAGCGGCCGCTCGCTCACGGCGCACCACTCGGTGCTCGTCGTGGAAGTGCTGGAGACGGGAAGCCAGCCCGAATGGGACGACAACGTGGAAGTTTCGGAGAGCGACCACGAGCTCGTGCGCGAACTCTACGGGATATACGACAACCTTTCCCAAGGCCGGATGCTCGAATCGTGGCACGACGCACAACAAATCCGCGAGGAAGGCCTCGACCTCTTCAGCCACGGCATCGTAGACCTGCGCACCCGGGCCCAGATCGAACGCCTCTACTGGTCCATCACACGCGAGATAAACCAGATAGCCATCGGCATGAAACACGCCCCGGAGGAGTTCCGGTCGCTCTCGAAACTACTGGCCGACAAGTATTTCTGCAACTTCTCCCTCTTCCACTCCCTGCCCGACTCCTGGGCCATCGACCAGATTTTCCCCATCATGCCCATCAGCCGCCTCGACGAGCGGCCCACGAAAGTGGCCACCCTGCAGGACATCACCTGCGACTCGGACGGAAAAATCACCAACTTCATCTCCCACCAGGGCATCGGAAGCTACCTCCCGCTCCATGCTTTCAGCAAGAAAGAGACCTACTACCTGGGCGTCTTCCTCGTCGGGGCCTACCAGGAAATCCTGGGCGACATGCACAACCTCTTCGGCGACACCAACGCCGTGCACATCACCGTCAGCGACAAAGGCTACTCCATAGACCAGATAATCGACGGAGAGAGCGTGGCCGACGTGCTGGCCTACGTGCAGTATAATCCCCGCCGCCTGGTGCGCAACGTGGAGACATGGGTCACGAAGTCCGTAAAGGAAGGCCGCATCTCGGTGGACGAAGGCAAGGAATTCCTCAGCAACTACCGCTCCGGCCTCTACGGATATACCTACTTGGAATAAACACACACGCACACATGGATACACTCACCCTCATCAAAGTGGGCGGAAAAATAGTGGAAGACCCCGCCGCCCTTTCCTCGCTGCTCGACGACTTCTGCTCCCTGCCGGGGCGGAAACTGCTGGTCCACGGCGGCGGACGCTCGGCCACGGCACTGGCCACCCGCCTGGGTATCGAAACCCGGATGATAGGCGGACGGCGCGTGACGGACGAAGAGATGCTCCGCGTCGTCACCATGGTCTACGGAGGCCTGGTCAACAAGAACATCGTGGCCCAGCTCCAGGCCCGCGGCGCAAACGCGCTCGGACTGACGGGCGCCGACATGGGCGTCATGCGCAGCCGCAAGCGCCCCGTCACGGCAGAAGGAGTGGACTACGGATACGTGGGCGACGTGGAGCGCGTAGACGCCGGCCTGCTCGCCGGCCTCATCGGGCGCGGCGTAGTGCCCGTCATGGCCCCGCTCACCCACGACGGGTCCGGCCACCTGCTCAACACCAATGCCGACACCATAGCCGGCGAAACGGCCAAAGCCCTGGCCCCGCACTTCGACGTGACCCTCGTCTTCTGCTTCGAGAAGGCAGGCGTCCTGCGCGACGAGGCCGACGAAGAGAGCGTCATCCCCCACATCGATGCCGAAAGCTTTGCACACCTCCGGGAAGAAGGCATCGTCAGCGGCGGCATGATACCCAAGTTGGAGAACGCCTTCGCCGCCCTTCGCGAGGGCGTCCGGCGCGTAGTCATCACCCGCGCATCGGCCATCGCCAACGCAGGAGCAGGCACCATCGTCGAGCTCTAAGCAACAAGAAAAGCAGACTATACACGGCCCGGGTAGCTAAAGAGCGTTAAAAAAAGAGCGCTCCGTGCTCCCCGGCCGTAACTTTTATCCGGCTCATCCGTCATGACTATAGAGATGCAAGAAAAAGCGTTCCGCAACGTAATCCTTCCGCTGAAGGACAAATTCTACCGACTGGCGCTGCGCATCACGCTCGACAGCGCCGAAGCGGAAGACATCGTGCAGGACACCTTGATACGCATCTGGGAAAAGCGGGACGAGTGGCCCTCCGTCGAGTCCTTCGAAGCCTTGGGGCTGACCATCTGCCGCAACCTGGCCATCGACAGGAGCCAGCGGAAAGAGGCGCAAAACGTAGAGCTGATTCCCGAACAGATGGATGCCCCGCAGACATCAGGCCCCCACGAGATGGCCGTGGCCAACGAAAGCATGGAACTCATCCGCCGCCTCATCGACGGGTTGCCCCCCCGGCAGAGAGAAGTGCTCCAGTTGCGCGACATCGAAGGCCTCCCCTACCGGGAAATCGCAGCGGTCCTGCACGTCACGGAAGACCAAGTGAAAATAACCCTCTTCCGGGCGCGGCAAGCCCTGCGGAAACAATTTAAAGAAATAGACGACTATGGATTATAAGTACATCGAACAACTGCTGGACCGCTACTGGAACTGCGAAACCTCCCCCGAGGAAGAAGCCATCCTGCGCGCGTTCTTCTCACAGAGCGACGTACCCGTCCATCTGCTCCGCTACAAACCCCTCTTTGCCTACGCCAAGAAACAGGCCGAGGCGAAGATCCTGGGCGAAGACTTCGACCGCCGCGTGATGGAAGCCATCCAGGCGCCGATAGTCAAGGCCCATCCGCTCACCCTCGCCTCCCGCTTCAGCGGACTCTACAAGTCGGCCGCCGCAGTGGCCGTCATCTGCCTGCTGGGGAGCATAGGGCACCAGATGTTCCGCACCTCACAACCGGCCGGCTACACCGAGCCCGCCCCCATAGGGACGAAAGCCCAAGTAGCCGCAAAGGCCGCACTGTCCGACCGCCACATCTCGATGATCGACAGCACGAAGACAGTGAAACACAAGACCACCCCCGCCGACCGGGTAGTCACCGAGTAGCACATTTTCATTTTCGCTTAAAACAATAAATACGTTTAGTCTGCTTTTTACTTAAAAACACACCAAGTGAAGCTGTGAAGTTTCAATCCTCTCTAAACATTTTCTTATTTATCAACGATAAAAGGGTGTCTGCTGAAGATACCCTTTTTTCATTTCCTCCGCATAAACTCATAGCCGAAAGCACAGAAAAGGCACTTCCTCCGGTCGCAATACTCCTTGGACAGCTCGATCAGCGCCTGCGAGTCCGCCGCATGCTCGCACCCCACTCCCAGCCCGTGCCAGCTGCGGACAATACGGTTGTCCTCCGGCGGCAGCGACTCCAGGAAGCCCATGGCCCGCTCCGGCAGCGCCGCATTGCCCCGGTGCAGGCCGTAGGCATAGAGGAACGGCACCACCGTGTTGATCACCAGCAGGCGCAGCGAAGCCACACTCATGGGCCGCGCCGCCTCCTTCGTCGTCATGCCGAAGTGCAAGTGCGTGCGCCAATACCCGTCCGCCTCCGCCTGCAGCAGGCGGCACGCCTCGTCCGGCGTCTTCGCCTCCATCAGTTCCGAGAAAAGAAACGGCTTGCGGCAATACAGGTCGGCCAGCTGCGCCAGCCGCAGGTGCGGGAAATTGCCCGGCCTCATGCGCAGCATCCGGCAGACCGGAGGCGAATAGCCCGTCCGCCCCTGCCCCCCGCCGTCGGCCGCGCCCGGCCCGTCGAGGCTGTACTTATAGGCCAGATAACGGTATTCCCGCAGCAAATCGCGCGCATAGTCGTCCGGCGCCGCATCCTCGCCCGCCGACGTGGTCAGCAGGCCCGCCCGGCCGAAGAAGAGCGCCTCGATCTGCCGTCGGTCGTCGCGGTGCTTGTTCAGCACCGTCGTCGGAATCGTCCGCGCCCACTGCTCGAAGGCATCGCTGTTTACCCCGAACCCGAAGTTCCGCGCCAGCGTGATGAAGAAAGCCCGCTCCCAGTCCTGCCCCACCGCCTCCAGCCGCCCGCGTATGGCCTCCACCTTCTGCTCCAGCCGCTCGTAGACCAGCGTCGAGAGCCAGCCGTGCACCTTCAGCCGCGGCAGCCCCACCACCGCCTCCGCACACGCCGGACGGCTCAAATCCGCCGGATGCGCCAGCGAGCGGTAGTTAGCCTCCACATGCGGCGGCACCTTCAGTATCAGCTGCGGGATCAGCTCCCCGTCCGGCCGCGGGATCAGCGCGTCCTCCACCTCCACCACGTGCAGGATCACCCCGGCATAGGCCGGATCCCGCTCGTGCCCGTGGCGGAACCAGTCCGACGCCCGCCGGTGCAGTTCCACATTGCCCACCCAGAGGACGCCCCCGATCTTGATTTTCGCATTGAAGAAATCCGGCCCCGCATCCCGGTTTATCAACCCCGGATCCAGCACCTCCACCTCCGCGCCCTGCGTCGTCCGCATCGGCTGCAGCAGAAAAAGACGGTAATTCCAGACATAATGCAACAAACGTTCCACGGCCAGTTCCTCCAAAACAGCGGGGGATTTCCTCCCCGCCGCAAGCAAAGGTAAAGAAATCCCTCCGCATTCCCGAAAAAGCGCCCGGGAAAAAACAAAAAAGCCCTGCAACTTTCCGAAAAAAGCGGCAGGGCTTCTGTTAGCAAAAGGACATATTCCTAAAATTCAACTTGGCAACCTTACCTTTTGAACCTTATCCCAATCAACCTGTTGTTCTGCTGTAGCCAAATCTATAAATCTAAAATCAGTCAACCACTTACGCAATTTCCGTTCCGCACCAGCCAAACCATAATAAGACTTGAAACGTCGGAACAATCCCAAATCCTTGATCAAAGGCTGATTGGCATCCATATCGCGCGGATGTATATATGCCATCAGATAATCTGAAGATTCCCTCGACCACTCCTTTATCATCCGGTAAGGAAATAAACGGAAATATCCTCCACCGGAGAAGATGATATGCTTTCCCGCAATAGTCTTGAAAGTTATCGGAAACTCTTTCATCCGGACCGCTCCATATTCTATCACCGCAGGACCATTCGTCGGGTAACTTGGCATCCCTCCATGAGCATGGACAGCCGGAAATACAGAACAATCAGTAGTAATTCCCAATTCATTCAGAATTCCATAGGCCCATCCTTCCGTCTCACGGATAGAAAATCCGGGTGCCCGAAAACGAATAACCTTCTTACCAGTTATATCTTCAAGCCTTTTGATACTCTCTTCCACATCCTTCCTGAATTCTTCCGGCGTCTGCTGCCATACGGGCTGATGATTCATCGTATGAGATCCTACCTCAAAACGCTCAGCTATTCTCTTTACTATTGCAGGGTAGCGCTTTGCAACCCATCCTATCACAAAAAAGGTAGCTTTCGTATCGGTAGAATCAAGAATATCAATAATCCTGCCTACATTCCCCTCAATTCGTTTTTCAAAATTTACCCATTGTGCTTCGCTACGCGTTGAGTCATTCTCTAAAAGATGAAACCACTCTTCTGTATCAAACGTCAATATATTCATCCTATAACAAATCGTAATTCGAGAGATTTACCTCCCAGTTTTTAATATCCAGGACTTCTGTTCCCAAAAAATTCTCATCGAAAACCTTCCCGACAAAATGGAAATGCTTCGGTTCTACGCAATGAGGTATCCGCAACATAGACAGAGGCCTAAATGGCAGTTTACCTACATACAGAATGATAGGAGTTTGTTTCTCAAGGCTATATATACACCGACAAGCCTCATCAAAATTACGCTTCGACAAGGGATATACATCCATCAAAAAAGTAGCCAGAATCCCCTTGAAGTCCGAGTTGCGATACACAAACTTAAACCCGTTCCTCTCCACTATCTGATAATCCCCACCAAACCATTTATAGCGATGCTCATCAAAATCCGACCTGTCTTTACGAAACCTAAATGAATATTCTTTCCTGCTCCTCTGCGATAAATGGGAAAACAAGATTATAAAGGAGGCAAAAAACTTGCTCAAAGGATTCAAAAAACTCACCCTCTTACTCACACCACCAACACGAATCGGCAAACAATATGTATCCAATGAACCTATTTCATCGAACTTAAAATATTTGACCTGGATAGGATAAGAATTGTCATTGGGAAAACCCATCCGCATTTTACACCCATCAGCCATAGCCGCTTCCCCGCAAGCCATAAGCAACTTCCGATACAAGCCTTTTCCACGGTAAGCCGGATGCACCATCGCATCCATACTCAAAGCCAGAAAGAAGGGCTGTCCATCTTTCAGATAGCGAAAGGGGACATATACATTATGCCCGACAATCTCGCCATTCTCGACTCCAATTGCATGATAGGAATATCCTTTAGAAGTGTTACCGAATTCTTCAAAAAAAGAATCGTCCTCTCTTTTCTTCTCAAAAACGACCTCAAAGAGTCGGTATATGGCTGAAACTTCGGCTTTCGTCAGTTCATTCGTCCTTTTTACTACAATATCCATCTCATTTATGCTTTAGAAGCAACTTTTCTATATTTCCGAAGGCCAAAGAACAGCCAACAGACAAAACAATAGAAAGCCTCCCACAGATTCAGTTGTTCCACATTTCTTAAAACTTTCCATTGGGAAATCATTACCTTACGCTTATTCGAAGTCGCAGAATTCCCGCGAATCCGATAATTTCCCAAAATTTCTTCATTCCCATAAGCTACCTTGATCTTCTTCAATATAGAGAGCCAGTAGACCCAATCATCACGCAGACTACCTAACGCTTCATTAAAGAAAAACAATCCACAACGCTCCCTGTCATAAATTGTAGTCGATATAAAAATCGGACAATACTTCAGCAATTCCCGATAGGTTATTTGCTTAGGGACAATGAAAGGTTTATACATTTCATCATCTCCGACCTCTTGAATTCGCCTACGGGAAGAAAAGACAAGAGGATAATTGTTATCCCTCATGTATTGCACTTGCTTTTCCAAATAAGTAGGGAACCAAGTATCGTCCGAGTCGAGAAAAGCGATATACCGCCCCCGGGCTTCGCGGAGCGCAATGTTGCGCGCGCCGGACGATCCCTTGTTGACCTTGCTCTCAATCAGCCTGATACGCGGATCCGCATACTGCCTCACCACCCGGATGCCCGCTCCCCCGTCCGGCGAACAGTCGTCCACGATGATCATTTCCCAGTCCGCATAAGTCTGCCGCAAGACAGACTCTATCGTCTCGCCCACAAAGGCTTCCCCCTTATACATCGGGGTGATAATCGAAACCAAACTATCGTTTTCCATATTTCAACACATATTTATAGACCGATCAATAAGGCGCAAGATGCCACCAGGCGGCTCTTCTTTTTCATCCTCACGACCCACATCCCTATCAGTACGGGCACCGCGAAACCGACGACAAAGGATACAGCCGACAGGACATACTGGTCCACCTCCGGAAACCTGTGCGCAATCGGGCCGCGGATTAGCATTTGAGGAAAATAGGACAGAAGGAACACGGCATAAGTAAAGTCCGACAAAGCGACCGTACGCTCCCCGCACCGGTTCGCCACGGCAAGCGACAGGGAAAGGCTGAAAAGGATGCCCACCAAGGCTGCTACCAATTTGACTTTTATCAGACAGGCCGACAAGACAAACAAGACGGGCAACAGGAACAGCCGATAACGCCTCAGGAAATCATCGACCGCCTGTTTATAAGAACAGTACACGATGCCCAAAGCAAAATAGCCGGAATATTCAATTGCCGTCGAAAACTCAAAGAAGGAAACCTCCGGCACTACCGCACCCAAGACGAAGAGAAGAATTACCCCCCCCGTTGTATATAATTATTTACAACAAGCCCCTTTATCGAAACAAAGAGCAGGAAAATCACAAACAAGGTCGGCAAAAACCACATGAAACCCACCGGGGCAAAAAAGAGCATATCGAAATAAGTACCCCACTCGAACGAAAGCGGGTGCTGCATCTGGCTCGTATCGATAAACCGGGCTTTTATCACAAAAATCACGCTGCTCACAAACCAGTAAGGCAGCAACAGGCGCTTTACTTTTTTCCATAGGAAACGCTTCCGGCAGAGCCCCGAAAGTTTCTCGCGCGGGTTGGTATAGAAAAACAAGAAGCCGGACAAGAAGAAAAACAAGGGCATGTGGAAGGTATAAACCCACTTGAAAATCCAGAGTTTCTTGTAGTCCAGCGTAATATCAGAATGCCCGATTACCACCAAGAGGGTGGCAAACACAAACAGAAAGGAGATCTGCGTCAACTTCTTCGCCATACAACCCTGTCAATTACGGTTTAACTCTTCTGCCAAATCCAACGCACGCTCAATCACCTGGTGCATATCGTAATACCTGTATTCCGCCAGCCGGCCGCAAAACACCACGTTCTTCTCTTCCGCCGCCAAAGCCCTGTAAGCAGCATAGAGCCGGCCGTTCCGCTCGTCATTCACCGGATAATACGGCTCGTCGCCCGGCTTCCACTCCTGCGAATACTCGCGGGAAATCACCGTGTCCGGCTGCTGCCCGAACTCGAAATGCTTGTGCTCGATGATGCGCGTATAGGGCGTCTCCGCATCCGTATAGTTCACCACGGCATTCCCCTGGTAATTCTCCACACCCTCCAGCAACTCCGTCTCGAAACGCACCGTGCGGTACTCCAGATGCCCGAGCCGGTAATCGAAATAGCGGTCTATCTCGCCCGTATAGATGACCCTCGCGGCCAGCGAATCGAAATAGACCCGGTCCGAGAAATAGTCCGCATTCAACCGTACCTCCACGCCTTCCAGCATACGCTCCACCAGGCGGGTGTATCCGCCGATGGGAATGCCCTGGTAGCGGTCGTTGAAATAATTGTTGTCGAAAGTGAAACGCACCGGCAGGCGCCTGATGATGAAAGGCGGAAGCTCCGTGGCCTTGCGGCCCCACTGCTTCTCGGTGTACTCCTTGACCAGCGTATGGTAAATATCGCGCCCCACGAGGGAAATGGCCTGCTCCTCCAGGTTCCGGGGCTCCGCGATGCCCGCCTCCGCCCGCTGCCGCCCGATCCGCTCGGCCGCCTGCAGCGGTGTCGTCACGCCCCACATCTGGTAGAACGTATTCATGTTGAACGGCAGATTATAGAGCCGCCCTTTGTAGTTGGCCACGGGGGAATTCGTGTACCGGTTGAATTCCGCAAACCGATTCACGAAGTTCCACACCCTCCGGTTGCCCGTATGGAAGATATGCGCCCCATACTTGTGCACCTGTATCCCCCTCACCTCTTCGGTGTACACATTCCCCCCGATATGAGGCCGCTTATCGATCACCAGGCACCGCTTCCCCGCCCGGGAAAGACAATGCCCCACCACGGCTCCGGCCAACCCGGAACCGACAATCAAGTAGTCGTATGTCATAAAAAAGATTTTAGCTATCCACTTTATGCCCCAATAACCGTCTTCAAACGATAGAACAAAGAACGTCCGATGACAGAAAAGAATATTGGAATCCGGTAATAGATTTTATACCACAAGGGATAAGGACTTTTCTCCGAAGCCGAGCTCATGTTGTCCCCATGCCTGCGATATAGACTCAACTGGACAGGCAATCGCCGGGTTTTAAATAAGAGCTCCGCCAATAAACAAATCCATGTATCATGGGCTATATACGGCTTCATGGGCAATGCCGCGGTCAACACTTCCCGACGAAAAGCCATACAACATCCCAAATATTTCACCTTTATAAAATTATGTATGAATCCACCTTGCACATGTATCAACGAGAAATAAGAAAAGCACACCGTATCCAACTCAGCATCTGCCACCCGGCAGTCATGAACCACAAGGTCAGCTTGTCGCAAAGCTTCCAGGCATTTCTCAACCTTTCCCGGCAACCAGACGTCATCCTGATCGGAAAGAAAGATAAAATCCCCTTTGGCATGCTGCAAAGCATGCTCGAAATTAGTTGTTACCAATTGGGCAGACTTCTTATATGCCGACTTATTCCGAACAAAAGGATATAGCTTAATGCGCTTATCTCCGTATCCCCCTATGATCTCCAAAGTAGAATCTGTAGAAGCATCATCCGATATCACAAGCTCGTCCTCCTGCCCCAATTGGGACAAGATACTATCTATCTGCTCGCGAATATACTTCTGGCCATTATATGTGGCCATACAGACTGAAATCATAACGTATTACAATAAGGATTTATACAACTCCCAATGCTCCTTAGCACACCGATCCCAAGAGAACCTCCCTGCACATTCTATTCCCCGCTTTGCCAATTGATGCCTTAAAGCCTCATCTTCTATCACTTTCTCCAAAGAATCCCTTATACTATCTATATCTTTCGGGTCAAAATACAATGCAGCATCACCTGCTATCTCTGGGAAACAACTGGCATCAGATATGACAACAGGACAACCATTCACCATAGCCTCCAATATCGGCATCCCAAAGCCTTCATAAAGGGAAGGAAAAACAAAGAAAAGAGCATCACGATACAATCTTGACAAGGTTTCTTCATCCGCCACGCAATGCAACATGTTCCCCTGAATGTTTAGTTTTGCAAACATGTCCAACTCTTCCTTTGTAAAAGGCTTATATGTGCAAACAACTTTCACCTCAGGGTACTTTTCTGCAACGAGAGCATATGCATGAACGAATCTTTCAAAGTTCTTAAATTTTGCACGAGTCCCTACATATAAGATATAGGGTACCGAGAATACTTTCTCTTCAGTATTGTAAATTGGAGAATCTATGCCATGATAAATTACTTGTATTTTGTCCGGATCAATGTCGAAATAACGAAGCATATCATTCTTTGTATTCTGACTTATTGCGATTACCTTGTCCGCACGTTCTAATGATTTGTGCTGCCAACGTACCACCGTCTTGTTATAATTCATCTCTGTAAGGAAATTCACATCATGATAAGTCGTTACCATCGGCTTTGTCCCTAAAGCCCTGATACAATATGTCTCAAAATGCGTTTGATGGAATACGTCAAACTTTCCCTGCATTATTCGATACAAAGAATAGGGCTTCCCCACATTCCGCATCAAGTAGTTTTTTCCATAGAAAGACAAATGAGGGAGGAATGGACATGACTTGAACAACTTATAGTTCTTTGCATATTCATTATTCGACAACCATGCCGAAACTTCCCATTCGTTAGGAGGAAGTCGATGTATCACCTCTGCAAAATACTTTGATACTCCTCCATGGACTTGCATAGAGAATATCTGATGATCAAACAGAACTTTCATATTATAAGCCTAACCTATATAACCTGCTTTTCAGGCAAAAGCCGGGAAACAGTTTGATAATATTTTCGTTTATCCTGTTCTCTTAAAAGACTAAATATCAATATCCGGCACATTACCGAAACTCTCACAATCAGTTCTATAACCACTCGATAGGAATAGGGATAATGCAAAGAATAGTAAGTATTACGCCCCTCAATTGAATATCGAATACGGGAAACATTTATTCCCGGCTTAAAACTTTTCCCTTCCAAATGCTGGATTTTAGCCTGAGGAACAGAAACCACCTTGTAGCCCGCTTTCTTAATGCGATACGTCAACTCTGTCTCCTCATAATACATGAAAAAACGCGGCGAGAAACAGCCCACCTTGTCTAAAACCTCACGACGTACCATCATGTCTGCACCAGTTATGTAACCGACACTGCGAGACTTCCCCGTATGGTTAAACTGCCTATTCTTTCCCCACAGCAATTTATCTACCAAGTTACCACCCAACAAATCATTCAACTCCCAAAGAATTCCGGGCAGATACATTCGATAAGAATGCATCGGACGCATCTCCACATCATACAAATTGCCCCCACAAACTCCAACGTTGGGATGAGCATCCAAATAATCAGACAGATACTTTACAGAATTGTTCAAAAGCAAAGTGTCGGGATTGAGGAAGAAGATGTTCCGTCCCCGTGCAATTTTCAACCCTTCATTATTTGCACGGCCAAAACCAATATTCTCAGATAATGGCAGACACACCACCTTTGGGAAACAATCTTGTATCCGCTCTTGAAATCCATCCTCCGAATTATTATCCACCACTATGACTTCATAGCTTACACCTTCTGTCTGCTCATAAATAGACCGGATACAATCCAATATCAAATTAACGGTCTTGTAATTTACAATTATGACCGAAACATCCACTATTAGCATGTTTAAAACAGATACTATTTCCGACCAGCACTAAATACCCGAAAGACATTCCTCTTTCTTTCAGTATAATCATCTTTACTGGTCACCAATATATTAGAATATTTCATCGCCAAATTACTTCCATTGATACCAACCTTTATCATAAATAGCATTAGCAATGCCATAAAGAATAGCCGCTTTTTTTCTATCAACAACAAGAAGTTAGGCAATAAGAACCAATATGAAAAAGCAAACAGATAGGTAATTCTTTTTGCTATCTCACTCGAGATAGGAGAAAGCAGATGTAACGAAACATACAAGAATAGGAATGAATTGTAAAAGATTCGATTGCTTGTACGCTGCCGGATTAGATTTTGATATCCGAATGTAAAGAGCATAAAAAAGAGTAGACGCTCAAAATAACCTATAGTAAATCCATATTCGCCGCCATAAGTTTTACTCGACTGCCATAATTCCGCCTTGTCAGATATCTTATCAGTTCCCAATATTCCATCCACAAAAAGGGTCAAACTCTGCAACTGAGAAGAAAGAGACACGCTTAAGAAGAAAACAACATTCGAAAAAACAAAAAGAGCCCAAACCCACTTCTTGGGGATTTCCCTATGCAATACAAAATACAATGGCAAATAAACTATAGACGAGGTATGAAATGTGCAGCCTAATATATTTAACCCCAAATAGGGTAACAAAGAACGCCTTTCCAGATATGGCAAAGAAAGCAAAAAGAGCATCATTGCCTTTGAATTACGATATAAATTGATTTCTATACCTAACCCCCAATACCCAAGAAAAGCGATAAAAGTAAATATTGTAGAAATACTATACCGTCGAGAAAGATAATATACTACAAGCAAATCCAATAAGGTATTTATAAAGACCCACGCAAAATAATCAGGAAAAATCGTTTTTATTATAGCACTATAAATAACAAAACCTAGCTCAAATATTGTCGAATCCAAATCGGCTAAAGATAACTCCGTTATAATCGGCAAACGATTGTAAAATGGATAATAACCAATAAAATCCGATCCTAAATGCCCCCTAAGACCGATAAACACAAGCATGACAAGAAAAGCTATCTTACGGCTATCAGCCTTGCGGAGCATGTGCAACTTCCCCACCTCATTCAAAGCCAAAAACAGCAAAATGAAGAAAACAGCGATATAGGGAATCGAATAGATATAACTAATTACAGGCATTGAACTCTTAAATATCAAACTTCAACGGCTAACTACCTCGTTTCGCTCTACCCAACTATTTCTCTCCCAAACACCATGCTGGGATATGCCTGCGCAACAAAACACAGATCAGCAAAACGATGAAAACAAATACTAAGCTGTATGCAAACAACAACCATGCGTTTAATGCTGGAAACAACTGAGTGAGCAATTTGTTAGCCACTAAGAGAGGAATCCAATGCGCTACATAAAACAGCATGGAATCCTTTCCCAAATATTCCAAGAACGATACCCGGAAAGGCAACAACCTAATAACAAAAGAAAGAGACAAACATCCTATCCATGATAGCGATACAACCACAGGATAAGAGACTCCTTCAGACAAATTCCCAATTGCAAACTGATTCGAACGCATTCCGGCACAAGGCAAAAAGAAATAAACACTAACCATATACACAGCAAGAAGCAAGCAAATACCCCCCCCCGTTATCTTTTTATCACCCGTAATATAATTTCTGCTCCACCTGCCTAACAGTAGAAATGCCAAACCCGGGAAAGCCGTGGACAAGGACAGCGGCAACTGCACGCTATACTCTGACAACACAGCACCTATCACAACGGCTATAACAAAAGCACAGACTTCCCCACGTTCCGGCAACAAACGAAAAAACAAGCGCGACCAAAACAAGGAAAGCAAAAACCAAAGAGGCAAATTCCCATCCGGGGCACCGTTCTTCACGATTCCCCAAGCCGGTAACAATAAGGTCTTCCACACAGGATGTCCCCCCTCCCACAAATCGAACCCCATCCATACCACAGAACCTATTACAGAGAACACGACATACGGGAGTAACAACCGAAAAGCATCCTTCCGTATCCAATCGTTCAAAGCTCTTTTTCTATTAAGGAATAAGCCGGCCTTGAAATAAAACCAAGGCATAAAGAAAAAGAAAGCCTTGTCCCAATAGTCAAAGAATGTCCCCGTACCCCACAATCCACTCCACTGCAAGATGTGCATTACTACTATTTGCAGGATAAACAAGCCGCTTATCAAATCCAAATATGAAACTCTACGTGTTCCATTCCCAAAACCGACATTCATACTTTCTAACGAAAAGACTTTACCAATCGTGACTTTTTCAAAAGCCTACACATCATATCATGTAGCCTTATCTGCCCATGACAAAGAAGAAAATAAGACAACCAAAGTTTTTTTGACATATTTCCAAATCCTACAATCCTCATTTGTCCACCATACAAGGACAATAATTTTTCGCTCCACTTCCTTCCATCTTCGAACATGCCTAATTTGTAGAATGTAACGATCAGACGAATAAAACGAATTATTGGACTGCAAACAGGATGCTTATAAAATGACTCTTTACCTGCTAAACTATTATATTGCTTAAAAAGAGCATAATAGGAAGCATCTGAGGATGTCTTATAAATCACTTTCAAAGGGAAAAGGAGAATATAATAGTTAATCATACGCTTTCCCCAACTTTCTCCACAAAACTTTTCTACAGTTTGGATTCTTTCATAAATTAAACCACAAAGTTCCTGGACCTCTTCTACGGAATAATTGCATCTGATATCACGAGGAAACCTTGTTGGATTATAATAAAAGTAATCCACACTACTGATAGCATGTATTGAGTTACAATATTTGATGTAATCCAAATTAAACAATAAATCTTCACCATCTCTTGCTTTTAAATTAAAAGCAAGAGAATTTCCTACAATTATATCACGCTTATATAATTTTCCCCAAACTACTGAAAGGGCACTTTGTCTTTGTTCAAGAAGAAATTTAATTTCATCTTTCTTATATATCTGATCTTTAGATCTATTTATACAGAGAGAAGGTATGGTTTGACTTCCTGATATAATTAAATCTTCCGAGAATTGCAACAAATGCATTAAGTAATCCCTTTCCACATAATCATCAGCATCAACAAATGCGATACATTCCCCCCGAACTTGCTCTAAACCTTTATTACGGGCAACGCTAACACCTTGGTTCTTTTCATGGAAGACCCGCACACGGCTATCTTTCTTCGCATATTCATCGCAGATCTCTCCGCTCCGGTCAGGACTTCCGTCATCGATCAACAACACCTCAAAGTTTCTAAATGTCTGGGTTAGCAGGCTATCCATACAACGATTCAGGTACGCTTCGGCCTTATAGACGGGAACGATCACACTCACTTTCGGGGCTTGAATTGTAACCCCAAGTCCTTGTTCCTGCTGTAAATTCATAGCTTTATTTCCTCCTTATCTTTCGCGAAAAATATAACACTACTTTTTGACTAATAAAATTCCTCTCCCCTTTTGTCAGACCCAACAAGAGAATCATAGCGACCGTAAGTAAAAGACAGATACTACTAGAACCTACCAATTTGGAAAAGCTTTCAACCTTCAAACATTCTCTTAAACACCACACCAATAGAGCCAAAGGGATAACTACCCGTAAAAGCGGATAGAGTATTTCAGTAAGGTATCTCCGCCTCGCCAATCTTATCGCTGGGTAGACTATCCAGACGCGGACAAACTGGGTTATCACTTCTACAATCCAATAGATGACAAACACACCTTCCGGTAGGATATGCACGAACTTCAAAAACACATATGCCATCGGGACGATCGTCAAAAGCAACGTGCCTTCTACAAGCTGGAATTTCTTCAACTGTCCCGTAGCATGGATGCCAATAATCGTAGGCTGGCTCAGTGTGTAATTCATGCAAATCAGCAGCATCAGGCGGGTAAACGCCACGGAATGTTCCGGAACCTGCCCCAACCACAGATGCAATACATATTCCGTATTGACCATCAAGGGTACAACGAGTAACAGCACCAAAAAGAAAGCATATTTCGAGCTTCCGATTATCAGCTTGTGCATATACTCCAAATCACCTTGGGCATACGACTTGACTATTTGGGGGCGGACGGCCATCAGGAAATTATTGAAGAACTGAGAGACGGCACTTTGTACCTGTACCGCAATGCCCCGGGCGGCATTTACCGAAGGACCGAAAAACAAGTTCAACAGAATATTTAATCCCTGGGTATAGCCCATCACAGCCAGATTGCCGTTCATCGTCCATCCGGCAAAGGAGAAAATCTTGCCCGACAGCTCCTTGTCCCACAACAGACGCGACCGGATGCCCGGGAAATGGCGGGAACAATAAACAGTATAGAGCAGACGGACCAGAAATTGGATAAAAGCCAACAGCAAGGCATACACGATCAGTTTGTCCCCCATAGGTTGTATAATGGCAAATGCCACCCCCAACTTGAGTAAAACCTCCGCCACCGAAATATAAGCAAAGGCTTCCATCCGTTCATGGGCGACAATCAAGGCATTGTAAGGAGTACTCACGATGGAAACAAGGATTGTAAACACGGAGCACTGGTAAGCCCATAAGGCGGCATTCAGCCGTTCTGCCGGAATCACTAACTTCTCAAGCACAAACCAAAGCCCGGCTGTCTCGGCAAAAAGCAGGATGAGGACAGCCAACAGGTAATGGACGGTCACCGAACAGCGGAACACCCGGTTCAGGTCGCCATCATCGCCTTTTCCCAATTCAAAGGTCAAGAAACGGGACGTGGCCGCAGTCAGCGAACCATTGAGGAAGCCCAGCATGGCCACTACCCCGCCCACCACATTGTAGATGCCATAATCCTCTACGCCCAACGCCCGAAGGACAACGCGGGAAGTGTAGAGGGTCACTGCCATTACCAACAGCATCCGGGCGTAAAGCAACAGGGAATTCTTGGCGATGCGCTTGTTGTTCTGGTTTATGGTTGCAGTCACGAAGTATTCGTTTCCTATCAATAAAACGGCACCGGCTCGCCGGGGAACTCGTAACGCAAGTCCCTTGTCCGGTCACCAATCTTTTTAGCCGGAATTCCGGCCACTAAAGTATAGGGAGCCACATCCTTTGTTACGACGGCGCCAGCCGCGACCACGGCTCCCTCGCCGATTGTCACACTATGCAGGATTGTGACATTTGGGCCTATCCAAGCGCGGTCTCCAATCCGTACCCGGAAACTTTTGTCCGAATTGCAACGGAAGTCCGGATCACGGTGGTCATGCTGTTCCGTATAGATATGGACATTCGATGAGAAGTTTACATTCTTCCCAATTTCGATTCCGTTACGGGCATCCAACAAGGCCTTATCGCCAATAATGGTACCCTCACCGATATGCAATTTCTCGGAAGCACGGATTTCCGCACCCCAGTAGATGATGCTCTTCGGGGCCATGTCCACCAGCCACACATGGCGGTACAGGAAATCACGCACATGGTGGGAGGGAATCAGCCCGGTCTGGAAATCGGCATAGCGGATATAACCGCCCACGTACCGCTTGAGCTGGCCCAAAAGGCCTCGTTTCTTCTTTGCATTCGTTAGGGGGGGGGGAATACTATTTAACTCGTTTCCCGACTCCGGATAAACGGTTGTATGCTGGCGGTTCCGGGCGCGGACCAGACGGATTACGGGGAGCATCAAAACAAACACAATCCATTTCAGATACAACAAAAGGAGTAGGATTAAAAGCGATATAATCAAACCATTAGACAGCATCATGACTTCCATTTTTATGATTCATTCAATACAATACTCTATCTTGTCATCTTCCAAGTTCCGCCAGTAGCCTGTCTTTTTCAGCACGGCAGGGCTGCCGCCGAGGATGGAATACGAAGGGACATCGTATTTGCCCGAAAGGAGGGAACGGGCCCCCACCGTGGTGTAATCAGGCAATAGCGTGCCTTTCAATATCAAAGTGCCCATGCCGATCCATGTATCGGAACCGATGGAGACAGGGGCATAACCTTTCGAACACCCCCCTCCGTTTACTTTTGTTAACTTATGAAAGTCTGTATCGACAACTGTGCAATCCCAACCGAAACGTACCCGCGACGCAAATTTCATTCCACAATATGACGCCAGTTTCAAGGCCGTAGCTTGGAAATAGTTGCCGAATTCGACTTTCGATTTTGCTCCGATGGAGATATGCGAAGCATTGCCGATCCCTGCACACCCTTTAAAGACTATTTCTCCACCGTGGTTTTCGAGCATGATTCCCGTGTTGGGACATAAGGAAACGGTGGGGAAACCCAATTTTATCATCCCGGTACGGATATTGTCGCTCTCAATCCGGACCGTGCCTTTCAATTCCAGAAAACGGGGTTTGTAGAGCAGGATCGGGAGTTTCACGGCTTGCCGCAGGGGCAGGTAGTGGAAATTGAAGTACACGCTTGCGGACAGGCTGCGGAGCAGGCGGAAAAGGGTGGATACGCGCATGATTCTAATCGTTCAAAGCAAAGGTCGAGGGAATGCCCGGCCCGCTATTTCGTGGCTGGTGGCAACCCGGGAAAAGAATGTTCTTCGTTGTAAGCAAAATGGATACGTGGGGAAACTAATTTTCTCCCGTGTATATGTTTCCGTCCACACGGGAGGAAATTTTTGTACGCACGTGGGGAAATTTTTGTAGGTTCTTCGTTAGAGTTGTTGTCCGGCCTCAGGCGGCGGGGAGGTGGAGGGCAAGGGCCGCCTCCAGGCGGTGGCGGAGGGCGTCGCTTGCGGCGGGGAGCCGGGACAGGAGGGCTTGGGCCTGCTCTATCAACCCCAGCAGGCGGCGGCGAAGGGCCGGGGTGCTGAAGGGGAGCCCGGCATGGGCTTCCAACTCCAGGAGGCACAGTTCGGCTTCAGTCGCCAAGGGGAAAGGATTCTTTCCTTGGGCATCGTTTTCCGCAGGGGTATGCTCCTTTTTGCTTGCTGGAGGAAAGGGGGCATGCCCGGATTGCAGGGATTCCCGATCTGTCTGCAAGGATTCCAGCAGGTGGAAGAGGCGTTCTTGGGCTTCCAAGGGGTCGGGGCAAGTGTCCGAATGCAGGAGTTCGAGCTGGTTCTTCAGCTCGGAGATATAAGAAGTTATGGGCATCATTTTGTTTTTGCGCTTGGGAAGCGCGGGAATATGCCTCCGCCGTTGGGCGGAGGGCTGTGGACTTCGTTCATTTTTCTTCGCTGCCCCGAAGAAAAACGAACCCAAAAGAAGGGGGCGCAGAGCGGGAAAAGAACTCGGCCTACGGCCTCAAACAGCTTTTCCCGAGGCGGGAGACATCGAAAACAGCATCTTCCGAACTTTCAATAAAAGGCTATATTCGATCCCAAAGCCTCAAAACTGCTTCTCCCGGGGAGAAAGGCCCAAAAAACCGTATCTACAAATCACCAGGATATTAAGATAATCTTGTTCACAAGGCAGGGAAAAGAATCCGGCCTATGGCTTCTGACTACTTTTCCCGGGGCAGGAAACGCTGGCGGAGGGGCTGTTTTTATTGTAGTATCTTCTATCCATTATATAAATGGGGCAGCAAGAAAGCCTGCCGGGCGTAGTGAATTTGTCTGTAAGCCCTGCCCTTTTCTGCTTAACAAGCGGGGAGGACCGTTTGACTCGGGAAAAGCTCCTCTGAGCGAAGCGAGTTCTTTTCCCGCTTTGAGCCCCCTTCTTTTGGTGACTTTTCTTCGGGAAGGCGAAGAAAAGTTACAAAACGGCCAAGCCCCGCAGGGCGCGGCAGTAAAAATAAGGCGCAAGGGATTGGCAGCATCTCCGGCTGTGCGGAAAGAGGGGCGAAGGGGACTACTCCCCTTCCGGCAGTTTCTCGCAGTACCACTTGGGGATGTGGACCAAGACACCCACGGTGGCGAGGCTCACTACCACGTAGTACCGCCCTTTGTAGCGCGTCAGCTTCCCTTCCAGCCCCGTGAAGGGGCCGCGCACGACCCGCACCCGGCTGCCCGGGCGGGCATCGGCTTCGTCCGAGCCGATGTAGAGCGTGCCGCTGTAACCCGGGTCGCACACGGCACGGAACTCCGCCATCATCCGTTCGGGGATCTCCAGCGGCGCGCTGCAGTCGGCTTTCTTCAGCACCGCGAACGGCACGGGGCTGTCCGCCATCAAGGTGCGCAAGCGGCGCGCGGGGAAGGCCTTCTGCAGGAAAAGCAGGTTGTGGACCGCCGGGACCAAAGCCCGCTTGGGCTTGCCGCCCTCCTTCGTTGGGAGTTCGGCATAGCGCATCGGGATGAAGCACGCGAGGCCGAGTTCCTTCAGCCACGCCTCCAGCTTCCCTTCCCGGCAGTGGAACGTCCTCAAGGCGTACCACGGGGAGGAGGGTTCCTTCTTATCCTTCTGCGGGAGGGGCAAGGGGTTGGTGTCTGCGGGGGAAGCGTCGGGCATGGCGGGGACGGTTTGTTTTCAGTTTGTCGCCGGGCGCGGGGCCCGGACTTCCGGGGCGGTCCTTCTTCTCCCCGCAGGCATCTTCTAAGGGCGCCGGCGGGGGAAAACAGGAATCCGGGAAGGGTCCGGCCTTGGCGGTTGCAACTCTATATAATAATGAGTAAAAATATTCCCGCTTAAACCGATAGCTATCAACCGCTTACGCGCCGCAGGGAGAAAAAGGGTGTAATGAGTAAAACGGGAATCCCCGGCAAGGGGAAGAAAAACGGGCTGCAAGGATTTTGCCGCGTAATTGCTTGGATGTCACTATTATTTACACTACCTTTGCGCCCGGTTCGGTACTGCCTTTCGCCGCTCTGTGAGTACTCACTCTTATATAGCATGAGTAATTTACGGCATTTCCGCTGCCCCTTTTACCGATAATCAAACCTTTTTTGAACGATAATCAAACCTTTTCCGGCCCCGCGCGGCAGGAGAAGGAAGGGACTTCTGCGGCGATTTTTCCCTTTCGGCGCGGAAGGAGGGGGATTTTCCTGCATATATAATAAGGTAAAGCGGATTCACGGGGCGAGGCGGCGGGAAGGGGAGGTGGCGGAAAGCGGCGGCGTTTCCCCGGAAAGATGCACCCCCGCGGGGAAGGGTGCAGGGCAGACTGGGCAAATAGCGGCAGGAGCAGAGGGACACCGGCCAAGCAAACGGAAGATACCCGCAAGCCCGGACGGGAAAAGGCAGAAGCCCAATCCATACGGCACGCAAACCAGGCAGGAAAAGGGCGCAAGGCCGGCCGAGGCTGCAAGCAAGCTGTCAAAAAAAGGAGCGGCCACGGCGCGGGGAAAAACCGGGCCTACCCGGAAGGATGCGCAAGGTTTCCCGCCAAAAGAGGCCGCGCTTTCCAGAAAAAGAGGCAAGACCCCTTCCAGAAACAGGCAACGCCCTTCCGAAAAACATGCTGCGCTTTTTCCAAAAACATGCAGCACTTTTCGGAAAAAGCGGCAGGGGAATACGCAAAAAGTCCTTGGGGAAACGCGGGATTCCCCAAGGACTTTCTTATAGGAGTGCCACAAAGCGCTTCTCAGCGCGGCGGCGGGCTACTGATGTTGCTCACGCAGGAGGTCGTTGACCGTCTTCACGGGATTGAACGTGTCGAGGGGCACTTCCACGAAGACGGTGCTCCAGTCGCTCATCGCGCCGTTCCAAAGCCCGGGCAGTTCGAGGGCTTTCAACTCGCGGCCTTCCTTGGATTTTTGGGAGATGAAGCCCGTGTTGGGGTCGACGTAGGCGGGCAGGTCGTAGGGGCTGCCGTGGTGGTCGCGCACGGCGCAGACGAGATCGACGGGGTTGAAGTGCGTCCCCTGCTCGAACATGGCCTTCGCCTCGGGGTCCTGCATGTCGATCTGCGAACTCTCCAAGATTTGCAGCGAAACCGTGCCGTCCGGATTGTAGGCGAGGAAGGGGCCTCCGCCGGGTTCGCCCACGTTGCGCACCATGCCGCAGACGCGGATGGGGCGGTGGAGCTTGGCTTTGAGGTAGAGCACAAGGTCGGCGTCTTCGAGGTGCTTCGTCTCGGGATTTTTGCAGAAGAGGCGTTTCTGCACGAACTGGATGATTTCGCGCACCTGCTCGGGGGTATAGGTGCCGCTCTCAAGGAGTTCGAGGTAGCGGAAGGCCTGTTGCTGCAGGTCGACGAGCACTCCGGCCAGCAACTGCTTGTAGCGCACGGTGGAGGGCTTGAGGCGGTCGGGCACGACGTTGTCGATATTCTTGATGAATACTACATCGACTCCGTCGGCGACGGCCTCGTTCAGGTTTTCTATCAGGGCCCCGTGGCCCGCGGGGCGGAAGAGGAGCGAGCCGTCCTTCTGGCGGAAGGGGCGGTTCTGCAGGTCTACGGCTATCGTGTCCGTGCTGCTTTTCTGCTCGGAGAAGGAGATTTCGTAGGTCACGCCGAACTCCGCCTCGTAGCGGGCTTTCTTCTCGGCCACGAGCTGCTCGAAAAGGGGACGATGCTCGGGCGAGACGGTGAAGTGGAGGCAACACTTGCCGCAGGAAGAGGCATAGAGCGCGCCCTCCACGAGGTGCTCTTCGAGCGGGGTGCGCGGCCCTTCGGGATAAGAATGGAAGAGGAGGAGCCCCTTGGGCAGGGCGCCGTAGTTCAGCCCCTCGGGGGTGAGAAGGAGGCGGACTATGTCTTTGGCCCGTCCGGCGCTGCGCAGGCCGGCAATGCCCTGTCCGGTCTTCTCGCGGCAGAGGGCATCGAGCGGGGAAAAGAAGGCGAAATGCTCCAAATTGTCGACAAACTTCTGCTCGAAACCGGTGGCCGGATTGTCGTAAGGCGCATCGAGAAAGGCAAAAAGGTCCTTAAACATGCGGCTTGCCGCACCCGAGGCGGGCACGAACTTCAGCACCTTATGGCCCGCGGCCAGGTAGTCTTGCCACAAGTCGAGGTACTTCTGCTCTTCTTCGGCCGGAATACTGAGGATGCCGCTTCCCACTGCCGCCGCAGCGCTGAGCCGGAGGTAGGGGAATCCGGAGGAAAATATTCTTAACTGTTCTTCAACCCGGGCCTGTGAGATGCCCTTCTTAGCGAGTTGTTCTTTGTCGTTTACAGTAAACATAACCCTATCGTATATTAAAATTCAAGCCCAAAAATACGAAAACTTTCAAACGATGCCATGAAAAAGCCGGAAAAGCCGTAATTTTGAGCAAGAATATGCCGCAGCCCCGCTGCAAACCCTCCCGATAAGCGGCTGCCGAAAACGATTTTTGCCATGACTTTTACCACGACCGAAACACAGGAACTACTTCCCCTCTACCGCTCCCTGCGGCACTTGACGCGCGAAACCATCTCCTCCGAGTGTGCAAAAAAACTGAAAGCCGTGCTCTCCGAAGCCGTCGCCTCCGGGCATCTGGAGCGCAACCTCTTCGGCCTGAACCCCATCGTGCACGACCTGCACACGGCCCTCATTGCCGCCCGCGAAATCAACCTGCGCGACAATTCGCTCGTGGCCTTCCTCCTGCACGACGCGGTGGAAAGCCGCTCCGTCAGCCAGGAGCAGGTAGAGAAACTTTTCGGCAAGGACGTGGCCACCATCGTGCACGGACTGGTGAAGACCACCGAGCTCTACGACAAGAACCCCTCCATCGAATCCGAAAACTTCCGCGACCTGCTGCTCTCCTTTGCCGAGGACATGCGCGTCATCTTCCTCATGATAGCCGACCGCGTATGCCTCATGCGCAGCATCCGCGACACCGAAGCCCGGGAAGCCCGCCGCAAGACCGCCCAGGAGGCAGCCTTCCTCTACGCCCCCCTGGCACACAAACTCGGCCTCTACAAGCTGAAATCGGAACTCGAAGACCTCTCGCTCAAATATCTGGAGCCCGAAGTCTACTACGACCTCAAGGAAAAGCTCAACCAGACCAAGGCTTCGCGCGACCAGTACATCGCCTCTTTCATCGCCCCCGTGCAGAAACGGCTGGAGCAGGCAGGGCTTTCCTTCAGCATCAAGGGGCGCACGAAGAGCATCCACTCCATATATAACAAAATGAAGAAGCAGAACTGCGAGTTCCGCTTCATCTACGACCTCTTCGCCATCCGCATCATCCTCGACTCGCCCCCTGAACGGGAAAAATCCGACTGCTGGCAGGTCTATTCCATCGTCACCGACATGTACCAGCCCAACCCCAAACGACTGCGCGACTGGCTCTCCATCCCGAAAAGCAACGGGTACGAGAGCCTGCACATCACCGTCATGGGCCCCGAAGGCAAGTGGGTAGAGGTACAAATCCGCACGCGGCGGATGGACGAGATTGCCGAACGCGGACTGGCGGCCCACTGGCGATACAAAGGGGTGAAGAGCGAGAGCGGGCTCGACGAGTGGCTCACCTCCGTACGCGAAGCGCTCGAAAATTCGAAGGAAGAGGATTCGCGCACACTGATGGACCGTTTCAAGATGGACCTCTACGAGGATGAAGTATTCGTCTTCACCCCGAAAGGCGATCTCTTCAAGCTTCCCAAGGGAAGCACCGTGCTCGACTTCGCTTTCCACATCCACAGCCGCATCGGATGCCAGTGCATCGGCGCCCGCATCAACGGGCGGAACTGCCGCATCGGCACACGCCTCTCCAGCGGCGACCAAGTGGAAATCCTCACCTCCTCCGCACAGACTCCCAAACAAGACTGGCTCGGCCTCGTCGTCACCGGCAAGGCCCGCACCAAGATACGGCAGGAACTCAAGGAAATAGCCGCCCGCCAGGCAGAATACGCCCGCGAAGACCTCCAACGCAAGTTCAAAAACCGGAAAATCGAGTACGACGAAGCCGTACTCATGCGCCTCATCCTGCGGTTGGGCTACAAAAATGTGACAGACTTCTACCAGGCCTTGGCAAAAGGGACGCTCGATACGGGAAACGTGGTGGACTCCTATCTCGAAGCCCTGCATAAAGAGCAGGAACAGGAGCAGAACGTACCCTACCGCAGCGCCGAACTCTACAATACCGTCCCCGCCGAGCAGTTTACGCAGGAGAGCCTCCACAAAGGGCACAAGCAGGACGTGCTCGTCATCGACGAGAATCTCAAAGACATCGACTTCCATCTGGCCAAGTGCTGCAACCCCATCTACGGCGACGAGGTATTCGGCTTCATCACCTCGGGCGGCGGCGTCAAAATCCACCGCACCGACTGCCCCAACGCCCCCCAGATGCGCCAACGCTCGCCCTACCGCATCGTCCCCGCCCGCTGGGCCGGCAAGGGAAGCGAAGGGCAATACCTCATCACCCTGCGCGTCGTGGGGCACGACGACATAGGCATCGTCACCAACCTCACCTCCATCATCAACAAAGAACCCGGCTGCGACCTCCGCTCCATCCGCATCGATTCCCACGACGGGCTCTTCTCCGGACAACTCACCCTCAGCGTCAGCGACACCCACAAGCTCCAAGCCCTCCTGCGCAAGCTGCAAACCGTCCGGGGCATCAAGCAAATCAGCCGATAGGCACGCAAGAAAAACTAACGACATGAAGACCATCATACAATTCCTTGCCCGGCTCAGCCGGCACAACGAGCGCGAATGGTTCCAAGCCCACAAGGCCGAATACCAGGAAGCACAGGCAAAGTTCAACAATTTCACCGACCAACTCATCAAAGGCCTTGCCCAATTCGACCCCACCGTAGGCAACCTCACCGCAAAGGACTGCACATACCGCATCTACCGCGACACCCGTTTCTCAAACGACAAGAGCCCCTACAAAACACACATGGGCGCTTTCGTCTGCCCGCACGGGAAAAAGTCCGGCTACAGCGGCTACTATTTCCAAGTCGGCCCCGAGGACGGCGGATACCCCTCGGGCTGTATGCTCGCCACGGGCAACTACTGCTTCGAACCGCGAGTCCTGCGCATCCTGCGCGAGGACATCGCCGCCGGCGGCGGCGACTTCGAGGAGACGCTCCGGCAGGCCGCGCCCCTCTTCCGGCTGGACGAATCCGACCGTCTCAAGCGCGTTCCCCGCGGATTCCCCGCCGATGCCCCCTACTCCCCCCTGCTCGCCTACCGCTCCTACTGCCTCGTCTGCGAGCCGGGACAGCTGTTCATGCTGCAAGATGATGTACTGGCGCAGACCCTCGCCGCCTTCCGCCGCACAAAGCCCTTCCTCGCCTACCTCAACCGCGCCGTCGCCTTCGCCCTCGACCCGGCGGAAACCGACGCACCCTCCGTAACCATCCTCTAAATCCCACACATCCTCATACAAAAACATGAAACCCCTCTACACTATTCTCCTGCTCCTCGTCTCCAACACCTTCATGACTTTCGCCTGGTACGGCCACCTCAAACTCCGCCAGGAGTACAGCTGGTTTGCCTCCCTGCCGCTCATCGGCGTCGTCCTCTTCAGCTGGTCCATCGCTTTCTTCGAGTACCTTTGCCAAGTTCCGGCCAACCGCATCGGCTTTGTCGGCAACGGAGGCCCCTTCACGCTGCTGCAGTTGAAAGTCATACAAGAAGTCATCACCCTCGTTGTCTTTACCGTTTTCACCACGCTCCTCTTCCGCGGCGAGACGCTCCACTGGAACCATTTCGCCGCCTTCGGCTGCCTTGTCCTGGCCGTCTACTTCGTCTTCATGAAATAAGTGCCCCGCCCCGTCCGTCTCCCCCGAGGCGGGCACCATCCCCGCACGAGGCACACAGAAGCCCCGGTTGCAGGACCCGTCGTCCATGCAGCCGGGGCTTCTTCCTTCGGGAGATTCCTGTCTTCTCCGAATGGTGCGCTCCCTTTCCCTCAATAGAGGAAGACCACGCCCGCCGAGAGGCTCTGCATCTCCGGAGCGTAGCGCGTCTGGCAGATGTGGAAGGGAGAATATTTCACGTAAGCCGCCAGATGATTATAGCCCACCATGCCCATGATGTCCACCGTCACGGGGTTCTGGTGCAGGTCTTCCGCCGTCTCTTTTATCTTTTTCCCCTCCAGCTCGTAGCGCGTAAGCAGGCTGGCATGCGTCTTGAAGTTGAGCACTCCCCCGGCCGAGATGAAGAACTTGCCGCGCGAAGCCACGCTCTGGTACTCCAGAAGCAGCGGCACCGTCAGGTCGAAGGTCTTCAGCCGCGAGAACTTCACGAAGGCGTCCTCGGGATAAGCCTCCACACCGAAGTCCACATTGTGCTTGACAAAGCGGTAAATGCCGTCCATCCGGTAGTTGCGCCAGTCTATGCCGAAGCCGGAGACCAGCCCCAGATTGCGCCGGTTGAGAGGGATATGGAGCGAAAAGATGTTCCAGAAAATCTCAAACGAGCGCCCCATGCTGGGCGAAACGCCTTCCGGCCCGTTCAGCCCGCCCACGGCCGTGCCCACCGTGGTGCAGAAGCCGAAACCGATGCCGCCCCAGTGGGGGTCGAAACGATGGTGCACCCGCCGCTTCTTCGGCGCGATGATGTCGGCAAAAGGATAGTCGAACGTGTCGTCAAGATGCCACGTCCGCTCCCGCTTCCCGCCCGTGCGGTAGCGGCTTTCGTAGTAAGGTTCCTGCGCCACGCCCGCCGAGTCGTACAGCCGGATGCGCACCTCCTCGGCCGAGTCGGAGAGGGCAATGGCCCTGCCCCGGTAGTGGAACAGCGTGTCGCCCGCCTCCTCTGCCGCAAGCGGTGCGGAGCAGAAAAAGGCCAGGAGCAACGGGAGTAAAGTAAACTTCTTCATGATTCTTATTTTTTAGGTTTAACGAATAATCGGATGAGCTTCTCCAGTTCGGTCTCTCCCTCCAGGTAGATGAGCGTGGCCGCCCCCTCCTCCAGCCGGCGGAAGAGCACAAAACGGTTAGGGCCCTGCCCCTTCCTGTCGCGGGGCGGGAGCTGGTAGTAGCCCGCCACGAGGGCTTTTCCCCTCTTCACCACCTCGCTGTTCACGGCCCCCTGCCCGTCGGCCAGGGCCGCGGCAGCCATCCGGTCGGCATCGTGCGGCGAGCCGTGCACCGTGATGCTGCGGAAGAGCGTCAGGTCGTAGGGCTTCAGCCGCTTGCCCCGCACGTCTACGGTCACGGCCTTCGGGTTCTTCTCGTAAGACCCGTCGAAGAGCGGCTCCACATGCAGCCCCTTTTGCGCCCACGCCGGGGCAGACAACAAGAAAGCAGCCGCGCACAGGGCCAGGATACGGACAAAACGAAACGGACTATTCTTCATAACTTCTCGATTTCCTTGGTGAAACTTACGTCATTTGCCTCCCCTTCGGGGGAAGCGGCCTCGTCCAGACTGCCGAAGACTATGGCCAACTGCTCCTCGGGCGTAGGCGCCGGCTCAAACACGTTGTGCAAAGCCGCCCTCACCTGCTCCTCAAGCACGGACTCGCGGGTGTACTTCTCTCCGTGGATGCTGACGGAGAAATAGTCGCGCCCTTGCAGCCAGAGCCGGTAGCCCCCCGCCCCGCCGGCCAGGAGCAGCACCACTGCCGCCGCGGCGGCCACCCGCCGGAGCGGACGGCGCAGGGCTATGCGCCGGGGCTGCGGCGCGGCGGCGGGCTCATGCAGGCGGCGGCCCGTCAGGGCATAGGCCAGCACGGCGCGGTCGGCCTCGTAGGCTCCGCCGTCGGCCTGCGGCGAGAAGAGAAAGGCAGCCAGCTCCCGCTCTTCGGCACGGGTGGTCTCGCCGTCGTAGTAGCGGCGGAGCAGGCGGTGCGCGCGCTCCTCGGCAGCAGAAGCGGCAGGCTTGTGGGTGCGATCAGTGCTTTTCATCGTTCCATTCCTCATATAATTCGCGGATCAGCCGCCTGGCGCGCGAGAGATTCATGCGCACCGCCGCCGGCTGCATCCCCAGTCGTTCAGCAATTTCCGTAGCCGAAAGCTCTTCTTCCTCCCGCAGGCGCCAGACGGTGCGCTGCACCTCGGTCAGCCGGGCCTCCACGCAGCGATCCACCCAGGCGTAGCGCTCACGCAGTTCCAGCTCCTCGTGGGGCGAGGGGGCAGGCTGCCCGTCGCGCTCGTCCTGCAGCTCCAGGGTGGCAGCCTTCCCGCGGCGGCGGAGCGCGTCGACGCAAAGGTTGCGCACCGTGGCCACCGCCAGCGCCGAGGCCTCCTCCCGGTCGCGGATTCCCCCGCGGCGGGGCCAGAGGCGGCAGAAGGCTTCCTGCACGACATCGTCGGCATCTTCCCGATTGTGCAGGAAGCGGAGCGTCATACGGCGCATGACCCGGCGCAAATCGCTGAAGGCGGACAAGAGGGGTTCTTCGCTCATTCGTTGTTTCGTTCGTCTGTTCTCAGGCCCGGAAGAAGGGCTTTCTATCGGGTATAACGCAAAAAAGGGCAAAACGTAACAGCGATTTCGAAAAAAAATGCGGCCACCCCATGAAAACGGACGCTACTGCTTCTCCGTCAGGTGCCGCCAGAAACGCACGGGCATGTTCTGCCGGTGGAGGCGCGGATTGAGGCGTTCGCGGATGGCGATGCTCTTGAAATAAGTTTTCCACAGCTGCTGCCACTGCTCTTCGCCTTCGGCCGCCTGCCCCTTGCCCAGCCGTCCGGAGCGCAGGAGGGGCGTATCCTGGAGCACCACCTCGCGCACGGAGCGGAGATCGTAGTAGAACCCATAGCCGCGCCGCAGGTCGTAGATGAGCCAAGGCTGGTCGGAGAAGCGATCGGCAAAGTGGTCTACGGCCAGGGGCAGCACGTTGTATTCCGGCTCCACGGCGGCAAAGTACGTGCCGTCGGCCGCTTTCTGGAAGCGGAGGAACTGCTTCAGCCGCAGGACCTCGCGGCTCACCCGGCGGCAGAGCTGGGCAAAGCGCAGGACCACGGGGTCGCCGAAATCCGTCTCCACGGAGGCCGGCGCGTCTATCGCCTTGCGGATATAGCGGAAGAGGAGCAGGTCGCTCCCCGGAATAGCAGAAAACCACACCAGTTCCAGCCCCCGGAGCGCGGCGGGGGAGAGCTTCTTTTCCAGGGCGGCCCATACACGGCGGCTACGCTCCTCCTGAGTCGCGACGTGGAAGACGCGCCCGGCGAAGAGCGGGGGCGCGGCACCCTCGGGCAGCAGCTCGTCGGGAAACTGCTTCTGCACGTAGGCCTCGAAGACTGCGCTCAGCAGCCCCTCGAACGAAGCGTCGTAGAAAAACACATTATTCATCGGCAAAGTCCAGCAAGAGTTGTCCCTCCCCCTTCTTCCTGCGGCGGGCGGGCAGGAAGAGGGCGCGGGCCGATTCGGGCGGGAGGGTGTCCACCGTGCGCACCGCCAGCTCGCGAAAGGCCAGGAAGTGCTGCGCCTTCTTCATCACCACGCCCATGCGGCGGAGCTGGCAGCTGTCGACACGGCCGAAGCGGCGCGCCGCCACGATGAGCCGGGCCGAGTGCACCCCGATGCCCGGCACGCGGAGGAGTTCCTCGTAGTCGGCACGGTTTACGTCGAGGGGGAAGAACTCCGGGTGGCGCAGTGCCCAGGAAAGTTTCGGGTCGAGCTCCAGGTCGAGCAGCGGATGCGCCTCGTCCACGATTTCGTCCACGCGGAAGCGGTAGAAACGCAGGAGCCAGTCGGCCTGGTAGAGGCGATTTTCGCGCACGAGGGGCGGCTGCTTGAGGCGGGGGAGGCGGTCGTCGTAGGTATTGACGGAGACGTATCCGGAGTAATACACGCGGCGCATCGTGGGCCGCGCGTAGAGGGCGGAGGAGAGGGAGAGGATGTCGCGGTCCGTCTCGGCCGTGGCACCGACTATCATCTGCGTGCTCTGACCGGCCGGCACGAAGCGGGGCACGTGGCGCAGCCGGCGGCGGTCTTCCTGATTCTCCAGCACTCCCTGCCGGATGAAGCGCATGGGCTGGAAGACGCTCTCCAGCGACTTCTCCGGAGCCAGGCGGCGGAGGCTCGCCTCGTTGGGGATTTCGACGTTGACGCTGAGGCGGTCGGCATAGAACCCCGCGGCGCGCACCAGCTCGCGGCTCGCACCGGGGATGCTCTTCAGGTGGATGTATCCGTTGAAACCGTGCGCCTCCCTCAGGTCTTTCGCCACCCGCACGAGGCGCTCCATGGTGTAGTCCGGACTGCGCACCACGCCGGAACTGAGGAAAAGGCCCTCGATATAGTTGCGGCGGTAGAACTCCATGGTCAGCTCCACCAGCTCCCCCACGGAGAGCGTGGCGCGGCGCACATCGTTGGAGCGGCGGTTGATGCAGTAGGCACAGTCGTAGATGCAGTGGTTCGTCAGCATGATTTTCAGCAGCGAGATGCACCTCCCGTCTTCGGCAAAGCTGTGGCAGATGCCCACGCCGCCCACCGTGTTGCCCACTCCCTTGCCGCGGCCGGAACGCACCGTGCCGCTCGAGGAGCAGGAGACATCGTACTTGGCCGACTCCGCCAGTATCTTCAACTTTTCGAGCACTCCTTCTTTCATAAAAAGACCTTCCCTTTTCCCGTCGTTCCGGAAGGCAAAGATACGCCAAATGCGGCGAACAGAAGAAAAAGCGCTGCATCTTTTCCGGAAAAGCGCCGCACCTTTTTCCCGAAAGCCCTGCCACTTTTCCCCCGAAGCGCCGCGCCTTTTCCCCAAGATTCCCCCAACCCGCTTCCCCCTCCCCCGCCGCCCTCCGCCACACGGCGGCCAGAAAAGCGGCGGCGGCCTTGCATTTCCCGGGCGGTTTGCGTACTTTTGCCCGGAAATCGCAGAAACACTTTTCTATGACACAGAAGCTCATCATCTACAATACCCTTAGCCGCAAGAAGGAGGAGTTCGTGCCCCTCCACGCGCCCCATGTGGGGATGTACGTCTGCGGCCCTACCGTCTACGGCGATCCGCACCTGGGCCACGCCCGCCCGGCCATCACCTTCGACATCCTCTACCGCTACCTTCGCCACATAGGCTACAGCGTGCGCTACGTGCGGAACATCACCGATGTGGGACATCTGGAGCACGATGCCGACGAAGGCGAGGACAAAATAGCAAAAAAAGCACGGCTCGAACAGCTGGAGCCCATGGAAGTCGTGCAGTACTACACGCTCCGCTACCACAAGGCCATGGAGATGCTCGGCGTACTGCCGCCCAGCATCGAGCCCCACGCCTCGGGACACATCATCGAGCAGGAAGCCTTCGTGCAAAAGATACTCGACGCGGGCTACGCCTACGTGAGCGAAGGCTCGGTTTACTTCGATGTAGCCCGGTACAGCCGCGACCATCACTACGGAATCCTCTCCGGGCGCAACGTAGAGGAGCTGCTCTCCACCACACGCGCCCTCGACGGACAGACAGAGAAGCGCAACCCGGCGGATTTCGCCTTGTGGAAAAAAGCATCGCCCGAGCACATCATGCACTGGCCCAGCCCGTGGAGCGAAGGTTTCCCCGGGTGGCACATGGAATGCTCTGCAATGGGCACGAAATACCTGGGCGAGGAATTCGACATCCACGGGGGCGGAATGGATCTCCTCTTCCCCCATCACGAATGCGAGATAGCGCAATCCGTGGCCGCGCTGGGACATCCGAGCGTCAAGTACTGGATGCACAACAATATGATTACCATCGAGGGCACGAAGATGGGCAAGAGTCTGGGAAACTTCATCACTTTGCCCGAATTCTTCAGTGGAAACCACCCGAAGTTGCAGCAGGCCTACAGCCCGATGACCATCCGATTCTTCATCCTGCAGGCCCATTACCGCAGCACGGTGGACTTCAGCAACGAAGCGCTGCAGGCTTCCGAAAAAGGACTGCAGCGGCTGCAGGAAGCCGTGGAGAACATCGGGCGGATCAGCCCGGCAGCCGAGTCGACCCCGGAGGCAAAAAAAATAATAAGCGGGCTGCGCGCAAAATGCTACGAGGCCATGAACGACGACCTCAACACCCCGATCGTAATCTCCCACCTGTTCGAGGCCGCGCGCCTGGTGAATTCCTGCCTGGGCACGGGAGGGGAGCAGCTCTCCGCTGCCGACCGCGACGAACTGGAGGCCACATGCCGCCTCTTCCTCTTCGACCTGCTGGGACTGACGCCGCCGCAATCGGCCTCGGGCGCAGGGCTGGAGAGCTACCGCCGCGCCGTGGACTTGCTGCTGGAGGTGCGCGCCGAGGCAAAAGCCAAGAAGGACTGGCCGACGGCCGACCGCATACGCCAGGAACTCACTGCACTGGGCTTCGAACTCAAGGACACGAAAGAAGGAACGGAATGGACCCTGAACAAATAAGCGCAGCATGACTCCCCAGGAATTCTTCAAGAAAGACGTCTTTGCCACGGCAGCGGGCATCGAAATCGTGGAGGCCGAGGCGGGCCGGGCCGTGGCCCGCATGGCGGTAGGCCCCGCCCATCTCAACGCGGGCGGCCGCACTCAGGGCGGCGCGCTCTTCACGCTGGCGGATTTGGCCATCGCCGTGGCCGCAAACATGCACGGCACGCTGGCTTTCTCCACTACCTCGAACATCAGTTTCCTGCGCGGTTCCGGCCCGGGGGAGACGCTGACGGCCGAAGCGCGCGAGCTCTATCTGCATCCGCGCATGGCCAACTACCAGTGCGACGTGCGCAACGAGCGGGGCGAGCTTGTGGCGCAGATGACGGCGCAGCTCTACCGCAAAGATACCCCCGTACCTCTGCAATAGGGGAACTGCCGCAACAGCTTACCCCTGCTGCAGCGATGCAGACATAGAGACGCAAGACTTTGCTGTAAGAAGCAAGGCCTTGCGTCTCCGCATATTGCCCCGAAGGCTGCTCACTCGTGGGGAAAACTGTGGAAGGCGCGGTATTCGCGGGGAGTGATGCCGGTGCTTTTCTTAAACAGGCGGTTGAAATAAGAGGGATCGGTGAAGCCTAACTGAAAAGCGATTTCCTTTATCTCGATATGATCCGTGACCAGACGCGACTGGGCCCGCTCCATTTTCTTGCCGATGATGTACTGTAGCGGAGTGCAGCCCATCTCCTGGCGGAAAAGCCGGATGAAATGGCTCTTGGACAGGCAGGTGAGGCGGGAAAGGTCGTCCGTGCCGGGGAAAAGGGAGGGATGGCTGCGCACGTAGCTCAGGGCCTTCTCGATGCGGCTGTCGCGCGTTCCCCACTTGGGCTTGGCCGTACGGAAAAAACGGGAGAGGAGGCAGAGGATGATGCCGCGCGACTCCATGCGGGCGAAGAGCTCCTGCCGGCGGGTGCGGAGCAGGTTTTGCTTCAGCGTGGGGGGATTGTCGTAGGACCGGGGGTCGGAAGCGGGCACTTCCATGCCGGGACAGAGATAATGGAGGCGCTCGATGAGCTCGCGGTCGCCGGGCTGGGAGGGAACTTCGAGGGGGAGTTCCCAGTCTTCAAGCACGTTTTCCGCATTTTCGTCGTAGACATGGATATAGAAGTGCCTGAAGTCTCCACCGCAGGCATAGCCGTGGGGGACGAAAGCGGGGATGATATAGAGAAAACCGGGGCGCAGGCGGATCTTGCGGTCGGGATATTCTATCTGGGCCTCGCCGCCAAGGACATAATAGATGCGGGAAAAGGGGGAACAGACGTTCTTGAAATTCCAATCGCCGTGCTGATTGGCCAGCCCAAGGTGGAGGATGACGGGACGGAGCGTATCGGTCAGGTCGCTTTTCATAAGCTGAAAAAAAGATTAGTTAGGCTTTTTCCGCAGTAAAGATAAACATTTTCCCGCAGTCCAAAGCATTTTCCGGAAAAATGCGCAAGGGGTTTCTGCAAAAAGCGGCAGCACTTTCGGCAAAAAGCGGCAGCGCTTTCCGGGATTCCCGCCTGCACTTTCGGCCCGAACCGGGCACAAAAGAGTTTTTTTAGGGAGCGGGATTTTGACGGGAAGCGGGATTTCCGTACATTCGCGACGCAGGATCCCGCTGTCCGCTCCACGGAATTTCTCACTTAAAATCTATATGTATATGAAAAAGTTCTTGATGTTACTCCTGGCCACTGCGCTGCTCTCACCTCTCGGGGCGGCTGCGGCCACCGAACTCACCGGCGAACAGCTGGCTTTCCGCTCGGCAGTAATGAACTTCCTGCGCTCGGAGGGCTTCGTGCCGAAGGTCGACACGCGCGACGAGTCCATCGAATTCAAGAAAGAAGGGGAGCGGTACTGGATCTACGTAGAGGAGAGCAGTCCTTTCTACGTGACCCTGCAACGCGAGGGCTACTCCATCGAGGCGGACCAGGCTGCGAAGTCGAAGGAAATCGCCAACCGGGTGAACCGCACGAAGAAGGCCGCCAAGGTGTATGTCTCGGAGGCGAGCGTGACTTTCGTAGTGGAAATGTTTGCGCCCTCGGCAGAGAGCTTCGAGAAGGTCTTCTACCGGACAATGGAACAGGCGGATGCCGCCCACAACCAGTTTACCGAAGAATACAACAGCACCGAGGACTGATCCGCACCTGAGGCAGGGCCTGCCCTGCCGTCCCCCCGGCATAAGGCGAGGGGCATGCGTCCTGCCCGGACACATGCCCCTCGCCCTTTTTGCTTTTCCGCCTGCGCTTTCCTGCGGGAACGGCAGGGGAAAGGCGGATGTTACAGGCCGGCTTTCAGACCGCGGATTACGGAAGAGGTGAAGCCGGACATGGCCATCTCGTTCAGGCCCTTGATGGTGATGCCGCCGGGGGTGGTCACCTTGTCGATTTCCTGCTCGGGATTGCTGCCGTTGACGCGCAGGAGTTCGGTAGCGCCGCGCACGGTCTGGATAACGATCTCCTGGGCCTGGGAAGGATAGAAGCCCATTTCCACACCGCCCTCAATGCTGGCACGGATGTAACGCAGGGCATAGGCGATACCGCAGGAGGCCAAAGCCGTGGCGGCGCTCATGAGACGCTCGTCGATGACCATGGCTACTCCCAGTTCGCTGAAGAGATTGCGTACAAGTTCTGTCTGTTCCGGGCTGGCCTGCTGGGTGCAGATGAAAGTCATGCTGCTCCGCACGGAAACGGCCGTGTTGGGAATGACGCGGAAGAAGATGGGAAGTTTGCACTCGTCGTTCTTCAGGAGGAAATTGCGCAACTGGTCGAGCGTGACGCCGGCAGCGGCAGAGATGAGGATCTGGCGGCGATAGTCGAGGGCGGACTTGATCTCCTGGATAATGGGCCCGATGAGCCAGGGCTTTACGGAGAGGAGCACGATGTCGGCCATGCGGACGGCCTCGCAGTTGTCCATCGTAAGAGTCCATTCGGGATTGGCTTCGTGCAAACGGTCGAGCACGGGTTGCTCGTTGGAGGTACAGATAATGTCGGTAGACTTAAACATTTCGCCCTGCGAGAGGCCGCGGGCGATGGAGCCGCCAAGGTTTCCGGCTCCGATGATTGCTATCTTCATAAGTTTTGTAAATAAGTTTAGAGAGACTCTCTTTCAGTTAAGTTTTATCTGATCTATAGATTCCTGTTTGTTCCCTTTTGTCTTCCCCCTCTTCAGAGCAGCGCTTTCAGGCGGCCGACGAAGTCGCCGGCTTCTTCGCGGCTCAGGCAGAGCGGCGGAAGGAGGCGGATCACGTGGGTCCCGCTGGCGCCGGTGAAGATGTGCTGCTCATAGATGAGGCGCTGGCGCAGCTCTTTGACAGGATAGTCAAACTCCATCCCGATCATGAGGCCCTGTCCGCGCACTTGGCGTATGCCGGACAGATGTTTCAGCTCGTCCATGAGGTAAGAACCCACGGCGGCGGCGTTCTCGACCAGGTGTTCGCTTTCGATCACGTCGAGCACGGCGAGGGCCGCGGCGCAGGCCAGATGGTTTCCGCCGAAGGTGGTGCCGAGCATTCCGTAGACGGGTTTGAAAATCGGGCTGATGAGCACGGCGCTCATGGGGAAGCCGTTGGCGATTCCCTTGGCCACGGTGATGAGGTCGGGGCGGATGCCGGCGTATTGATGGGCAAAGAAACGGCCGCTGCGCCCGTAGCCGGACTGTATCTCGTCGAGGATGAGGACGGTGCCGGTGGCGGTACAAAGGTCGCGCAGGCCCTGCAGATACTCGGGAGTGGGCAGCACGATTCCCCCGACGCCCTGTATGCCTTCGATGATGACGGCGCAGACGTCGCCCTTTTCTATCTCGCCGCGGGCGGCTTCGAGGTCGTTCATGGGCAAAAAGGTGACGTGCCCGCTCTCATTGACGGGGGCCACGATTTTGGGGTTGTTGGTGACTTCCACGGCAAGCGAAGTGCGGCCGTGAAAAGCCTTGCTGATGGAGAGAACGCGGCTGCGGCCGTTGTGGAAAGAGGCGAGCTTGAGGGCATTCTCATTGGCCTCGGCCCCGGAATTGACGAGGAAGAGGCTGTAGTCATCGTAGCCGCAGACTTTACCCAGGCGGGCGGCAAAGGTCTGCTGCAGGCGGTTGACCACGGAATTGGAGTAGAACCCGAGTTGGGCTACCTGGCGGCTGATTTGCTCGACATAGTGGGGATGGGAATGGCCGATGGAGATGACGGCATGACCGCCGTAGAGGTCCAGATATTCGGTCCCCTTGTCATCCCAGACATGACAGCCGCGGCCTTTGACGATATTTACGTCGAAAAGAGGATATACGTCGAATAAATTCATTTTTCTGTTCTGCTTTCGTTTGTTTGTCCGAGTCCTTCCGCGTCAGAAAGCGCTGGGCTTGAGACGCAGGCCTACGGTCTCTTCGAGATTGAAGAGGAGGTTCATGTTGTGCACGGCAGTGCCGCTGGCTCCTTTCAGCAGGTTGTCGATGCAGGTGACGATGAGGAGTTTCCCGCCGTGGCGCTCCAGATGGATAAGGCACTTGTTGGTATTGACGACTTGCTTGAGGTCGATGCTCTTGCGCACCAGGTGTACGAAAGAATCGCGCTCATAATATTGCTCATACATCTTGTAGAGTTCGTCGGTCTCCATGGTGTTTTTCACCACGATGGTGCAGAAAATGCCACGGGCGAAGTCGCCTCTGTAGGGAATGAAGTCGATTTCCGAATCGAAGCTGTTCTGCAGTTGCTTCAGGGACTGCCGGATCTCCGGGACATGCTGGTGTTCGAAGGCTTTGTAGATGCTGATATTGTCGTTGCGCCAGCTGAAGTGGGTCGTGGCCCCAGGCTTTACGCCGGCTCCGGTGCTGCCGGTGATGGCATTCACCATGATATCGCCGCTCAAGAGGAGGTTCTTTGCCAGAGGGAGCAGGCCCAACTGGATGGCAGTGGCAAAACATCCGGGATTGGCCACGTACTTGGACTGGCAAGTGGCGCGGCGGTTGAGCTCGGGCAGGCCGTAGATAAATTCATTTCCGGGTGCCTTGAGGCGGTAATCCATCGAAAGATCTATCACTTTCAGCTGCCCGGGCAGGGTGTGGCTCTCCATGAATTTACGGGTATCGCCGTGGGCGGTGCAGAAAAATACTACATCCACCTCGTCCAAGGGCAAGGCATCGGTGAAGACAAGGTCGGTATCGCCGTAAAGTCCCTCATGCACATCGGTAAGGCGGTTGCCTGCATTGCTGGTGCTATGCACAAAGCCTATTTCCACTTCCGGATGGTTAAGCAGCAGCCGCAGCAGCTCGCCGGCCGTATATCCGGCTCCGCCGATGATTCCTACTTTTATCATTTTTCTCTATAAGTTGTTGTACTATTGTATAAAATAATGTGCGGTCAGTCTCCTTCGGGCATCAGCAACATGAGAATCAGGTAGATGATTATGCCCGAGAAGGCGGTAAACAGGGTGAGCAGGGCATAGGCCACGCGCACTACCGTAGGGTCAAGATTCAAGTAGGCAGCCAGTCCGCCGCACACGCCGGCCAGTTTCCGGTCGGTGCGGGAGCGGGTGAGTTTCTTGGGAGCCATGGCAGTCCTGGTTTTCAGAGGCGGGACGGCGCGTCAGGCCATCTCGTCTTTGTGGTTGGCATAGTAGGCACGCAGCGGGGTGGAGAGGACTTTGATGAAGCCCTTGGCATCCTCTGCCGTCCAGCCTTTCTGCATTTCGCCATACTCGCCCAGCTTGTTCTTCACCAGGTCGTCCTTACTCTCTACGCCCACCGTGGAGAACGACAGGGGGCGCAGCTCCAGGATGGCCGTGCCGCTGACGTTGCGCTGGCTACTGGTAAGCATCGCCTCGATGTCCCGCATGACGGGCTCCAGATACTGGCTCTCGTGGAGGAACATTCCGTACCAGTTGGCCACCTGGTCCTTCCAGTATTGCTGCCATTTGCTCAGCGTATATTTCTCCAGGAAGCGGTGCGCGCCGATGATGAGCATGGGGGCGGCGGCCTCGAAGCCTACGCGGCCTTTGATGCCGATGATGGTGTCGCCCACGTGCATGTCGCGTCCGATGGCGTATGCCGCACCGATTTCTTCCACTTTCTGTATGGCTTTCACGGGATCGGCATAGGGCTCGTCATTGACGGCCGTGAGCTCGCCCTTCTCAAAGGTGAGGCGCAGTTGTTCGCTGCCCTGCTTGGTGCAGTGCTTCAGGTAGGCCGATTCGGGCAGCCCCTGGGCGGAGTCGAGGATTTCGCCGCCGCAGATGGAGGTGCCCCAGATGCCTACGTTGTAAGAGTACTTCAGCTTGGCGAAGTCGGCGGCAAAGCCGTGGGCGTTGAGATAGTCTATTTCTTCCTGGCGGCTCAGGGCCTTGTCGCGCGTCAGGGTAATGATTTCCACGCCGGGGGCCATGACGAGGAACGTCATGTCGAAGCGCACCTGGTCGTTTCCGGCGCCCGTCGAGCCGTGGGCTATGGCGTCGGCGCCTATTTCCCGCGCATAGCGGGCTATGGCCAGGGCCTGGAAGATGCGCTCGGAGCTGACCGATATGGGATAAGTGCCGTTGCGCAGCACATTTCCGTATATCATGTATTTCAGGCTCTTTGCATAATATTCCTGCATCACGTCGAGCGTGACGTATTTCGTTGCGCCTAGTTTGTAGGCATTCTCCTCATTCGTACGCAGCTGCTCGGGGCTGAACCCGCCCGTATTGGCGCATGCCGCATGCACTTCATATCCCTTTTCTTTGGCCAGGTACATCACCGTATAGGAGGTATCCAGCCCGCCGCTGAAGGCGACTACCACTTTCTTTTTCATCTTGTGTACTATATATAAAACAGGAGTGTGTGAAGTTTGTCTCTCTCTTTCCGCCGCTTTCTTACCGGGACGCTTCGGCAGTTTCCCGCTTGAGCGGCATGACCACGTGTTCCGGGCGTTCGCCTTCTGCCAGGGGCTCGTCGCCCAGGTGGTCTTCGGGGTGCTGCTCGGGGTCGTAGAGCATGGCGGTACAGATGCAGCGCGTCTTGTTGTTGCGCATCAGCACGTCATAGTTGACACACGTGCGGCAGCCGTTCCAGAAAGCGTCGTCGTCGGTCAGTTCGGAAAAAGTGGTGGGCACGTAGCCCAAGGCTGTATTGATTTTCATCACGGCCAGCCCCGAAGTCAGCCCAAAGAGCTTGGCGTGGGGATATCGTCGTCGGGAATATTCGAAAGCGAAGCGTTTGATCTTCTTGGCCAGCCCGTGCCCCTGGTATTCGGGAGCCACGATCAGGCCGGAGTTGGCTGCGAAATGTTTGTTGCTCCAAGTCTCGATGTAGCAGAACCCGGCGAACGTCCCGCCATCCATGGCAATGATGGCTTTCCCCTCCAGCATCTTTTGTTTCACATAGTCGGGCGAGCGGCGGGCAATGCCCGTACCGCGCTTCTTAGCAGCTACCTCGATGGTGGTCAATATGGTGTCGACATAAGGAAGATGTTCCTTGCCGGCCACCATAATCTCAATGCAGTTGTCCATTTTTTCTATTCTATGTTGTTGCTTTGTGTCTCTCCTTTTCCCTTTATTGTACGGAAGAAATGACCTTGCCCAGCGTCCGCCGCAGGTTTTTCCGCGAGCTTCCCTCGCGCAGGACGAGAATGATCGTGTCGTCCCCTGCCACGCTTCCCACAATATCGCTCAGCCCCAGGTTGTCGATGTCATAGGCCAGGCTGGCGGCATATCCGGGCTGGGTCTTGATGACCACCAGGTTTCCGGAGAAGTCCATCGAGCGGAATCCGGCCAGGTCCATCATCTCCTGGAGCGAATGGCTCTCGGCAGGCTGATGCTGGTGCTGCACTTCGGAGGGCAGGACGTAGACGTTCCGCCCGTTTGCATTGAAGGCTTTGGCCACCTTCAGCGTCTTCAGGTCGCGCGACAGCGTGGCTTGTGTCACCGCGTAGCCTTCTTTCCGCAATTCTTGCAGCAGTTCTTCCTGATTCAATATCTCTCTGCTCGAAACGATGATTTTTATCGCATCCAAGCGCTGGCGTTTGTGGGGTCGTTGCATAAAGGAATATCATGTTAGGGGCTGCAAAAATAGAGAATATGCAGAGAATATACAACGGAGTTCTGCATTTATTTCCATATTCATGCGGCATTTTGCCCCGTGCCGCTCCCCGGCCCGGGGTTTCCGCTGCAGGAAAGCGGGAAAAGCGGCAGCACTTTTCCGGAAAAGCGCCTGCACTTTCCGCGAAAAGCGGCAGCGCTTTCCGCTCCCTCCCCACCCTCCCGCCGCGGCTTCCGCCCGGGCGGGCACACGGGGGCGGCGCTCCGAAGACTCCCCGCCCGGGCACAAAAAAACGGCAGCCGAACCGCTTTTTTTGCAAAAAAGAAGCCGTTTTGTTTGGCAGTATGGAAGAAAACCCCTACCTTTGCACCGCAATTCAGAAAAACAGTGTTGCACTCTTAGCTCAGTTGGTAGAGCAACTGACTCTTAATCAGTGGGTCCAGGGTTCGAGTCCCTGAGGGTGTACGTTTAAGTGGATAGACATGAAGGAGACAGCCTTGAGCCGTGAGGGTTCGGGGCTGTACTTTTTTTGTATCCTCCCGCCGGGGCTTGAGCCAACTCACGGCCGCCGGAGCGTGGCGAACGAGAGAATATGCCGGCTGATGAGCACGGCCAGCACCGGAAACACCGGGCGCACCCACACCGGGACAGGCGCAAACGCCGTACACCCCAGCAGCGAAATCCAAACCATCAGGCACGACACCACTTTCACCCGCAGGGGGAGCGCCCTCTGCCCGCCGCGGAAGCGGCGGATATACAGCCCCAAATGCCGGTTTTGCAGGAGCTTCCGGTACAACCGCGGGGAGCTTCTGGCAAAACACCAGGCCGAAAGCAGGAGAAAGGGCGTGGTCGGGAGGACTGGCAGGAAGATTCCGGCCACTCCCAGCCCGATGCTGGCAAATCCCGCCGCCACCAGCAGGGAGCGCAGCAGGCCTCGCAGCCGGAAAGGCGGGACAGGACGCCGGGGAGTGGCCATGGGCAAGGAAAGAGGCTAAGCCAGAAAATAGAATACGACCCCCGCCAGCAGCGCCACGCCCAGCAGCACTGCCGCCAGGGCGCGAAGGCTCCGGTCTTTCTTCCACAGGCTGAACAGGAGACTCAAGAGCGCCGCCCCGGCCAGAGCCGCGGGCACGCCGGGAAACGGGGCACAGATATAGCCCATCAGGGCCAGCGTAAGAGCAATCAGGGAGAGCTTGACTTTCATGTTACTTCGCGACGATAAAACGGGAACCGGCAGGCATTTTTCCCCGCCGGGGCGGCAAAGATACGGATTTCGGCCGGGAAAAACCGCATCTTCCCCCGCCCCCCGCCGGAAAAGTGCTGCCGCTTTCGCCCGGAAGTGCTGCCGCTTTTCCGGAAAAGTGCTGCATCTTCCGCCCCGGAGCGCCGCATGATTTCCCTGCAAAAGCCTGTCTTTCGACCAGGCAGGCTGCACTCGGATGCGAAATCCTGCTTCCGTCCCGCCCGTTTGTGCTATCTTTGCCGGAAAAAGAAAGGCTTATCCCCATGAATTTCGACAACACTTCCGTACGCCGGCAAGACCGCCTCCTCTCCCAAGCGCGGGCAGAAGAACTCATCGATGCGGCTGAATACGGCATCCTCTCCATGGTTTCCACCGACGCAGGCGGCTACGGCCTCCCGCTGAGCTTCGTCCGCGAGGCAGACAGCCTCTACTTCCACTGCGCCCCCGAGGGGGAAAAACTGCGTTGCCTGGCCCGCAACCCGCGCGTCACCTTCTGCATCGTGGGGCGGACGCACGTGCTTCCCGGGCGTTTCACCACCGAATACGAGAGCGTCCTGCTCCGGGGCGAGGCGAAAGTCGTGGCCGACGATGCCGAAAGGATGCACGCCCTGGAGCTGCTGCTCGGCAAGTATTGCCCCCAGGACCTGACGGTAGGGCGGAAATATGCCGAGAAATCCTTCCACCGCACCGCCATCCTGCGCCTCGACGTGCAGTCCGTCTCGGCCAAGAGCAAGGCCGTCCGCGGCTGAAGGCCTCCGCCCCCCGCCCCGCCCGCAGGGCGAAACGAGCAAAAGCCCGGCGACTCCCACGGGAATCGCCGGGCCTTCATATATAATAAGGTATAGCTTCAGTCTATCCGCTCGAAGCCGCAGTAGGGAACGAGCGCCGCGGGCATCACGATGCCCTCGGGCGTCTGGTTGTTTTCCAGCAGGGCGGCCACCACGCGCGGCAGCGCCAGGGCCGATCCGTTGAGCGTGTGGCACAGTTCGGTGCGCTTCTCTGCCGTGCGGTAGCGGCACTTCAGGCGGTTGGCCTGGTAGCTCTCGAAGTTGGACACCGAGCTCACCTCCAGCCAGCGCTTCTGCGCTTCGGAATAGACCTCGAAGTCGAAGCAGAGCGCCGAGGTGAAACTCATGTCGCCGCCGCAGAGGCGGAGGATGCGGTAGGGCAGTTCCAGCTTTTGCACCAGCCCTTCCACGTGGGCCACCATCTCCTTGAGCGACTCATAGGAGTGCTGCGGCGTGTCGATGCGCACCAGTTCTACCTTCGAGAACTCGTGCAAGCGGTTCAGACCGCGCACGTTTTTCCCGTAAGAGCCTGCCTCGCGGCGGAAGCACTCCGTATAGGCGCAGTTCTTGATGGGCAGGTCGGCCTCGGAAAGCAGGCAGTCGCGGTAGATGTTCGTCACCGGAACCTCGGCCGTGGGGATGAGGTAGAGGTCGTCTTGCCCGCAGTAATACATCTGTCCCTCCTTGTCGGGGAGCTGCCCGGTGCCGTAGCCGGAGGCGGCATTCACGACGGTCGGGGGCATTATCTCCTCGTATCCTGCCGCGCGGGCTTCGTCGAGGAAGAAGTTGATGAGGGCCCGCTGCAGGCGCGCGCCGCGGCCTTTGTAGACGGGGAAGCCCGCGCCGGTGATTTTCACGCCCAGGTCGAAGTCGATGAGGTCGTACTTCTTGGCCAGTTCCCAGTGGGGAAGCGGATTTTCGGGCAGGGGCTTCATCGTGCCTCCGGTGCGTTCCACCACGTTGTCCTCCGCGCCGAATCCTTCGGGGACGCTCTCGTGCGGCACGTTGGGTATCGTATAAAGCAACTCTTGCAGCTCGGCTTCGGCCTGCGACTTCTGCGCCTCCAGCTCCTTGGAGCGCTCCTTCAGGCGGCTCACGGCCTGCTTGGCCTCCTCGGCCTCGGCGGTTTTCCCTTCTTTCATGAGGCCCCCGATGGAGCGGGACAGGGTGTTCACCTCCGAAAGGCCGCGGTCCAGCTCCGTCTGCGCCGCACGTCGGCGGTCGTTCAGCCCGATGGCCTTGGCTATTGCCTCTGCGGCATGGTCGAAATGCTTCTTCTCCAAACCTCTGACGACTGCATCGGTCTGTTCAGTAATCTGCTTGATGGTCAACATATCGGTATATCTTCTTTTTAAGCGTCATGGGAGTTTCCAACGACGCGCAAAGGTAGGAAAAAATAAAGAAACAGCCCTCGGCCGGCATAGTTTTTACGCGCCCGGCCGCGCGATGCGGGGCTTTAAGGGAAAAGATGCGGCACTTTCCGGAAAAAGCGGCAGCGCTTTTCCCGAAAACATGCAGCGCTTTTCCGCCCCCGCGGCGGGGCTATTCCTCCTCCCCTGCGCCACGGCCTCCGCCCTCCTGCCCCGCCGGCCGGGGAGCGGGCTGCGCCCTTTTCGCCGCGGGCCTGCGCCCGAGGCCGAGCTTCTTGGCCTTTTCCCAGGCCGCCTTGCGGGCTTCGTAGCGTTCGTACTGGCGTTCGAGATAATTGTCTGCCATGAGATTCCTGCTTTACTCTCGGTTTTTATGCCGCAAAGATAGGCCTATTCGGCAAAATAACCGTACTTTTGCTCCAAAACCGATTACCCCCGGCCGCGAAACACCCCGGCCGGCCAATCCCCCGAACAGCATGAAACCATCAAGACTCCTCCCCCTCTGCACCCTGCTCTCCGCCGCGCTCTCCCTCGCGGCGCAGCCCCGTTACGACCTGGCGCAGATGCAGGCCGAACGCCTCGGCCGCGGCGTCCTCGCCGTGCGCACCTCCCGCGACAGCGTGGCGGTGCAGTGGCGGCTGCTCCGCAGCGATGCCCCGCAAACGGCCTTCCACGTCTACCGCGACGGCCGCCGCATCACAGAGCAACCCCTCGGCCAGTCCACCTTCTTCCGCGACGCCCTGCCCGCCGCCCGCAGCGCGGCCTACGAGGTGCGCCCCGTAGCCGGCGGCGAAGAGCTGCCCGGCGGCCGCGGCACCGCCTACCTCCCCCCCGACGCGCCCACGGGCTACATCGAGATTCCCCTCGACCGCCCCGCCGGCGGACGAACCCCCGACGGGCAGGAATACAGCTACACGCCCAACGACGCCACGCTGGCCGACACCGACGGCGATGGCGAAATGGAACTCATCCTCAAGTGGGACCCCACGAATTCCAAGGACAACTCACAGGGCGGATATACGGGAAACGTCTACGTCGACTGCTACGAACTCCTCCCCGCCCCGCAGCCCGCCGCCGGGCGCCGCCTGTGGCGCATCGACCTGGGGCGCAACATCCGCGCCGGGGCGCACTACACGCAGCTCACGGCCTATGACTTCGACGGCGACGGCAGCGCCGAACTCGTCCTGAAGACGGCCGACGGCACGCGCGACGCGCTGGGACAAGCGATCGGCGACTCCGCCGCCGACTGGCGCAACCGGCAGGGCCGCGTGCTCGAAGGGCCGGAATACCTGACCGTCTTCAGCGGCCGCGACGGACGCGCGCTGCGCACCGCGGGCTACATCCCGGCGCGGGGAGAGATAGACGGCTGGGGCGACGACTACGGCAACCGCTGCGACCGCTTCCTCGCCGCCGTGGCCTGTCTGGACGGAGTGCACCCGAGCTTCGTGCTCTGCCGCGGCTACTACACGCGCACCGTGCTGGCCGCCTTCCGCTGGGACGGGCAGGAAATCCTCCCCCAATGGGTATTCGACACCGACGACCCGCAGTGGAACGCCTACGCGGGGCAGGGCAACCACAACTTGCGCGTGGCCGATGTGGACGGCGACGGCAGGGACGAAATCATTTACGGCTCCATGGCCGTCGACCACGACGGCACCGGGCTCTACAACACCCGCCTCGGCCACGGCGACGCCCTGCACCTCACCGCCTTCTCCCCCGACTCCCCCGCGCTCCAGGTATGGGCCTGCCACGAAAACCGCCGCGACGGCTCCACCTTCCGCGAGGCCGCCACGGGAAAAGTGCTCTTCCGCCTGCCGAGCGATGCCGACGTAGGGCGCTGCATGGCAGCGGACATCGACCCCGGCAGCAGGGGAGTCGAGATGTGGTCCAGCCGTTCCGGCGGATTGCGCAGCCCCGACGGCCGGTTGCTGGCCGCCGACGTCCGCTTGCCCATCAACATGGCCCTCTGGTGGGACGGCGATTTGCTGCGCGAGCTGCTCGACGGCACCACAATCAGCAAGTACAATCCCCAGAAGCGCGCCACTTTTCCCCTCCTGCGGGCCGAAGGCTGCAAAAGCAACAACGGGACCAAGGCCACGCCCTGCCTCGCGGCCGACATGGCGGGCGACTGGCGCGAAGAAGTCCTGCTGCGCACGGAGACGGACGATGCACTCCGCCTCTACGTGACGCCCCACTCTACGCCCTACCGCTTCGTCACTTTCCTGCAAGACCCGGTCTACCGCCTCAGCGTGGCTACGCAAAACGTGGGCTACAACCAGCCTTCCGAACCGGGGTTCTACTTCGGCCCCGACGCCGCCCCGCAGCAATAGCCCCCCGCCCTGCCGCCCCGGCCCGGAAGCGCCTGCGCTTTTTGCAGGCCGATGCGGCGCTCTGCGGAAAAACATGCAGGGCTTTCCCAAAAAAGATGCGGCACTTCCGCACGGAAGTGCCGCATCTTTTTTCTCCCCGCCCCGCAGCAGACAGACAGAGAGGGCGCGCTCCTCGCGGAAGCGCGCCCTCGCCAGTACCGGAAAGTCTGGCAGTGAATCAGAGCACGATGCGGAACGTCTCGTCCTTCACGCCATCGCCCTGCACGCGGACCAGATAGACTCCGGCCGGAACCGTGCCGAGCGCGAAGACATTCTCGCCGGCCGCCAGGCGCGAAGCCTGCAGCAGTCTGCCGTCGGCCGAGAGCACTTGCATCCGGCCGTAGCGGCCCTCCGGGTTGGAGAGGCGCAGGCTTTGCGCCGCAGCGTCGTAGGTGCAGGAGAGAAGCGCCTCGCCCGTGGCCTGGGAAATGCCTGTGGCCACCTGGTTGAATGCGGCGGTGGCGTCCTGCCAGCCTGCAGCCTCCACCGTGAGGTGGTGCAGCTCCTCGTCGGGCAGCAGGCCGCGCTTGGCGGGAGAGAGCTGGCCGCTGGCTATGCGGTCCAGCACGGAAGCGGCAATCTTCAACTCGCCGGCCGAAAGGACATAGTCGGCTTCCGGAACCGCCACGCCGTCTACGAGAACCGTACGCACCGAATCGCGCCAAGCGGGCTCGTCGCTGAAGGAGAAGTGTATCCATTCCGGATCGTCGCGCAGGTCGAGGAAGCTGACCTCGGGGGCTTTTCCGATGGTCACGTGGATGAAGTTGGAGACAGCGTCGTAGGAATCGTTTATGTAGAGCGCCACGAAGTAGTCGGCGGGCTTCAGCTCTCCGGCCGGCACGGTGATCATCCCGTCCGTAGCGCCATAGGTATAGTAGAATCCGGACAGCTCGTCCTCGCCGATGGTGAGGCCCTCTTCGTAGAAGCCCACCCAGTCTTTCGGCGTGCCGGGGCCGGAAGAATAGTAGATGTGCAGGTCTTCGCCCGGTTTGTAGTTGAGCGTATCGCTGCGCACCGAGGAGATTTCGCTGCCCACGGAGAAGTAAACGCGGTCATACGGCTCGAAATAATAACCGCGCGTCAGGTATCCCAGGAAATAGTAGCCCTTCGGCAGCTCGTAGGCCGTGCCTTCTCCCGTGGCGAGGGTCATGGTTCCGGAAGTCTGGCCGGGGGTTACGTAAAGCCATGAGTCGGAAGTGTCGTAACCATTGCCCGGAGTCTCGCCCATGCGGTACACTCCGAACCAGTCGTCCTGCAGGGCGGGGATGCTGTCGTAGGTGATAACGACCTCTTCCCCTACCTCATAGACCGTCTTGTCGGTCGTGAAAGCGGCCGAAGTGGAGCCCACGAGGAAGGGAATGCGCTCGGAAACTTCCGTATAGCCCTCGTCTTCGAAGAGAACGGCATAGTATTCGTCCGGCTCGTCGAGGCTGAAAGTGAGCGTGCCGCTGGAGGCGTCGGTATAACTCCATACGGTCGAGAGAGTTCCGCTGCCGGGATTCTGGAATTTATGATAGATTCCCACCCAGGCGTTCTGCCCCGTCGGCACATAGTGGAAGTCCACTGTGAATTTCTCGCCCGGCTTTACGGCTTTGGCCTGCATGGAGATGCCGGGATCGCCGTCGATACTGCCGACAACGGTAAAGCAAATCGTATCCGACCAGGCGGACCATTCCAAATTCTCGTCGCGATAGCGGACGCGCAGGTAGTAAGTTCCGTTTTTCAGCTCGTCCTTTCCGAAAGTGAGCTGCGTGATGTCCACATTCTCGTTCAGGTCTATGGGGATTCGCAAGGGCGTCCCGGTAGAACCGTAGAAGTTTTCCACGTCGCGCACTACGTCTTCCACCAGAATGGAGAAGTCTTCGACGGAAGCGACCTGGAACTGTGTGGTATTCAGCTTCTCCCCGCTCATAGTGGAGTAAGCGCTTCCGGCAAAAGTGTAAGGCAGCGTGATGGTATCCTGCGGGAGTTCCTCCACGACGGGCGCGTCGGGCGCCGGGAGGCCGAAGCGGCGGTGGTAGGAGTCGATGAGGATGTTGTCGAGAGCGATGTCGCGGTTGCCGATGGCGTAGCACTCGACGTCCATTTCCTGCCGGTCATAGTCGAACTCGAGTATCTGGTATCCCCAATAATCGATAGTCTTCTGCACGTCGGGATAGTCCGCTTCGGACGACATGCCCCACAACTGGTCCCACGAAGCGGCGCCGTTGATGATGTGATAGACGGGGTAATCCGTCAGCTGGCCGCGGTGGTAGAGGTGGTGATGGCCGCCGTAATTGAAGACATGCTTGGGGGTTTCGCCCAGGATCGGGATGATTTCGTTGCGTACCCATGCCGAGATGTCGCCGATGTACTGCTCGGCCTGGATGGGGCGGTGGTTGACGCTGATGATGAACTCTACGCTGTCGTCCGTCTTCGCTGCATCCACCACGCGGCGCACCCACGCTTTCTGCTCTTCGCCCGTGTGTTCGGTGCTCAAGACGACGAACAATACGCGGCCGATCTGGTAGGCATAGTAGTTTTCCGTGCCGCTCTCGATGCCCCGGTAGGGGAGATTTTCATAATGGTAGTGGGCGGCGTAGAGTTTCATGCCGTCGTCGTGATAGGTTTCGTGGTTGCCGACGGCGGTCATGATGGGCAGATAGGGCGAAAGGAGGGCCGACTTGTGGAGATGGATCTGCTCGTATTGCGAAAGCACGCCGTCGTCCACCTGGTCTCCTATGTTCATAATCATCGCAATGGAGTCCAGACTTCCGTATTTCTCCATTATCTTCCGCCGGGCGGCCTGCATGAGCCACTCGTAACCGCTGCGGGAGCCGATCTGGTGGTCGCCCATGAGGAGGATGCGCATGGGGCGCTTGCTGCCGGCGCGCGGGGCGGTCTTGAAGCTATATACGGCGCCGTCCGGATCGGTGGCCACGGAATACTGGTAGGCCGTGGCCTCTTTCAGGCCCGTGAGCTGCACGGAGTGCCAGTAGTAGCTGTCGGAAAGCTGGGCCGCCGTGCCCTCGGCTTCGGCGGTGAGGCTGCCGATTCCGTATTTCACGCGGCTCTCGGAGGGAGAAGCCGTCTTCCAGCAGACCCAGACGGAGGAGTCGGTGAGCGTCTGCAGGTAGGGTTTTGTCATTTCCACTCCCTCGGGGGCGAGCACCGTCAGGCGGTGTGCGGTGTAGAGGGGGCGTCCGCCGGCCGACTCGCCTGCGGGTTCGTAGTAGATGTCGGCCACCGAGCGTTCCTCGCCGGCTATCGTTTCGGTCTCGCCATAGGCAATCGTGTGGTCCACCTTGGAGGTGATCATGCGATAAACGCTAAGGCCCAGGGAGAGTGTGTCCCGGTGTTCGTCGGCAAAGGTGCGCTCCACCTGCAGGTTTCCGTCTTGTGCGAGGAAAGTGGAACGCAGGCGGATCGAGTTTTCGCCCTGCCCGGAGAGCACCTTGCATCCCGGGGGAAGAATCCAGCGATATGCCGTCACGGCCGGATCGGCCTCTACGGAGTAAGACAAAGTGTCGTCCATTCCGATTTCCGACGGGCCGGAGATGAGGCCGTCGGGCGCGGCAGCCGCCGTCGTCCCGCAGAAGGCGCAGGCCAGGGCGGCATAGGAAAATAGTCTTTTTACCATAAAGTTTGAATTAAAGGGTTTCGGTTTGCGCCGCAAAATACGCCCGATCCTGCATCATACGCTTTGCAAACCGATGACAATCGCGCTACACCCCGTCTTTCCCCGCCTCCGGGAGGCTTGCCCACCTCTATATATAACCGGCCCCGGCCGCGCCCCCAATCCCGGCCGCCACTGCCGGGGCACGAAAAAAGCCCTGCCGCTTTTTTCCAAAACATGCAGGGCTTTCCCAAAAAAGATGCGGCACTTCCGCGCGAAAGTGCCGCATCTTTTTTATTGTTCCGCTACCGGAAGGGATTACTTGCCGAAGTAGCGCTTGTAGAGACCCTCGAAGCCTTTGCCGTGGCGGGCTTCGTCTTTGGCCATTTCATGCACCGTGTCGTGGATGGCGTCCAGGTTGAGCTGCTTGGCGCGGGTAGCGATGCGCTTCTTGTCGGCGCAGGCGCCCTGCTCGGCCATCATGCGCTTTTCGAGGTTGGTCTTCGTGTTCCAGACCACATCGCCAAGGAGTTCGGCGAACTTGCTGGCGTGCTCGGCCTCTTCCCAGGCATAACGCTTGAAAGCCTCTGCCACTTCGGGATAACCCTCGCGGTCGGCCTGGCGGCTCATGGCCAGGTACATGCCGACTTCGGTGCATTCGCCCATGAAATGGTTATTGAGATCTTTGATCATCTCCTCGTCGCATCCTTTGGCCACGCCTATGACGTGCTCATCTTCGAATACCAAATCGCCCGTTGCCTCATCGGGGAGTTCTTCGAACTTGCTGGCCGGAGCTTTACACAAGGGGCACTTTTCGGGAGCGGCATCGCCTTCGTGGATATAACCGCACACTGTACATCTGAATTTCTTCATCGTCTTTTGGTTTTTAGTGGTTAGTATGAAAGTGAAAATCTGTATATCTTTCTCTTCTCAGGCCTCCCGCCCCAGGCAGTCGGCACAGACGCCGCGGTAGTAGAGCTGCACTTCTTCCACACAGCAGCGCTCCGGTCCGGGCGGGAAGCGGCCCGCGCCCATGTCTTCGGGCAGGGGCAGGTCGAAAATGCGGCCGCACCGCTTGCAAAAGAAGTGGGCATGGGGGCGCACATCGCCGTCGAAACAGGCCTGCCGCCCGTCGATGGTCAGCATCTGCGCCGCCCCTTTCTCCACGAAGAGGCGCAGCGTATTGTAGACCGTGGTCTTCGAAAGCGTGGGCATCATGGGGGAAAGCCGCGAATACAGCTCGTCGGCCGTCGGGTGCACCGGGTGTTTCACCAGATACTCCAGCAGGGCTATGCGCTGCTGCGAGGGCTTTATGCCCCGTTCGAGCAGGAAGGCGTAGAAATCTGCGGTAGTCATTGCCGGATTGTATTCGTTACATTTTCGTTTTCGTTGCAAAGATACAGCAGTTCCCGCGTAAGTTCCAAATAATATCGCCGTTTTTTTTCGCGTCGCGCCCAATTATTCCGTATTTTTGCGCCGCGGTTCGCTCCCGAAAGCCCCGGCGCGCCGTTGCAAAAGCGGCAGTGCTTCCGGCAAAAAGATGCAGCACTTTTCCAAAAAAGCGGCAGCACTTTCTGCAAACGGCGGCAGCGCTTTTTCCCGGAAGCGGCAGGACTCTCCCGGAATCGGCCCGCACCAACTGCTAAAAACCCCAGGTCATGAATTACGGATTCGTTAAAGTAGCCGCGGCAATCCCCCGCCTTTCTCTTGCCGACTGCAAGGAAAATGCCAATCAGATAGAGAGCCTCGTCGCCATAGCCGAAGGCAAAGGAGCACAAGCCATAGTCTTCCCGGAGCTTTGCCTTACGGGTTACACCTGCGGCGACCTCTTCGGCCAGCAACTCCTGCTGGACGAGGCGGAGATAGCCCTCATGCAAATTCTCAACAACAGCCGCCAGTTCGACATACTCGCCATCGTGGGCATGCCCCTCATGCAGGGCGGCGCGCTATTCAACTGCGCCGTCGTCTTCCAGCACGGCAAGATACTCGGCGTAGTGCCCAAGACTTTCCTGCCCAACTACCGGGAGTTCTACGAACGCCGCTGGTTCGCCCCCGCCTCCGACCTGCAGGAGAGCTCCGTCCGCCTCTGCGGGCAGACCGTCCCGATGGGCACCGACCTGCTTTTCCGCACGTCCGACTTCACCTTCGGCGTGGAGATCTGCGAAGACCTCTGGGCCACCGTGCCCCCCTCCTCGCGTCTTTCGCTGGCCGGCGCAGAACTCATCTTCAATCTCTCCGCAAGCAACGACCTCGTAGGCAAGGCGGACTACCTGAAGTCCCTCATCGCCCAGCAATCGGCCCGCTGTTTGGCCGGATACATCTACGCCTCTTCCGGAAACGGGGAGTCGACCACGGATTTGGTCTTCGGCGGAAAAGCATACATCTGCGAGTACGGCCAGCTTCTGGCAGCGGCCGAGCCCTTCAGCGGCAGCGGGCAACTCGTCATCAGCGAGATCGACGTGGAGAAACTGCAGGCCGAACGGCGCACGGACACCTGCTTTGCCGCCGGCGCGGCAGCCGAACGCCGCACGTGGCGCACCGTCCCGGCCGAAACAGGCACCGCCCTCCACGAATTCACCCTGACGCGCACCTACGAAACCCTGCCCTTCGTGCCCAAAGGCGAAGCCCTCGCCCGGCGGTGCCGCGAGGCTTTCTCCATACAGGTGGCCGGACTGGTCCGCAGGCTGGGGCACACCCACGCCCGCAGTGCAGTGGTAGGCATCTCGGGCGGGCTCGATTCTACGCTCGCCCTGCTCGTCTGCGTCCACGCCGCCGACACGCTGGGCCTCTCGCGCAAGTCGGTCATCGGAGTCACCATGCCCGGATTCGGGACCACGGGGCGCACCTACCAGAACGCCCTGGCGCTGATGCGCAGCCTCGGCATCACCCAGCGCGAAGTGCCCATAGCCGAAGCCGTGAAGCAGCACTTCGCCGACATAGGACACGATGCGAACGTGCAGGACGTGACCTACGAAAACGCACAGGCGCGCGAGCGCACCCAGATACTCATGGACATCGCCAACGAGACGGGCGGGCTGGTCGTGGGCACCGGCGACCTGTCGGAGCTGGCTTTGGGCTGGGCCACGTACAACGGCGACCACATCTCCATGTACGGAGTCAATGCGGGAATCCCCAAAACCCTCGTGCAACACCTCGTCCGCTGGGTAGCCGACGGGAATTTCAGCACCATCTCCGAGGAGACCCGCGTGACGCTCTACGACATTATCGACACGCCCATCAGCCCCGAGCTGCTGCCCGCCGACGAAAAGGGGCAGATCGCGCAGAAGACGGAAGACCTCGTAGGGCCCTACGAGCTGCATGATTTCTTCCTCTACCACATGCTCCGCCACGGTTTCCGCCCGGCCAAGATATTCTTCCTGGCGGCACAAGCCTTCCGGGGCGCCTACACCGAGGAGACCATCAAGCACTGGCTGGGCATCTTCCTACGCCGCTTCTTCCAGCAACAGTTTAAGCGCTCCTGCCTCCCCGACGGGCCTAAAGCCGGGAGCATCAGCCTCAGCCCGCGCGGAGACTGGCGCATGCCGAGCGACGCCAGCGCCGCGCTCTGGACGCGCGAGGCCGAAAGCCTCTGACCCCGCCGCCCCGAGGCGGGAAACAGGCTGGGCCGGCACAAAAAAGACGCAGGGCTTCTCAGAAAAACATGCAGGGCTTTCCGGAAAAACATGAAGCGCTTTTCCCGGAAAGCCCTGCTGCTTTTTTCCCCTCCCGCAGGGCGCTACCTCCCCCGCTCGTAGCGCCGGCAGAAGCCGAGCAGCAGGACGAAGCCCACCAATGCAAAGGGCGCGCCCACGAGTGCCGGGTAGCGGAACGAAAGGCCGTGCTCCATGGGCAGGCCGCCGCAGTAGGCACCCAGCGCATTGCCCAGGTTGAAGGCTATCTGCACGCAGGCCGCCCCCAGCATTTCCCCGCCGGGAGCGTGGCGCACGAGCAGCACCTGCTGCGGCGCGCTCACCGCGAAAAGGCAAGCCGTGCAGCCGCACATGAGCACCGCCGTAAGCCACCCCACCGGCGCCAGCGCATAAATGAGCAGAAGCACGAGCGCCGCCACGCCCTGCGTGCAGGCCGCCACGTGCCCGGGCTGGAAGCGGTCGGACAAACGCCCGCTCACCAGATTGCCCACCACCATGCCGAATCCGGCCAAGATCATCAGCGCCGTGACAGTCTCCTGCGGGAAACCGCTCACTTGCGTAAGCAACGGGCTGACATAGCTGTACCAACAGAAGATTCCCCCGTTGCCCAGGACCGTGGCCCCCAGCACCAGCCACGGCGCGCCGCTGCGCAGGAAGCGGAACTGCCCCCGGAATCCGCCCCGGTCGGGCAGGCTCTCCACCTGGGGCACCCAGCGCCATATATAATAGATGATGAGCAAACTGACGCAGACGACGAGCAAAAACGGAAAGCGCCAGGAGATGTGGCTGCTCAGTGCAGTGCCGAGCGGAACTCCGAAGAGGTTTGCCACGGTCATGCCTGCAATCATGATGGAAACCGCTTCCGAACCGTGCCGTTCGTCGGCCAGTTTCATGGCCACGATGGAGGCCACTCCGAAATAGGCCCCGTGCGGCAGGCCGGAAATGAAGCGCGCCGCGAGCAGAGTCCCGTAGTTCGGGGCCAGGGCGGCGCAGAGATTGCCCACGAAGATAAGCCCGCCGAGCGCCAGCAGGATGCCTTTCAGCGGAAAGCGCCGCGCCAGCGTCAGCATCGGCGCGCCGAAACAGACGCCCAGTGCATAGGCCGATATCAAATGTCCCGCGCGCGGGATGCTTACCCCAAGGCTTCTTGCCACATCGGGCAGGATTCCCATCATGACGAACTCGGCAATTCCCAGCCCGAGCGTGCCGAATGCCAAAGCTACTAAACTCTTTTTCATACCTTATCAAGAACTTTTCTGATTTTTGCGGGCGCAAAATTACTGCTTCCCGCAGGAATACGAAAGAGAAACGCCCCGGCAGGCCCAAATTCCATGCAGCACTTTACGGGAAAAGCCCCGCATCTTTTCCAGAAAAGTTGCAGGGCTTTTTCCCAAAAGGTGCAGCGCAAAGGCGCTCAACGCTCGCGGCCGTAGCGCAGGAGGAGGGAGCCTTTCTGCAAAATGAGGCTGTCCCCGTCCACCGAGCGCAGGAGCAACGTGTCGGCGAAGGGCAGGGTCTGCCCGTTCCCGATGCTCTTTCCCCTCAGGACGAGCAGGCCGTCCCCAGTTTCCTCCCAGGCCTCGTATTGCAAAGTGGCCATGTTGATGGACGAGGCCGTACCGTCTTCCGCCAGGCGGAAGCCCTGGTTTTGCTGCTCCATGCCGGGGACGGGCTGCACCCACCCGCCGACCAGCGGCGAAACCTCCTGCCCGCCGCTGCAGGCAGCCATGCACAGAGAGGCGAGGGCTGCTGCGGCAATCGTTTTCAGTTGCATAGTAGAATCGTTTTTGGTTTGCCCCGCAAATTTAGGGCCCTGCCCCTTCCGTGCCAAAGGACACACGCGCTTTTGCCGGAATCCTTGACCTAAGTCAAGAAATGCCGCCCCCGGCCGTGTCCCTCCCCAGCAGGGAGGTGCGCATCCGGCTGAGCGTCTCCGGCCGCACCCCTACGTAAGAGGCTATCTCGCGCAGCGAAACGCGGTCGAATATGCCGGGGAAGCGGGCCTTCAGCCCGAGGTAGCGCTCCATGGGCGTGGTGCAGGCCAGGGAAAGGGCCAGCTGCAAATGGCGGTAGGCCAGTATGTCGACAAATTTCCGCACGTAGGTCTGCCCGCCCACCGTCTGCTGGAAAAACGAAAGATGCTCCCCCATGCGTATCACGGCCAGGGCCGACTCCTCCAGGGCGCAGATGTCCAGCGGCGCGGGGCAGGAGTTGCGCGCGGCGGCGTAGCTGGCCACAAACTCGCCCTCGAAGGAAAAATCGAAAATGCGCTCGTGCAGCCGCTCGTCGGGGCGGACATACTTGAATCCGCCCCGCACGATGTAGGCTATCTCGTCCGTCCTTTCGCCGCGGCGCACGAAGCATTCGCCCCGCCTCAGCCGCCGCCGCTCCCCTTTGCCCAGTATGAGCTGCCGGAGAGCGGCCAGCTCGGCGTCCGGAGTATAGAGGCTTGCGTGGTCCATGCCGCAGGGGAACGGTTTATTTGGCGAACTTCAGGCTGCGCGCCGTGCTGCCGTCCGTCCAGGAGAGGACGTAGACTCCCGCGGGCAAGTGGCCCACGGAGAGGGGCTCCGTGCTGCGGCCCGTGAGGCAGAGACGCCCGTCGGCCGAGAAGACGCGCACCTCCGCGTCGGGCACTCCGGCCGTGCCGCCGCCCACGTGTTCGGGGGCAAAGCGCAACTGCTGCGCCACGGGGTCGAACCAGACGGCATACTGCAGGTCGGCTGCGGGGCTGCCGATGCCGGTATCCACGGGGCGCGGCTCGGTTTTCTCCACATACCACTGGCGGTTGAGGCTCACTTCGTTGCGCTCGTCGTTGGTGTAGCTGATGACGGGGTTGCCCTCGCCGGCAGAACCGCCGGAGTTGTTGATGGCCAGGTCCGTGGCTTTGTTGATGAAGGCGTAGACGTTGCCCGTGCTCACGGCGTCGATGAGCCAGAGTTGGCGCTCGTCCGTCTCGTCGAGGGGCTGCTGCTGGAGCTGGGAGCCCGTGACGTATTGCCCGCCGCTCTGCCGCGCCACGTCCGTCATGGCCAGGCCGCTGCCGGAATTCACTATGCGCACGTACTCGCCGATGCCCGCGCTCTCGATTTCCCACTGCTGGGAGAGGCGGCCGGAGATGGCGCTTTCCATGACGAGGCCCGCACCCGCCGCGGTTTCCTGCCCCGCAACGGCCAGGAGCTTGCCGCTCCCTTTGTTGGAGATGCGGTAGTAGAAGGATTCATCCACGACGAAAGGCTCCGACTCCGGCTCCTCGGGCGGCACATTGCTGGAGGCCATGGAGGCAAAAGTGGCCGTCAGGTAGTCGGTATGGGTGCGGATAAATTGTTTCAGATAGTCCACTCCTTCCTGGTAGGTGGAGAAGAGTTGGATTTCGTTGTAGACCCGTTGGCCGATGGGCCAGATGGAAAAATTCTCGGCCTGCGACTTGCGGAGCACGGCGGCCATGCTGTCGACATAGTGGCACAGGTGTTCTTCGATTCCCGCCGCCACGAGTTCTTTCCAGCGGGCGTCTACGGCATCGGCGAACCAGGGGTCTTCCCACATGCGCTTGACCCAAATCTTCGTAAGGTCGCTGCCGAAGCCGGCATCGAGCATGAGTTTTTGCGAAACGTCGCCCACGCGGTTGCAATTGTTGAAGGCTATGTCGTGATCCCACATGGGCCCGAAAAATAAGCGCTCGTCCCCTTGGTCTTTGGAGAGGTAGGTGCTCCAGAAACCGTCGACGTTTCCGGTATATTCGGTAGCGATATACCAATTTATGAGGGAAGTTGTGTCCACAAGTGCCCGGTATCCTGCCTGCGGGTCTGCAAATTGGTCAGAAAAGAGGAGGTCTTCGAACTTTTGGACATGCGCGGCTATGTAGTTCTTCTGCGCTTCTACGATTTCATCGTCGTCGGGGTACTTCACGGTGATGAGCAAATTCTTGCCGGTGCGGAAGTAGACCGGCTCGGAGGTGGCGAATCCGTCCACTTCGAGCAGGTATCCGCCCGAAATGTCGGCCCCTTCGGGCAGGGGATAGTCCTGTTCGGCCACGTCGACGCGCTTCTTCCGGACCTCCACCTGGTCGGAAATCTGGTAATTGCCCTGGTATTTTCCGTTCAGATACAGGTCTACGAACCGCGCGGCGGCATTGAAGGGCATGCCCATGAAGCGCCCCATCTCGGAAGCCACGGCGTTCCGCAGCAGAGTCTTGTCGGCATGGTTGGCCAGGAGCGTCCAACTCTTGGCGTTCGCATGGTCTTCGCCCAGGAAGCGTTCCTTCTCTTCGAATTTTATGCGGTACGGCTTCTTGGCCAGGCCCCAGGTCGAGTTGCCCCGGCCGCGTATTTCCACTTTTTCATACTGCGCCGTGGAGTCGCCGTCCACATAGGTGAGCGTGGAGTTGATGTAGTCTTCCTTGCTTACGATGGGGGCGCCGCCCTCGGTCTCTATGTAAAGCGTGGGAAGGTCGGTCAGTTGCGGCCGGTCGGGCTGCACGTCTTGCGCGCCGGCCTGCGGGGCGAAGCCGAGGAGGCCGGCGAGGAGCGGCAATAGGGGTAGTCCTTTTTTCATCATAGTATTAAGGGGATAAGGGCGCGCCCTGCCTCCCCGTGGAGGGACATGGGGCGCACCGGTGTGAAACACTGTTGTACTTACCGGCAAAGATAGGCAGCAAAGGCCGAAAACCCAAGCGGAAGAGGGAAAAAGATATGCCTCCTCCTGCCATTCCCCCCGCAAGGAGGCGGGAGAAGCGGCAGCGGGGAAAAGAAAAAGTTGCAGGGCTTTCCGGAAAAAGCGCTGCAACTTTCCGGGAAAAGCGCCGGGGCTTTTCCCGCAGGGCGGCGGGGGAAGCGCCGCTCAGAAGTCGAACAAATCGCCAATCGTGAAGAACCCCTGGCGGGAGGCGAGGAACTCTGCGGCGAGGACGGCCCCCAAGGCGAAACCGCGGCGGCTCTTTGCGTCGTGAGTGATGACGATGCGGTCGGCTTCGCTCTCGTACCGGATGGTGTGGATGCCGGGCACTTCGCCCTCGCGTATGCTGCGGATGCCCAGTTCGTCCGGCGCTTTCGCTTCGCCCTTCACCCACTTATCCTTGCGCGAGAGCTCCGAAAGGATGCCTTCGGCCAGGGTAATGGCCGTCCCGCTCGGGGCGTCGAGCTTGTGGACGTGGTGCGTTTCGGTCATCGACACGTCGTAATCCGGGAAACGCTCCATGATTTTGGCCAGATACTTGCTGACGGCCGAGAAAACGGCCACGCCCAGGCTGAAATTGGACGACCAGAGAATCGTCTTGCCCTGCTCCGCACAGATCCGGCGCAACTCGGCCTCGTGGTCGGCATACCAGCCGGTACTGCCGGAGACCACCTTGCATCCGGCCTCGAAGCAGCGCATCACATTGTCGTAAGCGGCTGCGGGAGCCGTGAACTCTATGGCCACTTCGGCCGAACGGAAGGCCTCGGACTGGAAATCCCCGCGGTTGTCGACATCGATGATGGAGACGATTTCATGACCGCGGCTGCGCGCGATCTCCTCGATCATATGGCCCATTTTGCCATATCCTACTAATGCTATTTTCATAAATTACTGAGAGTTTTGCGCGCAAAGGTAGGGAAATAATGGCGGAATTGCCTACATTTGCGCCCATGTTTGGGATGAAATCACGCTCCGCCCTGTCCCTCCTGCCGGCGCTCCTGCTGGTAGGGACGATTTCCGTATGCGCCTGGTTCTCCTCGTGCGCCAACATCGGCTCGCCCAACGGGGGGCCGACCGACGAAGAACCGCCCATCCTGCTCAAGACCGAGCCGGAAATGAACGTTACCAGCTATCAAGGCAAAAAAATCGAGATATATTTCGACGAATACGTCGTGGTGGAAAATCCTTCGGAGAAGGTGATTGTCTCGCCCCCGCAGCTCGAACCGCCCACAATCAGTACGCAAGCCACAAAGAAGCTTACCGTCACCCTGCAAGAGGAGCTCCTTCCGAACACGACGTACAGCATCGATTTTTCAGACGCCATCGTGGATAACAACGAGGGCAACCCCTTTGGCAGCTACGCCTTCACCTTTTCCACAGGAGAGGGCATCGACACGTTCCAAGTGGCGGGGCACGTGCTCTCGGCCGAGAACCTCGACCCGGTGAAGGGCATATACGTCGGCGCCTACCGCTTGGGGGACGGCGAAAAGGCCAATGCCGACTCTACCTTTTATACTACGAAACTGGAGCGGATCTCCCGCACCGACGCCTTCGGCTACTTCTGCATCCGCGGGATGGCGCAGGGCCGCTACCAGATTGTGGCGCTGCAAGACGGCGACCAGAACTTCCGTTTCAACCAAAAGAGCGAGCAAATCGGCTATCTGGACTCCGCCATTACGACAAGCTCCTACCCCGACACCCGCTTCGATACGCTCTGGGCCGACACGATCACCGTAGATACCGTCTACCAGGTGCCCTACACGCACTTCACCCCCGACCGCCTTTTGCTGCGCGCCTTCAAGGAAGACGCCACGATGCTCTACCTGCGCAAGGCGGAGCGCCTCTACCCCAACCGCTTCCAGGTGTACTTCTCCTCCCCTTCCCCCGCACTGCCCCGCATCACGGGCCTCAACTTCGACGCGGAAGACGCCTTCATCCTCGAAAAATCGCTCCACAACGACTCGCTCACCTACTGGCTCAAGGACACGCTCCTCTGCAAGATGGACACTTTGAGGCTGGCCATGGAGTATTTGCAGACCGACACGCTGGGAAATCTCACGCCGCTCACCGACACGCTCGCCCTGCCGGTGAAGCGCACCGTGGCCTCCGGCTACCAGCCGAAGGAGGAGAATAAGAAGAAGCGCAAGTGGTGGCAGAAAAACGACGAAGAGGAAGAAGAAGAGGAGCCCCAGATACAATACCTCTCCATGCGCCTCTCGCCGGGTTCGAGCATGGACATCCTGAGCAACATCACCATGAGTTTCACCGAGCCGGTGCAGGGCGTCGACCCCGCCTGCCTGCACCTCCTCGAGACGGCCCCAGAGGATTCCGTGGCAAAGCCCAAGCCCTTCGTCCTCAGGCAGGACACGCTCAACATACGAAACTACTACATCCTGGCCGAATGGAACCCCGGCTACAGCTACAATCTGCAGGTGGATTCGGCCAGCATCTACGGCATCTACGGCCTTTTCAACAACAAGATGGAACTGAAAACGAAGATGAAGACCGAAGACGAATATGCCGCCCTCATGTTCCAGATCAGCCACATTCCCGACTCGGCGGCCTACGTGGAACTGCTCAGCGAGCAGGGAAAAGTCCAGCGCCGCACCCCCGTGGAGCGGAACCGCGCGGAGTTCTACTTCGTCAAGCCGGGAAAATACTACGCGCGCCTCGTCAGCGACCGCAACGGCAATGGCAAATGGGACACCGGCCTCTACCCTTCGCTCCAGCCCGAGCAGGTCTTCTACTTCCCCAAGAAGCTCGACCTGCGCGCCCTCTGGGACACAGAGGAAGACTGGGACCTCACCGCCCTGCCGCTCGACGAGCAGAAACCCGACCCGCTCAAGCCGCAAGAGTCGCGCCGCAGCAAGCAAAACGGCTACTGACCGCCGCGCGCCGGAAACAAAGCCCCCGCCCATCCCTCCTTTTCCCCCGCAACACTATGAAAAAAGCCCTGCCCCTTTTCGGAAAAAGTCCTGCCGCTTTCCGGCAAAAGTGCCGCACCTTTCTGCTCGCCGCCCTGCTGCTCCTGCCCCTCGGCGCCGCGGCGCAGTGCCCGCAGGAGAACGTCGCCTTCAAACCGGGCGAGGACATCCGCTACGACCTCTACTTCAACTGGAAATTCATCTGGAAGAAAGTGGGCACCGCGCGCTTCTTCACCCAGCTTGTACGCAGCAGCAGCGGAGAGCACTACCGCATCCGCCTCGTCACGGGCACGGCGGGATTCGTAGACCGCTTCTTCCGAATGCGCGACACCATCAGCTCCCTCACCACCCTCGACCTGCAACCCGTCTACTACCGCAAGGCAGCCGCCGAGGGAAAGAACTACTACATCGACCAGGCACACTTCAGCTACTCCGGCAGCCGCGTCAGCGTAAAACTCCACCAGCGCAAGAACCTCCAGCACGACTACTATGGGGAATACGACAGCACCCTCTGCGTCTTCGACATGCTCACCATCATGGCCCGCGCCCGCTCGTGGGATGCTTCCACGCTCCGCCCCGGCGACAAAATCCGATTCCTCATGGCCGACGGGGAAAACGTGGAGAAAGAACTCCTCCTCTACCGCGGCAAGGAGACCATCGAGTCCAAGGACGGGCACCACTACCGCTGCCTCGTCTTCTCCTTCTATGAGGACAACGACGAAGACCGCGACCGCGAACTCATCCGCTTCTTCATCACCGACGACCGGAACCACCTCCCCATCCGGCTCGACATGAACCTCAATTTCGGCTCGGCCAAAGCATTCATGCACACCGTGCGGGGCAACCGCTACCCGCTCACCGCACGGGTAAAATAAGAAAGCCGCAGGGCTCAGCGCTTGCGCCCGAAGTCGGCCGGGATCTCGCCCCAGGCCTCCGTGTCCCACTTCAGCACCCTCGTCTTGTAGTCGTGCGTGCGCAGCCACTCCTCCGCCCGCTCGATCAGGCAGAAGAGCTGCTCGGTGCGCCCGGTGCGCGGCAGCGTGGTCCGGCACTTCTTCTGCCGCACCCAGCTGAGCGCCGTGCGGCTGTCGGAATAGACCGGCATCGCCAGCCCCAGCCGCTCCAGCAGGGAGAGGGCATGGACGATGGCCAGGAACTCGCCGATGTTGTTCGTCCCCCAGACGGGGCCGTAGTGGAACTTCTCTTTCCCGTCGCCCAGGTAGACCCCGCGGTACTCCATCTGCCCGGGATTGCCGCTGCAGGCCGCGTCCACCGCCAGGGCTTCCGCCGCGATGCGCGGCGCGGCCGGCGCGGGGGCTTGGGCTTTTTCCGCAGAGCGCTGCCGCTTTTTCCCGGAAGTGGCAGCACTTTTTCCCGGAAGTGCCTGCGCTTTTTCCCGGAGCGGAGGGCCGGCCTCGTAGGCCTCTTCCGCCTCGCGGCGCGAGGCATAGGACTTGTAGAGGGCGCCCTTGTAGCCCTTCACCTGGAGCTGGCAGTCGGTCCACGATTCATACACGCCGGGCTCCACGCCCGACCATACTACATAAAACTTCGGCTTCTGTGTTTTTGGCATAAGTGGCGGCAAAGGTAGGAAAGTTCCCCCGCAAATCCCAAAAAAATCCCTACCTTTGCAGCCCGAAACCGCTTCGCCCTCAGAGGGAGAGAGGCAGCAAACCATCCCGACCCATGAGCATAGAGAAAGCCATAACGGAAGGCATCGTCTTCAAGAAACAGCCTGCTCCCGCCCCCACCGGCGGGGGAAAAGTAAAGACCAAGGCCCGCAAGACCTCCTACATCAAGGGCACGCACGGCTCCGGAGCGGCCAAAATGAAAGCCCGCTACCGCCAGGCACGGGCCAACCGCCACAAGGACAAAGCATGACACGCATCTTCCTCATCGGATACATGGGCGCCGGCAAGACAACCCTCGGCCGTGCCCTGGCCCGCGAGCTGGGCCTGGAATTCATAGACCTCGACTTCTTCATCGAGCAGCGCTACCATCACTCCGTCAGCGGGCTCTTCGCCCTCCACGGCGAGGAGGGCTTCCGCCGCATCGAGCAGCAGATGCTCCACGAAGTGGGGGAGTTCGAAGACGTCATCGTGGCCTGCGGCGGCGGGACGCCCTGCTTCTTCGACAACATGGACTACATGAACCTCCAGGGCGAGACCGTCTTTCTCCAGGTCCCCATAGAAGTCCTCTTCCGCCGCCTGGCCCATCACCGCTCCAAGCGCCCCGTCCTGGCCGACAAGACGGACGAGGAACTGCGCGGCTTCATAGCCCGTTCGCTCGAAGGGCGCATGCCCTTCTACTCCCGGGCGCGGCACACCTTTCCCGCCGCACGTCTCGAAAGCCATACGGAGATAGCCGAGAGCGTGGCCCTCTTCCGCCGCCAGCTCGGCCTGTAGGCAGCGCGCCGATGGCCGGGCGCAGTACCCGGAAGGGTAAAAATGCCCGTCTTTAGTGATTTTTAAGCAGGAAGAATTGCTGCTTCCGGCTACCCCCCCCTATATTTGAGGCTGAGAACAAACACCTTAGCCCATGAAGAAACAGTACGCCCTGCTCCTTGCCCTCGCTTTGCCCCTGTGCCTGCCGCTGCCGGCGGCCGCGCAATTCGAGGATATACCCGCCGCGATGGCCGGAGACCTCGGGGGAACCGACCGAGGAGACTACTTCTGGAAACGGGAAGAGCTCGACTTCGGCAACGATCCCTATACGGCCGTCTGCCTCAACGGCCGCTATGTCCGCTCCCTGCGCGGCTTCAACCAGGAAATCATGGCAGACTTATACGGCTGCGGCCACAACCGGGTCAGCCCCCGCGAGGCATGGGCCGAACTTGCCGACAGCACCGCCCGGGTAGCCGGAGAGACGGTTTACTACTTCGGCGGCACACCTTTCAGAGCCGTGGAGAACCACTCCTGCCCGGAATACCGCCCCGAAGTGCTCACGCTCGCCGGCCTCTGGCGGCAATACGCCCCCGCCCGCACAGACTGGAGGCAGAGCCTTTTCCTCTTCGACTACGACCTGATGGCCAATGCCCCCGCCTCCTTCTGCTTCGACCGCCACTACATCCGCACCGACACGCTCTCCCTGCACTGGATTTCCTTCGGCCCCGAAGAGCAGCGCCCCGCCATGCCCCACCTGCTCTTCTGCCTCTACACCCCGAAGCAGGCCCCCGAACGGCACCGCCCCCTGCGGCTGCACGATGAAGGAGGCGAGACAGTGTTCCGCTACAACCCCCGCTCCTGCCGGGAGGCCAACAACGACAGCCTCGAAGTCTATCTGGGAAAAGACTGCATCGGCAGCCTCATGGGCATCGACATCACGCGCATCGCGAAAAGCCCCCGCAGCCACGTCTCCCTCTCCACCGGCCGGGACGGCAAAACCCGCCTGCGCATCAGTTCCCCCGACTACCGCCCCCGCCTCGTCGGCCTGGAGCAGATGCTCGACCGCTACTACCCCGCCCTCGGCCCCATGCGCCGGAAGCAGCACTACGCCTTCCTCATCAACGGCATCCCCGTCAGCGCCCACGCCCGGGAGTTGCGCCTCGACCCCGACTATGTCCACACGGTCCGCATCCACGAGGCAGACGCGCGCCACGTCGTAGTCTGCCTCTATACCCGCACGCCGGAAGCCGTTTCCTCCGAAACAGGCACACCGCTGCCCCTGCTCATGCAATGAATCCGTCCGGGAAGCGCGCCCCGCGCGCCCCCCGGACGAACTGCTTTCGCCAAGATCTCCATAATGCCTCCCCACTATACAGAGGAGAAAAGCGCGCCCGACTACTCGGTATTTTTCCTCAACCACTCCTCTCGGCGCCGGTCGGGCAAGTGGCGGACCTGAAACTCCTCGAAGGTTGCGGAGAAACCCTCGCCGTCCGGACAAGCGGCCATCAGCCCTACTTGCACCGGCACATGGTCTTGCAGCCAGGCGTTGCGCATGAGCGTGTACTCTTCATCGTCGAACGAATAAAAAACCTCCACCGCATCCAGCCTGCGCACAGCCTTGATCCAGACAAAGGGGACGGCCTCGCGCAGCGGAATGACGCTCCAGTCGGAAGTCCGATGCGTGACCACGACACTCAGGTTGAAGCGCCCGTCGACATACTCGATGCCGGCCTTCAGATAATTCTCCGCATCAATGCGGATCATCAGTCCGGCTTGGTCGAAACGTGCCCTATATTCGCCCGCCACTTTCACTTTCGCTTCAAACTCCCCGCCATAAGTGGCATAGTAGAAAGGAGCATCGTCCACCGTAAAACCATAATGCGAAATCCGCCAATAGTCGCTCCGCGGAGTGACGAACAGCGAGAGGGAACGGCCGCGGATCTGCCATCGTTCGGGTTCGTTGAACCACATCATTTTTTCCAAAGTAGGTGCCATAATCTTATAAACATACGACGTAATTCACTTGATACGCAAGCCGTAAAGCAACAGATAGGCCGCGCCCGCGAGCATCACCGCCACCGCTCCGGCCTGGGAGCCGAGCCCGTCGCTCGCATAGCCCATGGCCAGAGGGAAGAGCGTGCCGCCGAAGAGGCCCATGATCATCAGGCCCGACACCTCGTTCTTCTTCGCCGGCAGATGATTCAGCGCCTGCGAGAAGATGACGGAGAAGACGTTTGAATTGGCCAGCCCTACCAGTCCGATGCCGGCGTAGAGCACCGCCGGAGAACCGGCGAAGAGCAAAATGCCCATAGCCACCACCATCAGCCCGATACTCGAAAGGAAAAACACCCGCGCCGGAAGCCTGCGCAGCAAAAACGTACCGACAAAGCATCCACCCGTGCGCAGCAGGAAATAGACACTCGTGGCCAGCCCCGCCTCTTCCAGCGAGAGGGCCGCCCGCTCCATCAGGAGCTTCGGCGCCGTAGTGTTCGTGCCCACGTCGATGCCCACATGGCAAAGGATGCCCAGGAAGCAGAGCAAGACGAACGGATCGGAGAGCAGGCTCACGCAATCGCCCACCCCCGACGCCCCCTCGGGGCGCTCCTCCTCGATGCGCGTTGCGCCGAGCACCAGGAGCGAGAGCAGGCATACGGCCGCATAGATGGGGAACAGGGCGCGCCATCCCAGTCCGAAATCCGGAATCAGCGCCACCGCGCCCCACGAGGCCAGCAGCGGGGCGAGAAAAGAGGAGATGGCCTTCACAAACTGCCCGAAGGTCAACGCCGAAGCCAGCCGCTCCTGACTTCATCACTTTTTTGCGCCATCATATAGCGCACAATGATAATCAGCGAGTTACGTAAAATTATTGGGTGGTTTGGGTGGCGCAAGCGAAAAACGTGTACCTTTGCACCATGTATG
>CALUJL010000007.1 GCA_944320955.1 uncultured Bacteroidaceae bacterium
GATAAGGATGTGATAGAACATTTAGCATGTGAAAAAGATGTTGTCTGGTGTATTGACAGCTATTTTAACCGAGAGCCAACACATCTTATGATGGATGCTGTAGAAAACAGTGTTTTATGGGAAATTCCGCGTGATATATAATTTTAATCTGCCGCAGCCGCTGCCAGCGAAACCACCGTGCAGACTACAGACAGGAGGAATGTTCGGATAAAATGTTTCATTTGCAGTATGGTTTTAATTGTCATTTGTTTCCTGAGATATAAATCGGCAGGCTTCCATCCCGGCTCAGGGCAAACGGGAAAAGCCGGACGCCACGTAGCGGTCGAAGCAGGGGCGGGGTTTGCTCCGATAGGCGAGCTGGAGGGAATACTTGCCGGCATTCTTGGCCTGGTCCAAATTGCGGCTGGCCAGGCGCACGACATCCATTGAGTTGATGAGCCAGAAGGTACCGGTATCGCAGAGGTAGAAGACAAACCAGTAGTTGGGCCTCGGGTTGCGGATGTCCATGGCGGCAAAGAGTCCGCCCGAGCTCAAGGACTTCACCTGTATCTCCTGGAACTCCGCCGCCAGGCAGGCATCGCGCTCCCCGGCGCTGCCAAACTCGTAGGCAGGCGCGGCGGGCGCAGCCCCGGAGGGGGCGTCGGAGGAAGCTGCACAAGTGCGGGTGCGGACGATGAGGTCGACCCCGTGGTCGTCTACCGCAGGCAGGTAGGCCTCGCGGTTTTCTTTCAGCAGGAGGGAAAGCACGAGACTCTCGGTGGACTTTCCCAGAAACAGTTTTTTCTCCATAAGTGAAAACGTATGATTGTTCGGTTCTCGTTTTCCGGCAATGCCGCCCCTGCGCGCGTCGCTCCCGCCGGACGGCAAAGCGGCACAACGGGAACATCGCCGCTGCGAAGAAGCGCAACGCCGAACAAAACACAAAAAATACACAACGGAATGCAAGCCGAGAGAGGCTGCAGACTCATGCAGCTACACAAGGACAGAGGAGATACGGGAGACAGCGAAGGCGTACCCCCCCACCATAGCAGATTATGGTACAAGCAATTACAGAAACATTCAGGAATATTCCTACCATAAAGCCTGCCTTTCTCTACTTAACGATCGGAAACCATCGGTTTGCTTTCAACAGCCATATCCGCAATGCGGATCACCACCCGTCCGGAGCCTTGTGCGTCTCTGACGGGGAGTCGACTTGCGTGCAAAGATAGGGAAACGGAAAACAAAATCCCAAACATATCACAAAATAAATAAAGATGCAGCACTTTTTGCAGACGGCGCTGCCGCTTTTCCCGGAAAGCCTTGCCGCTCCTACGGAAAAGCGCCGGGGCTTCCTGCCGGATGCGGCAGGGGCCGGCACGGCCGGAGAAAGGGGAGTATCGCAAGAAATGGGGAGTGGAGGGAGGGAAAAACCGCTATTTCTGGGTATTTCGCAGGGGGCGGAAAGGACGTTACTTTGCAGCGATAACCAAACTACGCTAAGAAGACTATGAAAAAAATCGGAATTTACTACGGTTCCTCCACGGGGACTTGTGCGGAAATCGCACGGAAAATAGCCGCCGCGCTGGGCGTGGCCCCGGCCGACGTGCACGATGTGTCGGACCTGACGGCCGCCTCGGCGGCCGGCTACGAGGTGCTCCTGCTGGGCAGCAGCACCTGGGGCGACGGCGAACTGCAGGACGACTGGTACGATGCGCTCCCGAAGCTCCGCGAGGCCGGACTGCGGGGAAAAATGGTGGGGCTCTTCGGCTGCGGCGACTCGGGCTCGTATCCCGACACGTTCTGCAACGCCATCGGACTGCTCTACGACGGGCTGAAGGAGACGGGCTGCTCTTTCGTCGGCGGAGGGGTGGAGACGGACGGATACGACTTCTCCGCATCGAGCGCCGCAGCGGACGGCAAATTCGTGGGCCTCGCCCTCGACGACATCAACGAAAGCGGCCGCACGGACGAACGCATTGCCCGCTGGGCGGAACTGCTCAAAGCGCAAGGCGCCGTGTAGAGAACTTCTATCCAAACGCACTCACTTAAAACTCCCGACCCATGACCTATCCCCCCATCAATCCGCTCGAACTGAAAGTGTTCCTCAACCACATCTACGAACTGAAGAAAGGTGTGCGGAAAATGGTGCTGCACACCATGAACCGCCGCTACGAGGAGTATGCCGTGGCCCGGCTGAGGAACGAGGGTATAGACTATCTCATCCAGCGGACCGGGCGGGAACAAATCAACCTGTTCTTCGGCCGCAGGGAGTGCCTGCAGGCCATACGGCGCATCATCACCCGCCCCCTGAACCGGCTGACGCCGGAGGAGGACTTCATCCTGGGCGCCATCCTGGGCTACGACCTCTGCGCCCAGTGCGAACGCTACTGTGCCCGCAAGGACCGCAATGCGCCAACGGGTTATGGCGGGGGAGAAAAGGAACGAACCATTTTCACCCGCTTACCAAGGGAGAAGCTATAAAAAGTGCCCCGCGAGGGGAGCTAAAAAACAGAGGCGAACGGAAAGGGATTCCGTTCGCCTCTGTTTTTAATGGCTTTCTCGGGGGAACTTATTGTGCGGCGGCTTCACCCCCGGCAGCGGGCTGTGCCTCTCCGGCTGCGGCGGATTGCGCTTCGCCGGTGGCAGCCTGTTCGTCGGCGGGCTGTGCGGTATCGCCACCGTAGATGGTAAGCAGCTGGGTTGCCACGTTGTTGGTCGGGTCGAGCGTCAGGAGTTCGGCAGCATACTTCACACACTCTTGCTTGTCGCTCTCTACCTTGTTGGCTTCATACTGCATGTAGTAATAAACGCAGAGGTAGTTGTAGCAGGTGACGATGACGGAGTTGAACTGCTCGTTTTCCTTCACGGCTTCTTTGGCTATTTCGAGTGCCTTCATGTAAGCATCGCGTGCGTCCGTGCCCTTACACTCCGGGTCGAGGCGGGAAGCGGCATGGCCTTCCCAGAAGTAACCGCGGTAGTTGGTGGGCTCGATGGTCGTGACTTTCTTGAATACGTCTACGGCCTTGGCCAAATAGTTGTTCTTGATGGAGTCGGTAACTGTGGTGTCTTCCACGATGGCCACGCTGTAGTACTTACGACCGAGGTCCATCAGATTGTCAGCTTCCTTGTCGCCCTTGCCCACCATCTCTATATACTTCTCATAGACTTCTACGCTCTTGAGTATCATCTTGGCGTTCTCGTACGACTGGGAGGCCATCTTATACATTTCGACCTGCGAGGAGTCGGACTCGGCAGCCTTCGTATAGGCCACAGCAGCTTCTTCAAACCGCTGCTCGGCATCGAGGAGACGGCCTTCGTAGATGTAGTCGTAGAAATTGAACTGGGGATTTGTCGACTCATTGAAGAAGTGATCGGCTGCGGCACGGGCTTCATCGTAGCGCTGGAGGTCGATCAGGTTATACATCGCCATACGGCTGAAAGCGGGATCGTTCGGCTCGGATTTCAAACCTTCCTGGGCAATCTTCAAAGACTCGTCGTGACGGCCGGCAAAGAGCAGCGTTACGGCATATTGCTTCAAGTCGTCCTGGGTGTAATTTCCGGCTTTGATATAGTCTTCGTAGGCAGTGGCAGCTTCTTCGAAACGGTTTTTCCGATAATAGATCTCGGAGAGTTCCTTGTCGGCCAAAGAAAGTGCGGGATTTTTGGTCTTCAGTTCTTTCAGACGCTCTACGGCGGCATCGAAGTTTACGTAGTTGATCACACGCGAATACTTCACGTATGCCTCATAGCTTTCGGGGTCGGCCATGATAGCCTGCTCGTAATAGGTGGCAGCCACACCGCCGTCGCCCTGATAGTTCATGATGTCGGCCCAAAGGATGTGGGCAGGCGCAAACTGGTTGTCGCGCTCGTAGGCCATACCTTGGTACTCGGAAGCGGCATCGGGCTGCTTGCAGTCCAGATAGGCACGGCCTATTTCGCAGGCTACCATGGGTTTCTTCTTATTCTTTTTCTGAATCTGCTTGAAGCCCTCGGCGGCAGCTTCGGGATCGGACTGGATTTTCAGTTTCAGCAAGCCGATTTGGTTGAAAGGGTCTTTCTCGTCGAGAGCTGCACCCTGCTGGTAATATTCGGCAGCTTTCTCCATATTGCCCAACTTGAATTCGACATTTCCGAGATAGTAGTAGATTTCGGTTTTGTCGCCTTTCTCAGCAGCAAGGTCTTTCAAGAGTATGTCTTCGGCCTGCTGATAATAGCCGATTCGATAATACAGAATTCCTTCCGAACTTTCATCTGCCGCAAACGTTGCAGAAGTGTGAACGAAAAGAGCCACGAGAAATGCAAATAAGGAAATGAGATTTGTTCGTTTCATATATTTCATTTTAAAATTTATTCGAGGGTTTTAGAAGGACTCTTATAAGCCGAGTCCGAATCGCTACACTTTTATAATACGAAAAGGAGCGCCATATATTGCATTCTTAACGTTTATTTTCGGGTTTAAGCAGACGGGTAACAAGCTATTGGGAAAAGAAATGTTTTTAATACTCGTCTTTGACATGCACTAAGCGCACCGGTTGGGTCGCCGGGACCAAACCGGACTTCAGAATGACGCGCTGTCCGATATCCCTTGTGAGGAAAGTCGAGAAATTAGTGGAAAGTGCCTGACGCGGATCGGAACACAAGACAAACAAATCGCGCGTCAGAGGATAGTGGCGCAAAGCCAGATAAGCCTGATAGGGCTTGTAGCTCACTTCGGGGTCTACAGGGTCGAATGCACAAACTTCCATCACCTGGACCCCTTCTTTAAAGGAAAGATGGGTAGAATCGGCCGCATTGTCCAGCCAACTTACGCCTATCACGCCGATGGCACTCGGCGTCTTCGACACATATTCGAACACATCGGTATTGGTCTTCTGGGCATAGATCCGTTCCGTAGCAAAGGGAACACCTTTGCAGATAGAGTCTTGTGCATAACGCACGGTACTGGAATTGGTATTGTCAAAAGCCAAACTGATTTCACCCAAAGAAGAGCCGGGATAGAGTTGATCCCAACGGGTGATTTCGCCTGTAAGAATCTTGCGCAACTGAGGTACCGAAATCAAACTGTCCGGGTTATCCTCATGCGTGATAAGGGCTATGCCGTCGACAGCCAGGCGCTCCTGACGCGGCATATACTTCTTTGCCTTAAAGACCTGAAGTTCTTTAGAAGACAGCATGCGCGTAGTGATTGCTACGCGCACGCTGTCTTTAAGCAGTAACTCAATAGCTCTGACTTCGCTGCAATAAATCGGGTTGATCTCGGCAGCGACATTCAGGTTCTCGAATACGGCGATTTCCTGATCGATTATGGGGCGCAGACTTTCGTCCACAGCCACAGGAATTGTACCCTCGTTCAAGGTATCGGTATACCCGTCCGAAACTTTCTGCCGATTGCAGGAAGCACACAAAAGCACTCCCGCCACGACAAGAAAAGCATTCTTCCAATTCAGAGCTATATGAGTCATAGTGTCCAATCTATTAACTATTCAAATACGAACTGGATAGGCAGTACGAAATAAGAGTTTACTGCCACACCGTTCATCTTACCCGGAGTCCAGCGCGGCATGGCCTTGATACAACGAACTGCTTCCTTGTCGCAGAAAGGATCGAGGGACTTAACCACGCGTACATCGGAGATCTGTCCGTTTTTGCTTACAATGAAACGAACCATTACAGAACCCTGTACTCCGTTTTCGATAGAAGGCTGCGGGAACACGAGGTTCTCACCCAACCATTTATACATGGCACTCTTACCGCCGGGGAACTCGGCCGACTGCTCTACGGTCGTGTAGATCTTGTCTTCCTCCACTTTCTTAGGAGCAGCCTGCACAACGACTTGCTTCACATCGGCAATATCCATACCGTGAATATCGTCGTTACCCTTTACATCGGCAATAGAAATCGCCACTTTCGAACTCGTCAGTTCATCCTGGCTCTTCATCTCGTCGGCATCGCTCACCTCATTGTCTTTGGCAATGATGGGCGGCACGAACTTGATGGAGCTACGCAAGGGAGGGGGAGGCGGAGCAAGGTCGACCTTTTTCACAAGGTTCTCGTCTTTCACCTCGGCTTCTTCCAAAGTAGCAAGTTCGGTAACTTCCAAATTGGCTTCTTCAATCACCTCCTCTTCAGGCATCAGCGATACGATAAGAGGCAATATTACAACCAATGCAGCAAGAATTATAGTTGCAATCAGTGCTACAAGGTTGCGATGGGCCAAGTTTTTTCTCAATTCATAGGCACCATAGGTCTTGTTTTTCTTTTCAAAGACCAGATCGCACCATTCTTTGGATGATAAATCACTATTTGCCATTTTCTTACTCTTTTATCACTGACACAATTACAATCCCGTAGTTGCGGCCTGAATCAACTGCTTATCGGTATCGGCAATAGGCACAATCACATATTTACCGATATTGCAGATCTGCATTTCATCAAGCACGTCAATCAAATTCTTATAAGTCGCCTCGTCAGTAGCCTTGATGATGACCGTCGGGGTATTCTTGCCGTTCTTCAATTCCTTGACTTGGGCATCATACTGCTCGGGAGTGATCTGCAGATTACGCTTCTGCACTTTCAACTCTCTCACCCGGTTAACCACGCGGGCATTCTTCTGAATCAAGAAAGCGCGCAGGCCATTGGCATCATAAGTGGTTTCTTTCAGAGCGTTCGGGTCCTCCCAGTTGGGAATACCTTCGTAGAAATACAACTTGTTGTCGCCATCCAGAAGCAGCGTAACAGCCAATGACTCCTTTACCTTCGACTTTTGCTCGTCGGTAATCTTGTCGTCATTACTCGGCATGCTGATCTCCATGGTTTGAGGCTTACTCAAAGTCGTACACAGCATGAAGAAAGTGATCAACAACATGTTCATATCCACCATCGGCGTAAAGTCTACACGAACGGAAAACTTCTTCTGCTTACTTTTTCCTGTTTTTGTTTGAGCCATGAATTGTCCTCCTGTGTTACTCTTCTTCCGATACTGCCTTCAACGAGGTAATCAGGTTATACCTGTTTTCCTTCAGATCCTGCAGCGAATTCATCACATTCTTAATCACCTTATAAGGAGTCGCTTGGTCAGCCTTGATAGCGATACGCAAATCAGGGTTGATTTCGCGAGCCTTCTTCACCCATACCTTAAACTGGTTGTCCACACTATCCGTGGGAATACCCTGCGTTTTCAGTATTTCGTCCATCTTTGCCTCGGGCAGAGCGAGGAAAGATTTCATCTGCTTGATATTCACGCCAAAAGTACTCTGTATAGAGAACTTCTTCGACTCGCTGGGAGTGAACGTCATGCCATACTCTTCGCCTACGGCCTCAAGCACGGCACGCTGGTCATTCTGCTTATCGAAGCTCATGAACACCTTGCCCGTTTTATCGACAAGTATCGAGAGGATATTCGTCTCCGGAATCTTAATTTCGGAGACCGACGCGGGAGTGGCCACCTGCACCGGCTCTTTCTTTACGAACGTCGAGGTCAACATAAAGAAAGTCAGCAAGAGCACAGTGACATCGCTCATCGCCGTCATGTCGATAAACGTATCCTGTTTCTTAATCTTTACTTTTGCCATACCAAAATCGGTCTTTTTAAAAAGTTAAAAAATCACCGACTTCGCTTATTCTGCATGGTTGGCTGCAAAAGTCTGTACGATTGTGAAACCTACTTCATCAAGGCTATAAGTCAGACGGTCAATCTTATTAGTAAAGTAGTTGTAGGAGATTACAGCCAAAGCACCGGTCATAATACCGAAAGCCGTATTGATAAGAGCCTCGGAAATACCCTGGGACAAAGCAAGAGAGTCAGCAGAACCTCCAGATGCCAGAGCGGCGAACGAACGTATCATACCGATAACCGTACCGAGCAGTCCGAACAACGTACCCAGCGTAGTGATGGTAGCCAGAATCGGCAGGTTCTCCTGCATCATAGGCATTTCCAAAGCGGTAGCTTCTTCCAGTTCTTTCTGGATGGCAATCAACTTCTGCTCTTTGGGAAGAGCCTTATTTTCTTCCATTTCCTTATATTTCAGAAGAGTAGCCTTTACAACATTGGCAACCGAACCTCTCTGCTTGTCAGCCAAAGCTTCTGCACCGGCGATATCGCCCTTAGCCAAAGCAGCCTTAATAGATTTCACAAATGTCACCATCTTGCCTTTGCCGTGAGCAGTACGGATAGCAAAGTAACGTTCGATACTCAAAGCAATCACAGTAAGCAACAAGGTGTGGATACACGGTACGACGGGACCTCCTTTATATACAGTACCCCACATGTCGGTCGGATGGTTATTCAGGTCTCCATTAACAAAGTGGGAAGGATTGCCCAGCCAGAAGATGTAGAACAAAACCGCAATCACAAAGCAGCAAAGAATTACGATACCTGCAGATTTAATGCCGGTGAATCCCTTGCTCTGAGCAGCTTTCTTCGAAGGAGTTGCTGCTTTAGGAGCAGCATTTTTTTGCGTAGTTTCCATAAAAAATTGTTTTTAGTACGAGTTAATTATTTAAGTTAGTAATTCATTCGCTTAATTCACGCGGCAACCCTATATAGTAAGGAGCTTACACCCCAAACCTAAAGTCGCAACAAATATATAAACAAAATCTGCGAGATGCTTCCATTTTGCATTTTTTAAAGCCATTTTTACCCAAGAGCCAGAGCAGAGAAATTAGGAATATAAGAAAAGTGTTTCAAAACATATTTTATAAACCTATCTTCGGGCAAATACACAAGAAAAACACATAATCCATCTATTTCTAACCGCATTCTCCAGAAGGGCCCTCCCCCTCCCTTTAAGCGCAAAGAATCCCTGCCGCAGGGACCCATCCGCCCGCTCCCGCCTTCAACAATCCGCCCGCTCCGCCGCCCTCCCCGGAAAGGAACCCATACGGGGAAGGGAACAGGATAAAAGAGAAAGTGGGGAAAGGGCCGGGAAGGAAGGAGGAAAGGAAACGGAAAGGGAGGAAACGGAAGAAGGGAATGAAAAGGACAGGACGGGGAGGAAGAGGCAGGGGGAAGCGTGCCGGAGGACGGGGAAAGCCATTGGACACCCTTGTACCGACCCGGGGAACCCGCTGGCCCGGAATATCCACACCCCCTCCCAAACACCGCCGCCTTGGGGGGAAAGCCATAAAAAAGTCCTCCCGCGCAAGCCTGTCCCCTTTCCGGGGAAGGAGCTTGCGGGGGAGGATTTTTAAAAACGGCGGCGACCTACTCTCCCACTTAAAGCGCAGTACCATCGGCGCGCCCGGGCTTAACTGCTCTGTTCGGGATGGGAAGAGGTGGAACCCCGGGGCTATAACC
>CALUJL010000008.1 GCA_944320955.1 uncultured Bacteroidaceae bacterium
CAGAGCAGTTAAGCCCGGGCGCGCCGATGGTACTGCGCTTTAAGTGGGAGAGTAGGTCGCCGCCGTTTTTAAGAATCCTCCCCCGCAAGTTCCTTCCCCGGAAAGGGGACAGGCTTGCGGGGGAGGATTTTTTTTATGGCTTTCCCCGGCCTCCGGCACGCTTCCCCCCGCCTCTTCCTCCCCGTCCTGTCCTTTTCATTCCCTCCTTCCGTTTCTCCCCTTTCCGCTTCCCTTCTTCCCTCCTTCCTTCCTTCCTTCCCGGTCCTTTCCCCGCTTTCTCTTTTATCCTTCTCCCTCCCCCGTATGGGTTCCTTTCCGGGGAGGGCGGCGGAGCGGGCGGATGGGGCTCGCGGCTGGGATTCTTTGCGCTTAAAGGGAGGGGGAGGGCCCTTCTGGAGAATGTGCTGCAAATAGTGAGTTTCTCTTGCGGGTTTATATTGTAGAAAACTTTTTTCTCTTCGGGGAAAAGCATTGATGCTGCTTGCGTATGAGGAAAGGATTGTTTATTTTTGGCGAAAATAAAGGAGAAACAGGCAATGAAGAAATTGAGCGAAGAGTCTGCCGCTTCCATTGAAACGGCTATCTACGAGGCACTTGTCCCCTATCGGGAGGGCGAAGAGGGGCAGGAAGTATTGACGGACTTCTATCTCCATGTCAATGGCGATGCCGGCGAATTGGAAATTCTGGACGATGATGACCGTGTTCTGGCGCAACTCAGTGTGCCGGAGTGGACGGGTCTTCCCGCCAAGGAGCCCGAGCGCGAGTGCAAGCGCGAACTGGGACGCATCTTGCGCCGCATCCGTGAGCAGGGGGTGCTGGAGAATCTCCGTATCCTGCGTCCTTATTCGTTCGTTCTTGTGGACGACCGGCGCGAGACCCTTGCCGAACTGATGCTCGTAGACGATGATACGCTTGCTTTCGACGGTGACTTGCTCACCGGACTGGATGAGGAACTCGACCGTTTCCTTGAGGATCTGATGAAAGAGTGACTTTCTTTTTTTCCTTCCCCTTTAGGCGAAAATCCAAAAGCCTTTTATGAAAATCCAAAAGCCCCGGCGCTTTTTGCAAAAAGCGTTGCTCCTTTTCCTTGTTTGCTGCGGCGCTTTTTCCGAAGTGTGCGGCACGGTTCTTCGCGAGGACTCTTTCCTTTTGCAAGGGCGTGTGCGCAATGCGGCGACGGGCATGTTGGAATTGGCTGTTTGCCATCCGATCGCGAACCAGCTATTCAGCATTCCGCTCCGGGCGGACGGCAGTTTCTGCCGGAAGTTGCCCGTCGTGGGGACGCAGGACGTATATCTCTACCTCTTCGATGCCGTGACGTGCCTCACCTTCCCCGGCGATACGCTCTTTCTGGACTGGGACGCGCAGACGCGCGACTTCCATCTTTCGGGCACGAACGCCACGCGCTCGCGCGAACTGGAGTTGGAGAAATTGCTCTACGAGCGCTTCCGCCGGCCCTATATGGAGGTGCAAGCATACTATGGCTCGCTGCAGTATAGGCCCGACCTACCCGACTCGACGCTCAATAGGGCGGCGGACTATGCGAAAAGCTACGTGGCTACGGTGGACAGCTTCGTGGCCGCGCGGGGCGAAGTGCCGCACCGCACCTATCTCCGCCAGCGCGCGGCTTTCGACATGCTGGCAGTCATGTCCCGTATGGCCGACCGCCAGTTGATACACCGCCTGCTGGAACGACTGCTTGAACTGCCCGATGCGGAGCCGTTCTTCTTCAACACGCCGGACTTCAACCCGCTGCAGAGCCCGAGTGCCGCCAGTTTCATGTATGGCAACATCCGCAAATATCTGGATGAAGCCACGTCGATTTTTGGCTGGCAGGCAGGCGAACTGGAGCAACATTTGCGCGCGGCGGCGGGCGTCATACCGAACGATACGGTGCGTGAGTGGTATCTCGTCTCTCATTTCTACACGCAAATGTCCTTCGCCCGCCTCTCCCCGCTGGAGACGCGCCGCGTCTACCGCCGTCTCAACGGGCAGATCCGCCTGCCTTTCTTCCGCGCGGAGTACGAAAAGATAGGCCGCGAGCTAGCCGCGCAGCTGGCCCCCGGGGAGGAAGCGCCCGACTTCGTGCTGAAAGACCCGGACGGCCGTGAAGTTTCGCTGCATTCCCTGCGCGGGAAGTACGTCTATCTGGATTTTTGGTACACGTCTTGCGCCCCCTGCATCAGGGAGTTCGGCCATTTGCCCCGCCTCCAGGCCGACAATGCGGCCTTCGCCGACAGCATAGTCTACCTGTCTGTCTGCATGGGCCGCTCCGAGGAGGCGTGGCGGGCGCGCTGCGCGGAGTTCGAGCACGCGGGCGTGCAGCTCTACGTGCCGAGCAATCTGGACCCGCGCGTGGCGGCTTACGGCATAAAGGCCTACCCCTCTTACTGGCTGATAGGCCCCGACGGGCGCATTGTTTCCGTCAATTTTCCCCGCCCCTCGCAGCTCATTGGCCACTTCGGCGGCGAGCCCGGCTATTTGGGCCGCTATATCCGCCTCGAAGAGCAAAACCTTGCCGGCCAACTGGCCGGGGAGGAATGATACTTCCCCACCTATTATATAAGTGTAATGCGGCCGCGACATCCCCAACCGGAGTGTCGCGGCCGCATTGTTTGCAGGAGTCTCAGCCTGGAGCGGGCTTATTTGCTCAGTTCCATGCCTACCTTCATCCCGTCGTATGAGCCGAGCAGTGAACTCAGCGTCTTGACGGTCGTGCTGTTGCTGTAGCTGCCGACGAGGGAAACGAGGGAGAGGAGCTTGTCTCCGTCGAGCAGCAGGCTCAGTTTGTTGCTGCCGGACTTGCAGACCGTGGCGCTGAAGCTGGTCAGTCCGAGCGCCCCGGTAAAGGTGACGAGGCGGTTCTCCTCGTCAAGGGTGTACTTCATCGGCATGGAGTGGCCTGCGGCGGTCAGCTGGCAGCTGCCGCTTTCTTCGAATGTCACGGAGACGCTGCTGCCCGTGAATCCGTACTTGGCAAACGTTTCGCTCAACTTGCTTTCCACTTCCCGCGCCGCTACTTCGCCGCCGGCCTTCTTCAGCAGGTTTTCGTCCTCGAAGCGGCAGTCGGGTTTGCTGTACTTCCATGTCCCGATGAGGTCGGCTTTCGTCAGTTTGTCCGAGTTGCCGAGCAGTTTGCTGAGGGCGTTTTGCAGGAGCGAGGTGCCGGATCCGTCCTGTGCCGTCGTGGCAGAGGACGATTTTTGTCCCATGCTGCCGAGGCTTCCGCAGGAAGAAAGGGAGAGGGAGGCTGCGGCGAGGAATGCGCAGATAAGAGTCTTTTTCATTGTTTTTATAGGGATTTGGTTGTGTCGCATCTTCTGATACGGCGTGCAAAGGTACATCTTTTCTGCCGAAGTGGGTTGGGAAAATAGACCGAATGCCGGATTTTGTGGACAAAAGTCCTTTCCCGGCCGGAAAGAAGATGCAGTGCTTTAGAGAAAAAGATGCAGCACTTTTGGCGAAAAGATGCAGCGCTTTCCGACAGGCGGGGCAAGACTTCCCGCGAAGAAGTGGTGGACGTGCCCAGCAGCCATCCTGCGGGGTGGTGTCTTTTAAGGCAGGTGTGATGGGTAAAATAGCGGCAAAAGAGCGCAAAAGGTGGACGATTTTTCAGATTTTCTATTCATTTTCTTTCGCTTTCTTCTATCTTTGCCCGTGAAGTCTTGAATGAATTTATCGTATCGCTATGAAGCCATTCTTTAGTCACCCCCTGATGTTCCTGCTTTCCTCGCTTCTGCTCTTCCTGTCTGTCCCGGGCGCGTGGGCGGAGGAGAACACGCCCCTTTCGGGCGAAGCCCTGAGCCTCGACAGTTGCCGCCGCTTGGCTCTGGCCAACCACAAGGCACTGCGCATGGCCCAGGAGAGCCGCATCAAGGCGGGCGAGGAGCACCGGGCCGCACGGACGTCCTATCTGCCGAAACTTTCGGCCACGGCTTCCTATATGTATAATTCCCGCCGTCTGGCGCTTGTGGGCGAAGAAGACCGCAACGCCCTGGCCTCGGCGGCCAACGCGCTGGGCACCTCGCTCTCCGGGGTGGGGCAGGCGCTGGGAGCAATGGCCCAGCTCCAGTATCAGCAGACGCAGAACCCGGCCTATCTCCAGGTGCTGGAAGGCCTGCAGCAGGGGGCCGCGGGGCTCGGGAATCTCTCGGGAGTGATGAACAAAGTGGACGAAGCCCTGCAGCCGGACATTCACAATATGTTCGTCGGCGTCCTGACCCTGACCCAGCCGCTCTACATGGGCGGGAAAATCCGGGCCTACGACCGGCTGACGCACTATGCCGAGGAGTTGGCCGGGATGCAGCTCGATGCCCAGACGCAGGAGGTCATCTACAGCGTGGACGAAGCCTACTGGCAGGTAGTCTCGCTCGCCGGGAAGAAGCGCCTGGCCGAGGGCTATCTGGAGTTGCTGGAGAAACTCTCGGGCGATGTGGAGAAAATGATTGCGGCCGGCGTGGCCACACGTGCCGACGGGCTGTCCATAGACGTGAAGGTCAACGAAGCCGAGATGGCGCTCAGCAAGGTAGACGACGGACTCGTGCTGAGCCGGATGCTTCTCTGCCAGCTTTGCGGCCTGCCCATCGGGGGCGGAGTGCGCATTGCCGACGAGGACTCCACGGACACCTCCCTCTCCTCCGCCGAAGTCATGCCCGCCGACGAGGCCGTGGCCCTTGCCGCCTCGGAACGGCCGGAGCTGAAAAGTCTAGACCTCGCCGGGCAAATCTACGAAGAGAAGGTGCGCATAGCCCGCTCCGACATGCTCCCCCAGCTGGCCCTGACCGGCAATCTGCTCGTAACCAACCCCTCGCTTTACAACGGATTTGAGAAGAAATTCAAAGGAATGTGGAACGTGGGCGTCATGCTCCACCTGCCCTTGTGGAACTGGGGCGAAGGCTTCCACAAAGTCCGCGCCGCCAAGGCCGAGGCACGCATCAGCATGCTCCGCCGCGAAGAGGCGCGCGAGAAGATAGAACTGCAGGTGAATCAAGCCGTCTTCCAAGTGCGCGAAGCGCGGAAGAAACTCCTCCGGGCGGAGAGCAACCTGGCCTCGGCCGAAGAAAACCTGAGGCACGCCACCATCGGCTTCTCCGAGGGCGTAATTCCGGCCAGCACCACGCTCGAAGCGCACACGGCCTGGCTGCAGGCGCAGACCGAAGTTTTGGACGCAAGCATCGAGCAGAAACTCACGCAAGTCTACCTCCGGAAAGCCACCGGCATGCTGAGATGATAGAAAAGAACAGAAAGGAAAAATAAAAAACCGACGATATGAAAATAAAACCATCTACCAATCTTCTTTGGCCCCTGCTCACCGTGGTGGTCGTAGTGCTGCTCGTAGCCCTGCTCGGCTTCTTCCTTCTGGGACATGGCGACGAGGTAGTCCAGGGCGAAGCCGAGGTGACGGAATACCGCGTCTCTGCCAAAGTTCCGGGCCGTGTGCTGAAGTTTTTCGTAAAAGAGGGCGACCGGGTGGCCGCCGGCGATACACTCTGCCTCCTCGACGTGCCCGACGTACGGGCCAAACTGCAGCAGGCCGAGGCCGCACGGGCCGCCGCCGCGGCCCAGAACCGCAAGGCTCTCAGCGGAACGCGCGCCGAGCAGCTCCAGGCAGCCTACGAGATGTGGCAAAAGGCCAAAGCCGGGGCCGAAGTGATGCAGAAGTCCTATGCACGCGTGAAGACCTTGCACGACCAAGGCGTAGTGGCCACGCAGAAACTGGATGAAGCCACCGCACAGCGCGATGCCGCCGTGGCCACGGAGCGCGCCGCGCGGTCCCAATACGAGATGGCGCGCAACGGCGCACGCCGGGAAGATAAGGAAGCGGCCGAGGCCTTGGTGGAAAAGGCGCAGGGCGCGATCGACGAAGTGCAGTCCTATCTGAAAGAAGCCGTCCTGATAGCGCAGACGGCGGGCGAGGTTTCGGAAATCTACAGCAAGTTGGGCGAACTGGTGGGTGCCGGTGCGCCCATCATGAGCATCGCCGTGACCGATGACCTGTGGGTTACGTTCCAGGTACGGGAGGATAAACTGGAAGGCCTGCAGGTCGGGCAGAAGTGCGTAGGCCTCGTCCCGGCATTGGGCAGCGCCGAGGTGCCCCTGACCGTCACCTACATGAAAGACCTCGGCAGCTATGCCGCCTGGAAAGCCACGAAAACGACCGGCGACTTCGACTTGAAGACATTTGAGGTGAAGGCCGTACCGCAGACTCCCGTGGAGGGCTTGCGGGCAGGGATGACCGTTTTGCTGAAACAGTGAGGAACGGAGTGGAAATATCCTGGCATTTGGCTTTGCGCAGGCTCCTGCTGCGGGAGATGCGGCGCATGAAGCGTCAGTCGCTGTACGGCTTTTGTATGGTGGCCGCACCGCTTTTCTGCCTTTTCTTCTTCACTTCCCTGATGCGCGACGGGCTGCCCGAGCAGTTGCCCATCGGGATTGTCGACGAGGACCACTCCTCCGTGTCGCGCTCGATAGCGCGCAACCTCAATTCCTTCTCCCAGCTCGAGGTGGAGCGGCAGTACCCCGGTGTCCACGAGGCGCGCAAAGCCATGCAGCGCGGCGAGATCTATGGCTTCTACCTGCTGCCCGAAGGACTGGCACGCGAGGCCGTAGGGGGGCGGAGGCCTACGGTTTCGTTCTACATGAATTACTCTTATCTCATCGTGGGCTCGCTTCTCTACCGCGACATGCGCACTATGAGCGAACTGGCCTCGGCCTCGGTCGGGCTGCAGAGCCTCCTGGCGCGGGGCGCTACGGAGCAACAGGCCATGGCGCTGCTGCAACCCATCGTCATCGAGACACATCCGATTCACAATCCCTGGCTGAATTATGCGGTTTACCTGTGCAATATGCTGATTCCCGGCGTGTTCGGCCTGCTCATCACCATGATGACGGTCTATGCCGTAGGAGGGGAAATCAAGGACGGCACAGCCCGGGAGTGGCTCAAGACGGGGCAGAGGTCGATATCGCTCTCCTTGCTGGGGAAACTGCTGCCTCATACTTTGGTGTACTTCCTGGTGGGTTTCCTGATCGACTTCTACCTCTACGTCTGGCTGCATTATCCCTGCCACGGCGGTTGGGGCGGCATGCTGCTCAACACGATGCTCTTCATTCTGGCCTGCCAGGGGCTCGGAGTGGTGATGATAGCCGTGGTGCCCGCCCTGCGCCTTGCCCTGAGCTGGGCCTCGCTCTGGGGAGTGGTGGCCTTCTCCATCTCCGGATTCAGCTTCCCCCTGATGGCCATGCACCCCACGCTGCAGGCCGTGGCGCAACTCTTCCCCCTCCGCCACTATTTCCTTATATACGTCAACCATGCCCTCAACGGCAATGCGCCGGTTTATGTATGGCCCAACTATCTGGCTCTGCTGGCCTTTGCCCTGCTGCCCTTGTGCTTCCTCTCGCGGCTGAAGCGGGAACTGATTTATATGCGTTATGTCCAATGAAAAACCGATAACCCGGAGGAACCGATGAGAAGGCCTGACTTGAAAATCCGCACTGCCCTGCACGACATGCTCTACGTATGGTGGGAAGAAACGAAGCTCTCCGTGCGCGACCAGGGTATGCTCATATTTTTCTATCTCTTCCCGTTAGTCTATCCGTTGCTCTATGCTTTCATCTACAACGAGGAGACGGTCCACGAGGTGCCTGCCGTGGCGCTCGACGAGTCCTGCAGTGCGGAGAGCCGCGAGTTTCTGCGCCGTGTGGACGGCACGTCGGTGGTCCGCTTCGTGGCCCATGCCGCCGACATGGAGGAGGCACGCCGCGTCCTGCGCGAGCAGGGGGCTTACGGCATAGTCCGCGTGCCCTCTTCGTTTGCCTCCGACCTGGCCCGGGGCCGGCAGACGCGCGTCTTTCTCTATTGCGACATGAGCGGGTTGCTCTACTATAAGTCGCTCCTGATGGCGGCTACCGACGTTTCGCTCGAAATGAATGCCGATATCCGCATTGCAGCTGCCCGCAATTCCAATGAGGAGCAGGACCGGACGACGGCTGCCCCCATCGCTTATCGCGACGTAGCCTTGTTCAATCCTACGGCAGGCTTCGCCGCTTTCCTGATTCCGGCCGTCCTGGCGCTCATCATGCAGCAGATTTTGCTTTTGGGCGTAGGACTTTCGGCCGGAACCGCCCGCGAGACCAATCGTTTCCGCGACTTTATCCCCCTGACGCGGCATCATCGCAGCGTCTTGCCGCTCGTTTTCGGCAAAGCCCTCTGCTATTTCCTGATTACGCTGGCCGCTTCGGCCTACGTGCTCTGTGTCGTGCCGCTTCTCTTCCGCCTGAACCGGCTGGGCGAGCCGTCGGATTTGTTGTTCTTCGTCGTGCCCTACCTTTTGGCCTGCATCTTTTTCTCCATGACGTGCAGCGTCTTCGTCAAGCGGCGCGAGAACTGCATGCCCGTCTTCGTCTTTTCCTCCCTGCCGCTGCTCTTCATCAGCGGTATCTCGTGGCCTTCCACGGCCATCCCCGAGGGTTGGCGCTGGATTTCGTGGCTCTTTCCCTCCACGTTCGGCATCAATGGTTTTGTGCGCATCAGCAGCATGGGTGCCGGGCTGGGGGACGTGTCGGCCGAGTTCCGGGCTTTGTGGATTCAGACAGGCGTTTATTTTCTTACCGCCTGCGCTGTCTATCGCCGGCAGATATTTTTGGCGCGTTTCCACATGCGTCGTCGCCATCAGTTGCTCCGTTCACGGCTCATGCTGCGGGCCAGGAAGAAATAAAAAAATGCCGCTGTCTGGAAAAAGTGCTACGCCGGGTTTGGAGTTTACCGGGCAAAGTCCTTATATTTGTAGGCAAGCATTTTGAAAATACGATACAAAAAACCGACACAAGATGAGCAACCATTTAGTGATTATGGCCGGCGGCATCGGGAGCCGTTTCTGGCCGATGAGCACACCGGAGTGCCCCAAACAGTTTATCGACGTGCTGGGCTGCGGGCGGACCCTGCTGCAACTGACGGCCGACCGTTTCCGCGGCATCTGCCCGGCGGAGCACGTGTGGGTGGTGACTTCCGCGCGGTATGCCTCCATCGTGCGCGAGCAACTGCCGGAGGTGCCGGAGGAAAACATACTCTGCGAGCCCTGCATGCGTAATACCGCTCCCTGCGTGGCCTATGTGAGCTGGAAAATCCGCAAGAGGGACGCCGGGGCGAACATCGTGGTGGCCGCTTCCGACCACGTGGTGATGGACGTGGAGGAATTCCGGCGCGTGATTCGTGGCGCGCTGGACTTCACCGCTTCCTGCGAAGGGGCCATTCTGACCCTCGGCATGCAGCCCACACGTCCGGAGACGGGCTATGGGTACATCGAAGCCGGCGCCGCGGGCGGGGACGGGGCGATACGCCCGGTGCTTTCCTTCCGCGAGAAACCGGACCTGCCGACGGCGCAGGAATACGTAAAACAGCCTAACTTCTACTGGAACTCCGGCATTTTCATCTGGAAGGTCGGGACGATAACCGAGGCCCTGCGCCGTTACCAGCCGGAGATAGCCGCCATCATGGATCGTCTGGAGCCTGCTTTCTACACTGCTGCGGAGCAGGCGGAGGTAGACCGCCTCTTCCCCGAGTGTCCCGCCATATCGGTGGACTACGCCGTGCTGGAGAAGGCCGACCGGATCTATGTCTTCCCCGCCTCTTTCGGCTGGAGCGATCTGGGCACGTGGGGCTCACTCTACGAGAAACTGGGCGGAAACGGGGAGAACAATGCCGTCATAGGCCGGGAGGTGAAGCTCATCGAGACGAAGAACTGCATCGTCCACGTGCCCGAGGAGCGCCGCGTCGTCATCCAGGGCTTGGACGGATACATAGTGGCTGAGAAGAACGACACGCTGCTCATCTGCCGCCTCTCCGAGGAGCAGCGCATCAAGGAATTTTCTAAGTAGTCTGCGTGCCGATGGTTACGACACTTGTGATACTCGGCGTGGCCTCCCTCTTCTTCGTCAAGGGATGGTTGCGCTCCGATGTGGTGGCGCTGTGCTCGCTGGCTGCCCTGCTCTTGTGCGGCATCCTTACGCCGGAGGAGGCCTTGGCCGGGTTTTCCAGCACGGTGGTCATCATGATGGTAGCCCTTTTCGTTGTGGGCGGGGCGGTTTTCCAGACCGGTCTGGCCAAGATGATGAGCAGCCGGCTGATGAAGCTGGCCGGCGGCAGCGAACTGGGGCTGTACCTGCTGGTGATGCTCGTCACCGGACTGATCGGCGCCTTCGTCAGCAATACGGGGACGGTGGCGCTCATGTTGCCCATCGTCGTAAGCCTGGCCACGAGCGCCGGCGTCAACCCCGCCCGGTTGCTCATGCCCTTGGCCTTTGCCAGCAGCATGGGCGGCATGATGACGCTCATCGGTACGCCGCCGAACCTCGTGATAGCCGACGCGCTGGAGCATGCCGGCTACGAGCGGCTCACGTTTTTTTCCTTCACCCCCGTGGGCATCATCTGCCTGCTGGTGGGCATCGTGGCGCTCTATCCGCTGGTCCGCCTGTTTCTCTCCGGGCGGCAGGACGAGGGCGGCAGCGGGCGGCGGCGCCACAAGTCGCTGCGCGAACTGGTGGAGGAGTATGGGCTGGACCGTGACCTGTGGCTGCTGAAGATAACCGATGGTTCTCCGGCCGCGGGGCACGCTGTGCCGGAGCTCGACGTGCAGCGCCGCTACGGGCTGACGGTGCTCGAAGTGCGCCGCGTGCGCGGCGGGCTGAAGTCGGCCCTCCTGGGGAAAGACGTATATCAGGAGATTGCCCTGTCCCAAACCCGCCTGCAGCCGGGCGATCTGCTCTACGTCAGCGGACGTGCCGGGCAGGTGCGCAGTTTTGCAACAGCAATGCGGCTGGAGGTCGTGGCCGATGCCGACTCCCCGAAGGACGGGCAGAAAGCCGACAGCGCCGGGATGGGGTTCTACAAAATCGGCGTGGCCGAACTGCTGCTCATGCCTACCTCGCGCCTGCAGAACTGCACTGTACGCGACTCGCGCTTCCGCGAGAAATACCGGGTCAATGTGCTCGGCGTGCAGCACAAGCAGGAGTACCGGCTCGAAGGCCTGGCCGACGTGAAGCTCCATGCCGGCGACCGCATCCTCGTGCAGGGCTCTTGGGAGCACATAGCCCGCCTGACCGAAGAACAGGGCGAGTGGGTCGTCCTGGGCCAGCCGCTGGAGGAGGCCGCCCGCGTGACGCTTGACTACAAGGCCCCCGTGGCGGCGCTCATCATGCTGGCCATGGTGGTCTGCATGATGTTTGATTCCATCCCCGTGGCGCCCGTCACGGCAGCCATCGTGGCCGCTCTGCTGATGGTGCTCACCGGCTGCCTGCGCAACGTGGAGGCCGCTTATAAAACCATCAACTGGGAGAGCATCATGCTCATAGCCGCCATGTTGCCCATGTCGAAGGCTTTGGAGAAAACGGGCGCATCGGAGTGGGTATCCTCCCATCTGGTCAGCGGATTGGGCGACTTGGGCCCGCTCTGGCTCTTGGCCGGAATCTATTTCACCACCTCCCTGCTCACACTCTTCATCAGCAATACGGCCACTGCCGTGCTCCTCGCACCCATTGCCCTGAGCGCGGCGCAGCAGGTGGGCGCCAGTCCGTTGCCTTTCCTCTTCGCCGTGACCATAGCGGCCAGCATGTGTTTTGCCTCGCCTTTCTCCACGCCGCCGAATGCGCTGGTCATGCCGGCCGGAGGCTACCGCTTTTCCGATTATGTGAAGGTGGGCCTTCCGCTCCAAGTGGTCATGGGCGTAGCCATGGTGCTCCTGCTGCCGCTTCTCTTCCCTTTCTGAAGGAAGAGCGGTAGGGACAGGAAGACAAGAAAGAGGGCAGGGCTTTTCTCGGAGAACACTCGTATGTTTCCGGAAAAAGCCCTGTCCTTTTTTCTGTTTCTTGCCGCACGGGGCGTTTACCACTTTACCGGATCGGTGAGAATCACCCCGTCGGCGGCGTCTTCGGCGGTGAAGGTCGCGCCGCGGTATTGTACGCAGAGCATGACGAGCGGTTCCGTCCCGTTGTTGCGCACGGAGCGCCGTCCGTCCGGGGCCACGCGTACTACGCTGCCTTCCTCTATGGGGAACGTTTGGCCGTCTACCTGGAATTCACCCTTTCCCGAAAGGAAGAAGTAGAGTTCTTCGTGGGTCTTGTGCGTGTGGAGGAAGCCCGTCTCCGTGCCGGGACGGAATACTTGGAAGGAAAATTCGCCTCCCGTGGCGCCTACGGCTGCCCCGCCGAAGACTTTGCCCGTGATTTTCGTGTCGGGGCCGAGTGTGAGTTCGTAGTCCGAGAGTCCGCTGAGTTTGCCTACGCAGGCGGCGCTGAAGTTTTGGCCTGCCGCGATTTGTTCGATTTGTTTCATAGGATGGTTGTTTAGAGGTTCGTATTGACGGTTGCAAAGGTGGAGCTTTCCTGATAGCCTTGCAAGAAGTTACCCGTGGCGCCAATAGTTACCCGCTACTCGCTTTTGTAGGAAATCAGTCGTTTGCCGCAGAATTAAAAAATGCTAAATCCCTATCGGGTGGAGTTGCATGCGGAAAGCGAGGATGACAGAGACGAATCCGGTAGAAAATGGCTAACTTTGCGGAAAAAGTATATGCGGAAAAGGGAAAAGTACGGATCAATCGTGGAGATGTGCCCGGTGCGGGGCGTAGTGGCCCGCTTCGGTGACAAATGGTCGCTGCTTGTACTCCTGCTGCTGGAGGAGCATGATGTGCTCCGTTTCGGCGAGCTGGGGCGCGAGATACCTGACGTTTCCTCGCGTGTCCTCTCCTCCACGCTCCGGCGGCTGGAAGCGGACGGCTTGGTGCGGCGCACGGTTTATCCCCAAGTGCCTCCCCGAGTGGAGTACTGCCTTACGCCAATGGGCTGTTCGCTCATCCCGCTGATTCGGCAACTGACGGACTGGGCGCTGGAAAACATGGCATCCATTGTGGCCCACCGCCGACGGTTTGAGGAGGAGGGAGAGCCGCTCCCGTCCGCTGGTGGGGCGGAATAGTGGTGTGGCCGGATACCTCTTTTTTATTTTAGAGCTTTTATACACACTCCAATGGTAGGGAACGGAGGTGGTGGCTTGCTTTTATAGCTAGACGATAACGGCAAAATGAAACACGCCGCAGGCTGAAGATTCAGCCTGCGGCGTGCTGGTGTGGGATAAGGATGATTCCCTTTTCTTTAGAAGTAGAGGTAGCGCTTGTCTTTGACCTCGGATTGGATGAGGAGGTCTTGCATGAACCGGGACACAGCCTGCATCTGCTGGCTCCGGAGGCGTTGGCGCTCGGCGTTGGCATCGTACTTCTCGGCAGTCTTCTCTTTCTCTACAAGGGAGAGGAGGTAAACTCCGCCGTTACCCTTGACGGGGGCTGTGAGTTTGCCCTGCGTAGCGGTTTGGGCATAGGCGCTCAGGACGGGTTCGCTGCTGCGGGTAAGAGAAACATAGGCGGGCATGGAGAAGTTGACGTGGAGCAGGGAGTCGGTCTGTACGCCGGAGATGTTCTGGCAAGCGGCCATGGTAGCCGGATTGGCTTTCCGTATGTCAGCCATGATGTGCTCGGCTTTTTTCTCCCGGATGGCTTCGGGGCGGAGTTGCTCTTTTACTTTCTCGAAGGGGAGGTAGCCCTCGGGGTTGATACCGGTGAGGGCCAGGACGAGCAGGTGGTCGTTGGCTCCGCATTCGTAGAGGGGGGAGATGTCGCCCACTTCGGCTTCGAAGGCCCAGCGCAGGGCTTCGTGGCTGCCCTGGAGGCGGCCGATGTAGTATTCATTGCTGTAGAGGGCATCGCGGCGCTGGAGGAGGAAACCGCTTTTGGCTGCGTTGGCCGTGAATTGCTCAAGGGTGGAGTTCTGGCTGAGGAAAGCGGAGAGCTTGTTGTAGGCCTGGCTGTAGGTCTCTTTGCTGAAGGTGGCGGTGCGCTTGACGAGGGCCACTTTGTATTTCTCCACGGGGGCGCGTTTCTCCTGGACTTGCACGATGAGGCGTCCGCCGGGTATCTCAAGGTTGCGGATCTCGCCGGAATTCATGTTGAAGACGGTGGAGAAAAGCTGTTCGCTGGTGGCATCGAGCATGGGGGCGTTCTCGTAATTGGCAGAGGTGAGCCATTGTCCTTCTTCGATGCCTCCGTATTTTTTCACCATGTCGGCAAACTGGGCTCCTCCCTGAAGGGCGGTGTAGATACTGTCGGCCACTTTCTGGGCTTCTTCGAGGGTCGCACGGCTCACGGGTATCTGGCGGAACTTGATGCTGTCGGCCTGAGTGGTGGAACCGAGGTAGGTGAATGTGTTGAAGGTATTGTCCAGCGAGTTATAATAAGTGGGTACGGTCTGGCCTGCGGTAGCGGTGGTAAGACGGTCTTGTACGTCGCGGGGAAGGGAGGCTTTGGTCTGATAGAGATTGTAGAAGTTGGTTTCGCTCTCGGCGTCCATTACGATGGTTTTGTAGTCGCCGCCTTTCTCGAGGAGGGCTTGGGCTTCTTGCACTTCCTTCTCTATGGCAGCACGGTCTTCGGCTGAGGCTTTGACCGGAACGGAAATGTATTGTATGTCGCGCGTCTCAACCCACTGGCGGTAGTTCTCTTTCTTTTGGTCGTAGAGTGCTTTGAGTTCGGCATCGCTGACGTTGACTACACTGTCGGGGAGTGTGGAGTAGGGGATGGCGGCTATCTGGAAATCGGCCGTGTTGGAGCGATTGGCAAAGTTGGCTTCGAGTTCGAGCTTGTTGCTGAGCACGCTGCCGGAGATGAGCTGCTGGTATTTTTCGGCCAGACGGCTTTGACGCAGGGTGCGCTCCTGGTGCATCCAATAGTTGTAGAGCCGGTCGTATTGTTCTTGGTATTCGGCAGGAATCTGGTTGCGGTCGAGTTTTTCGTACTCGGTGAGGAACTTCTGAAGGGCATCCTTGTCGAAGAGTCCGGTTTTCTCATTGATGAAAGGTGTCTGGCGCAGGATGGGATGGGTGCCTTCTGTGAGGATGGACTGCAGTTCGGCATCGCTCACTGTAAGGCCGAGGCGCTCGGCTTCGTGGGCAACGATTTGGTTGTTCACATAGTTCTGCCAGACTTGGTCTCTGAGGAGGGTGGCCTGTTCGTCAGTGAGGTTGGTACCTTGGGTGAATTCTATTACGTCGGTGTATTCTTCTACCATTTGCTGGTATTCGAGTGCGGAGAGCTTTTCTCCATAGATTTCGCCGACTTCGGCTGAACGGTTTACTGCGCTCATTCCGTTGAATGCATCTCCTGCGATGAAAGCCAGGAGGGCCGCGCCTACTACGATGACGATCAGGGGGCCTTTGCTTCGGATTTTTCCTAATGTTGCCATTTTCTTTTGTCTATTCTTTTTCTGTTTTGTTTTTATTCGCGTTGGCAGATGCGGATATTTACCGCATTTTGGGGGGCGAAGTTACTGAAAAATTGTCTATCTAACTTCTTTTTCGTTTAAAAAAGTGTGTCCGGGTATGAAATGGGGTGCTGGGCGGGAGGTTTATTGCTCTTCATCCGGGGTGCGGCTGATGCGGACCAGTTCTATTTTTTTGGCTGTCATCTTCAAGACTTTCAGCCGGTAGGGACCGATGAGGATTTCTTCGTGGAGCTTGGGGAAGCTCTGGTGGTAATGGAGTATGAGGCCTCCCAGCGTCTGGTATTCCCCGCCTTGGGAAAGAGGGAGCTGCAGGGCGAAGTCTTCATTGATTTTCTCTATCTCCAGGCGGGCGGAGAAGACGTATTCCCCTTTGGCTGTCTGCTTGGCGACGTAGCGGTCGGTGTCGTATTCGTCTTGGATGTCTCCGCAGATTTCCTCCACGAGGTCTTCGATGGAGATGATGCCGATGGTGCCGCCGAATTCGTCGACGATGACGGCGAGGCGCTTTTTCTCCTGCATGAAGAGTGTGAGCATATTTTGGGCTCCCATCGTGCCGGGGACGAAAGGCATTTTCTGGATGTGTTCGGTCCAGGGGCCTTGGGAGTGGAACATTTCTGATACGTGGATGTAGCCCAAAATGTTGTCGATGCTGCCGTCGTAGACTATCAGTTTGGAAAATCCGGTTTCTACGAAGAGGGCCGTCAGCTCTTGGCGTGTGGCTGTGCGCGGGACGCCCACTATTTCCGGCCGGGGCACCATGCAGTCGCGTACCCGGGTGTGGCTGAAGTCGAGTACGTTGCGGAAGATTTCAAGTTCTTCTTCCCGGTCTTCCTGACTATTCCCTTTCCGGTTGGCGATGAGGTGGCTGAAGTCTTTTTCCGGTATTGTGGGGGTTGTGCCGGAGGTGCTGTATTGCCGTTTCGTCCGGATGTAAGTCAGCACGCAGAGCAGGCTGCTTGTGGCAACGGAGAGGAGGAGGATTAGAGTCTGTGTTTCCATCGGGATTTTAGGATTTAAGGCGGGCCGCCGGCCGGGTTGTGTCGGCCGGGGCGGCAGGTTGCGCGGAGGTTTCTCTCTCCTGCGGCGCAGTGGTGGTCTGGGTTGTGTCGGCCGGTGGCGGTGGGGGCGGTGAGGAAAGTTTCTTTTCGTCGAAAGTGACTTGCCCTTTCATTTTGTGGATGATGTACCAGGTCATGTCCTGGTTGGACTCGAAGGAGTTACCGTCGATCACTTTGTCCGGCTGTACGATGTGTACGGGGCGGTTGGAATAGAGTTTTTTCTTGTCTTGTTCCCAAAAGAGCTGTGAGGTGTAGATTTGGTTGCCTTTGGCATTTTTTACTTTCACATGGCCGCGGAGTTCCCAGATGCGGTGGAGCGTATAATAATAGGCTGTGTCGCACTCGATGGTGCTGATGACCTTGTATTTTCTGTCGAACTCTTCCAGTTTGAGCCCTTTTTCGAATGCCCATCGGGGCACCCGGGCGCGGTCGTACATGTCCCACTGTTTGGTGAGAATCTTATATTTTGTGATGCCGGAGTCGGAGATGTAGGAGATGATGTCACTTGTCTTGAGCACCGCTATGGAGTCCCTGTCTTTTATCGGAGGGGCGGACGAGCGTTCTGCTTCCTCGCAGGAGAAAAGCAGGGGCAGCAGGGCGGGCAACAAGAGGCTGAGCGGAAAAAGTCGGCGGAAAGGCATGTCGCAGGTGTGCAGGCTTGTTCTCTTATTGCACTCTCCACTTTTGGAACCACGTCTCGTTGAATGTGAGTCCTACGGTGAGGCGGAACGTATTGTCCGTCACGTAATCCGGCAGCGAGGTACGGATGTATTCGGCAGAAATCTGTATGAGCGAACGGTTCAGGAACTTCAGAGGCAGGCCGACGCCGGCGCTTATGCCCCATTCCTTGGGCCCGTCGGTCCAGCCGCCCTGGCGGGAGCGGATTTGGTAGTAGGGGGTGGTGAAGTGTGCGCCAAATCGGTAGCGGACCTGGTGGAAGTAGTTTCGGCTGTAAAGGCCGGGTATCCACTCGGCGCCGACAGCAATGCGATGCCGGTTTTTCAGGGGTTGCAGGGCCGACTGGGCGTGGTTGTCGTCGCCGTAGCTGAGGGGTTCGGTATAGGTCTGGTCCCAGAGTTGCAGGCCGTAGTCCACTTCGGCTTTCCAGCGGGTGTCGGTGTAGGCCAGGCCCAGCCCGATGGCCGTGGGCTGCTTGAGCGATGCTTCTACAGACTGGGTGTTGTCGCCCGTGGTGCTGTGGTCCCGGGTGTTGAACTCGTGCCCGAGCGAATAGGTGGCGCCGACAGTGAGGTTCTGTTCCTTGCTTTCATTGAGCGGGTGGGTGTATTGTACGCCGAGGTCCAGCTTGTAGTCGTAGACGTCCATCGTCCCGGTCTTGCGGATAGAGCCGTCCGGGTAGACATCGGAGACGATGGATGAGGCTTTCTCGATGCTTCCGAAGAGGTAGGCTATGTTGAATCCCACGGAGAGGTGCTTGACCGGCTCATAGCCCAGCCCTAAGAAAACCTGGTGTATGCCGCCTTCGCCATAATAATTATAGGTGGCGGCGGTCTGCTGCCCCGTTCCTGCATCCAGGATGTACCCTTTGTTTCCCAAGTTGTAGCCCACGGTGGAGTAGGGGCGCAGCCCGGCGGTGACGCCCAGTCCCGGATAGAGGCGGAACTGTGCGGCTATGTAGTCGAAGCTGGAGTTGTTGGCCGTGGTGCTCTGCCCGTTTTCGGAGAAGCGGCTTATCTGCATGCTGAGCGCTGCGTCCATCAGGAAAGTCAGCGAGTCGATGGCGCTGTAGGAAGCCGGGTTCAGGGGGTTGATCTGCCGTCCGTCCCGCAGGGCGAAGCCCACTCCGCCCATGGCCCGGCTGGAGCCGAAGCCGTAGTCTTCGAGTTGCCCGATGCCGTAGCGGGAGTAGGGGGAATTGGTGTTGTTGACCGACAGGGTGCTGGACTGCGCCGCAGCATAAAGGCTGATGGCAGCGAGGGCCAGCGTATGGAGAAATCTGCGGGAAGTGTTAGATGCTTTCATTATAATATAGGATGCGGTTTAGACCTTTGAGAACAAGATGGCGCTCGGCCGTGTACTTGCTCTCGAGTTCTTGCTCGAAGAGCGGGGCGTCGCCTCCGGTGAGCAGGACGCTCAGGTCCGGGTATATTTTTTTGTAGTCTCGGATGTAGCCGTTCATTTCGTACGCGATTCCTCTCATCACTCCGCCGCGTATGGCCGAGGGGGTGTCGTATCCCGTCAGGGGGCAGTCGCCGTTTTCGTCCACCAGCGGCAGCCGGGCTGTCTGGTTGTGCAGCGATTCGAAGCGCATCTGTTTGCCGGGCGTGATGTTTCCTCCGGTAAATGTGCCGTCCTGCGAGAGGAAGTCGTAAGTAATGGCCGTGCCGGCATCGATGATGAGCAGGTTTTTCCCGGGATACATCTCCTTTGCGGCCACGGCGGCCGCGAGGCGGTCGGCTCCCAGAGTCCGGGGCGTGCCGTATCCTATTTTTATGGGTATGGGCGTGTCGGCGCTCAGGAAATGTACGGGGAAGGGGCACGACCGGATGAAAGACTCTGTTTCGGGTGCCAGGTCGATGACGGAAGAAACTATTGCCGCTTTTATCTCAAAGCCCTGCGTCAATTTGGAAAAGGCCTTGGGGATTGAAACATTTTCCCTGCATATTTCGATGAGCCGGTCTTCCCGGAAAAGTGCGAGCTTTGCGTACGTGTTGCCAATGTCTATGATGAGATTCTCCACGGGCATGAGTCTTTTGGGATGCAAAGTAAGCCAAAAAAAGTAGAACGCTCTCGCTCTTTTCCCAAAAATAAGCGTAATTTTGCAGCCGTAACTGAAAAAGTAGAAGATTTTAAGGAATGAACCGGCAACTGGCGCAGGCCTTATTGGGCTTGTTTATCATCGTTTTAGCTCCGGCCCGGGCGTATTGCGCGGGTGAGCGGGGCGGCGATTCGTTAACGGTAAGTCTGTTGACCTGTTCGCCCGGAACGACTGAAATATACTCCCTCTTCGGCCATACGGGGCTGCGGGTGCAGACCTCGGGCGGCGGGGATGTGGTGTTCCACTACGGCGTGTTCGACTACGATGCGCCCCACTTCATCTGGCGCTTTGTGCGGGGCGAGACGGACTATGCCATAGGGTGCGAGCCTTTCGACGCTTTCCTTGATTCATACCGTGCCCAGGGATTGGGCGTAAAGGAGCAGGTGCTGAACCTGACCCAGGAGGAGTGCCGCCGTCTGTATCAGGCGCTTCTTGTCAACTATCTGCCGGAAAACCGCACGTACCGCTATAATTATTTTTTCGACAATTGCGCCACCCGCCCGCGGGTGAAGGTGGAAGAAGCGGTGGACGGCATCGTGAAATACGACGACCGCGAGGACATCGAGACGTTTCGCGGAGCGGTCCACGGTTGTCTGCAGGGGCATCCCTGGGCCCGCTTCGGCATCGATCTGGTCCTGGGTGCCGATGTGGACCGGCAGATGGAGGGCGTGGAGCGCTATTTCCTGCCCAAGTATCTGCACGACGGCTTCCGCAACGCGCTGGTAGTGCCGCGGGACACGGCGTTTCGCGACCTTGTGCTGTCCGAGTCCGACCTCTGCCAGCCGCGCAACGGTGCGGCGGAAATGGCTGCTGCCGGCGACGGTTTCTGGACACCGCGTACCTGTTCGCTTCTCGTGTTGCTGCTGGTGGTGGCGGTTTCCATCTACGGGGTGGTAAAAGGGCGTGCGTTCTTGGGACTCGACATCGTCCTTTTCTCGTTGGCCGGCTGCGTGGGGCTGTTGCTGACTTTCCTTACTTTCTTTTCGCAGCACCCGGCTGTCGACTCCAACTGGAACATGGTGGTGTTTCATCCTTTCCATCTCCTGTTCCTGCCTTTATATATACGTAACGCCCGCATGTGGAAGATGGATTATTACCACCTCGCCAATGCCTTGGTGCTGGTCGTATTTTTCTTTTGTTTCAGCGTTTTGCCCCAGCAGATCAATACGGCCGTCGTGCCTCTGGCGCTGTCCTTGTGGGTCCGCTCGTTGAGTTATTCCATTTTAGCTTTCGAACACCGATGGAGATAAGGGGCTTCTTGACCACACTGCTTGCCCTGCTGGCCATCGCGGCCGACGCGCAGCAGAATTCCGCCACGCCCAAGCTGGTAGTGGGCATTACTGTCGACCAGCTGCGGCAGGACTATATGGAGTTTTTCTCGCCGCTTTATGGCGAAAAAGGCTTCCGCCGCCTCTGGCGCGAAGGGCGGTATTACGTAAATGCCGACTATAATTTCTACAATCCCGACCGTGCATCCTCCATAGCCTCCCTCTTTACGGGGACGGTGCCCATGATTCACGGCATAGTCTCGCGGACATGGCTGGACCCTTCTACCCTGCTGAAGAAAAACTGTGCCGACGATCCCGACTTCATGGGGAACTATACGAACCAGTCCACCTCGGCCGCCTTGCTGCAGGCCACGACACTCGGCGATGAGCTGAAGATCTTCTTCGGCGGCAAGTCGCTCGTTTATGCCGTGGCCCCGGAGCGGGAAGAGGCTGTCATGGCCGCGGGGCACGCGGCCGACGGGGCTTTCTGGCTGAATGTGGAGAACGGCATGTGGTGCGGCACGACCTATTACGGCACGTTCCCTTATTTCGTCAGCGCTTTCAACATGCAGGAGGGAGTCGACTCGCGTGGGGATTCGCTGGTTTGGAAGCCGTCGCGTCCGGTGAGCGACTATAAATATGTGTATAGCGGCTCGGAGCCTTATGCCTTTGAGTATGGTTTTGCGGCAGGCGAGGGGCGCTACCGGCGCCTGAAGACTTCGCCGCTTGTCAATAGCGAAATCAATCGTCTCCTGTTCCGCTCGTTCAATCTTTCCGAACTGGGGCGCGACGACATACCGGACCTGCTGTCCGTGACCTATTACGCCGGCCCCTACGATTCGCGCCCCTTCGTGGAAATCCCGATGGAGACGCAGGATGCCTATGTGCGCCTGGACAGGGTGCTGGGAGAGCTGCTGGACTGGATAGACCAACGGGTAGGGCTTCAGAATGCCCTTGTATTCCTGACTTCCACGGGCTACAGCGCCCCCGACCGCTATCTGCCCGCCAATCTCAACCTGCCGGGAGGCGAGTTCCATCTGGAGCGCTGCAAAGCCCTGCTCAACATGTACCTGATGGCCCTCCACGGGCAGGGGCAGTGGGTTGAGGCCTACGACGGGCTGCAGTTCTACCTCAACCGCAAGCTGATCGAAGAGCACAAACTGACGTTGGAGGAAGTGCAGGCCCAGTCGGCAGCCTTCCTTATCCAGATGAGCGGAGTGCGCGAGGTGTATACCTCTACCGGTCTGCTCCGGGCAGCTTGGATTTCCAAGCTCCAGCACCTGCGCAATGCGTACCACCGGGAACGCTCCGGCGATTTGTGGGTGGAGGTCATGCCGGGTTGGACGGTGGTCGACGCCACAAATCCCGACGGTAACTACGTGGTGCGCAGCGCGGCCGTCCCGCAGCCCCTCTTCTTCATCGGCAATTCCGTAGAGCCGGGACGGATAGTCGAGCCGGTCACGATGGACTGCGTGGCCCCCACGGTGAGCAAGTCCATCCGCATCCGGGCTCCCAATGCCTGCTCGGCAGCGCCGCTGTTCTGACCGGTTTCTTTCCCCCATTGCCGGAAAAAGGAAAAAGCGCTGCGTCTTTTCCCGAAAAGATGCAGCGGAAACAGGCAAAAGACGCAGCGGAAAACGGCGGAACTCCCGCCCCGGATGCAGGAAGCACCGGACAGACAAGCAAACATCAACCCGAGGTTTCGCAACGACAGCCTCATTTACAGACAGAAAATAAAAAAGCAAAAAGATAAAATGGGATTCAGTAGTTTTATCGGTCACCTCTTCGGTGACAAACACAAGCGGGATATGCGCGAGGTACAGCCCTGGCTGGACAAGATAAAAGCGGCATATCCGGAGATTCAGGCCCTGAGCAATGATGAACTCCGGGCCAAGACACAAGAGTTGAAAGCCTTCCTCCAGGAGAGTGTCAAGAGTGAGCGTGAGGAAATAGCCCGTCTGAAGGATACAGTGGAGGAGACTCCCCTGGAAGAGCGCGAGACACTCTTCGGAAAAATCGATAAGTTGGAAAAGGAAGTGCTGGACAAGCTGGAAGTAGCGTTGGACGAAATACTCCCCGTGGCTTTCGCCATCATGAAAGACACGGCGCGCCGGTTTGCCGAAAACGAGGAAATCGTAGTCACGGCCAACGACTTCGACCGCGACCTGGCTGCCACGAAAGACTTCGTGCGCATCGAGGACGACAAAGCCATCTATCAGAACCATTGGGTCGCAGGCGGAAACGAGACGACGTGGAACATGGTGCACTACGATGTCCAGCTCATCGGCGGCGTAGTCCTGCACAAGGGGAAAATAGCCGAGATGGCCACCGGTGAAGGTAAGACCCTCGTGGCCACTTTGCCCGTGTTCCTGAATGCCCTGACAGGCAACGGCGTACATGTGGTGACGGTCAACGACTATCTTTCGAAGCGCGACTCCGAATGGATGGGGCCGCTCTATGAGTTCCACGGCCTGAGTGTCGACTGTATCGACAAGCACCAGCCCAACAGCGACCGCCGCCGCCGGGCTTATCTGGCCGACATCACGTTCGGGACGAACAACGAATTCGGCTTCGACTACCTGCGCGACAACATGGCCCAGAGCCCGCAAGACCTCGTGCAGCGCTCCCATAATTACGCCATCGTCGACGAGGTGGACTCCGTGCTGATAGACGATGCGCGCACGCCGCTCATCATTTCCGGCCCCGTGCCGCACGGCGACGTGCAACTCTTCGAAGAATTGCGCCCGGAGGTCGAGCGCGTCTATGCCGCCCAGAAGGCACTGGCCACGAAGCTCCTCTCCGATGCCAAACGCCTCATCGCCTCTCCCGACAAGAAAGACCAGGAAGAAGGTTTCCTGGCCCTCTTCCGCAGCCACAAGGCACTGCCCAAGAACAAGGCGCTCATCAAGTTCCTCAGTGAGCCGGGCATAAAAGCCGGAATGCTGAAGACCGAGGAAATCTACATGGAGCAAAACAACAAGCGTATGCCCGAGGCCGTGGAGCCGCTGTACTTCGTGATCGACGAGAAGATGAAGAGCGCCGACCTCACGGACAAGGGCGTAGACCTGATTTCCCAGAACCAGTCGGATCCTTCCTTCTTCGTTTTGCCGGACATCACTTCCCAGATGGCCGATTTGGAGGGCCGTAAAGACCTGACCGACGCGCAGCGCCTGGAGGAGAAAGACCGCCTGATGGCCAATTTCGCCATAAAGAGCGAACGCGTCCACACGGTCACTCAGTTGCTCAAGGCGTATGCCATGTTCGAGCGCGACGATGATTACGTCGTAATGGACGGGCAGGTGAAGATTGTCGACGAGCAGACGGGCCGCATCATGGAAGGCCGCCGCTGGAGCGACGGCCTGCATCAGGCCATCGAGGCCAAGGAACGCGTGAAAGTGGAGGCGGCCACCCAGACTTTCGCCACCATTACGCTCCAGAACTACTTCCGTATGTACCATAAGCTGGCCGGCATGACCGGTACGGCCGAGACGGAAGCCGGAGAGTTCTGGGACATTTACAAGCTGGACGTAGTCGTTATCCCGACCAACCGGCCTGTTATGCGGAATGACATGAATGACCGCGTCTATAAGACAAAGCGCGAGAAATATGCGGCCGTGATTGCGGAAATAGAGAAGATGGTCCAGGCCGGGCGCCCCGTGCTTGTGGGTACGACCTCGGTGGAGATTTCCGAAATGCTGAGCCGTATGCTCACGATGCGCAAGCTGCCTCACAACGTGCTCAATGCCAAGTTGCACCAGAAGGAAGCGGATATCGTGGCACAGGCAGGCCAGAGCAGTACGATCACCATAGCGACCAACATGGCCGGCCGCGGTACGGACATCAAGCTCAGCCCCGAAGTGAAGGAAGCCGGCGGTTTGGCCATCATCGGTACGGAGCGCCACGAATCCCGCCGTGTAGACCGCCAGCTCCGCGGACGTGCCGGACGCCAGGGCGACCCGGGTTCTTCCGTGTTCTTCGTTTCGTTGGAGGACAACCTCATGCGCCTTTTCTCGTCCGAGCGCATCGCCAAGGTGATGGACCGGCTCGGTTTCAAGGAAGGCGAGATGATCGAGCACAGCATGATTTCGCGTTCCATCGAGAATGCGCAGAAGAAAGTGGAAGAGAACAACTTCGGTATCCGAAAGCGCCTGTTGGAATACGACGATGTGATGAACCGTCAGCGGACCGTGGTCTACACCAAGCGGCGTCATGCGCTGATGGGCGAGCGAATCGGCATGGATATCGTCAATATGATCTGGGACCGTTGCGCAAATGCCATAGAGAATCACGACTATGAGGGCTGCCGGATGGAGATGCTCTCTACGCTGGCCATGGAAGTACCCTTTACCCAGGAGGAGATGAATGCGGGAAATCTGGAGAAACTCTGCGAGAAGACCTTCGAGGTGGCAATGGAAAACTTCAAGCGCCGCACCGACCGCATTGCCGAGATAGCCTATCCTGTCATAAAGGACGTGTACGAGAACCAGGGCGACCGCTACCAGAATATCCTGGTCCCCATAGTCGACGGGCAACGGATGTATAACATTTCCGTAAACCTGAAGAAGGCATACGAGACTCAGGGCAAGGAAGTGGTGAAATCCTTTGAGAAAGCAATCCTGTTGCACGTAATAGACGAAGCCTGGATGGAGAACCTGCGCGAGCTGGACGAGCTGAAACAGTCGGTCCAGAACGCAAGTTACGAACAGAAGGACCCGCTGCTCATCTACAAGCTGGAGAGCGTGAAACTGTTCGATGCAATGGTGCAGAAGATAAACAACAAGACGATAGCCATCCTGATGCGTTGCCAGATTCCCGTCCAGCAGCCGGAACAGGTGAGGGAAGCGGCTCCCGAGGTGCGCCGCCCGGCTCCCCGCCTGCAAGAGACGAAGGAAGACCTGACCGACCCGGTACAGAAGCGTGTGGCCTCCCAGGACACCCGTGCTTCCAAGCCGCAGCGCGAACCGATCCGCGTGGAGAAGCGGCCGGGCCGGAACGACCCTTGCCCCTGCGGAAGCGGCAAGAAATTCAAGAATTGCCACGGCCGCGGTCTGTAAGTCTCGCAGCTCCGGTGTTTTTATAGACAGAATGTTTTTCTAAAAAAGCATATAGACTACAATGTATAGGACCAAGACGTGCGGTGAATTGCGTATCACCGATGTAGACAAACAAGTGACCCTCTCCGGATGGGTCCAGCGGGTACGCAGGATGGGCGGAATGACTTTTGCCGATTTGCGCGATCGTTATGGCATAACCCAGCTTGTGTTCAACGAGGAAACGGCCGACTCTGCCCTTTGGGCGGAAGCGAATAAATTGGGACGCGAGTATGTGATTCAGGTCACAGGCACTATAAACGAACGTTCCTCCAAGAATTCCAAGATTCCGACCGGGGAGATTGAAATAGCGGTCTCCTCCCTGACGGTGCTCAATGCTGCGGAAACGCCGCCTTTCACCATAGAAGACAATACGGACGGAGGCGACGATATCCGGATGAAGTACCGTTATCTGGATTTGCGCCGCCCCTGCGTCCGCCGCAACTTGGAGATGCGGCATAAGATGGCCTTCGAAGTGCGTAATTATCTGGACAAGCAGGGATTTCTCGAAGTGGAAACCCCGGTTCTCATAGGCTCTACGCCGGAGGGAGCCCGCGATTTCGTCGTCCCCTCCCGCATGAATCCCGGACAGTTCTACGCCCTTCCCCAGTCGCCGCAGACCTTGAAGCAATTGCTCATGGTGGCCGGTTTCGACCGCTACTTCCAAATCGTAAAATGCTTCCGCGACGAGGACCTGCGGGCCGACCGCCAGCCGGAGTTCACCCAGATCGACTGCGAAATGAGCTTCGTGGAGCAGGAAGATGTGCTTGAGATTTTCGAAGGAATGGCCAAGCATCTCTTCAAGACCATCCGCGGCATCGAGATAACGGAGCCGTTCCCCCGTATGCCTTGGATAGAGGCGATGACGAAGTACGGCAGCGACAAGCCCGACCTCCGCTTCGGCATGGAATTCGTGGAGCTGATGGATGTGCTGAAAGGGCACGGTTTCTCCGTGTTCGACGAGGCGGCATACATCGGCGGCATCTGCGCCAAGGGCGCGGCGTCCTATACCCGCAAGCAGCTTGATGCGCTGACCGACTTCGTAAAGCGTCCGCAAATCGGTGCCAAGGGCATGGTCTACGCCCGGGTGGAAGCCGACGGGCACGTCAAGTCCAGCGTCGATAAGTTCTATTCCCAGGAAGTCCTGCAGCAAATGAAGGCCGTCTTCTCGGCAGAACCCGGCGACCTGATCCTGATTTTGAGCGGCGCCGATGCCATGAAGACCCGCAAGCAGCTGTGCGAACTGCGTCTGCACGTGGCCGACCAGCTGGGGCTTCGCGACAAAAACCAGTTCGCCTGTCTCTGGGTTGTGGACTTCCCGCTCTTTGAATGGAGCGAGGAAGAAGGCCGCTTGATGGCCATGCACCATCCTTTCACCTCGCCCAAGCCCGAAGACATCCCCTTGCTCGACAGCGATCCGGCAGCAGCCCGCGCCAATGCCTACGACATGGTGATCAACGGCGTAGAGGTCGGCGGAGGTTCCATCCGTATCCACGACAGCGAACTGCAGGACAAGATGTTCAAAATCCTGGGCTTCACCGAGGAGCGCGCCCGCGAGCAGTTTGGTTTCCTGCTCGATGCCTTCAAGTTCGGTGCGCCGCCCCACGGAGGTCTGGCCTACGGGTTGGACCGCTGGGTCAGCCTGTTTGCCGGTCTGGACTCCATCCGCGACTGCATTGCCTTCCCGAAGAACAATTCCGGACGCGACGTGATGCTCGATGCGCCTGCACCGCTCGACCCCTCCCAGCTGGAGGAATTGCATCTCAACGTAGAACCTTTGGACGAATAATCTGTCGGAACATCAGCCATGGAGCAACGGATTGTTCGTACCGCACTTATTCAGCAAGCCATTCCCTCTTCCCGAAAAGAGGGAATGGCTTTGTTGTCTTCCGAGATTCGTGAAGCGGCCTCCCGCGGCGCACGCCTCGTGGTGCTGCAGGAGTTGCACAACACGCCCTATTTCTGCCAGACGGAAGACACCCGGCTCTTCGACCTGGCCGAGCCGATACCCGGCCCTTCCACCGATTTCTATGGCGCGTTGGCCGCCGAGTTGCACATCGTCCTGGTAACGTCCCTCTTCGAGCGGCGTGCTCCCGGCCTCTATCACAACACGGCGGTAGTCTTCGAGGCCGACGGCAGCATCGCGGGCAAGTACCGCAAGATGCACATTCCCGACGATCCGGCCTATTATGAGAAGTTTTACTTTACTCCCGGCGATTTAGGCTTTCAGCCCATCCGCACCTCTGTAGGCATTCTGGGCGTATTGGTCTGCTGGGACCAGTGGTATCCCGAGGCTGCGCGGCTCATGGCGCTGCGGGGGGCGGAGATTCTGATATACCCCACGGCCATCGGCTGGGAGAGTAGCGACCCCGAGGAGGAGCAAAAACGCCAGTTGGGGGCGTGGATGACCGTGCAGCGCGGCCACGCCGTGGCCAACGGGCTCCCCCTTCTGGCCGTGAACCGCGTAGGCAATGAGCCGGATCCCAGCGGGCAGACGGGCGGAATACAGTTCTGGGGGCACTCCTTTGCTGCCGGTCCTCAGGGCGAATTGCTGGCCGAGGCCGGTGAGGAGCCTGCGTTGCTGATGGTCGACGTAGACCTTTCCCGCAGCGAGGCCGTGCGCCGCTGGTGGCCTTTCCTGCGCGACCGGCGGATCGATGCCTACCGCGGGATCGAAGAACGCTATCTCGACGATTGAAGCCTTGTATCTTAGGAGGAAAGCCGCTTGCCCTTGGAATCTGTTGCAGCCAATGGCCGTCCGTTTTCCCCCGGCGGGAAACGCCTCGATGCGTTCGATATTCTCAAAGGCATCGGCATCCTCCTGATGATTGTGGGGCATTCCACGGGTAGTTTCGCTTCCCTGCGCAACTTTATCTTCTCGTTCCACATGCCCCTTTTCTTCCTGGTTGCCGGCTATTTCTTCTGTCCTTTGCCCGTCTGGGCCGGCATCCGCAAGAATTTCAGGCGGCTCTACATCCCTTATCTTTTCACCGCCCTGCTGCTTGCCCTGCACATGATGATTGTGGCCTACTGCCACGATCAGGACGTGTGGGGCGTGTTTCTCACCCGCCTGCGGGCCACTCTTTTGGGGAGCGGTGCGCCGCGCGTCCTGGGCATGAAGCCCGCCATCGGCGCCATCTGGTTCCTGGCTGCCATGTTCTGGTCCTTGTTGTGGCTGAATCTGGCGCTCCGCACCCGTTTCCCCTGGCTCGTCTGCCTGTTGCTGGCCGCGCTGAGTTTCAGCCTGCAGGGTGTCGTTTTTCTTCCGCAGAGCATCCAGCCGGCCTGTTCCGCCACTTTGTTTCTCTACGTGGGCTACGAAGTCCGCCGCCATGCCCTCCTGGAGCGTGCCGGGCGCCTGACCGTCTCCGGCCTGCGGCAGGTGTTCTGTCCGCCCCTCTGCAATCCTCTTTCCGCTCCGGCAGGCACGGAAGGAGCTATCCCGGCCGCATCCCGTCCCTGGTTGCTGGCTGTGGTGTGCGGGGTGCTGTGGGCGACGGCCCTCTCGCTGGGCAGGCTGGAGATGTCCTTCGACTATTATCGCCTGTGGTACTTCGACATGCTGGCGGCCGTGGCAGCCGTCTGGTTGGTTTATCAAGTGTCTTGTTGGATAGACACCTCGCGCTTCTCTTTGCTTAAACGGGTGCTTTGTTTCTTCGGCCGCTATTCGCTGGTCGTCTTGTGCTTCCATCTCTACGAGCTGAACTGCATCCCCTGGCAGAAAATCTTCCCCCTCGGCAGCGACAGTGCTTCGCTGGCCCTCCTCTGGGGGCTGAAGTTCGCCTGGGCCGCCCTGTGGGTCTGCGTGGCGCGGCGGGTGCCTTTCCTGCGTGCGGTCTTCCGGATAGAAAAATAGGGGGACTATTTGTTCCAGATGCCCCGTGCCTGTCCCGTGGTGAGCCGCTTGAGCTGTATGCGTCCGAATGCGGCCTGCGTCAGGAAGACGACCGACGGGACTATCAGAATGCCCTCCGTCCCCCACAGTTTGCAGCAGCCGATCATCGTCGGGACGGCTATCACGGCGAAGCAGGCGTAGATGGTCAGTTGCAGGCGCAGCTTGCCCGTGCCGTTAATCATGTACATGTAGGCATTGCCCAGCGTGGAGCAGAGTATGAAGACCGCCATGGCCACCGACAGGCTCAAGGGGACTTCTATGCTGTCCTTAATCCAGATTTTGTAGACCCATCCCGAGCAGAGCACCATGACTGCTACCGCCGGGATGCAGAGCAGCCAGAGCCGCTCCAGTTTGCGGCGTATGCTGTTCATCCACCCGAAGTCCTTCTGCGTGAAAGCGTCGGTAAAAGCCGGCCAGAGCGGTTGCAGGATGATGGCAAAGCCCATGTTGAGGATGCTGAAATACTTGAAGGCGATGTTGTACTGCGCAGCCGCCAGCGGTCCCAACTCCCGCGTCAGGAGAATGTTGATGAGCTGGAAGATGAGCAGCATCGACACCATGATGAGGAAAAACTGCAGCCCGAGGCTCAGGATGTTGCGCACCAGTTTGCGCCGCACGCAGTGCCAGGCCGGGGCGAAGCGGTGGTAGCGCCGGTGGAAGCGGAAGTTGAAGAAAGACACGCCTATGAGCCAGATGCACGGCACTCCCGCCACGACCCACGCCAGACGGTAGAGCCCCCCGCCGGGAGTGGAGGTGAGGATGAGGATGCCCGCCAGCGCCAACGCCTGTCCGAGGGTCTGGTAGAGGCTGGCCCAGGCCGGGCTTTGGTCGGCCTGCAGCATGGAGTAGAACACTTCGCCCACGATGTTCACGCAGAAGAACACCACCAGCAGGGCAAACACCGGCTTCAACTCGCCGGAATAAGCTGCAGGGAGGTTCAGGATCTGCGCCCAGTCCAGGAAATAGTGGTTGACGAGGAGCGTAGCCACCATCAGTATGGAGAAGACGGTGCCCAGCGCCGCATACGTCGTGCTCAGGTATTTCCGCGCCAGCGGCACATTTCCCTCGGCCAATGACTTGGTAAACTGGTTGCGGAATCCCCCGGAAAAGCCCAGATTGAAGTAGGCCAGCCAGGCCACCATGCTGCTCACCGTGAGCCAGATGCCGTAAGTCTCGGGCGAGAGGTAGTCTATCGTGAGCGGCACCACCTGCAGCGAGATCAGGATGCTGACCACCTTCAGCACCAGCGACCCGGCAATGTTCTTCTGCGCCTTGGCAGTCCGTTGGTTCCGGCTGTGCAGGATGGGGCGTAAGCGGGAGAAAAGTTCTGTCGGAGTCATGCGTTTAGGGATAAATCACCTCGTCGTCTTCTATGTCGCGGTAGACGCCCGTGGTTTTCAGCTCTGCCGGGATGCCGCCAATGATGGAGCGCTCCGGGATGTCGTACTTGCGGTTGACGAGCGAATAGCCGGAGACTACGGTATAGGGAGGCAGTTCCGTCCGTTTCTGGATAAAGCAGCGTGCTCCGATCCAGCAGTGTTCTCCTATGCGGATGGGGGCATATCCCCGGGTGCGCTCTCCGGATTCTTTTTTCAGGCAGTGGAAATCAGTGTCGGTCAGCAGACAGTCCCATCCGATGCGGCAATGCTTTCCGATAGTGACGTCGTGCCAGGCTACCATCTTCAGTGCCGCACTGGCCGAAAAGTCATGGCCTATGCGGGCTGTCCCTCTTGTGCCGATGGACAGTGCCGAAGCGTTCCCGATACGGGCCTCACCGCAGAAGATGAGGCTCCCACCGTTGTTCTCGAAGATAATACCGCTGTTGGGGAAAAGTCCCACGGCAGGAAATCCCATTTTCACCATGCCGAAACGAACACGCCTGCTCTCGATGCGTACTGTTCCTTTCAATGCCCGGAATTGCGGCTTGTAGAGCAAGACGGGCAGGCGCAGGGCGGTTTTTAGAGGGAAGTAGCGCAGGCAGAACCGAAGGCTGGGCAGCAAGGCGCGCAGGTAGTGGAGTTTGCTGATGTTCATGGGGCTTCTTTCGGATTCAGCGGAAACGGTCGGTTTGTTCGGTCATTATGTTACAACGGGAAACAGCCCGTCTTATTGTGCTCTCATCGGCCGCTATCGGAGGAAACCGGCGGGAGATGTCGCTTGAGGAAAGCCAGCGATTCGCCTCTCATCGTGCGGAGTTTCCCGTTTACGGCAGCCCAGTCTATGGGTTGTGCCGGCAGTTCGGGGTCGAAGCCTTGCGCGGGGTCGACGAGGCGGCTCTCCAGTCCGAACAGGCCCAGCAGCGAACGGAACCGGGCCATGCCGCGCTCCGCATTGCCCACTACGACAAACGGTTTGTTGAAGAGGATGGAAAAGACGCAGCCGTGGAACGAATCGGTCAGCACGGCGTCGGCCGCGTCGAAGGCGTGCAGCCAGCTCTCCGGCGAGGCATAGTCCCCGGCTTCCAGCCCGTCCGCAGCGGGCGAAAGGTCGGCCTGTTTCAGTTCCGTCTGGTGCATCTTTTTCAGAACCTGCTGCTTGATTCCCTCTTTCGTCTCGTTCGGGTCGAGAAAGTAGCAGAACAGCCGGTTGCCTCTGCCGTGTCCGCCGTCGGGCGAATAGGGGCGGTAGAGCCGCCGGTAGTCGTCCGGCTCCAGGAGCAGGGTGGGGTCCAGGACGAGGGCGGGGCGGCAATTCCAGCGGAACGTGTCGCGGATAATGGGAACCATCGAGGCTTCGCGCACGGATACGCCGTCGAACCGCTCGACGAGGCGGCCACACCGCTCGATTTGCCCGGCGCTGTATTCCGGCCGGTCTGTGCCGAAAGAGCAGGCATAGGCCACCCGCCGCACATTCTGCCACTCCTCGGCGAAAGAGAGGAAGGCCAGTTCGATGGCGGGGAAGTACAAGGGGCGCCATACCTGGTCGCTCCCGACGACGACGGCTTCCAGATCCTCCTTTCCCCCGCACAGGGGGCGCAGGAAGAAGTGCTCGCCGAAGAAGCGCGCCAGGTGGCGGCGGCAGTGGAGCTCGCGTTTGGGGATTCTGGGCTTGACGCGCCGGGGGAGCACCTCCCGCCCGGGGGGCAGGAGGAGCCGCAGGAGGGTGCGCCACGGGGAGGCGGCTTTTACGGGTTTCCGCTCTCCGGCAAAGGGGGTGTCGTAGAGGAAGACGCGGTGGCCCATGCGTTGGAGCACGGCCTGCAGGGCATAGGCTTGCAGGATGCCGCCGTAGTTGCAGTGGAGGGGGAGGGTGAAGATTGCGATTTTCATGCCGTGGGGGATAGGCGGGCGAGGGGAGTTAGAAATATTTTGTGGCCAGGCGGGGAAAAAAGCGTGCCAGCCGGATTTTCAGGGGCAGGAGGTGGTGCGACGTAGTCTCTACCGTGCGCAACAGGCGCGGCAGGGGAAGCCTCGTCTCCAGCCCCAGGAAGAAACTCCGCCTGCGGCTCGGCACGGGTATCGACTCGCTGAAGCCGCCGTTGTAGGGCTTGGCTTTTTCGAGGTCGGCTTCCGTCCGTTCCATGCGGGGGGCTATCCGCTCGCAGAGCGCCTCGCCGCGCGGGGTGTTGACGAGCAGCAGCGTGCAGCCCCGGTCGTCGTCGAGCGCGGGGGAGATGCGGTCTATTCCCCAGAAGTCGCCGAGCGTCAGGTCGCTCCCGCTGCGCCCGTTCTTCAGGCGGCAGGCGTAGCAGCTGGGGCGCAGGCAGAGGTTGGAGAGGAAGGCCCGCATATAAGGGTTCCGGTGGTGGGACTCTTCGATGAGCGTCCGGCAGGAGGCGGGGTCTCCGGACGGCGCGCTCCGGAGGACTACCCGGTAGTCTTTCCATCCGTGGCCCTTGTCGCGGAAGTTGACGGAGCGGAGTTCCTCTTTGCCCTCCGCCCCTCCGGCTTCCTGCCCGGCGGGGAAGATTTCGTCCACGTAGCGCCGCCACACCTTGGGCGAGGGCACGCCGTGGCAGAGGCATTCGGCGGTGAAGAGACGGGGGTAGTCCTTCCGCAGGAAGCGGCGCAGTCCGGCCACCTGGCAGGGCGTGCCCGTGAAGAGCACGGTGCGCCCCGCCCGCAGCAGCGCCTGCACCTGGCGGAAAGCAGAGCCCGTCCGGCTCTGCACATACTTAGACCCGCGGAAGGGGGCTATGCCTTCCGGCACTTCGGTATAGTCGTGGCAGACGCTGCGGCAGTCCCGGCTGAAGCGGGCGCCGAAGACGGCTCCGCCCCCGGCTGTCACTTCTTCGGCCAGGAGGCTGAAGATGCCGCCGCTGCTGCTCTGCCCGCGCTGGGTGTCGCTCTTGTTGTGCGCCGCATAGGCATGGAGCGGCGGGCGGGCCGGCTGCGGCCCGCCCAGCAGAGGGCACACCTTCTCGCAGAGGCCGCAGCGGGTGCAGCGGTCCGCGTCGGTGTGCGGGTAGAGGAAGCCTTCCGCGTCTTCGCGCAGGCTGATGGCTTCGTGCGGGCAGGCCGAGGCGCAGGCTCCGCAGCCGCAGCAGCCGGTGGGGTCGGAGAGGGTAATCATATCGGAAAGCAAAGGTACGAAAACTATTCCATTCCCGCGCAATCTTGCCGGGCGATGCTGGGCTTTTGGGGAAAAGAGGCAGCGCTTTTCGGGAAAAGCGGCAGCACTTTTGGCAGAAAGTGCCAGAGGTTTTCCCGGTTTCATGCAGGGCTTTTGCGCGCTTTTGCTTACTTTTGCAAGGAAAAACACAAGCGCTATGACAGAAAATCTACTGAAACGTTTCCTGAAATATGTACGTATCGACACCCAGAGCGACGAGGCGTCTACGGCTTCGCCCAGTACTCCCAAGCAGATGGACTTCGCCCGCCTCTTGCGCGACGAGCTGCTTGCCCTCGGGGTGGCTGACGCGCGGGTGAGCGAGTGGGGCGTGGTCTACGCTTCCCTGCCGGCCACGGCAGAGGGCGTGCCGCCCATAGGTTTCATTGCCCACATGGATACGAGCCCCGACCTTACGGGTGCGGGGGTGAAGCCCCGCATCGTGGAGCGGTATGACGGGGGCGACATCGGGCTCGACCCTGCCGGGGGCATCGTGCTCTCCCCGCGCGAGTTTCCCGAACTGCTGCGCCACCGGGGCGAGGACCTCGTGGTGACGGACGGGCACACGCTGCTCGGCGCCGACGACAAGGCCGGGGTGGCGGAAATCATGACGCTGGCGGAATATCTGATGCAGCACCCGGAGGTGCGGCACGGGCGGGTGTGCATCGCTTTCACCCCCGACGAGGAGGTGGGGCGCGGCGTGGAGCACTTCGACGTGCAGGGCTTCGGCGCGGAATGGGCCTACACCGTGGACGGCGGCGAGGTGGGCGAGCTGGAATACGAGAACTTCAATGCCGCCGCCGTGCGGGTGGAAGTATCCGGGCGCAACGTGCATCCCGGTGCGGCCAAGGGCAAGATGCTCAATTCGCAGTACCTCGCCATGCGCTTTGCGGCAGCGGTGCCCGAGGACGAGCGTCCCGAGACGACCGAGGGGCGCGAGGGATTCTACCACCTGACGGGCATCGCGGGCAGCGTGGAGCAGACGGTCCTGACCTACATCCTGCGCGACCACGACCGCGCCCGCTTCGAGCAGCGCAAGAAGTACCTCGCCGAGACAGCCGCGCGCCTCAACGCCGAGGCGGGCGGCGAGCGCATCCGCGTGGCGGCGGAAGACCAGTACTACAATATGCGGGAGCGGATAGAGCCCTGCATGCACATCGTGGACATCGCCGCCGAGGCCATGCGCCGGGCGGGCATCGAGCCGCGGCTGACGCCCGTGCGCGGCGGGACGGACGGGGCCATGCTTTCCTTCAAGGGGCTGCCCTGCCCCAATCTGTTTGCGGGCGGGCTGAATTTCCACGGGCGCTACGAGTTTGTCCCCGTGCGCAGCATGGAGCTGGCCCTGCAGACGCTGATAAAAATAGTGGAGCTGACGGCTCAGAAACGTTGACCTTCCTACTTTTCGTTTGCCTATGCAGCACGTCCCGACTCTGATTACCGACCTGGCCATCATCCTGACCTACGCCGGCATCTTCACCATCCTCTTCAAGAAGCTCAAGCAGCCGCTGGTCTTGGGCTACATCGTGGCCGGATTCCTCACTACGCCCTTCATCTCGTTTACGCCCTCGGTGGCCGATTCGGCAAATGTGAAGACCTGGGCCGACCTGGGCGTCATCTTTTTGCTCTTTTCGCTGGGGCTGGAGTTCAGTTTCAAGAAGATTCTGAAGGTTGGCAGCTCCGTCATTGTGGCCACGAGCACCATCATTCTCTTCATGATGCTGGCCGGAATGCTGGTCGGGGCTCTCTTCGGCTGGTCGCGCATGGACTGCATCTTCCTGGGCGGCATGATTGCCATGTCCTCTACGACGATCATCTACAAAGCCTTCGACGATATGGGGCTGCGGCAGAAGAAGTTTGCCAATACGGTGCTGGGCATTCTGATTCTGGAGGACGTGCTGGCCATCGTTCTGCTCGTCATGCTTTCCACTCTGGCCGTGAGCAACAACGTGGAGGGCACGGAGATGGTGCTGAGTCTCGGCAAGTTGCTCTTCTTCCTGGTGCTGTGCTTCGTGGTAGGCATCTACCTGATTCCTACGTTTTTCCGCCTCGTGCGCGGATTCATGAGCAACGAGATACTGCTCGTGGTGGCCATTTCGCTCTGTTTCGTGATGGTTTATCTGGCGTCCTATGCCGGTTTTTCGCCCTCGTTCGGCGCTTTCATCATGGGGTCCATCCTGGCCGAGACAATAGAGGGGGAGAAAATCGAGCATCTCGTAACGCCCGTGAAGGATTTCTTCGGCGCGGTCTTCTTCGTGTCGGTGGGAATGATGGTGGACCCGCTCCTGATTCAGCAATACTGGCTCCCGATACTGGTAATCGTGCTGACCGTGGTCTTCGGCCAGGCCTTCTTCGGCACGGTAGGCGTCTTGCTTTCGGGACAGCCTTTGAAGACTGCGCTGCAATGCGGCCTCAGTCTGACGCAAATCGGCGAGTTTTCGTTTATCATTGCTACGCTGGGCACCACTCTGGGCGTGATTGATTCGTTTCTCTATCCGGTAGTCGTGGCGGTATCCGTGATTACTACTTTTCTTACGCCATACTCCATACGCCTGGCCTTGCCTTTTTACGGATGGGTGGAGCGGAAAGTGCCGGCCCATTGGCTGCACTGGATCGATCACTTTGCCAACCGCGAGGCGCCCCTGACGGGGACGGACGAGAAGCAGGAGCGCGACCGTGCCTGGAAGCAGCTCATCGTGAGCGTGGTGCGCATCGTGCTGATTTATTCCATTGTGGTCATTGCGCTGATGGCCGTGTGCATGCAGTTCTTCGTGCCCATCCTGCGCGGGCAGTTGGGGCCGATTGTGGGAAACATCCTGGGGGCGCTGCTGACAGTGGTGGTCTGTTCGCCGTTTTTACGAGCCATCGTGGTCAAGAAGAATCATTCGCGTGAGTTCAAGTTCCTGCGCGCTTGGGGAGACACTTCGCGTTTGCCGCTTTTCCTTTTGCTTTTGAGCAAATATCTGGTGGCTTTGGGCTTCGTGTTCTTCATCGTCAGCTCGTTGTGCGGCCCCTCGGTCATCCTGAGCCTGCTGATAGCGCTGCTGCTCGTGGCTGCCATGGTGTATTCCCGCTCGCTGAAGAAGCGTTCGATTCTCATCGAGCGGAAGTTCATGCACAACTTCCGGCAGAAGGAATACTACGATCTTTCTTCCTCCGGGCAGAAGAAGCCGGAATATGCGGGGAATCTGCTGGCGCGCGACCTGCACCTGACCGACGTGGTGCTCCCGACGGACTCTTCCTGGGCAGGAAAGACGCTGATGGAGCTGGATTTGGGCAAACGCTTCGGCGTGCATGTGTCGAGCATCCTGCGCGATCACCGGCACATCAATATCCCCGGCGGACGGACGCGCATCTTTCCGCAGGATGAGCTGCAGGTCATCGGGACGGACGAGTCGATAGCTGCTCTTTGCGCAGAGCTGAAGGCGAGCGTGGAGGAGGGCGTTGCCGAAAGCGGCGGGCAGCTAAGTGCGGGGAACAACATGGTCTTGCGCTCGTTGGCGCTTACCCCGCATTCGCTGATCTGTGGGAAAACGATCCGCGACTGTGGCGTGCGCGAGCATTTCCGCTGCCTGATTGTGGGAGTGGAGCGGGGTGAGAACTTCATGCCCGACTTCGGGACGGACTTGAAACTGCAGGAGGGCGATGTCGTCTGGCTGGTGGGCGAGGCGGCCGACCTGCGCCGGCTTTTTGCCGCCAAGGTGTGAGGCGGGGAAAAGACTTGTGTCCGATGTCGGTAGCACTCGCTTCTTTTTCCCGACAGGAGGCCTGAAGGGACAGAAAAGGAGAGCCTGCACCGCGCACGGTGCAGGCTCTCCTGTGAGGAAGGGGCTTGTCGCCCGGTTGTCGACGGCTCTACTTCAGGCTTTCGAGGGTCCAGCTTTTCTCGAATCGGAGCTGGGGTTTCCCTTCGCTGTCGAAGCGGATGGGAAGCCAGAGGTAGCGGCTGTCGGCCAGCGACTTGGGCCTCCACTGGTCGGCCATGAAGAGGAAGGCGTCTTCTCCGTACTGGGGGAGGGGCAGGACGTAGGTGCCTTGTCCGCTGAAGGTCTTGTCGGCGCCCGGACCGGTGCAGGGGTTGGGGTGTTGTGTCCAGGGCCCCCAGATGGACGGGGCGGAGAACATGCGTGCGGCATTGGGCGCCCAGCCGGTGCAGCCGGAGGTAATCATCCAGTAGGTGCCGCGGTGTTTGAAAATCGTGGGCGCTTCGTTCTGTCCGCCGGGGGCTACGCGGATGAACTGCCCGTTGGGGGCGGTGAAGTCCTCGTTGAGTTGCGAAATGACGAGGGTGAGATTTTCTTCGGACGAGGTGATCTGGTAGGCTTGGCCGTCGGTGTCGACAAAAAGTGTCTGGTCGCGCGACATTTGGCCGCCTTCCAGGTCGCGCATGAAGAGCATCCCGTCCGTAATCTTGACGCGCCAAGGGTCGGTCCACCAGTCCATTTCGTAATCCTCGGGCGTGAAGCGGGCCTTGGCCTTCTGCTCTTCGCCCCAGTCCTTGGGGTATTGGCCGGGGTTGAGGCGGAAAGAGCGGAGATAGCGGAAGGGGCCTTGCGGCGCGTCGGCCGTGGCCACGGCGGCGCGGGCGGCTGCGTAGCCTTTCCCTTTGAGTTCGAGATGGAACCAGAGCACGAATTTCCGTGTCTTGGGGTTGAAAATTACTTTGGGGCGCTCCATGATGCAGCCGCGCTCGATGTCGCTACCGTTTTCTTCGCTGACGGGGAGCGCTACGCTCTCATATTTCCAGTGGATGAGGTCGTCCGAGGAGTAGCAGGTGATGCCCACTTCGGTGCTGAAGCCGCGCTCGGGGCGGTGTTCGCCATACCAGTAGTAGCGTCCTTCGTGGTAGAGGATGCCGCCGCCGTGGGCATTGATGGGGCGGCCTTCGGTGTCGAGCCACCGGGCGAGGGGGCGGATGCTGTCGGCCTGGGCGCTTGCGAGCAGCGGGCACAGGAGGCAGAGACACAGGGTCAGGAGATGTTTGGTTTTCATAAGGGGATTGTTTTTAAGAGGTGAATGGTTTGGGTGAATTATCCGGGTATGTTTTTTTGCTGCGGCCGGGAAAACGTTGTTTCGGGCTTTATGAAAAGGGCGGGAGTCCGGCGGTATTTTCCGCCCGGCTCCCGCCTGGAAAACGTAAGGCTCAGGGATTGTACCGGCATGTGCCGTATCGGCGTGCCGGTGTGCCGGAGCTTATTCTTTGATGAACTTCACTCCCTCGCCGTCTCCCGTAGAGAGGAGGTACTGCTGGCCGGCGCTCAGGCTGCTGATGTCGGCAGCTTCGGAGCTGTTGCCGCTGAGCAGGAGTTGCCCGTCGAGGGTGTAGATGCGGAAAGTGGCCGGTGTAGCGGTTTCCACGTAGAGCTGGTTGCCTTCCTGGCGGAGGCGGATGGCCGGCTGTGTGTTGTCGTTTACCTGGTCGATGGCTACATCGCCGCTTCCTTTGTCGGTGGTGTAGACGGCGAGGATGCCGGCGCGGTCTTTCTCATACACGGGGATATTGTCGCCGGAGCGCTCGCCGACTTTCGTGTAGCGGAGCTGCGAGGTGGTGTTCATGGAGTAGCAGAGGTGGCTGCACCAGTCATCGTTGCTCGTTTGCAGCGCCACGAGGTAGGTGGGGACTACGGGGAAGGCCGGATCGAACGTCATGCGGCGGACTGTGCCGGCCACTTCTTCTTCGGTCAGCTTGGTGTAGAGGTGGAGTTCCTTCTCGTTTCCGTTGTCATCGGTATAGGGAACGGTGAAGTCTCCCTCGGGGATGGCGAAGTAGGCCACGGTTTCTCCTTCGGCGGCCCAGTCGGCCTCGTCAAGGGCGTTCTCGCGGGTAAGGCGGAGTTCGAATCCTTCGTTCGTGATGTTGCGCACGCGCGGATAGACGGGGGCCTTGTTGGCCGTGAAGTTATTGCTGGTCAGCACGGTGGGGAAGACCAAAGGAGCGGTCTCCATGGGGGTCTTGAACGTAACCGTTACCCATTCTCCGCTGACTCCCTGCACGGCTCCCGAACGGACGGGCACGTCGCCCACCTGGGTGGCAGCGCTGTCGACTACGAGGTAGGGCACCGTGATTTCGTTGCTGATGTCGAATTTGTCCAGGGTGCTCGTGTTGTAATTATAGAGGTGGCCCCAGGGGATGGCGCGCACGAAGAGGTTGCTCGCTCCCACGGAGGAGAGGGTCGGGACATACAGGCCTTGGAGTACGTCGTCGTTGAGCTTAGTCCACGAACCGCCTCCGAGTATCGGCAGGGAGCCTTCGCTCTCGTAGCTCCGGAAGAGGGCCGAGGCGGCTTCGTTCTTCGTGATGGGTACGCTGCCGAAGCGGATGGGCGCTGCAGTGGCTACGCTCAGGTTGACTTCCTGCTCGTAGGTGAAGCGCGGGGTGGTCTCGTTGCAGTAGAAGTAGGAGACGCGGTAGGTGGTGCGCTGCGGGTTTTCCAGATCCCAGGTGTCGAGCAGGCCGTAGGAGGGCGGGTTTTTGGAGCTGGCCACGAACTGCCATTCTTCGCTGTTGCCCAGTTTTTTCTCGACGAGTACGCTGTCGAAGTATTCTCCGTTGTTGTCTTTGCTGTAGACACGTACCTGTCCGGCGGTCACGAGGAAGGCCTCATCGACGGTGGTGGAAGGTTCGGAAAATGTTGCGTAGGGGGGGATGTATTCCCACTCATCGGGATTGTAAGCCAACTTGGACTTGAAGTTCTGATAGACCTCGCCGGCGGGGAAGAGATCGCCGGGGCGATAGACGCGGCGCACGCCGTCGATGATGGCAACGAGGCTGTCTACTCCGTGGCAGGCGATGTTGTGATGCGTATTTCCGCTGAAGTTAAACAGCGCATAGCGCTCTACCCAAGGAGAATCTTCGAGCACTTGGAGTACTTCCTTCATCTTGTTGGCCGACATCATGAGGTTCCGGCCGACGGCTTCCGGGCCTTTCGAGTCGTCTTCCCAGTTGGCATCGGGCCAAGGACCGTTGTTCCATTCCGTAACCCATACGGGGCGGCCACCGGCCTGGTCGGAGTAATTGCGGGTTTGGTTGGCCCACCATTGGGCATTGTTCTGCCACTGGTAGAGGTGGAGTGCGATGAAATCGACGCGGACGCCTTCCTGGTCGCATTTGTTGAGGAACTGGATCATGTATTTCTCCTTGCCCATTTGCGGGCCCATGGAGCCCAGTCGGGAGCCGTTGTTCTTGAAATTGCTGTAGTAGGTGTAGGCCGTTTCGTAGTCGCCGGTCTCCAGTTTGCCTTCGCCGTCGGCGTTGTTCCAAGGCTCGTTGAAGAAAAGCATGTGGGTGTTGCCGGAAATCTCGGAGCGCGGCGTCTCGTAGGCGGCATTGTCCCAGCCGATGTGGTGGAGCATGCCGACGTATTCCTGATCCTGGTTTTCGGTATCGCTGGCGGCGTAGTTGTAATACCAACTGCGGTCGGTCATGCTTTCATTGTTGTAGCCGATGGCGCTTTTTTTGGTAGGCGCTTGCCAGCGCATGACGCGGATGTAGGAAATCTTGTCGTAGAGCGCTCCGCCGCGGGTGCAGACCTTGGGGTCGGCCAGGTTGGGGATTTCGATGTCCTTGTCCTGCGCGATGAAGCAGCGGCTGTAGCCGCTGGCGGGGCCGGAGCCTTGTGCCATGATGGCCATGTAGCCGCGTTTGAGCTTGAAGGAGCGGATGGCGTTGTTGAAGGCGCTGCCCAGGTTGGCATAAGTTCCGGGCTTGTAGCCGTAGGAGCGGCCTTCGTACATTTCTCCGGTGTAGACGGTGAGGACTTCATCGTTGGGCGTGTGGGGGACGACAGCCGCGCCGTTGCCGTAGATGTTGACAAATACGTTGCGCTTGTGCCCCGCGGCTTCGCCGTCGACCTTGATTTTCGAGAGCCACTGTCCGATGACCTGGCTGGGGCGCAGGTTGTCGAAGAAGAGCCATGCGTCCTTGCTGGTGATGTCGATGGTGACTCCGTCGGCAATGCAGCCTTCTGTGGCGGTGATGTGGTACTCGCCGGGTTCGGAGAGGGTCAGGTTTTCGGTCACGGTCTCTACGGTCGTGGAGGTCTGCCCCCATGCGACCGCGCTCAGCAGCATGCAGAACGAGAGGACTGCCATGCGCCAGATGGGTTGTGCGTGTGTTTTCATTTCAGTTTATAGTATTAGCTTGAGGATTTCGTTATTGTTTGTATAGTCAGGGCACGGCCACTTTCGTGTTCTTCACGATGTAGATGCCCGAGGGGAGGGGGTAGAAGTTCTCGCCTTCCGCGAGGGAAACCGTGCCGGCAAGGGCGCCGTCGGTGCGGAAGATGGCGATTTCCTCTGCCCGGGTGGCATAGATGGAGATTCCGCCCTGCGTGGCATAGACGCTCATGCGGGCGCCGGATTCGGAGTCTATGTGCTGGAGCCCGGTGGTGACGAGGGGCGGGTAGTAGACATCTACGGGATTGCTCACGGAGGTGGCAATGTATGCCTCGAAAGGTTCGAGCGCTTCACCCTCTGTCAGGCGGAAGCAGCCGGCTGCGGCATCGTAGCGGAGAAAACGCCCAGCGGGAGTGAACATTTTATACGCATCATTTCCGACAAAGTTGTAGTCCTTTTCAGAAAAGCCCTGCATCTTTTTCCGGCCGGTCTGGATGGATACGCTGGCATCGGCCAGGTTGTCGACGAATTGCACCAGATAGCATCCGGCGGGGACGGGCTCTCCTGTGGGGCAGACCTCGAAGACTTCGCCGTTCTGCCGGTAGATGATGTAGTCCAGCCCGTTGACTCCCGGCAGGTTGGTGAAGGTGCGCCCGTCGTAGGAGCCGGTGATCTGCACGGCTTGCACGTCGCCGGGGAAATACATGGGGTAGAGCACGCTGCCTTCCACGGAGCGGGTCAGCCGCGCGGCGCCCAGGTAGTTGAGCCCGGTGGTGTCGAGTTGGGACGAGTTGTCGCCGTCGAGCGTGAAGTCGAGGAGGTAGGCCGTGGCGCCGGAGTAGTTGTATTTGGAAACGGTGCCTGCCGGCAGGGTGGCGAAGGGGAGGTAGGTGGCAAAACGGCTGAAGGAAGTCTCGGCATACACCTCTACATTATCTATATAGAGCGTGCCATCGCTCTCGTTGTCGCTGTTGTCCACGGTCAGATAGGTCTGTGCTCCGGTCGGAGTCAGTATGCCTTCTATCTGTTTCCACTCTCCCTGCGTGTCGGGGATGTAGATGTAGGAGTCGCCAGTGCCTGCGTAGATGCGGCCTTCGTAGCCGTCGGTCTTCACCATGGCGCGCACCAGATAGTCCGTGCCGCTGGTGAGCCGTGCCGGGATGGTGAGGGAGGCGCCCGTCGTGGCGTTGCCGTTGGTGAAAGCCTGTCCGGAGAGCCGTACGCAGTAGGGCCCGGAGTAGGAGTCGGGGCTCATCTCGGCTTCCGTCCCCCAGCCGCCCAGGAGGGCTGCATTGGTCACAAACGTGCGGTCGGCGGCATTGAGGCCTTCGCCGTTGAAGCCCGTGTTGAGATAGGGGTCGGTCACTAAGTTCGTACCGCCCAGCATTTCTCCGATCCGCGTTTCTCCCTGTGCTTCGTCCGGCTCGATAAATTCCAGCGTGCTCAGCGTGTCGGCTGTACATCCTGCAGCCAGTTTGGAGATGCCCATGATGGAATATTCATAAGGCAGTGCGCGGAGGGAGGTGGAGATGGGGATTTCGGTCAGTACCTCGCTGGGAGTGGTGGCAAACTGAATGCCGTCGCGGAAAATGGTAGTCGTGATTCCCCGGCGGGCGAAGACGTAATTGTGCGCGCGGCCGTCGTTTGGCAAGTTGCGGGCTATGATTTCGCCGTTGGAGATGACTTTGTCGCTGTGGAAGGTGATGTATGTCTTCCGATCCTTGCCGATGTATTCCCGGCGGATGAGTACGCTGAAGGAATCGGCCTCGCTCGTGAGCTGGACGTTGCTGAGCTCCAGGGTAAAGCTGTTGCCCAACGTGTCCGGAGTGAGGAAGAGTGTGTCGTTATCGAGTGCATTTGCCGTAAAACCGGTGGCGAAGAGGAATGCGGCAGAGAGGGATATGATTTTGTTTTGCGGTCTCATAAATTAGAAAAGGTCAAGGTGATGAAACGTTTCGTGGTTAGTAACTTGTCAATCCGTCCTCGCGCATTCCGTTCAGGATAAGTGCGTTGGCCTTCAGCATGTCTGCATTGCGGATGGTGACGCCGTGGGAGTTTGTCGTTCCGTTGGTCACTTCTTCCCGCTGGTTGATGCCGCCGTTCCAGAAGTGTTGCGTATCGCCGTGGATGACCTGGGTCATGTCCTTGAGCATGACTTGCAGGGCTTCGTTGGCAATGGGGCGCGACCACTGGCGTACTCCCGAGTCATACTGGATCAGGGTGCGCCAGTTGCTGGCCGTACCTACGCCCATGGCGTGCGAAATCTCGTGCTGGGCGGTGCCGACCCATTGGTAACGCAGTTCCTTGCCGAAGCGCATCCATCCGGTAATGGCACAGTCGGCCGTGGGAACGCCTTCGTTGTATTCCACGGAGATGTGCTTGTTCAGGTTGGAGTAGTTGGTGTAGTAGTATTGGGCTGAGTCCATTGCTTCCGTGATGCGGTCGTAGGCCGAGACTCCGTCGGTGATGGCGTTCCTGGCCCCTTCCTCATTGCTGGCCCAGCTCCAGGTGTAGTTGCCGCCGCGCGTGGTCTGGAAGATGCGGTCGTTGCCGTAGATGACCACTCCGTCAGCCTGGATGGCATAAGTACGCGTATGATACAGGGTAAGGGGCTCCAGATGGTCGAAGAATACGCCGAACTTGTATGTGCCGGCCTGCAGGTCTGCGGCAGCCACCTTGGTGTCGTTCTCAATGGTGGGGTTGGGGTTTTTGCCGAGTACGGCTCCGTATTCCTTGATGTCGCCGTATTCTTCGAAAGCGCCCAGCACGATGGCAGCCACGCGCACGCGGTTCGTGACGGGATAGGTCACGAGTTTGGAGGCCTGTGCATGGAGTGTGACGCTCCGTACTTCGCCGTAGATGGTGTCGCGCGTGCGGTCGTCATTGACAATCATGCCGTAAGCGCGCAGATAGTAGGTCTTTCCCAGCTCGAAGCCGGTCTTTTTCAGGGAATCTTCGAGCATCGCGACACGGATGCTCTCGGCATTGCGCCGGAGGGAGGGCTCTTGGTTGGTCTCCGAGTAGACGATTCCCCGTGCGCGTGCTTCTTCGCCTCCGCTGATGCGGAGCATGAGGGTGTCTTTTCCCAAGTGGGTGATTTCGCCGGTCTCGATGGTTATGAGTTCGTTGGCTTTCGTGATATTTCCGATCGGGCCGGCTCCCGAGAGGTCGAAGGCTTCTTCCGAGGTGCAGGCGGAGAGGACTCCGACGGCTGCGCCGAAGCAAGAAACTAAAAGGTGCTTGAGTTTCATAGGTTATGCTTTTGGGGATTTGCTTCTGGTTGTGGGATTAAAGGTCGGCACATCCTTCGAACTGTGCCATTTCGTAGGCTGCCATTAGGAATGCGCCTACGCCGAAGTTGGCCGTGGAGTTGGCGTCTACTGTCTGTCCGGGGATGGCACGTTCGCCGATGGGCTGCACGTAGCCCAGACGTCCGTCGGGCTGTACGGCTGTATTGGCCAGGTAGTTCCAGCCTTTGAGCGCCACGGGCAGGTAAGTCTCGGCATCGAGGTAGCCGTGGTTGATGCCCCAGAGGAAACCGAAGGTGAAGAATGCCGTGCCGGAGGTTTCGGGGCCGGGAGCGTGCTGCGGGTCGAGCATACTGCGGGTCCAGTAGCCTTCGGGTTGCTGGCAGGCTGCTATGGCTTTAGCCATGGTGCGGAAGCGGTCTTCGTAGACCATGCGGTACTCGTTGTCGGCAGGGAGTTCCTCAATCACGCGGGCCAGTGCGGCAAAGACCCAGCCGTCGCCGCGGGCCCAGAAGTCTTTCTTGCCGTTTGCGCTCTTGTGTTTGGGATAGATGTACTTGTTGTCGCGGTAGTAGAGCCCGGCCTGGGGGTCGTACATGATGGTGTTGGAATAACTGAAGTACTCGTAGAGTTTGTCCAGATAGAGTTTGTTGCCCGTCAGGTTGTAGTATTTGGTCATTACGGGCATGACCATGAAGAGTCCGTCGGCCCACCACCAGTAGTCGTTCTGCGGGGTGCTCATCTCGTACTCCATCACTTCGCGGGCGCGGCGTATGCGGCCTTCGTCTTTCTTGCCTTCCAGGGTGTAGAGGTCGGCATAAACCTGGAAGCAGATCTGCCAGTCGCCGAAGAGCACAAAGTCGTCGCTCTCGCCGTAGCTGTATTTCCAGTTGCTTTTGTTGTCGCTTTTTGCGCCTTTCCACTGGTTGTGTTCGGCCCAGGCGCGGGAGTAGTCCAGATAGGCCTTGTCGCCTGTCAGGCGGTAGGCGTAGATGTTGCCCACGTGGTAGGCGGCGTTATCCCAGAAGGCACGTCCGTGCTTGGGGTTTTTCTCTTGCCAGTAGCCATTGACTTTCTTGACGAGATCGATGACTTCCGTGCGGGTGGGTACTGTCTGCCCCATGGCAAAGAGCGGGGACAGCAGGAGAAACAGGATGGGCAGTAGTTTTTTTTTCATAATAAACAGTAGGTCTTTTTATGGTTTCATGTATGAAGATTGTTCACGCGTACTGTGTGGAAGCCGGGAAGTCGCCTTCGCGGCCTGTCGTTCCCATGCTTTTCGGCGGGTGGGGCGGACTATGTGGGCAAAGATAAAGGTTTTCTTTGTATTATGATTGTTATAGGCTTGTAAAATGCCGGTTTATGCGCCAATCTGTTATTTTTCTACGGATAAGTGCCCTGCGGAGTGCGGATTTTTCTCCCATTCCATGGGGCGCTCCATCTGCAGGGGGGTGCTTTCCCGGTTGTAGCGGTCGTAGCTTGCGACGGCGAAGTAGCGCCGCGGGGGGAGGAGTGTGGCGTCGTATTCGTACCGGGTGGCCTCGATGCGTACGGCCACGAGGTTTTCTACCCGGGAGATGTCTACCGGCCAGGTGTCGGAGGCATACAGGTTGTAGGTGCAGGCTGCGGACAGGCCGGCGGACGGCGCGGCTTCCCAGCTGATGAGGGTGTGCTGTCCTTCGTATTCCACCCGCAGGGCCCGGGGCGGGGCGGGCGTTTCGCCGGAAGCCCACGTCATGGGGGGGAGCAGGGCGGGATAGAGGCTGAAGCGGCGCTCCACTTCACTTTTGAGCCCCTGCAGGTCGCGCACCAGGAACTCGGCCCGGTAGTAGCCGATGCCGGCGCATCCGGTGCTGCGCCCGTAGCTGATCTGGCGGAGCACTTCGCCTATGTCCCAGTCGCCCTCGCGCGGGTCGAGAAAGTAGATGCCCAGTCCGGGAATCACGGGGCGCTCTCCGGAAGCAGTCTCCAGCCAGTCGGCCAGGAAGGGGTAGAAATTGTCGCCCCGGTAGTAGAGCATCGGGCAAACCCAGTCGAGAAGTCCCTCGGAGAGCCATTTTTTTGCGTCCTGGTGGTGGCGTTTGGCGGTAAACCCGCCCGCGTCGTAGCGGGGGAGGCCGTCGTATTTCCCCAAGGGGCAGATGCTTATCTTGACCCACGGCTTCTTTTCTTTTACCGTCTGCCGCAGCCGTCGCAGCAGGGCGGTCAGATTGTTCTCGCGCCAGAGGCTCCGGGGGAGTCCGGAGCCGTATTTGCGGTAGCTCCTTTGGTCGGGGAAGGAGATGTTCTCGGGATAGCGGAAATAGTCGAACTGGATGCCGTCGATGTCGTAGCGGTCGGTGATTTCGGCCACCAGGGAGGCCAAGTATTCGCCTGCCTCGGGATAGCCGGGGTCGATGTAGTAGCGGCCGTCGGCCCTGACGACAAACGGGTATCCCTGGCGGGAGAGCGCCTGCCGGCCCAGCGCTTTCTGCTCCTGCACGGTGCCTAAGGGGAGGGTGACTATCCAGGCGTGGCACTCCATGCCGCGCTTGTGGCACTCTTCGATGCAGAAGAGGAGCGGGTCGTAGCCCGGGGAGCGGCCGGGTGCGCCGCCGAAGACGGGCGACAGGGGCTCGATTCCGGACGGATAGGCCAGGTCGTTGCGCATCCGGGTCTGGAAAAATACGCAGTTGATGCCCGCTTCTTGCAGGCCGTCGAGCAGGCGGCAGAGTTCTTCCTGCTGGCGGAGGCGGCCGGCCTCGCCGGTGGCCGGTGTCTTGGGCCAGTCCAGTCCGTAGAGGGTGGTGAGCCACACGGCCCTTGCCTCCACCTTCGGCTCCCGGAGCAGGGCGGGAGGAGGCGTCTGGAGCGGGGCGGGCGGGCAGGACAGGCTGTCGGCCCGGGCTTGCGGCAGGGTGAAAAGCAGGAAGAGCAGGAGCAGGAAGCGGGTCATGCGCAGTGGGAAATTGGATAACAACGGGCAAAAATACAAAAAAGCGGCAAGGGAAACGGAAAAAAGCGGCAGGACTTTTTCGGAAAAGTGGCTGGGGGAAAGAAAAAAGGCTGCGGCCCTTTTTCTGCAGGGCGGCAGCCTTGTGCGTATGGCGCTGGGGCCGTATCTCCCGGGTCAGGCTTCCTCTCCGGCCGTTTCAGCGGCGGCTTCTTGGGATTCCTGCCCGGCAAAGCGGGTGAATCCGCCCTCGACGAGGAGATTGTACCACTGGATCAGTTTTTTTATGTCGGAGGGATGGACGCGGTCGCGGTCGAAATCGGGGAGAATCTCGGCGAAGAAGCCGAAAAGTTCTTCCTTCGATGCTTTTTTGAAGTCCATGCTTACGGTTTTCCCCTCCTGTTTGTCGTAGAGGCTCTGGAGGACTTGGGGAAGCGGGCGCTCGTCGGTCTCGGTGTACATGGCGATGTCGCCCAGGGAGATTACCTTGTCGGTCCCGTAGATGGGCATTCTTCTTTTTTCCGGGCCTATGGTTTCTACGATAAGTGAGTTGCGTCCTTGTGTGAGCAGGCGGTAGAGGCCGCTTTTTCCGCTGATGGATAGGATTTCTTTGAGCATGATTTAGTGTTCGATGATGAGGTGATTTTTTTTGAATGGTTTTCTTCTTGTGGAGAAATCGCTTCTCCCAACGGCGTGCAAATATAGCGTTTTGGGGAAACAGAGCCGCCGAAAGGAAACGCTTTTTAACCCGTAATCCGGGAAAGGAGCTGTTTCACTTGGGGAAACAGGGCTTCTTCCGGGTCGTTGACGATGCGTTTCGGACAGCGGGGAAGCGCCTTTGCGGCATTCTCCTGCTGGAAGCGGATTTTCCGGAGCGCTTCTTCCGGGGTGAGGCCGTCGCGGGAGACAATCCGGCCGGTGCGGGTGGCCTCGGAGGCTTCCACTTGCCAGATTTCGGAAGCCAGGTCGTAGAATCCGCTTTCGTAGAGAATGGCCGACTCTATGCCCGCGGCCGGATACCGCTGGGCCTTTTTCTGCCCGGCCCAGAGGAGGAAGTCGTCGCGCACGACGGGATGGATGATTGAGTTGAGCTTTTGCGCGTTTCCGGCAGAGTGGAACAGGAAGTCTGCTATCAGCGGTTTGTTCAGCCGCTGGCCGTTGTCGCAATAGGCCTCCTCCCCCAGCAGCGCGGTGAGCCGCTCGCGTATGAGCGGGCTGCAGAGGGTGAGGCGTTTGGCTTGGGTGTCGCAGTCGTAGACGGGGATGTCCAGCGCCCGCAGCAGGCGGGAAACGACGCTCTTGCCGCTCCCTATGCCGCCGGTGATGCCGATGATTGGGAAATGTGTGTCCATTGTCTAACGGGTGGATGCAGTGGCGGCAGGCGTTTCCCGCTGCGTGTCTTCGATCAGGAAGTCCACCGATGCGGGAATTACCTGCAGGTGATAGACAAAGCGCGGGGCTTTGCTGATGTAGGGGCTGCACTTGGTGGCCGTGGACAGGGCGATGTCCTTGTAGGGCATTTCGAGAAGGAAGTCGTCCTCGTCCACATTTCGGAACCGGTGGAAGGCTATCAGGAAGCGGACTGTCACTTTCGAGGGGAAGGTGCGCAGCCGCTTGTTGGGCGGGAAGTCGGTCCCGACGATAGGTATCTCTACGGTTTTCTCGACCAGCAGGTCGGTCGGGATGGTGACTTTCACTTTTTCGGGCACGAACTTCACTCCTCGCATTTTCTGCAAGGGGATTTCTGCGTTTACCGTATCGTTTATCTGCAGAAAGGTGTCCTTTTGCGTGGAAACTTCCTGCAGAGAGGCGAGAATGCCGGTAGGCGCGAAGGCCCAGACGGAGTCCGGCCGGACCAAAGTGTCGGTGACAACGTACTCTATGGCTGTGGAACTCTGGATATTGAGCCGCACGGGGACTTTTTTCTTTTCCCCGAGTGAGTAATAGTACTCGATGACTGACGGCTTGGTGCCCAGCAAAACCGTCGAACCGGGAAGGGCTGCCTTGATTTCCTTCTCGATGCTGCCGACGGGGATGCGGGTGTGGCTCTCGTTGTTCCGCCACTTGTTGAAATCGATGCGGACGGGCCTGTTTTTGTTCCCGAAGTAGTGGAGCAGGAGTGTAGAGCCTTTTTCCCTTACCGTAAGGGTAAGGTGGGAAACCGGCGGGTCGGTGATGAGAACCTCTTCGGGCAGGTTGGAAATCTCCACCGGAACCTGGAGATCGGTCTCGTAGATTTCATTCAAGGCTTGGAGCAACCAGAAAAAGGAGGCTATCAGGAAGGCGACGGCGAAGAGCAACAGGTCTTTGCTCTTGGTGGAACGCACGATTTCTTTCACCTTTTCATTATTAGATAAGGTGAATTTGTGAAACGGGGAGAGGCTGTTGCGTTCTTTTTCCGGCATATTGTCTTGTTTGGGGCTTTCCGCGCGGCGTCGGCTCCGGGGTTGGCAGCGCAAAGATGGAGAGAAATATCCGAAATAATAAAGATAAAGGGGAAAAACTTTTCCCCTTTATCTTTATTTGTGTCTCTCGAGTTTTTCTTTTCCGTGTTATTTCCCGGCGGTCTGGGTGTCGGCCGCGGACTGGTAGATGCTGGACTTTTCGATGGTTATCCGTACGTCCTTGGCTATTTCGAGCACTACTTGTGTGTCTTTCACCTCCTTGATGGTACCGTGTATTCCTCCGGCTGTCACGACGGCCTGGCCCGGTTCGAGCGAGCTGCGGAAGCGTTGGATTTCTTTCTGCTTCTTGTTTTGCGGACGAATCATGAAGAAATACATGATTGCGAAGAAGATGATGAGCATGATCCACATGCTGTTCTGAGGATTCATAGGGTTCTTTGTTTTATTAAGGGTTAGTATTCTGGTGTTTTCCTAAAGGGGGACAAACTGCTGCAAATATAGGGATTCGGTACGAATGTGCTGCTTTATTTGCCAAGGAGCTTCCCCTCTTTTTTTAATTGATTAACGATTCCGGCCAAAGTGCCGTTGATAAATCCGGGACTGTTGGGGGTGCTGTATTGTTTCGCTATCTCGATGTATTCATTGAGGCTCACATTGAGCGGAATCTCCGGGAAATTCAGGATTTCGGCCACTGCTGTCTGGAGAATGATCTGGTCGATGAGGGCAATGCGCTCCACTTCCCAGTTGCGGAGGGCCTGTTTTATGATGTCTTGCAGTTCTTTCTCGTTTTCGAGCGTCTTGCGGAAGAGGGTAAGTGCGAATTCTTCGTCGTTCGGCGTCGTGTATTTGGGGAGCAGGGTCTGCTTCTCTCCGGCTTCGGGGCTGAACTTGCGGAATGTTTTCAGTACGAAGGTGTCGATGATGTCCTTGTCGTAGTTCCAGTAGAGGCTTTCTTCTTCGAAGGCCTGCTCCAGGTCTTCGTTGTTGCAGATGTAGGTTTTGTAGAGTTTCTTCCAGAGGTTGCGGTCTTCTTCATACGACTGCTCGGGCGAGGCCATGTAGTTTTGGTAGATTTCGCCCTGGAAGATCTGTTCGCTGAGGGACTTTATGTAGTTCTTCTTCCCTTCTCCTCCGGCGTTCTCGCCGGTTTTTGCCAGGTTGCGGCGGAGTTCGTCGCATCCGGCGAGTTGCTTTACGAATTTGTTTTCGATGAATTTCCGGTTCGGGGCGAGTTCTTCCTCGGTGGGGCAGTATTTGGCCAGTCCGGCCTCTATCCGTTCTTGTGCGTAGCGGGTGATTTCTATGGGCAGGGCAAGCAGCTCGTTGTAGAGATCATAGGCCTTGTTGAGGCTGAACATGAGTTCTTTTACGCTCGACTCGATGCTTTTGTTTTCGTTTTGGTAGAAAACGTAGGCTATCTGGATGATTTTTGTACGGATGAGAATGCGGTTTACCATATTGAGTGTAGTGTTCTTCTTGTCTTGTGACGCCCCCACTGGGCGAATTTGGTCGGCAAAAGTACGGCTTTTCTGCACATTTGGCAAGCCGGCGCCTCTTTTTCCCGATATTTCTCCCTTATTTTCTTGGGCGGATGAAAAAAAACAATCAATTTTGGCGGCTGAAAAACGTAAAAGAATAGTGAGCTATGAATGAGAACAGGAAAGCCGCTTTCCCGGACGGCGCGGCTGAAAAGGAGATTGTCTATTCCCGCGTGGTGAAGGCCGGCAAGCGGATTTATTATTTGGACGTGAAACGCAGCCGGAAGAACGAGTTGTTTCTTTCCATCACGGAGAGCAAGAAGATCCCGGCGGCAGCGCCCGGGATTGCCGGCGAGGAGCCTTCTTTTACTTTCGAGAAGCACAAGATATTCCTTTACAGGGAGGATATGCAGAAGTTTGCCGAGGCTTTGGAGCAGGTGATGGCCTACATCCGGGCCGACGGTATGCTCGAAGAGGACGGTTCCGCCGCTCCGCACTGCCCGGGCTCCGGCGTGGCGGAGGCCTATCTCTCGCCGGCATTCCGCGAGTCCCCCGCAGCCGGGGCGGGCGCCGCTGCCCCGAAGGAGGAGGCGGGCTCCGTGTCGGACCTCGATTTTGAAGTGAAATTCTGAGGAAGCGGCAGCGCTTTTTCCCGAAAGTGCTGCAACTTTTTCCGGAAAGTGCCGCAGGTTTTTTGGAGAAGTGCCGCGGGTTTCGTACCTTTGCGCCGCTTTTTTCGAAGGTGACCGGCAGGCCTCTTCCCCGGAAGAGGATGCTACTGTGTGATGGCGAATTGAGCAAATACTTGATTTAGAGTAACACAAAAAACAAAAAGACAATGAAATCAATCGACGTAAAGGCTACCGTGCGTAGCAATTCAGGAAAGAAAGTAAGCCGCGACCTGCGCAAGGCCGATGCAGTTCCGGCAGTTCTCTATGGCGCCGCCAAGGACGAAAAGGGGAAAGTGGTAGCCACTTCGCTCGCCGTGACCAACGATGCGCTGCGCAAGCTCGTGTACACGCCCGATATCTTCTTGGTAAATCTGGATATCGACGGCACTGTGGTGAAAGCCATCATGAAGGATATCCAGTTCCACCCGGTGACGGACCGTATTCTCCATGTCGATTTCTACCAAGTGGAAGAGAATACGCCGATAGTCATGGAAGTTCCCGTCGCTCTCAACGGCCTGGCCGAAGGTGTACGCGCCGGTGGTAAGCTCCAGCTCGTCATCCGCAAGCTGAAAGCCAAAGGCCTTTATTCCCAAATCCCCGAGAAACTGAACATCGACGTTACCTCTCTCGGCCTGGGCAAGACCATCAAAGTGGGCGATCTCTCGTTCGAAGGCGTGGAAATCATGAACGCAAAAGAAGCAGTGGTGTGCGCCGTGAAGCTGACCCGTGCAGCGCGTGGTGCCGCAGCAGCCCAATAATCCGTCTGTTTCTTCTTCATCGAGATAATGAAATATCTGATTGTGGGGTTGGGAAACATAGGCCCGGAGTACCGGGACACCCGCCACAATATGGGATTCCGAGTATTGGACGCTTTCGCAAAGGCGTCCAATCTTGTTTTTCAGACCGCCCGTTACGGCGATGTGGCCCGTGTTTCCCTGAAAGGGAGGGAACTGGTGTTGCTGAAGCCTTCCACTTACATGAATCTGAGTGGCAACGCCGTCCGCTACTGGCTGCAGCAGGAGAAGATTCCGCTCGACCGGCTGCTGGTCGTGGTGGACGATCTGGCGCTTCCCGTGGGGGCCCTGCGGCTGAAGGGGAAGGGTTCTGATGCTGGGCACAACGGCTTGAAGAACATAGCCGAGCTGCTCGGCACGCAAGACTATGCCCGCCTGCGCGTGGGGATAGGCAGCGATTTCCCCCGCGGCAGGCAGATAGAGTTCGTGCTGGGGCGCTTCTCCGAGGAGGACGAGCGCATTCTCTCCGAACGCATACCGCTGGCCGTGGATGCCGTGAAGAGTTTCGTCCTGGCAGGGCTGGCCCTGACGATGAACCAATACAACAAGAAGTGATGGAAGCACGCATCGACAAGTGGCTTTGGGCAGTGCGCATCTTCAAGACGCGCACGATAGCTGCCGAGGCCTGCAAGAAAGGGCGCATACTGATGAACGGCGTCGCCGTAAAGCCCTCGCGCACGGTGAAAGAAGGCGATGTGGTACAGGTCCGCAAGTCGCCGGTTCTCTACTCTTTCCGCGTGCTTCAGCCCATAGAGAAGCGCGTCGGGGCCAAACTGGTGCCGACCGCCATGCAGAATGTGACGACCCCTGACCAGCTGGAACTGCTCGAAATGACGAGGCTCAACGGCTTTGTCGACCGTATGCGCGGCACAGGCCGCCCCACCAAGAAGGAGCGCCGCGAGCTGGAGCAGTTCATTGAGCCGGCCGGTGCGGGCGATTTCCCGTTCGACTTCGACGATTGGGACGACGAGCCCTGAGCCTCCGGCCGGAAGCCCTGCGGGAACGGGCGGAAAGCCCTGCATGTTTTCCGGGAAAGTACTGCATGAAACAAGCCGAAGGGCTGCATCTCCCGCTTGGCGGGTGCAGCCCTCCGGCCTTTCGTGTACCGTCCTGTCGCGGCGGGGCGCCTGTTGCGGGGCGCTTTCCCGTGCGCCGCTTCCGGCCTTCAGAGCAGGTTGCTGGCCAGTTCGGCCAGTGCGCTGCGCTCTCCCCGCACGAGATTGATGTGGGCGAAGAGCGCTTGTCCCCGCATCCGGTTGATCATGTAGATGAGCCCGCTGGACTCCGCGTCGAGATACGGCTGGTCGATCTGCTGCAAGTCGCCCGTGAAGACGATTTTCGTGCCCTCCCCGGCGCGGGTGACGATGGTCTTTATCTCGTGGGGCGTCAGGTTTTGCGCCTCGTCTATGATGCAATACGTCTCGCTCAGGCTCCTTCCGCGTATGAAGGCCAGCGCTTCTATGACGAGCTGCCCGCTTTTCTGCAAATCCTCTATCTTTTTCAGTTCCGAGGAGTTGGCCGAAAACTGATGGCGTATGACGTTCAGGTTATCGAAGAGGGGCTGCATGTAAGGCGCCACCTTCTCTTGGGCGTTTCCGGGCAGGTATCCGAGATCTTTGTTGCTCAGTGCGATGATGGGGCGCGCCAGAAGTATCTGTTTGTAGTCGCTCATTTGCGACAAGGCGGCGGCCAGGGCCAGCAGCGTCTTGCCCGTTCCGGCTTTTCCCGTAAGGCTTACGAGCTTGATGTCAGGGTCCGTCAGCACTTCGAGGGCAAAGGTCTGCTCCGTGTTGCGGGGCTCGATGCCGAAGCGCTTGGACTTCAGGATTCTTTTGACGGTCTTCTGGAAAGGATTGTAGCGGGCGAGCACCGAGTTGCGGTCGCTTTTCAGGATGAAGCACTCGTTGGGCACGATTTTCTCCTGCAGCCCGCCCAGTTCGCCTATGCCGACGCCCTCTCGTGCGGAGTAGATGCGGTCTATGAGCTCCGGGTCCACCGGCTCGAAGGTGCGGTTCGTGTTTTCAAACACCTGCTCCTGCGGCACCTTGTCCGTAGTGTAGTCTTCGGCGGGGATATGGATGGAGCGCGCCTTCATGCGCAGGTTCATGTCTTTCGTCACGAGGATTGTCGGCCTTTCCTTGCATTCCTGTGCCAGCCAGTCTGCCAGTCCCAGGATTATGTGGTCCGGTTTTTTTTCGGGGAAAGCCTCGTTTACCCGCCGGGTCGTCAGAGTGGAGGGTTTTATGAAGAGCCGTCCCCGCCCGCCGCAGAGCGGAGCGCCGTCGGTGAAGAGGCTGTCGTCCGTAATCTCGTCGAGATAGCGAATAAAAGCCCGCGCGTTATAATTTACCTGCTCGCTTCCTTTCTTAAAGCGGTCCAGTTCTTCCAAAACGGCTACCGAAAGATAGACATTGTTCTCCTGAAAATGCTCCAGGCAGGAGGCGTCGTGGAGAATGACGTTGGTGTCCAGCACAAAGTTTTTCTTCGTTCCCATAAGAGATTTCAGTTTTTAATGTGGATATTTGCACGAAATATAGGAAATAATTGGGCTTCCGGCGAAAAACGGGCCGTTAATTTACACAAAATATGGACTATCAGACAACAATCGCATACCTTTTCGACCGTTTGCCCCTCTTTCAGCAGCAGGGGGCAGGCGCTTACAAGGAAGGGTTGCAGAACACTCTGGCACTGGACGGGCACTTCGGCCATCCCCACCGCTCCTATCCTACGATTCATGTGGCGGGAACCAACGGAAAGGGCTCTTGCGCCCACACTCTGGCGGCTGTTTTGCAAAGCGCGGGCTACCGGGTGGGACTTTACACTTCGCCTCATCTGGCAGACTTCAGGGAACGCATCCGGATCAACGGCATCCCGATGGAAAAGGACTTCGTCACCGACTTCGTGGCGCAGGAGCGTTCGTTTTTCGAGCCGCTGAATGCGTCGTTTTTTGAGGTGACTACGGCCATGGCCTTTCTCTATTTTGCACGCGCGCAGGTGGATGTGGCCGTGGTCGAAGTCGGTCTGGGCGGAAGGCTCGACTGTACGAACATCATCCGCCCGCTCCTTTCCGTAATCACCAACATCAGTCTGGACCACACGCAGCTCCTCGGTTCCACTCTGCCTGCGATAGCGGCGGAGAAGGCGGGGATTATCAAGGAAGGCGTCCCCGTCGTCATTGGCGAGGCCGACGCTTCCACCCGTCCGGTCTTCCAGAAGAAGGCCGAGGCGGAGCACGCCCCGATCTTTTTTGCCGAGGATTCGCCCATGCTGCTCGACGTGCGGGAGGCTCCCGGCGGCGGTTATGACTACAGGGCCGTCTCTCCTCTGGCTTTGGAGGGCGGCTATGCGCAGATCTACGACAATCCCTATCTGCCCCGGCAGGCGCCTTTCCCGCCGCAGACGCTCTGTTTCCACGGCGAGCTGGGCGGCTTCTGCCAGCCGCGCAATACGGAGACCGTGCTCCATGCCCTGAAGGTGCTCCGCGGCTGCGGCCTCGCCTTCGGGGAGCGGCACGTGCAGGAGGGATTTGCCCACGTGGTCGGCCTGACGCACCTGCATGGCCGCTGGGAGCGGCTTGCCCTGCCGGGGGCGCGCTGCCCGGTCTTTTGCGACACGGGGCACAATCCGGGCGGGATGGCCTACATCGTCCGCCAACTGGAGGGGCAGCGGTGCCGGCGGATGCACATCGTGATCGGCATGGTGGGCGACAAGGATTTCCGCTCCGTGCTGGCCATGTTGCCCCGCGGGGCTGCTTACTATTTCACGCAGGCTTCCGTGCGGCGGGCCATTCCCGCGGCCGACTTCCGCGCCGCGGCGGAGGAGGCCGGGCTGCGGGGCGAGGCTTATCCCTCGGTGGAGCAGGCCGTGAGGGAGGCGTTGCGCCGCGCGGGGGCGGACGACTTTGTCTTCGTGGGTGGAAGTTCCTTCGTCGTGGCCGACTTGTGGGCCTCCCCGCTCTGCGATGCCCTGCGCGAATAGCCGCAAGCGGCAGCGGAAAGCAAAAAAAGCGCCTGCACTTTCGTCGGAAAGTGCAGGCGCTTTTTTGTCTCCTTGCAGGGGCGTGTTATTTCTTCACTGCAATGGTCTCTACCTCCACGAGGGCTCCTTTCGGGATTTCCCTTACGGCCACGGCCGAACGGGCAGGGTAGGAGGCCTGGAAGAACTCGGCGTAGACGGCATTCATGGGCGCGAAGAGCGACATGTCGGCCAGGAAGACGGTGGTCTTCACTACGTCGTCGAGCGAGAGGCCTGCGGCTTCGAGGATGTTCTTCACGTTGGTGAGCGACTGGCGCGTCTGGGCTTCGATGCCTTCGGGCATGGTGCCGGTGGCGGGGTCGAGGGGGATTTGTCCGGAGGTGAATACCAGGTTGCCGACTTCTACGGCCTGGCTGTAGGGCCCTATGGCGCCCGGAGCTTTTTCTGTGGCAATGGGTGTCTTCATGTTGCTGCGTTTTTTTGAGGTTGTGACTTATCTGTTTTGCCTCGCGGGGAGGCGTTTTTCCGGTTTAGCCCAGGCTGCCTTCCAGCATGTTGCCGAGGATGACGCCTAGGACGATGGCGGTGATGGCCACGTAGAGCCAGTCGCGCTCCCGCAGGAAGAGCACCAGCGAGAGGGCGACGCGCACGACGGGCGTAAAGATGAGGAGCACCACGCCGAGCTGCATCCACTCTTTGGCCTGGAGGTGCGTCACGCCGTGCCAGATGCCCCGGGCCGTGGTGAAGGAAGCGCTCTCGCTGTGGAACTCCCGGTAGTCGGGTATCGGTTCGAAGCCGTGGGCGGCGAGGTAGTAGATGCCTCCGGCAATGGCCACGATGCAGGCCGTGACCACCCCGATGCGCAGGGCGTGGCCTATGAGGTCCTGCATCTTGTGGGAGCGGGAGGCAGGGGAGTCAGAATTTTCCGGTGAAACCATTGTATATCATGTTTATGGCAACCAACAAAATGGCGATGGCGAAAATGCGGCGCAGTACGGTGACGTCCATCCGCTTGAGCAGGCGCGCTCCCGTCAGGGCTCCCATCAAGACGCCGACCATTACGGGGAAAGCGATGCCCGGGTCTATGTATCCGCGCTGCAGGTAGATGACCGCGCTGGCCGCGGCCGTAACGCCGATCATGAAATTGCTCGTCGTGGTGCTCACCTTGAAGGGCACTTTCATCACCGTGTCCATGGCCAGCACCTTGAGCACGCCGCTGCCGATGCCCAGAAGCCCGGAGAGTACGCCCGCCACGGTCATGATGGAGAACCCGCCGGCCACGTGGGTCAGCTCGTACCGCTGCAGCCCTCCCGAGCGGGTGGGGAAGGTGCTGTGCAGCTTCAGGAGGCCCGCCAGGCGGCTGCCCTGCACGCCCTGGTGGTCCGTGCCGCGCCGCTGGGTCATGACGGCAGTGAAGATGAGTACCAGGCCATAGATGATGGCTATGGTGTTCGTGGGCATCCACAGCGCGATGATGGCCCCCACGACGGCCCCTATGGTGGTGGCGATTTCGAGGAACATGCCCAGCCGCACGTTGGTGATGCCTTCCCTGACGTAGGCGCTGGCCGAGCCGGAGGAAGTGGCTATGGAGGCCACGAGCGCCGCGCCGATGGCGTAGCGGAAGTCTACGCCGAAGGCCAGCGTCAGCAGCGGGATGACGACTACGCCGCCGCCCAGTCCCGTGAGCGAGCCCAGCAGTCCGGCGGCATAGGCGCCGAGCAGCAGGATGAGAGTAAAGGCTAAAATGCTGATCATACTGGGGTGCAAAGGTACGCAATCTGCCGCGTCCCGCCAACGCCCGGGGCGGTAAAAAGCGAAGCGGCGGCGCCCGCTGCAGGGGACGCCGCCGCTTGGGACGGATTCATGCGGCGCTTTTCGGGAAAAGCCCTGCCGCTTCCGGGGAAAAGTGGCGGCACTTTTTCGAGGAAGCGCCGCGGCTTTTTCTTACTTGCCGAACACGTTTTCCACGAATCCGGATACTCCGGGCGAGCTCTGCCCCCGGCCCGAGGGGCCGCCGAAGCCGGGGTTGCCCATGCTTCCGCCGCTGGGGCCGCTGGCGGCTATCACGCCTTCGGCCTCCACGTGGAAGACCTCGATGCGCGGGGCTGCATACTGTTTCTTCTTTTCCATGTGCGTATATGAGAGTTTGTTTAGGGTTGGGTTACGATTACTTTAGCCCCGTTCACGAGGTAGCAGCCTGCGGCGGGGAGGCCGATGCGCCGCGTGCCGTCGACCGTGCCGCTCCACAGGGTGTAGCCCTGCAGGCTCGTCACGCTCACGGCCGTGGGGCGGGAGGCGCGGATGGTGAGGCATCCGGTCCCGGGGGTGAGGCTCAGCGAGCCGCCGGCCTTCAGGTTGTGGAGGCCGGTGGTGCCGTCCGTGCCGCTGCCTATGCCCAGTGTGCGCGGGGCGTTGAGCACCCCGGGGGCGGCGGCCAGGCAGGCGCGGAAGGGAGCCACTGTGCCGCCTTGGGAGAAGTTGCGGCCTTCGCCGTCGAGGGTGTAGAAGGTGGCGGAGGAGGGCGCCTGTCCGTCGTAGCTGCCGAGGAAGGCGTATTCCGTGCCGCTCACGGGGTTGGGCGTGGCGGTCACGGTGGTATTTTCACCTTCGATGGTGATTTTCTTCCCGTCCAGCCCGTATCCCGGCCAAGTGGCCTCGCCGGGGAGGGCTATGATGTAGGGTTTCCCGGCGCGCAGCAGGGGGCGGGAGGTGGAGGCATCGGGCTGTTCGTAGTCGAAGCCCAGCGTCGCGCCCGCGCTCTGCCCGCTGAATGTCTTGAGCCAGTAGCGGGCCGAGTTGTCGGCGTCGGAGGTGAAGTAGGCTTGCTCTTCGCCATCGGCCAGAAGCGCCCCGTCGAAGGGCACGACGATGGTCTCCCATCCTTTCTCGCCGTCGGCATAGCGGGTGGGAGTACGGCTGTACGTGGCCCGGACCGCCGTAAAGTCGCGAGGCGTGAAGAAGGGCTCGCCGTCGGTCAGCACGAGATTCTGGCAGACGTAGGCAGCGCTCTCCTCGCCGCTGCCTACCACTACGTTGTCTACCCCGCTCAGCTCTTCGTCGGCGGTGAAGGCGAGGGCGTTGCCCTCCAGCTGCAGTCTTTCCTTATTTATATAGGCCTCCGTGGCGGTGGCGCTGCCGTGGTAGACGGTTACGAGGAACACTTGGTTCTCCTCGTTGCGCAGCGTGGGGAGCGCGTCTTTGCTGTCTTCGCTCAAATCCTGCCCCCAGGCTTCGCCCAGCAGGTAGGCCACTGCGCCGGAGGCGAACTCCTCGGCGGTTTTGGAGGTGGCCTCGGCAGTTGTGGGGAAAGTGCCGTCACCGATTATGGGCAGGGATTCTTGCGAGAGGTAGTAGCTGTTGTAGACTTTTGCGGTGCCTTCGTTGCTCCCGTAGAGGAGGCCCAAGGTTTGTTTCGTGGAGGTTTCTCCCACGATTGCCCCGTGTTGTAACAGTTGCGGAGCGTGGAGGATCCCCTTTGTGGGTTCTCTCCGATGATTCCGCCTGCACATCCCCATGCGTTCAGGCCGTCGTCGGCAAGGATGAGGGAAGCGCTGTTCGCGCAGTTCTCTATGGTGACGGAAGAACTGTTGCCTATCAGTCCGCAAATGCCGCCGATGGTGACATTGTCGGTGGTGGCGTTTGTGATGCTTCCCGCGTTATGGCTGTTCTTGATGAGGCAGGTGTATCCGATCGTCCCGCATATCCCGCCTGTCTCTCCGCCGCCGTCTTTTACGACGAGGTAGGCTTCGCTGCGGCAGTTCTCGACGCATCCGTAGTTCAAACTGCCGCATATCCCGCCCATAGAGCCATTGCTGGTTGAGGACCGTGCCATATAGGCGTTGCGGACAGTCAGGTTGCGCAGGGTTTCGCCGTTGGTGTAGCTGTAGTTGGTTGAGCCTACTGTCCCGAAGAGTCCTATGTATTTTGTTTCTCCTTCGGGGATATATATGCCGCTGATGCTGTGTCCTTGCCCGTCGAAGAAGCCGGAATATTTGGTCTTGGTAGCATTAAAGCTGTTCCCCATGATGGGCTCCCACGCTTCAGGCTCTGCGCCGTCGGGGCCGGAGTAGGTGCCGTCTTCATTAAAGGTGAAGCCCGGGTTGAGGTCGATGTCGGCCGTCAGCGAGGCCGATGCGGCGGAGTTGGGGTAAGTGCCGTCGGTGGCTTTTGTGTTTACGAAGTCGGCAAACCAGCGGAGCTCGGTCGCCGAGCCGATGAGGTAGGGGTTCTCGGCAGTTCCCTCTCCGGAGGGTTGCGCGGTGTCTTGCGCCTTCAGCCCCGGCACGAAGGCCATGAGGGCGAAAGCGGTGGTGAATAAAGTTTGTTTCATATCGGTAAAAATTTGAAGGGTGTGCGGCATTGCTGTCCCGGCCGCAACGTTCCGGGCCGGTCAGACAAGGCGGGAGCGGCGTCTGCACTGCGCTCGTGGCGCAATGGGGGCGTCGCTCCCGGCAAAAGATGAGGCTCCCGTGCGGAACGTTGGCCTGCGCGGGGGAAAAGGAGTGTTAAAGTTTTACAATCGGGGGGGGGGTAAATGAACCGTTTGCCCTTGTGCCTTGCGGGTGGAGGGCGGCGGGAGAAATGGTTGAGAGGGTGGCTTTTCGGTTCATTTGCTTGAAGATTTCGGGGGCAAAGATAGCGATTTTCCTGAAGACCGCCGCATCGGGGCGGAAAAAGCGGCAGGCATGGCAGAAAAAAGCCCTGCCGCTTCCGGGGAAAAGTGGCAGGGCTTTTGGAGAAAAGTGCAGGCGCGGTGTGCAGACGGCCTTTGGGGGCTCTGGCGGGCGCGGTGGGCGGCCTGCGGCCGGGCGGCTCAGTGGAAGCGGGCGCGGCGCAGGAGTTTGGTGGCGGGTTCGTAGCCTTGGTCGGAGGCCATCTGCAGCCAGCGGGCGGCTTCCTTGTGGTCTTGGGCCACGCCCTGGCCGTTGTCGTAGCAGACGCCTACGTTGTACTGCCCGGCGGCATCGCCCTGGTCGGCGGCGCGGCGGTACCAGTTGTAGGCCTCCACGGGGTTCTTCTCCACGCCGCGGCCGCGGAGGTAGCAGTAGGCCAGGTTGTTCTGGGCGGCGGCATCGCCGGCTTCGGCGGCCTTGCGGAAGTTGTAGGCGGCGCGCTCGTAGTCTTTCTTCACGCCGCGGCCGCGGTAGTAGCAGGTGCCGAGGCCCACGTAGGCTTTGGCATAGTCCTGTTCGGCAGCCTTGCGGTACCACTCGATGGCTTGGGCGTAGTCTTTGGGGATTCCGGTGCCGTTGAGCAGGCAGTCGCCCAGGAGGGTCTGTGCCCCGGGGAGGCCCTGTTCGGCGGCCTGTGCGGCCCAGAAGACGGCTTGTGTCAGGTTTTGGCCCACTCCGGTGCCGCTCAGCAGGCAGAGGGCGAGGTCGTATTGTGCCTGCGCGTCGCCCGCTTGGGCGTTTTCCATGTAGGTCATGATGTCCGTGGCGGGTTCTTGCCCGGCGGTTTCCTGCGCCCCGATGCCCGTAAGGGGCAGGACGAGGGCGAGGAGGAGGGTCGTGATGTTCTGTTTCATAGGGGTTGATGTGTTATTTGGGTGATTGTTTTTTACCTATTTATATGGGGTTTTCCGTACGGGGTCCCGCCGCTTCAGTCGAGGGGCTCGTCGGTCCAGACGAAAAAGCCGGGGAAGAGGGCGGAGAGACGGCTGCGGAGCAGGGCGTCTTTCCCCTCGTGGGAGGAGGCGGGGGGGTAGAGGGCGAAGAAGGCCGAGCCGGAGCCGGTCATCGAGGCATAGAGGGCGCCGTCGGCATAGAGCTTCTCTTTTGTCCCGGCGAGCAGGGGGAAGCGGGGGAAGAGGCTGTCCTCGAAATCGTTGTGGAGCGCGCCGCGCCATTCCTCGACGGGCTTTTCGGCCACGAAGCGGCGCAGGGAGACGGGGGCGGGGCGGGGAGTGACGCCGCGGAAGGCATCGGCCGTGGAGACGAAGAGGGGCGGCTTGACGACGGCCAGGCGGTAGGCCGAGAGATCCACGGGCAGTGGCTCTAGGAGGTTGCCCGTGCCGCGGGCAAAGGCGGGGCCGCCGGTGAGGAAGAAGGGGCAGTCGGCGCCGAGGGCGAGGGCGTCTTCGGCCAGTTCCTCCGGGGTGAGGCCGAGGCGGAAGAGGCGGTCGAGCAGGAGGAGCATGGCCGTGGCATCGGAAGAGCCGCCGCCCATGCCGGCCCCGCTGGGGATGTTTTTGTGCAGGCAGACCTCCACGGCGGGCAGCGTGCGCCGCTTTTCGACCAGGCGGTAGGCGCGGACCACGAGATTGTCTTCCGCCGCGCCGTCGGGCACGAGGCCGCTCTGGTGGAGCGTGACGCCCCGGCCGCCGGGAAGGGGCACGGCTTCGAGGATGTCGCAGAGGGGAATGGGGTAGAAGACGGTCTCCAGGTTGTGGTATCCGTCGGGGCGGCGCCCGACGATGTGGAGGCCTAAGTTGATTTTTGCACAGGGGAATACGACCATGGATGCAGGGGTGTTGATAAAAGTCGACGGGCAAAAGTAGGCCTTTTTGGCGAGATTCCGTACCTTTGCAGGCGGAAAAACGTAAAAAATCATGATAGAACAATACGGAACCGCCACGCCGCGCCGCCGGAACACCCGGCGCAAGACGGAGGCGGAGCAGGTCCCGGCGGTGGGCGAGTACGGGAAACTGCCGCCGCAGGCTCCTGATTTTGAGGAAGCTGTACTGGGAGCCATGATGCTGGAGGCCGATGCTTACCCGCTGGTGAGCGAGATTTTGCGGCCGGAGTCGTTCTATGAGCATAAGCACCAGCTGATTTACCAGGCCATCGTGGACCTCTCGATGGCGCAGCAGCCGGTGGACATACTGAGCGTTACGGAACGCCTGCGCAGCAAGGGCGAGCTGGAAGAAGTGGGCGGCCCCTTCTACATAGCCCACCTGAGCGAGATGGTGGCCTCGGCGGCCCACATAGAATATCATGCGCGCATCATCGCGCAGAAGTACCTGGCGCGGGAGCTCATCTCCTTCAGCAGCAAGATTTCGGGCAAGGCCTTCGACGAGACGAACGACGTGTACGACGTGATGCAGGAGGCGGAAGCGCGGCTTTTCGAGCTTTCGCAGATCAATCAGAAGAAGGACTATACGCAAATCAACCCCGTCATCAACGAGGCCTACGAGCTGATCAAGAAAGCGGCGGCGCGTACCGACGGACTGAGCGGGCTGGAAAGCGGATTCCATGCGCTGGACAAGATAACGGCCGGCTGGCAAAACAGCGACCTCATCATCATTGCCGCCCGCCCGGCCATGGGCAAGACGGCATTTGTGCTCTCGATGGCGAAGAACATAGCCGTGGATTTCCGCAACCCCGTGGCTTTCTTCTCATTGGAGATGAGCAACGTGCAGCTCGTCAACCGCTTGATTTCGAACGTTTGCGAGATACCGAGCGAAAAGATACGCAACGGGCAGCTCGCCCCCTACGAGTGGCAGCAGCTGGACATCAAGCTCAAGCAGCTCATCGATGCGCCGCTCTACGTGGACGATACGCCCTCGCTCTCCATCTTCGACCTGCGCACGAAGGCGCGCCGCCTGGTGAGGGAGCACGACGTGAAGCTCATTATCATAGACTACCTGCAGCTCATGAACGGCGGCAAGGCGGGCTACGGAAACCGCCAGGAGGAAGTGAGCACCATCTCCCGCTCGTTGAAAGGATTGGCCAAGGAGTTGCAAATCCCCATCATAGCCCTTTCGCAGCTGAACCGCAGCGTCGAGACGCGAGACCCCAAGGAGGGAAAGCGCCCGCAGCTGAGCGATTTGCGCGAATCGGGCGCCATCGAGCAGGATGCGGACATGGTTTGCTTCATTCACCGGCCGGAATATTACAAGATATACGAGGACGAGCGGGGAAACGACCTGCGCGGGCTGGCAGAGGTCATCATCGCCAAGCACCGCAACGGCGCGGTGGGCGATGTCCGCCTGAGCTTCCGCGGAGAATACGTCAAGTTTGCCAACCTCGGCGAGGGGGAACCCGTGCCTCTCCCCGGGGAAGACGGCGGAGTCATCAGCTCGCGCATGAACCGGGGGCAGGGCGCTCCGGCGGCCGCGCCGCCCATGGGCGGATTTCCGCCTCCGGAAGATCCCTTCGGCGGGCTTGAGATGAACAATCCGCCCTTCTGAGGCAATAATAGGAGCACATCGTGCGTTATAATCTGCAGTTTGGTATCGAAAAATCCCCTTTAGAAAACCGATAGATGAAGAAGATACTTGTGTTGTTCTGCTGCCTCTGTGCGGCCATGATGCTGCAGGCACAGTCGCTGAACCTGCTTAATTCGCTGAGCGGCATGAGCCCCGGCGCGATAGACAAGCTGACCGAAAAGCAAATCGGGCAGATCGCCACGGAAATGGAGACGAACCGCATCAGCGTGGACCAAATGGAAAGCCAGGCGCAGCAGTACGGACTCTCGAAACAGTCGGCCGCGCGGCTGAAGCGGCGCTTGGTGCGCTACAGCAGCGTGCAGGCGGAAAAGAAAGCCAAGGAAGCCGCCGAGCGCGATTTGGAGGAATACATGCTGCCGGAAGACGAGGAGGAGGAAATCCGCGAGCCGGTGGAAGAGGAAATATACGTGCTGGACAAGCGGACGGGCAAGATGGTGAAAAAGCTCCAGATCTTCGGGCTTTCCACCTTTCGCGATGCCAATCTGACGTTCGAGCCCAACCTCCGCATTGCCACGCCCGAGGACTATGTGCTGGGACCGGACGATGAATTGCTGATCGACGTCTACGGGACATCGGAGGCCAGCTACAATCTTTTTGTCTCGCCCGAGGGGAAAATCAATGTGCCCTACGTCGGAGTGCTGACCGTGGGGGGACTTACGATAAACGATGCGAAGAGCCTGATCGAGAAGCGTATGGCTTCTGTCTATAAGGGCATGTCTTCCGGCGAAGTCAAGGTGAGCATTGCGCTGGGAGACATACGGAGCATCACGGTGAGCGTCATCGGCGAGGTGGCTTCGCCCGGCTCTTATACGATTCCCTCCCTGTCTTCTGTCTACAATGCCCTCTACTTGTGCGGCGGACCTACGGAGAACGCCTCGTTCCGCAAGGTGCAAATCTCGCGGGGCAACCGCGTCATCCAGGTGGTCGACCTCTATGATTTCCTTGTTTACGGCAAGAGTTCCACCGTCCGCCTGCAAGATCAGGACGTAATCAAGGTGTTGCCCTACAAAAACAGGGTCTCCATTTCGGGAGAGGTGAAGACACCTGCCATTTACGAGATGAACGAATTTGAGACCGTGGGCGACTTGATCGAGTTTGCGGGCGGCTTTTCGCAACATGCCTACCGGGACCGGGTGACGGCCTACAGGAATACGCCGAAAGAGAAGTCGGTGATCGACGTGGCGGCGGCCGACTACGGCAGCTTTTATACGGAGGTGGGCGACGAGTATTTCGTGGGAAAACTCATCGACCGCTTCGCCAACCGCGTGCAGATACAGGGCGCTGTCTATCGCCCGGGAGAGTATTCGCTGGATTCCGGCATGCACGTGAGCGACCTCCTGCAGAAGGCCGACGGATTGCTGGACGATGCTTTCTCCACACGCGCCATCATTTTCCGACGGAACATACTGAACCGTCCGGAGATGCTCTCCTTCTCGCCGGAAGACGTGCTGCAGGGGAAGAACGACGTGCCCCTGCAACGCGAGGATTCGGTGCAGGTATATTCGGTAAAGGACATGATGGAAGAGCAGAGCATCTACGTCTCCGGCGCTGTGGTGAAGGCCGGAATGTTCGACTTTGCAGAGGGAATGACGCTGAAGGACGCCATTCTGATGGCCAACGGCTTCACTTCGAAAGCCGACCTCAACGAGATTGTCCTTTTCCGCCAGAACTTCAACGAAGACCGGGAGAACGACAAGCAGAAAGCCGTCAGCTTCAAGTTTTCGGTGGACAGCAAATTGGGATTTGCCGACAGCGTGGCAGCCTTCAAGTTGCAGAAGAACGACCGCATCATGGTGCGCTCCCTCTACGGACTGGAGGACATGCGGCGCGTCAGCATCGTGGGCGAGGTGAAATTTCCCGGCGATTACGTGATACTGAACAAGGCCCAACGCGTTTCCGACCTCATCGAGATGGCCGGAGGCCTGACGGAATATGCCTATCCGCAAGGCGCATTCCTGATCCGGAAGCGTAACCTTTCGGACGCGGAGAAGCGCATGATGGAGGAACTCTCCGCGCAGTTGGAGGAAACCGTGGAGGACGAGGAAGACGGCGGGCGCGCCGACTCGCTGAAGCAGCGGCGCACGCTTATCCGGGAGCGCGACCTGGTGGGTCTCGACCTGGAGCGGATTCTGGAAGAGCCGGGTTCGAAGTACGACATCCTGCTGGCCGAGGGCGACTCCATCAGCATCCCCCAGCGGTTGGAGACGGTCTTCGTGGAAGGCGAGGTGCTCCAGCCGAACGCCATACGCTACGAAAAGGGGAAAAGCTTCTCCGACTATGTGCAGGAAGCCGGCGGATGCAGCTCGAAGGCTTGGAAGAAAGGTATGTATGTGGTGCATGCCAACGGTTCGGTCAAGGGCACGCGCAGCTTCCTCGGCATACGGCGGTATCCGAAAGTCTTCCCGGGTTCGCGCATCGTGGTGCCCGAGAAGGAGGAGACGACCCGCATGACGACCGGGGAACTCGTAACCCTCAGTTCGAGCATCGTCTCCATGGCGGCCATCATCATCAGCATATTCAAGTAAACAGCCCGAAGTGTAGCGATGAAAGTGAAAGCATCTGAAAAACCGGAGTACGTCTCGATCCGCATTTTGCAGGCTTCCTATTCCGACTGGAAGCAGTATCTGAAGAAAAAGCGCCGCTCCATCGTGGCCGTGTGGGCGGCAGTGCTGGCCATTTCCCTGGCCGCTTCGTTCATAATCCCCAAGAAGTACACCGCCACGCTGAGCTTCGCACTCCAGAACGAGGAGGCCGGCGGCGGACTCTCCGACCTGGCTTCCCAGTTCGGGCTGAGCCTGGGCGGCGGCGCCATGGGCGCTTTCGGGGGCGACAACCTCTTCGAACTGCTCCAGTCGCGCCTCATGCTGGAGCGCGCCCTGCTCAAGGAGGAGACCATCGACGGGCGGAAGACGAATCTCCTCAACCTCTATCTCGACACCTACCGCTTCCCCGAGCAATGGCAGAAGAGCAAGAAGCCGGAACTGCTCTCCCTCTCCTTCCCGGTGGAGCAGCCGCGCGCCACGTTCTCCCGCACGCAGGACAGTATCGTGCAGGTCGTGACGGCCCTCATACTGAAGAAACAGCTCTCCGTGGAGAAGCGGAACAAGAAACTCAGCATAGGCGACATCGCTTTCACCTCCGAAAACGAGCGCCTCTCCAAGATGTTCGTGGAAAACCTCATGGAAGTGACGGGAAACTACTACATCCAGACCAAAACGAAGCGCTCCTATGAGAATTACATGAACCTCAAACACGAAGTCGACTCCATCCGTCTGCTATACACCAAGGCCATCCACTCGCAGGCCTCGGCCGTCGACAGTTCGCCCAATGCCGTGCGCCAGCGGGGGCTGACCGGAGTGGTGGAGCGCACGACGGAGATGCAGTATCTGGCCGCCACGTATGCGGAAATGCAGAAGAACCTGGAGCTGGCGCGCGTGTCGATGAATACGAATGCGCCGCTGATCGACGTGATCGACGCACCGATTTACCCGCTCAAGGTGACGAAGTACGGGAAGCTGAAGGCCATCGTCATCGGCCTCTTCCTGGGGGGTGTCGTTTCATTCATGTTGTATTCCTCCCTTTTCTTCTACAAGGAGTGGAAACGTTCGCGCCGCCGCGGGGAGCCGGCGGAGGAGCCCCTTGCCGCGTCCTGAGGGGGCGGGGTGGATTTCCGCTGCATGAAGTTCCGAAAAGTGCAGGCACTTTTTGACAAAAGACGCAAGGCAAATTAGAAAAAGATGCTGTTCATTCCTCTTCTGATACTGGCCATCATCCTTTATGTCATCGGGCATCGGGTCTCCTCGGTGCTCATCTTCTTTTTCTTCTGCCTGAACGGTTTCCAGATAGTCCCATATCCCGACGTGCTTTTCAATACGCATCTCGGAATCTCCAAGCCTACGGACTTCGCCTTTCTCTATGTGCTTTTCCTCTGTTTCTACGGCCTGAACCGCTACCGCGACTTCCTCCCGCGCAATCTCCTGACGCGCCTCATCAGCTACTATACGCTCCTGTTGCTCGTCCTGATGGGCGTCAGCCTGTTTTACTACCACGTCCCCGCCTCCGAAGTGGTGCGCACTATCCGCCCTTACTTCCTGGTTTACGCCTATTTCCCCCTGCGCCGCCTGACGTACGAGCAGTACAACAAGGTGGTCTATGCCCTGTGGCTCATTACGCTGGTGCAGTCTGTCTTGTTCGTCCTGCAGGCGGCCACGAAACTCCCCTTCCTCGCCGACCAATACGGCGGCGGCCCGGGCGACTTCATCTTCTACCGTTACTACAATTACCCCAAGCTCCTCTACCTGGCGGCCTATCTTTCGATTTTTGGGGGCTATCCTTTCCACTCCCCCCTGCTGCGCAAGGTGGGCATTGCCCTCTTCTCCTTTGTCGTCTACCTCACGTTTTCCCGGGCCGCGCTGGCGGAATACCTGTTTCTCATAGGCGTGGGCTGGGTGATGCAGCTCGGCGGACGCTACAAGCGGCTGCTGATTGTCGGGATTCCCGTCTTCCTTTTGCTGATGTCGGCCATGGGGGTCGTCATGCTGCGTATGCAGGGAGGGCGCACGGCAACTGACATCCAGCGCGTCATGGCGGGCGATTTCGTAGAAGTGGCGCAGTCTGAGGCCACTGCGGAGTTCTCCATCGATGCGGATGCCACGCTCATTTTCCGCGTGGCGCAGGCTTTCGAGCGCGCGCTCGATGTTTCCTCCACGCCCGTGGGCATTCTTTTCGGGAAGGGGCTGTCGGTGGAAGGTTCGGCCTATACGAATGCCAATTTCAACTACTACATAGGGCTGACAAACCCCGAAACCGGGGGCGTCTACCAGCTGGATACGGGCGATATCTCGTGGGGATTGCTTTTCTTGCGCTATGGCTTCGGGGGGACTTTGCTCTACTTGGCCGGTTTTTTCGTCCTGGCTTCCTACTTCCTGCGCACCCGCAAGTGGGTCGCGGCCCTGTATGAGGCGGAAGGCCGGGCTTCGGCCCCGCATTCGCTGGGCTTGGCCCTGTTTGTCTTTATGATGATGGTTTTCTTCAATTCGCTGGTGAGCGACTCGCTCTATACGATCACTTATTATCTGCCGGTCTTCCTGTTTTTTGACCGGCCCTATCTCTTCTCCGGTAATGGGGAAGTGGAGGAACTGAAAGCCTTTGTCCCCCGCCAATAGAAGCGGCAGGGCTGTCTGTTCAGCGGTACTTGCCTTCCGTCTCGTCGTCCAGTATGCTCAGATACGAAGCGTAGCGGGAGAGTCCGATATGCCCTTCTTCCACAGCCTTGAGGACGGCACATCCCGGTTCGTTGCGGTGCGTGCAGTTGCTGAAGCGGCAGTCCGCCGAAGTGCGGAATATCTCGGGAAAGTAGTGCCCCACTTCGCCTTTGTCGAAATCGAACGTGCCGAACCCCTTGATGCCCGGCGTGTCGATCAGATAGCCGCCCCCGGGCAGGGGAAACATCTCGCTGAAAGTGGTCGTGTGCATGCCGCTTTGGTGGATTTCGGAGATGGGGGCGGTCTTTTGCCCCGTGCCGGGCAGCAGGGTGTTGAGCAGCGTGGACTTGCCTACGCCGCTGTGGCCGGAGAGAAGGGAGACTTTTCCTTTGATAAGTTGGTGCAGTTCTTCCGTGCCCGCTCCCGTCAGGGCGGAGATGTGCAGGCAGCGGTAGCCGATGCCGGAGTAGAGCGTGGTCAGAAGGGCCAGCTTCTCGGCCTCTTCCGCCGTGAGTTCGTCCACCTTGTTGAAGAGGAGTACGACGGGAATGGCGTAGGCTTCGGCCGAAGCTAGGAAGCGGTCGACGAAAGTGGTGGAGGTCTCCGGGCGGCTTACGGTGACGAGCAGCAGCGAAAGGTCTACATTGGCTGCCAGGATGTGCGACTGTTTGCTCAGGTTGGAGGCCTTGCGGATGACGTAGTTCTTGCGGTCCCGGATTTCGGTGATGAGCCCTGTGCCGTCGCCGGCAAGGGAGAGTTCCACATGGTCGCCCACAGCCACGGGATTGGTACTGCGTATTCCCCGCAAGCGGAAGTTGCCTTTCACCTTGCAGTCTACGGTTTCCCCCTCGCGGGTCAGTACTTGGTACCAACTCCCCGTGTTGCGTACGATTAAGCCCGTCGTCGGGCGCGGAAAGCTCATACGGTCATGATTTCTTTCTCTTTCCCGGCCAGCATTTCTTCTACCTTCTTTATATAGGCATCATGGAGTTTCTGCAATTTGGCTTCCGCGTCTTTCTCGGCGTCTTCGGGAAGTCCGTCTTTCGTGGCCTTTTTCAGTTTGTCGAGCGTGTCGCGGCGGGCGTTGCGGATGCTGATTTTGGCTGTTTCGCCTTCCTTGTTGCACTGTTTGACGAGGGTTTTGCGGCGTTCTTCCGTAAGGGGCGGGATGCCGAGGCGTATGATTTCGCCGTTGTTCTCGGGGGTGATGCCCAAGTCGGAGTCGAGGATTGCTTTTTCGATGATGCGGAACATGTTTTTGTCCCACGGCTTGATGGCTATGGTGCGGGCGTCGGGGGTGTTGACGGCTGCCACGTTGTTCAGGGGCACCATGCTCCCGTAGGAATCCACCCGTATGCCGTCGAGCAAGCGGGTGCTGGCTTTGCCGGCGCGTATGTGGGCCAGTGCGTCTTCGAGGTACATCACGGCCATTTCCATCTTATCTTTTACTTCGTCGAGGGTTGCGGTTACGTCTAACATAGGATGCGTTTTTCTTTTGTTCATGTATAGGGTTCGGGGACAAAAGTATAGGTTTTATTTCTCATGTGCAAGAGAAAAGGTCTAACTTTGCGTCCTCTTCTAAGGATATGTTGCTATGGATTTTTTCGAACTCTCTTTCTTCCGCAACGCTTTGGCCGGTGCTTTCCTGGCGGCCGTGGCGTGCGGGATTGTCGGTACTTATGTCGTGGTGCGCCGTTTGGTCTTCATCTGCGGGGGAATTACCCATGCTTCCCTGGGCGGGGTGGGCATTGCTTTGTATCTGGGCTGGCCCCCGCTGTGGCCGGCCCTTGCTTTTTCGGTGCTTTCGGCGCTGGGCATCCGCCGCCTGGCCGCGGGGGGCGGGGAGGAGCGCGAGGACTCGCTGATAGCCGTGTTCTGGACTTTCGGCATGGCGGTGGGCGTCTTGTTTGCTTTCCTTACGCCGGGCTACGGTGCGGACCTGACGGTTTATCTTTTCGGCAATATCCTTTCCATCACGGCGCCCGACCTTTGGCTGCTGGGGGCTGTGACGGGCGTTTTGCTGCTGGGGTGCGGGTTGTTTCTGCGCCCGGTGGCGGCCATGGCCTTCGATGCCGACTTCATGCGCACCCGCGGTTTTCCGGTGCGCGCTGCGGAATATGTGATGATGGTGCTCATTGCGGTGACGGTGGTGGCCGTGCTTCGCATTGTGGGCATTGTCCTTGCGCTTGCTCTGCTGACGATTCCGCAGATGACGGCCAATCTCTTTACTTCTTCGCTGCGGCGGATGATGGTCTTGTCCGTGGTTTTGGCCCTGGGGGTGTGCCTTGCGGGGCTGGCGGCTTCTTACTTCCTGAATATTCCTTCGGGTGCTTCCATCATAGTGTGCGCCTGCCTGCTCTACGGGGCTGCGCGGGTGGTCAGGGCAGGGGTGTCCGCCCGCGGAATTCGGCGCAGAGGATAGCCGTGGCGATGGCCACGTTGAGCGACTCGGGGCGCTCTTCCGCGCTGCGTCCGGCGGGGTAGGGCGGTATGTAGAGCCGGCGGTTGACGAAGCGGCCTACGGCTTCGGTGATGCCTTGCCCCTCGTTTCCCATGACGAGGAAGCCCCGGTTTTCCAGCGGGGCTTCGCGGAGCGGTGTGCCCTCCAGGTAGGTGCCGTAGACGGGTATGTCTTCCCGGCTTCCGGCCGCGGCGGAGAGGAGGGTTTCGAGCGGGCCGTAGTGGAGACGGACGCGCCCGAGCGAACCCATGGTGGCCTGTACGGCCTTGGGGGCATAGGCATCGGCTGTCCCGGGGCTGCAGAAGATGTGGCGGATGCCGAACCAGTCGGCCAGCCGCACGATGGTGCCCAGGTTGCCGGGGTCTTGCACTCCGTCGAGCGCGAGGCAGAGCTCCTGTCCGGCCGTGTGCCGCAGGTCTTCCCATCGCTCTCTCTCTTCGGGGATCCGGAACAGGGCTATCACTTGTTGGGGGTGCTTCTGCAGGCTGCAGCGGCTGAGCTCTTCGGGGCTCACGGTGTCGGTCTCGGGCATTTCCTGTCCGGCCGTTTCGGGAAAGTGCTGCCGGTTTTCGGAAAAAGCGGCAGGGGAATCCGTGAAAAGCGGCTGCGCTTTTTCCATCGCGCGGCGGAGCTTTTGGCCGTCGGGGCTGTCCCACCATTCTTTTGTGGCGGCCAGGTAGCGGCAGGGGTAGGCCGCGAGCAGCTCGCCCACGAGCTTCGGGCCTTCGGCCACGAAGAGGTTTTCCTCGCGGCGGTGCTTCTTCATTTCCAGGGAGCGGATGAGTTTGATGCGGTTCTTGCTGAGCATGGGTGTGTTTCCGGGAACGGGGGCGGTTAAAAATCCCCATAATTTGCGACAAATGTACGCATAATCTTCCTTTATGCCGTATCTTTGCGTTTCAAAAGATGCGTCTCTCCGGTATGAAATGGCTTATGAGGATTCTGTGGAGTCTGGGGCTTGCTGTCTTTCTGGCGGGCTGCTCTTCTACGAAATATGTGCCCGAAGGGCGCTTTCTGCTGGACGATGTGAAGGTCTACACGGCAGACGAGGAGGCAAAAGTGGGCGACCTTACGTCCTATTTGCGCCAGCGTCCCAACGCCAAGTGGTTCAGCCTTTTCAAGGTTCCCCTCTATGTCTACGGATGGTCGGGCCGCGATACGACCAAGTGGCTCAACCGCATGTGGCGGCGCGTGGGCGATGCTCCGGTGATCTACGACGAGGAACTCTCCGCACAGGGGCAGCGCGAGATGGAGAAGGCCTTGCAGAACATGGGCTATCTCCACGGGCGCATCGTGCGCCAGGAGGAGCGCAAGGGCAAGAAGATCCGCCTGCGCTACCGCGTGGAGCCGGGCGAGCCGATGAGGGTGGGCGAGATTTTCCGCATAGTGCCCGATGGGCGCATCGACTCCATCCTGCAGCGGGAAGATTCGGCTGCCGCGCTCTTGCAGCCGGGCATGAGGCTCGACATCAATGAGCTCGACCGCGAGCGGGCGCGCATCGTGACTCTGCTGAAAAACCATGGCTATTACGACTTCAACAAGGAGTACATTTCCTACACGGTGGACACCGTGGGGCGCGGCAATGCGGCGCGCCTGGCTCTTTACCTCGACCCTTTGGCCCGGACGGGCGACTCGATTTTTCGTCCCCATACGCCTTATTACATAGACAGCATCCGCATCTATCCCGACTTCGACCTCTTTTCGGGTGCCGATGCGCTCCGCTCGGAGACGTATGATACACTTTCCTACGGCAAGCTCTCCATCTTTCCCCGTTCGGGGCAGCGCCTTTATCTCCGGCCGAAGGTCTTGCTCAACAACCTCTACGTCTATCCCGACAGCCTCTACTCGGACCGCGGCGTGACCGATACCTACAACCGATATGCCCGGCTGGGCATCTTGAAGTACACCAACATGCGTTTCGAGCAACGCCCCGACACCAATCTGCTCGACTGCTACATCTTTCTCTCCAAAGGCCGTGCGCGCACGGTGTCTTTCTCCGTGGAAGGCACCAACTCCGCCGGCGATCTCGGCGCGGCGGCCTCCGTCACGACAGAACACCGCAACCTCTTTCGCGGGTCGGAGACGTTCTCCCTGAAACTGCGCGGCGCATACGAAGCCATCTCGGGGCTGACCAATGCCATCACCAACCAATATACGGAGTACGGAGTCGAGGCATCGCTTCTCTTCCCCCGCTTCCTCTTCCCGTTCCTCTCGGCCGACTTCCGCCGCCGTTCGTGGGCCACGACGGAGCTTTCCGTGGGCTACAGCAACCAGAAACGCCCGGAGTTTGCCCGCAATATCTTCGAGGGACGATGGAGCTACCGCTGGAACAATCGCCGCACACGCATGCAACACCGCATCGATCTCATAGACGTCAGTTACATCCGGATGCCGTGGATTTCGGAAGAATACCGTAGCAGTTATCTCGAAAACTCCATACTGAAGTACAACTACAACGACCAGATGATCATGCGTTTCGGCTACGGAATTGTCTACAGCAACCGCGCCTTGGGAAGCACGGGCCTGCGCAATCCGAGTTCGGACAATGGGTATACGGTCCGTTTCAACATCGAATCGGCCGGAAACCTGCTCTACGGTCTCTCGCGGCTCGGCACCTCTTCGAAGAATGCCGAAGGGCGCTACTCGGCTTTCGGCCTGCCTTTCGAGCAATACGTGAAGGGCGACATCGACTTCTCCCTGAAGCTTCCCGTGGACAGCCGCAACACACTGGCGCTCCATGCGGCTCTCGGTGTGGCTTATCCGTATGGAAACTCGGATATGCTGCCTTTTTCCAAACGTTACTTTGCCGGAGGCGCCAACGGGGTGCGCGGCTGGTCGGTGCGCGGCCTGGGGCCGGGGCGCTACAGCGGCGGGCAGTCCATCGATTTCATGAACCGCTCGGGCGACATCAAGCTGGACCTGAGCGCCGAGTGGCGCACGAAATTGTTCTGGAAGCTGAATGGGGCGTTCTTCGTCGACGCAGGAAACATCTGGACCATCCGCAGCTACGACTCCCAACCCGGTGGGGTTTTCCGTTTCGGCAGCTTCTATAAGGAACTTGCCGTCTCCTACGGCCTGGGACTCCGCTTCGACTTCGACTATTTCATCCTCCGCTTCGACGGGGCCATGAAGGCGGTCGACCCGGCCCTCGGCGCCGAGCGTTTCCCCGTGGCCCACCCCGACTTCGGCAACGACTTTACGTTTCACTTTGCCATCGGCTATCCTTTCTGACGAAAATACTACGTAATATGAAGAAAAAGACGTTTACCCCGATGAGGCTGCTGTGCCTCTTTTTCCTGCTTTTGTGGGGACTCTCCGGTGGAGCCCTTGCGCGCGAGTTTGTCCACCCCGGCGGTCTGCACACCTTGGCCGACCTGGAACGGATGAAACGTATGGTGGCCCGCGGCGAACAGCCTTGGGCCGAAGGGTGGAAGGCCCTGTGCCAGGACCCCTTGGCGCAGCATACCTTCCGAGCCCGCCCCATGGCCAACATGGGCGACAGCCGCCAGAAGGCTTCGGTGGATGCACATGCGGCGTACCTGAATGCCATACGCTGGTACATTTCCGGCGAGGAAGAATATGCCCGTTGCGCCATCGCCGTCTGCAACGCCTGGGCCGAGACGGTCGACCAGGTGCCCCGCGCGCGGCAAGACCAGGGGCTTCTGGGCATCCCCATCTCCGAGTTTGCCATGGCGGCCGAGGTCTTGCGCGTCTGCCCGCTGTGGGAGGCGGACGATTTCGAGCGCTTCAAGGAGATGATGCTCACGTATCTCTACCCCGTCAGCCGCGACTTTCTCCTTTATCACGACGGCACGCGCGTCGACTACTGCTGGACCAACTGGGACGCCTGCAACATGGTGGCCCTCGTGGCCATAGGCGTTTTGTGCGACCGGGAGGATATTTACGACCAGGGCATGGCATACTATAAGCATGGCCCCGGCAACGGCAGCATCTTCAATGCCGTGCCTTTCCTCCACCGCATGGCCGACGGTTCCCGCCTTGGGCAGTGGCAGGAGAGCGGACGCGACCAGGCCCATGCCCAGCTCGGCGTGGGTTTCCTGAGCAACGTATGCCAGATAGCCTGGAATCAGGGCGACGATCTCTTTTCCTATGCCGGCAACCGCCTCCTGGCCGGCGCGGAATACGTGGCCCGGCACAACCAGATGCGCCCGGTTCCCTTTATCTATTATAATAATAGCCAGGAGATGCACAACCGTTGGCCTGCCACCAACGCCCAAGGCGTGCTGGGCGAGCGGCCCGTCTGGGAGCTCATCTACAATCATTATGAGGTGCGCATGGGCATCCCCGCCCCTTACTGCCGCCGGATGGCCGAGCTCTTGCGCCCCGAACACGGGAGCAAAGACCACTTCGGCTATGGCACGCTCACCTTTACCCTCACCCCCTCGGCCTTTCCCCCGCTGCCCGTTCCCGCCGTTCCACAGGGGCTGAAGGCCGAGGCCTCCATAGGGAAAGTCTTCCTCAGCTGGGAGCCATCGGAGGATTTTGCTGCCTACGGCTATGTGATCCAGCGCTCGGAAGCGGGGAAAAATGCTTTCCGCGACCTGGCTGTCTACAGCGAGCGCGTGATGAACTACTATACGGACGCCGACGTGGTGCCGGGCAAAGCCTACGACTACCGCGTGGCTGCCGTCAACCATACGGGGCAGAGTCCCTTTTCCGCCCCCGTCTCGGCGGCTCCCCGGCCTGCCGGTGTTTTGCCTGCGGGGTGGACTTTGGCCGAAATCGGCTCTGCTGCCGGCTGTACGGCCGGGTATGCCCGGGTAGGAGAGGGTAGCTTTGTGCTGGAGACATCCGCGGCAGCAGAGGGCGGGACGCAGGGGCGTCAGCCTTTTGCCTATAGGGAAGTGGAAGGAAACTTCTCTCTCGTCTGCCGTCTGCACGGCCGCGGCGGGAAGGTTGCCGAAGCGGGGTTGCTGGTGCAGGCTGGCAGTTCGGCCGATGCCCCTATGGTCTCCCTTACGCTCGGCCATGCCGGCGGGCGCTTTGCCCGCATGGGGAGCCGCACGGCCGCGGGTGGCCCCGTGCAGTATGCCGTGGGCAATGCCTACACGTGGCTGCCCGCGTGGTTCCGTCTGGTGCGGGTGGGCAATGTTTTCTATGCCTATGAGTCGCCCGACGGCATCGACTGGCACTACATTCATTCCGTGGAAATCCCGTTGCCCCCGCAGGTCTGTGTCGGATTGACCGGGCTTTTCCCCGCTTCGGAGCAGGGCGGCCGGGCGGAGTTCGACCATGTTTCGGTAGAAAGCCTTTGAGCACTTCGGCTTAAGCCTTGTGTCTCTCAGCAAAAAGTCCTTGGGGAATCCCGCGTTTCCCCAAGGACTTTTTGCGTATTCCCCTGCCGCTTTTTCCGAAAAGCGCTGCATCTTTTTGGAAAAAGCGCAGCATGTTTTTCGGAAAAGTGCTGCATGTTTTTGGAAGGGGTCTTGCCTCTTTTTCGGGAAAGCGCGGCCTCTTTTGGCGGGAAACCTTGCGCCTCCTTCCTGATAGGCCCGGTTTTTCCCCGCGCCGTGGCCGCTCCTTTTTTTGACAGCTTGCTTGCAGCCTCGGCCGGCCTTGCGTCCTTTTCCAGCCTGGTTTGCGTGCCGTATGGATTGGGCTTCTGCCTTTTCCCGTCCGGGCTTGCGGGTATCTTCCGTTTGCTTGGCCGGTGTCTCCTCTGCCCTGCAGCTATTTGTCCAGTCTGCCTTGCACCCTTCCCCTCGGGGGTGCATCTTTCCGGGGGAAACGCCGCCGCTTTCCGCCGCCTCCCCTCCCCGCCGCCTCGCCCCGTGAATCCGCTTTACCTTATTATATATGCAGGAAAATCCCCCTCCCTCCGCGCCGAAAGGGAAAAATCATCGCAGAAGTCACTCCCTTCCCCTGCCGCGCGGGGCTGGAAAAGGTTTGATTATCGTTCAAAAAAGGTTTGATTATCGGTAAAATGGGCGGCGGAATGACAGAAAATTACTCATGCTATATAATAATGAGTAAAAATATTCCTGCTTAAACCGATAGGTATCAGCCGCTTACGCGCCGTAAGGAGAAAAAGTGCGTAATGAGTAAAACGGGAATCCCCGGCAGGGGGAAGAAAAACGGGATGCAAGGATTTTGCCGCGTAATTGCTTGGATGTCACTATTATTTACACTACCTTTGCGCCCGGTTCGGTACTGCTCTTCGCCGCTCTGTGAGTACTCACTCTTATATAGAGTTGCAACCGCCAAGGCCGGACCTTTCCCGGATTCCCCTTTTCCCCCGCGGGCGCCCTTAGAAGATGCCCGCGGGGAGAAGAAGGACCGCCCCGGAAGTCCGGGCCCCGCGCCCGGCGACAAACTGAAAACAAACCGCCCCCGCCATGCCCGACGCTTCCCCCGCAGACACCAACCCCTTGCCCCTTCCGCAGAAGGAAAGGAAGGAACCCTCTTCCCCGTGGTACGCCTTGAGGACGTTCCACTGCCGGGAAGGGAAACTGGAGGCGTGGCTGAAGGGCCTCGGCCTCGCGTGCTTCATCCCGATGCGCTACGCCGAGGTCGTGCCGAAGGAGGGCGGCAAGCCGAAACG
>CALUJL010000009.1 GCA_944320955.1 uncultured Bacteroidaceae bacterium
CAGAGCAGTTAAGCCCGGGCGCGCCGATGGTACTGCGCTTTAAGTGGGAGAGTAGGTCGCCGCCGTTTTTAAGAATCCTCCCCCGCAAGTTCCTTCCCCGGAAAGGGGACAGGCTTGCGGGGGAGGACTTTTTTATGGCTTTGCTTTCCCCGGCCTCCTTCCTTCCCTGTCCTGATATTGTATAACAAGGCAGGCAGGGGAGTTTTTCTTGTTTTATAGCATTCCTTTTCTTCTTGTTTTGTTTGAATCGGTTTTGTATCTTTGCATTTGTCCGGGCTTCAGCGTAGGGGCTATTTCCTCGCAGTGGGTCCTAAAGAGAGGGACCCGTTGGATGGCGCGGGAATGGGCTTAAACAGGATTATTTGGCGAGTTCCAGAAAGCCCGGTGTGGGGAAGTGCATACCGGCCATGAGCAGTCTGTTTTCCTTGGCATATTGCAGTATGCGCTTGCGGGAGGCGATGGCAGCAGCCTTGTCCATGTCGTAGACGGGGCAGATCTCCGGCCTTTTCAATTGGAGAGCCACGCCGTGCATGATGTCCCCCGCGATGAGGAGTTTCCCGATTTGGAAAACGGTATGCCCGGGTGTATGCCCGCGGGCATCGAGGGTTTGTACCTTGCCCGGCAGTTTGTCGCCGAACTGGAAAAGGTGCAGTCGTTCTTTGTATGTTTCCATTGTTTTTCGGACTTGCGTGTTGCGTTCGGCAGGCATCTGCATCCATCCGTCGTATTCGGTGCGGGCGGCATAGACCGCAGCATTGGGGAATACTGGCTTATCACCTTCCATCATGCCGCCGATGTGGTCGCCGTGGAAATGGGTAAGATAGATGTATTGAATATCGGCGGGTTTGATTCCCATGCTTGCCAGAGTTGGCAGGAGTTTGCTGCCGCAGCTTCCCATTCCAGTATCGAAAAGTATTTTTATACCGTCGGTTTCCACCAGGAAAGTGCTCATCGAGGAAGGTATCCCTTCCTGCAGTCCCAGGCTGTCGAGCAGCTGTTGTCCGGCATCGGGGAAGGTTTTTGCTCCTTGCCGGCTTGCGCGGTCTTCTATCCACGTGACTTTGATGTCTCCTATTTGCCGGGTTTGGAAGGAAGGCGAATCCGTTCCTGTTTTTTCTTGCGCTTGTCCTGTTCCAATGAGCAGGAACAGAAGGGTGAGGATAAGGCTGGGTGTCTTCATAATGAGGATGTATTAGAAAGGTTTTTTATGGTTGCTGGCCGATTAGCTGTGAGGCAAAGGTAGGAAAAAGGCTCCAGTTGCCAATAGTTTGCACTGTGTAGGTTTTGAGTTGGGGATTATTTCTGCTATATTCGCGCATCCATATTTAGTTTAAATGCAGTACATAAAAAAGGCGGCTTATGGGATACGATGTCTTTATCAGCTATCGCCGTGAAGCTTTTGAGTCGGCCAATTTGATTGCCGAGAAATTGCGTTCGGCGGGTTACACCGTATTTTTTGATTTGGAGACACTGCGGGAAGGAAAGTTTAACGAGCAGTTGTTGACCGAAATAGAGCATTGTACAGATTTTCTTGTGGTGCTTCCTCAAGGCGGGCTTGACCGTTGTGTGAGTCCGGAGGACTGGGTTCGCCGGGAGGTGTGTCATGCGATGCTGCACGGGAAGAACATCATTCCCGTCATGCTTTCCGGTTTTCAGTGGCCTACGCCCATGCCTGAGGGGATGGAAGAGCTTTCTGACTACCAGGCCATAACGGCGACCTCCCGGGAATACTTCGATTTGTCCATGAAGCGCCTGATGGGCTATTTGCACAGCAAGCCCCACAGGCGGCACCGTAAGGTATTGCTGACAGCTGCAGGCCTGGCCGTGGCTTTGGCTGTATGTGTGGCTATCGTTTACTATTCGTTTCGCTTGGTGTCGATACCGGTATGTACGGAAGTGGCCGGTATTATTACGAAAGGAATGGGGGTAATGAATCTTTTGGGTGCGGACAATCAGGCTATGCAGCAGGAGTGGGACGATTTTCATCAGCGCTATGGCCGGCTGCGTGACTCTGCAGAACTTGTGCGCTTGAAAGCCCCTTTGTATCAAGCTATCGATCATTATCGGCGCGAGATAGACCGGCTGGCCGAGGAGCAGCCTGTCCCGGTTTTCGACCTGAGCCACTTCCGGCTGTTCCTGCTGGGGCTGTATGATATCAATGCTGCCGAGTTGCAGGCTTTCTCCGAGACCTACCAATCGATGTTCCGGGACTTGCGCGACGGGTTGGACACGCTAAAAGCAAGACTGGACCGCAATGAGTTCAGCCAGTTGGCATTCTTGATGACAGAGAATAGTTTTCGGGGTTATCAACATGCCCTGAATATGCTTTATTATGGTTATCTGGAGACTCTCTCCCTTTTCCCCGAGAAGGCACGCGAATTGCATAGGGCCGTTTCTCAAGAGTGGAATTATTATCCGAACGGAGTGGGGTTGGACCTTCCGGCCGAAGAATACCAGCGTTTTCAGCAGCGGGAAGCCAATGCCTACGAGCAATTGTTGAAAGAGGTGGAGATGCAACTTACGAAAACGGAATCTGACGTGGATGCCCTGGAGCAGAAGCTGGACCATATAGAGAATATGGTAGGACGCGCTGCTTCTTCCGCTTCTGCTGCCTCCCGGCAGGGAGAGCCCTCTGCTCTTACGGAAACCCGGGAATCTTCTTTGGCAAAAAAGCAAGCCTATGTAGAGGCGCAACGCAAAAAGCTCTCCGAGATCGACGAGCAATATGAAGCCACTTATCTCCGTCTCCTGGAGAAGTGCCGTCTGCAGCAGGCAGACGAGTCGAGCTATATGTGGGGCAAATTGGTGCATTGGGCTACGTTTATGGCTACTCTGGCCGACAACCGCAAAAAGACGGAGGCGCAGGGCATTCGTCTTACCTCGGTTGTTACGCCCGAACGGGCTTTGGAAGACATGAATACCTTGCTTGCGTCTTATCAGGCCTACCATCCAGAGGCAGCCGCTTATCTGCCTGCCGTGCGGGCTTTCTATGGGCTCGTGGCTCGTGGCGAGCGCCCTTTGAGCGGAGTTTTGGTCTTCGGGTTCAAAGATGATGCCGTCCATCCTCTCCTGCAGGCGGGCGACATCGTGGTAAGCCGTAACGGGCGTCCGGTTTCCTCCTATGCCGACTTGCAGAAAGCCCTTGCCTCCGGTGGTGACGGCTCCATCGTCTTTTTGCGTATGGACAGCAGCGGCATGCTGGAGGAGCATCGTACCGTGATGCCGGATACTCGTGTGTTGGTAGGATATTTGGATTTGAAAGAATAAAGCCTTTCTCCGTTTTTCCTTTGGAGTGTGTCGAGTCGGTCGTAGAGTATGGTAGACATTGAAAAGTTCCGTGGTGAGGTGTATTCCGTGGTAGCTTCCATCCCGTACGGGAAGGTACTGAGTTATGGCCGGATAGCTTGGCTCGTGGGTTTTCCGCAGCATTCCCGTCTGGTGGGGCGCGTACTGCGCGAAGCTTCTGGACGCGGGCTTCCCTGCCATCGGGTGGTCAACAGCCAGGGTCGCACTGCGCCCCATTGGCCGGAGCAGCGGGCACTGTTGGAGGCTGAAGGAGTCGTGTTCCGTCCCGGCGGCCAGGTCGACCTGAAGGGCTGTAGTTGGGAGTTTCCCGTGGCGGATGGATAGGCGGAAGCCTTTCCTCTTCTTCTTTTTTCTTATACGGTAATCCCCGGGAGTTTCAAGTAGCTTGAAGCGCCCGGGGATTGCTTTTGTCTGATGGGGCCAGGAGGTTTTATGGTAAACTAATCTTGAATGTATGTCCCTCCGCCTTGACTATATATATTCCTCCTTCGGGTATTTCTATCGTCCTGTCGCAGCCTTGGTAGACGAGTCTGCCGTTTGCGTCGTAGACTTCTATTGCCACGTCGGAATCTGTCCGGCCGTCTATTCTTATATGCCCGTCTTCTGTGGAGACCGAAACCCCGGGATTTGTTTCCGTGGCTTCCAAGCCGGTAAATTCCGTCTCCTCCATGTGCTGGAAGTTTTGCCAGTAGGGAGTCGAGCGGTAAGTGCCTGCCGAGTTGCGCGGCACATACAGGCGGGTGTTGATGTAGTGGATGGCATCGAAGGTTTCTGCGTCGATCGTCGGAGGCACTGTGCCCAGCGCGTATATCTCGGCCAGCGAGCAGCCTTCGAAGGCATATCGTTCGATAGAGGTCAAGCTGGCCGGCAGCGTGATGCGGGTCAGCGAGATGCAGTCGCCAAAGGCCTGCTCGCCGATGCTCGCCACGTTATTCCCGAGATGGATGGTGCGCAGCATCGAGCAGTCGTCGAAAGCCTCCTCCCCGATGCTTCGTATGCTATTGGGCAGGTCGATTTCCGCCAGCGATTCGCAGCCCTGGAAAGCCCCGTATCCCAGTTCTTCCACCCCGTCTTCCAGTTCGATGGAAGCCAGCCGGTCGCAATATTCAAAAGCCCCGTGCCCTAAGGTCTTCACGCTGCCCGGTATGCGGATTTCGGTCAGCATGTCGCAACCGTCGAAGGCGTAGTCGCCGATTCCCTCCAGATTGTCGGGGAAGTGGACGTAGGTGAGCGATTTGCACTCGCTGAAAGCGCTGTTGCCGACTGCTGCCACATTTTCCGGAATGTCGATGCCGCGCAGTGACGAGCAGCCGGAGAAAAGCCCGTCATTTATTTCCGTAATTCCCGTTCCCAAAGTGACGGAAACCAGCGAATCGCAGCCCCAGAATGCCGATTCCCCTATGCTTGCCACCCGGTCCGGAATGACGAGCGACTTCAGCCCGCACCGGTAGAAGGCCGACTGGCCGATGGATTCCAGACTGGCCGGCAGCTTGGCGTCGGACAGGGCATAACAGCCGGAGAAAGCATAGATTCCTATATTCTTCAGCCCTTCGGGCAACGTGGCCGAGGCCAGCGCCCCGCACGAATTGAAGCAGTTGTCCCTGATGGACGTCACGGTCCGGCCTACGACCAGGGTCTTCAGGCTGTCCAGCCCGGAGAAGGGCGTGTAGTAGTTGTCCGTGCTCAGGTTGCGGCCCAGGTAGACGTACTCCACCGGGCAGCCCGTCAGTGCGGGTTGGTCGTCGCATTCCCACCGGAGGCTGTCGGTGCCGTCTTCCACGATCATCTCCTTCAGCGCCGCGCAACCCTCGAAAACCCTCTCCCCGATATTCCGCACGCTGGCGGGGATGCGGACCGAGGGGAGCGATTCGCAGTAGTAGAAAGCATATTGCCCGATGTCGGCCACGCGGCCGGGAATGTTGATGTCGGCCAACGAAGCGCATTGGGTGAACGCATTCTTCCCAATATGTTCTATCGTTTGGGGAAGCCGGATGGACACGAGCGCGTCGCACCCCCAGAAAGCGTCTTCTCCTATGGAAACGATGCCCTCGTTGAGCCGCACGGAAGAGAGTGCCGTACAGTAGTCGAAGGCACTTGCCCTTACCTCCGTGACGTAGGGGCCGAACTCCACAGCCTTCAATGTGCTGATGCCTGAGAAGGGAGCAGCCTTGTGGCCATCGTATTCATCGAAGTAATTGCGCCCGAGATAGATCGAATCGAGCGGGCATTCGCGGAATGCCCCTCGGTAATCATTAAAAGATCCCGTGGAACCTTGGTATAGGGTGTAGCCTATATTGAGGCTGTCCGGACTGTCCTCGATCACCAGTTCCGTCAGCCCGGTGCATCCCTCGAAAGTGTTGCTGTCCAATGCTTTCACGTTTCGTGGAATCCGCAGGTTGGTCAAGCTTGTGCAGCCAGAGAAGGAACGCCAACCTATCTGTTCCGTTGCCTCCGGTATTTGGATCGCTTCGAGGCTGCTACAGTTCAAAAACAGGAAGTCTTCTATACGTTTCAGCCCCGAAGGCAAGGTGGCCGATGCCAGCGAGGTACAGCCATTGAATGCGCCTTCCCCTATTTCCGAGACACCATTGGGTATATCCACCGATTCCAGGGCCGTACAGGAGAAAAAGGCATAGTTCCCAATTGTCTTCAGTTGCTCGGGCAAGGAAATCGTTCTCAGGGCAGAACAGTTGCTAAAGGTATTCCCTTTGATGGCCGTGACACCTTCTCCAAAGATCACCGATGTCAAGTGCTTTCCATCAGAGAGTAAGGCATAACTTGAGCCAGGCGTATTGTAGTCGTAGAGATTCCGCCCGATGTAGAGCGTCTCTACCGGGCAATCTATGAAGGCGTAGAGTATATACAAGGAATCCTCGCTGCTGAATCCGTCTTCTATCCGGACATTCTTCAGGCTCGTGCATCCGCGGAAAGCATTGGGCTCGACGGCCACAGTGGAGCCGTGTATGCTGACCGAGCGGAGCGCGGTGCACTCGCCAAATGTATATTCGCCTATCGTGTCGATGTCGGCATGCACATAGAAGGATACGGAGTCCAGCGCCTTACATCTGTAGAACAATTCGTCCTCAAGTTTCGTGATGTCCCCGGTATGACCACCCTTTTGAGCGAAGGAAGCTCACTGAAGGGAGAATAGCCGGTATTATACCGGAGATCCCGGGCCAAGGAGAGGTTTTCGAGTGCATCGCCCACGGCATTGTAGCCGATGCGCAGCGGTTCGCTCCCGTTTTCCAGTACCAAGGTTTTCAGTTGCGGGGCGTTGAAAGCTTCCCCCTCGACGGATGTTACCGTGGAGGGGATTGACAGCGTGTGCAACCGGGTGCCTCCGAATGCGTTTTCCCCGATGCTCGTTAGGCCGTAGTTTAGGGCTATCGTGTCCAGCCCGCTCTCGGCGAAGGCATAGCGCCCTATCGTCTTCAGGCTGTAGGGCAGGACAGCCCGCTTGAGCGCCGTGCAGCCTTGGAACGCATTTTCTCCTATCGTGTCTATCCGGGAGTTGAAGCCCACGGAGTCCAATGCCGAGCAGCCCCGGAACAAGCAGTCGCTTATCTTCGTCACGGGGACTCCCATGTAGACGTTCTTCAAAGTCGAGGGAAATGGGCTGCTATAGAATCCTCTATAGTCCTTGCACTCCACATTCCGGCCCAAATAGACCGATTCGAGCCGGTAGATAATATCATTTCCATCGTAGGAATAATTCTGATCGTAATAGAAACAGAGCATTTTAGGGCTGGCATCAGGGCTTTCTGCGATCGTGAGGGCATTGGTGGAAGCGAAGGCGCCAGAGCCTATGGAGTCAACCGTATGGGGTATGATTGTACCTCCTATGGGGCAGTTGACGAAAGCATAGCGGCCGATTTTCCGTACTCCATCGGATAGGCTCAGCCCCTCCAGCCGTTCGCAGTCCGCGAAGCAATAGTCATTTACGGTCGTCATGTTCCCGCCCACCGTGACGTAGGTGAGGGAGCCTTGCCCGCGGAATGGGTTGTCTTCTGCATATCGGTAACTGATGTTGCGGTCGATTATTGCATTTTCCAGCGCGGTGCCGAACGATCGGGAGGCAACGTTTAGGGATTTGTCGCTTTGGCCTATCGTTACGAACCTCAATACGGAGAATGCGGATGCCTCCACAGTGTCCACCGTGCCGGGGATCACCACGGATTCTACTTGGCATCCCGTAAACAACCGCTCTTGTAGTTTCGTTACTTGGCTACCTATCGTCAGGGAGTTCAGTACTTTGGACCCGCCGAAGGGAGAGGTCATCGGATCGTAAATGTGGAAGTGCAGGTTGCGCCCGATGTAGAGTTCTGTAATCGGGCAATCTTGAAATTCCCCGTAATAGACCCCCATGGATCGTGAGGCGGGCCCTATGCTGCTTCCCAGTTCCAGCACTTCCGGGCTGTCGGCGATGGTCAGGCTCGTCAGGGCCGTGCAGCCTTTGAATGCCGTGTCGCCCGCTTGGACCACGGTGTAGGTCGTGCCCCCGTAGTCCACGGTGGCGGGAATCGTGACCGCCGTGGCAGCCGCGTCGCATTTTGTGATTTCACAGGTTCGGTTTGCGCCGGAGGTCACGCTGTACGTGAGGTCGCCGACCTGGAACTCCTGTGCTTTCAGTCCCGCAGCGGACAGCAGCCCGCCCGCCAAGAGGCACAGCATCTTGAGAATGGAATGGTACATCATGATGAGAAAATCATTTTTTCATATCGCCCGCAAAATTAGGCAATTTCCACCGTAAGCGGATGGCCTCTTCCGGGAAAAAAGTGGCAGCCCCGGCCGCTTCATCCCTGCTTTCCGTCCTTCCGCCCGAGGCTGTTGCGGTATTCCGTGGGGGACATGCCGATTTGCTTCTGCACGTAGCGGCTGAAGTAGGAGAGGGAGGAGAAGTCCAGGCGTCCGGCTATCTCAGTGAGGGGCAGCTCCCTGCGGCAGAGCAGGGAGGTGATTTCCCGTATCGTGAAGCGGTCTATCCAGTATGAGGCCGGGCGGCCGCAGGCCCGTTTGCAGATCTCGGAGAGGTAGTGGGGCGTGATGCAGAGCTGGGCGGCATAGTAGCCCAGGTCGCGGTGGCGGCGGTAGTCGCCCCGTGCGAGCAGTTCGACGAAGCGGCGCAGCAGGAGCGCCGCCTGCTCGGGCACTTGCCGGAGGCCGCATTCGCGGGCGTGGATGTCGTAGAGGTCGAGTATGTGCACCGTCAGCAGGTGCCCCAGCATCTCCTCGCGGAAGAGATGGCTCGTCTCGCCCAGCCGTTCGCGGAGTTTCCACAGGTCCGACAGGCAGATGCGGTAGTCGTGATCGGAGAGCCGCATCACCGGGTTCTGCAGGAGCGCGAGATGGCCGGCGATGCCGTAGTTGCTGCGGATGGCCGCGGCGGCCACAAACGGCTCCGACAGGCAGAGAGTGACGGAGTCGAAGTCCGCCGACTGCGCGAAGTCCGAGGCCAGGGCGGGGTTGGGCAGGATGACGTAGTCGCGGGCCGCGATGTGGTAGCGCGTTTCCCGGAAAAGGAAGCTCATGCTGCCCTGCGTGCAGAGGATGTGCAGCACGCAGTCGGCGTGGCGGGCGGCGTCGAAGTCGCCGGGCGAGTCGAGGAAGAAAAGGTTGTCCCAAGTCGTAGGTTCCATGGCGGGGTGGGGGATTGTTTCTTCTTGGATGCGGCAAAGATAGGGAAGAACCACGAAAAGTGAAAATACTGCGCCGTTTAGCATAACAGCAGCACCGGGCTGCCGCCGTATCTTTGCCGTGTAAAAAAAGACAAGATAGCAATGAAAGAAGTACGACTGAACAACGGAGTGATGATGCCGGCCGTGGGCTTCGGCGTCTACCAGGTACCCCCGGCCGAGACGGAGCGCGTCGTCGGCGAGGCGCTGGAGGCAGGCTATCGGCTGATCGACACGGCCGCTTCCTATTTCAACGAAGAACAGGTGGGCCTCGCCCTGCGCGCCAGCGGGCTGAAGCGCGAGGAAATCTTCGTCACCACCAAGCTGTGGGTGCAGGACTATGAGTACGACGACGCCCTGCGCGCCTTCGACCGCTCGATGCAGCTCCTCGGCCTCGACTATCTCGACCTCTACCTGCTCCACAAGCCCTATGGCAACTACTACGCCGCCTGGCGCGCCGCCGAGCGCCTCTACCGCGAGGGCCGCGTCCGCGCCATCGGGGTGACGAGCTTTTCCAGCGAGCGGCTACAGGACCTCTTCCTCCACAACGAGGTGAAACCCGCTGTCAACCAGCTGGAGACCCACCCCTTCTTCCAGCAGCAGAAAGCCAACTCCTTTCTCCGCCAGGAAGGCATCCTGCACGAGGCCTGGGCTCCCTTTGCCGAAGGGCAGAACGACATTTTCCACCATCCCCTGCTCGCCTCCGTCGCCGCCCGCCACGGCAAGAGCGTGGGCCAGGTGGTCCTCCGCTGGCTCAACCAGCGGGGCATCGCCGTCATCCCCAAGACCGTGCGCCGCGAGCGCATGGCAGAGAACCTCGCCCTTTTCGACTTCACCCTCTCCGCCGGAGAGATGCAGGCCATCGCCGCGCTCGATACCGGCCGCAGCCCCATCTACGACGACACGGACCTGCCCACCGTGCGCGGAATCGGAACGTACAAAATACACTGAAAGCCTTATGAAAACCATCCTTCTGAACAACGGCGTCGAGATGCCCCTCGTGGGTTACGGCGTCTTCCAGGTGGCCCCCGCCGAGTGCGAACGCTGCGTGCTCGACGCCATCGCCACGGGCTACCGCCTGATCGACACGGCCCAGGCCTACTACAACGAAGAGGGCGTGGGCCGGGCCATAGCCCGTTGCGGCGTGCCCCGCAGCGAGCTCTTCCTGACCACCAAGGTCTGGATCTCCAATTCGGGCGACGGCCCCGCCGCCCGCAGCATCGACGAGTCGCTGCGCAGGCTCCGCACCGACTACATCGACCTGCTCCTCATCCACCAGCCCTTCGGCGATTACTACGGCACCTACCGCGCCATGGAGCAGGCCTTGCAGGCCGGCAAGGTGCGCGCCATCGGGCTGAGCAATTTCTACGATGCCCGCTTCGTGGACCTGGCCGAGAACATGGGCGTCAAACCCGCCGTCCTCCAGCTCGAAACCCACGTCTACTCCCAACAGGCCCGTATGCGCCGTCTGATGGAGGACTACGGCACGCGCCTCATGGCCTGGGGCCCGCTGGCGCAGGGCATGAACGGATTTTTCGACGACCCGGCCCTGAAAGCCATCGGTGCGAAGTACGGCAAGAGCGTGGCCCAGGTGGCCCTGAAGTTCCTCACCGACGAGGGCATCGCCGTCATCCCCAAGTCCGTCCGCCGGGAGCGCATGGCCGAAAACCTCGGCCTCGACGGTTTTGAGCTCTCCGCCGGCGACCGCGACGCCCTTCGCCGCATGGACACCGGGCATCCCCTGGCGGCCGACTTCAACGACCCCGCCCTGGCCCGCTATCTGCTCGGCTACGACCGGCAGTTCAACCCCGCCCGCCAGTAACCTCTCTCCGCCGCTTCCGGCGAAACTTTGTAAGGTCCTGCAACATCCGTTGCAGGGCTTTTTTCGTCGTGCGCTGCCGCCGCCTGCAAACGGCCCTGCATGTTTTTCCGAAAAGTGCTGCATGTTTTCCAGAAAAGCGCTGCCGCTTTTTCCCGGAAGTCCGGTAGCGTGCTTTGTGAAATCTTGCAAAAATGGAAAAAATAGACAAGGTTGTTTTCAAAAAGTGATACTTTCTCCGTATTTTTGCCTTGTACGTATTCGCAAAATCAGTCATTGCCATGAAATCGTTTCTCCATCCCTTGTTTCTGATCGTCCTTTTACTCTCGCTCCCTGGGCAGGTGCGGGGGCAACGGCTCTGCGGCTATCTTCCCCATAGCCACATCTATGAGCTTTCCGCGCACGAGGCTGCCCGCTACAGCAACGTGGCCTATTGCTTCAACCGCACGTTCATCAAGAGCGACATCGGCCTTCCGCCCGATTCGCTGTGGAAGTATCAACACGACGAAAGCACCTACAGCAGGGGAAGGCGGGGAGGAGTGCCGACTTTGTCCTGGAGCCCGGTCAGCGCCCCGCGCGGTATGCCGTTTGTCTTCAACGGGAAGAGTTACGACCGGTTCGATTCGTACAATTCAGTCGTCTGGAAGCCCCGGTTCGTCTCCCTGCCGGAAATCAAGCTCCGTTCGTTGGCCAAATATGTGGACGACCACCGGGTGTATGTCTTTTTCGACGACGTGTTTCTCCCCGACGACTTGGAGAGCTACCGTTTCGACGAGGACTACATAGACAGCATCGCCGTCTATCGGGGGCGGAAGCATTGGGACAGGGGTGGCGGGAAGCCGCAGGATTGGTTTACCTACGAGCCGCTCCGCGATACTTGCCGCGCGGACGGGGAGGAACTGGACGACGATATTTTCATCCTCCGCGTCTTTTCCGGACAGTATGCCAAGGAGCACGCCCGGGGCGCCCAGGACTCCCTGCACCCCGCTCTGCCCCGCATGCGCACGCAGTTTGAAGAAGACGCCAACCGTTCGGCCATATTCCTCAACGGCACGTTCGTGGGCTCCACCTTCGGGCTCAACCTCGACTCGCTCACCCGCATCGGGGGCAAGAATCCCTACCGCGTCACCGTCACCCCGGAGC
>CALUJL010000010.1 GCA_944320955.1 uncultured Bacteroidaceae bacterium
TTATATAGCATGAGTAATTTACGGCATTTCCGCTACTCCTTTTACCGATAATCAAACCTTTTTTGAACGATAATCAAACCTCCGGATACGAAACCGGCTGCCGCAAAACGATGCGGAGGCAGCCGGTTTTTCACAGCGCGGCTGCAAGAAGGTTTCGTTTCCACTGCAGAACACAACGGAAAGATGCTGAAAATCCTATCATCCGCATTCCAATAGTAGTTTCACTCCGCATAAGAAAAACAAGAGCATAGCCAAGCTGTACTCAGTTTTTCGAATGCGGGAATCGCGCAACATACGGAAAAAAGACGTATCTTTGCCCCCACAAAAATACACCGCCCCGGCAAGAAACCGGGAGAGGCCTCTGTAGTTCAACGGATAGAACAAGTGTTTCCTAAACATTAGATAGGAGTTCGATTCTCCTCGGAGGTACAGAACCGGGCAGGCTCCCTTCCCTGAAAAGGACGGAAGCCTGCCCGGTTTTTATGTAGCTGCATGTGAAATTCCCCGCAGACTCTTATGAACAGTCCACGCTACGCAGGACATCAGCCGCTTCCCGCCCTCAGAACGTCTCCAGCCAGCGGGCGAGTTCGTCGAGGAGCTGGCCGTGGAAGGCGAAACTGCTGCGGTAGCCCCAGCCGTGGCCGCCGGTGGGATAGATGTGGAGCGAGGCGGGGACGCCGGCTTCCTGCAGGGCGGTGTAGTACTGCACGGCATTGCGCGGCGGAACCACGTCATCGTCGCCCGAAAGGGCTATGAAGGCACGGGGTGCGGCGGCAGTGACGTGCCGATCCAGGCTATAATGGTCCACCCACGCGGGCAGGGGGTTGCGCCCGAGGAGTGCCTCGCGCGAGCCGCGGTGCGTGGCGCCTTCTGCCATCGTCACCACCGGATAGAGCAAAATCTGGAAGGCCGGACGCTCCCCGGCCGTCAGCCAGACGGCGGCCGTGGCGGCCAGATGGCCGCCGGCGGAAGAGCCCATGACGCCCACCTGCAGCGAATCGACACCCCACTCCGCGGCGCGGGAACGAATCGTCTGCAGCGCGCGGCGCACATCGGCAAGGGGCACGTCGCACTGCCCGGCGGGCATACGGTATTCGAGCACAAAAGCCGCCACTCCGCGCGGGCAGAAAAAGCCGGCCCAGTCCGTACCCTCATGCCCGAGGGCAAGATGAACATAGCCGCCGCCCGGCAGGATGAGCACGGAGCGGGCGGGCTTGGCGCCCTTTTCGGGCAGGAACACGTGGAGGCGCGCCTGAGGTTTCCCGTCGGCGGGCACGCCGTCCCAAACATTCACCACGAGGTTCTCCTGTCCCCGCACGGGGGAGAGGGAGAAGAGGAGTGCCATGAGACTCAGAAAGAGATTGCGTTTTTTCATTTTCTATATACCTTATTATATATGTAACCCTGCCGCAAATATAGGCGAAACTGCCTATTCTTCCGCAAGGCGACGGCAGAAAAATCCACCCCCGCCGCATCAGGGAAACCAGACGACCCACTCGCGCCCGTTCATGCCGTACCAGCAGCCCTTGCCTCCCGCGACGTTTCCCGGCAGATTCTGCTGCGTGGAGAGGAAGACGTTGCTGTTGCTGCCGACGGCCGTCTCATACCTCGTCCAAAATTCATATTCCACCCGTCCGATGCAGGCAAACTTGACGCGGGCGTACGTGCCGCCGCTGAAGTACATCCCCGCCTCGTCGTCTTCCGCCCCGGCCAGGGCATACGAGCCCCGCAGCGCCGAAGCCTCGGCCTCGCGGGGCAGGCCGGAGGAAGAGAAGGTGCCCATAAACGAGGGATAATACCGCCGGCTGCCGGATATCGGGTCTTGCACGAAAATCTTGTACCACTCCTCCCCCTGCTCCGGCGTGCGGAAGGAAATGCGGACTTCATAGAGCCCCTCCGCCCCGTCCACAGCCTCCGCCCGCACCCCGCTGCAGTCCGGGGCATGGAGCGGTATGGCGGTCGTGGCCGATACCGTGTCGCCCCCTTCGCCCACCGTCAGCCGGTACGTCCGCCCGGCTTCCCCTCTCAGCCGCGAGCCCGTATAAACGTAGGGAGGGAAGTAGTCCTCGTCGTAACGGCCGGTGAGGACTTCCTCGCGGGTGCCGTCGCTGACGACGACTTTTGCCCAGCGCACCACCAGGTCCTCAGCCGCCTGCGGCTCCTCCTGAGGGACGGCCGTGCGGGAGACCAGCACCACGGGAAATCCGCCCTCCTCGATCCAGCCTTCCACCACGAGCTTCCCGCCGCCGCCCCCCGCGCCGGGGTCGTCCTGGCAGCCGCCGCCGGAGAGCAGGAGCAGGGCGGCGGGGAAAAGCGGCAGGGCTTTTCGAGAAAAGATGCGGCACTTCCGGCAAAAAGCGGCAGCGCTTTTCCGAAGAAGGGGCAGGGGAAGAGGGCTAAAGCAGGTCATGGGCGTCAGAACTTAAGCAGGTAGCTCACCGAGGGAAGCAGGCGGCAGAGGGAATTCATGTACTTGAAGCGGAACTCGTCCTGCCGCACGCTGATGTAGGCGTAGAGCACATTGCGCGCGGCGTAGACGTTATAAACCGAAACGTTGAGCCTGTGCTCCAGCGCGCCGCGGCGGGAGAGCAAAACATCGGCCGAAAGGTCCAGCCGGTGGTAGTCGGGCAGGCGGCAGGCATTGGGCTCGCCGTATTCGCTCACTATGTTCTGCCCGTAGATGTAGACGCTCTCGGGCCGCGTGTAGGGCGTGCCGGAGGCAAAGACGAAGTTCGCCCCCAGCGTCAGGCGGCGCGAGAGGCGGTAAGTGGCCAGGACCGTCAGGTCGTGCCGCCGCTCGTGGGACGAGGGGAAGTAGCGCTCGCCGCCATAGGCGGGGAACTTGCGCAGCGACCACCCGAGGGTATAGCCCACCCAGCCCTGCAGGCGGCCCGAAGTCTTCTCCACAAGAAACTCCAGTCCGTAGCTCTTTCCGCGCCCGGCGGAGAGGCTCGCGGCGCGGGAGTAGCCGCTGTAGAAGAGGTCGAGCAGGTTGCCGGTGAATTCCACCTGGTGGAAGAGCAGTTTGTAGTAGCCCTCCAGGCGGAAGGACCAGCCCCGGCGGAAACCGCGGCGCAGGGCGAGCGAGAAGGCATGGGCATATTCCGGCGGGAGGGCCGCATCGGCGGGATAAAAGAAGTCTATGGGCAGGCCCATGGTGCCGTAGCGGGCCTGGTGGAGATATTGGTGGTAGACGCCGTAGTGCAGGTCGATCCTCGCCTGCGGGCTGCACTTCCACCCCACCCCCGCCCGCGGGTCGAGGGCAAAGCGGAGCATCGGGCCGGAGCGGTAGGCCGTGGCGCGCAGGCCTACATGCCCCTCCCAGCGGGGCGCGATGCGGCCCTGCAGCTGGGAGTAGAGGGACACTTCGTGGGCGGCGGGCAGGCGGCCGTCCGAAGCGAGGGCGCGGTTGAAGCCCCACGCCTCCAGCTCGTCGGGCACGACGCGGCGCATCTGCCACGAGGCGCCCGTCTCCCACCGGGCCGCGCTGCCCCAGGGCAGGAAGAGGCTGCCGCGCCAGCCCGTTTCCCGCAGGCGGGTGCGCAGGGAAAGGCCCGCCTCTCCGCTCCCGGCGCGCAGCCGGGCGGAATAGGCCGAGTGGTAAACCTGCTGTCCGAGCGCCCCGCCCCGGCCCAGGCGGCGCTCCCAGCGGGCGGAGAGCACGAGGTTCTGCCAGCGCAGGCTGCCGCCGGAGAAGAGCGCCTCTTCGTCTATCCGCAACTGGTCGCCGCCCCAGTAGGCAGAGAGCTGCACCCGGTCGCGCCGGGAGGGGCGCAGGAGGAGGGAAGCGTTGGCGTCCTGAAAGGCGTAGCGCAGGCGGGAGTCGTCGAAGCGCAGGAGCGGGCCGTAGAGGAGGTTGAGGTAGGAGCCGCGCCCCGAGAGGCGCAGGGCGGCCGCCTTGCCGAGGGGCAGGGAGAGCGTGGCCTGGCTGCCGATGAGCCCTGCCTCCAGCCCGCCGCCGGGGCGCGGGGGGAGGGAGTCGGGGGCGGAGAGTTCCACGCGGCCGCCGAGGCGGTTGGGGAAAGCGGCGGTGTGGGCCGACTTTTCGAGCCGCATACGGGCGAAGTGGAGCGGATTGAAGACGGAAAAGAGGCCGAGCAGATGGGCGGCGTTGAAGACCGGGGCGCCGTCGAGTGCTGTGTAGTTGTGCGCATTGTCGCAGCCGTGGATGAAAAGTCCCGAGGAAAAATCATTGTTGGTCTGCACTCCGGGCAAAAGCTGGGCATAGCGCACGGGGTCGGCCGCCCCGAGCAGGCGGGGGAGGCTGCGCAGGCTCGACAAGTCCCAGTCCACCACGCCGGGGGCGGCGCGGCGGTCGAGGAAACGCCCTGCCCGCCCGCCGCTCACCACTGCCGCGCCGAGCCGCCGGTAGCGCACCGTGTCGGGCCCGGCGGAGAGGCTGTCGGGCGCGGGGTGCAGCGCCGTGTCGGGAGCGATGCAGGGCTTTTCGGGAAAAGATGCGGCACTTTCGGCAAAAAGCGCAGCACTTTTCGGAAAAAGCGGCGGCGCTTTTCCACAAAGGAGCAGGAGGCAGAGGAAGAGGGGCTTCATGGGCTACGGTAGCGGGGCAGGCCGCGCGGGAAGGGGCGGCAAAAAAAGATGTAAACCCCGGCAGGGGGAAACCTGCGGAGGCTTACATCGCTTGTCTTCAGGGGGCGGCGGTCACTGGCGGGAGTTCTGCCAGATGGCCTCCACTTCGGAAACGAAGGACTCGAGGAGGTCTATGGGAGTGGAGAAATCGCGCTCGTCGAAGTAGTCTTCGAAGGCGTAGCGCGTGTCATCGCCGAAGAGCAATACGGCCTCGCAACTCCACTCTTCATCCTTTCCCCAAGCCGTGGAATAGGAATAGTCGAGGCTGGCCTGGTAGACCACCCGGCCTTGCGGGGCGGAGCTGCCGTCGAAGTAGAAGGAAGTGGCCATGTGGTCGTTCCAGAGCTGCTCGCCGGCTTCGGCTTCGGCCTGCGAATGCCACGTGTCGGGCAGGGCGAAGAAGGCTTCGCAGTCGTCGATTTGCGTACGGACCTGCAACTTGCCGAGCACATCGAGGGTCATTTCGCCCGATCCGGGGCGGATGTTCTCGAAATTCTCTTCGGTAACGACCGTTCCCGCCGTGCCGGCCAGGTTTTCGCCCCGCAGGTTGGCCGAAACGGTGAGGATGTCTTCGCTGCCGATGCGGAACACTCCGGAGGCCGTGGCCGTGGAAGTCTCGATGGAGGCCGTGAATCCGATGTAATAGCTGCCCATCGTGAGCGAAACCGTTGCCTCGCCGCGCGTGCCGACTTGGAATTCGTTGGAAAAGCGGGCTTCGGCCAGCGTTTTGCCCTGCGTATTCAGCTGAATCTGGCCGCTGCGGGGCACGTAGATGAGCTGGTCGCGGGTTTCGAGCAGGGTGGCGTCGGCAGAAGGCGTTGCGGTAAGGTAGACATCGTTGCCCGCGCGGTCGACGACGCGGAACTCAATGCGGTTGCTTTCGGCAGTCTTCACGAATTGGTTCTCCTCATCGCTGAACTCATAGAGGCCGCAGATCAGGGAGACGTCCCAGTCCTCTTTCTCCATGGCGCGGGCGAGGCCGGAGGCCTGGAGCACATTGCCCCCGGCTGCGCCCTGCAGCGAGCGCACGGTGCGGCTGAGGACTTGGGCGGGATAATAGGGGTATTCTTCTTCGGCCGCTCCCGTTCCGGGTACTGTCACCGCCTCGCGGGAGAGGTAGCGCTCGTCGATCCAGGAAAGGAGCTCGATGAGTTCGCTCTGGTCGGCAGCGTTGAACTTGCGGGCCACTTCGGTGGCTATCTGCTCCATGCGCACCTTGGCCTCGGCGGGGGAGAGGGTAGTGGTGGCGCCGCCGGGGGTATTTTCGTCTCCGCCGGGGTTGGTGCCGCTTTCACCGCCCTGTCCCGTTCCGGAGGAGGGCAGCTGGGGTTCGTCGTCGCCGCAGGAGGTGAGGAACGTGCCTGCGGAAAGGCTCAGGAGGAGAGCCAGCATGAGGGGAATCTTCTTCATGAGATGAGTATTTTTTTAAGGGTAAATAATGAAGCTCGGCAGCGCGGCGACGCGCCGCCCGGTTTGTTTCGCCCACAAAGGTAATGCAAAAGTGTGAAACGGGAGCCTGATTCTGCTTCCGAATGCAGCCTGTTTTTAGAGAAAGGGAAGGGAAAACGGGCAAAAACGCCCTCCTCCTTGCCGCCCGGGGCTTCTCCTTTCTGGCAAAAGCCCTTGGGGAATGCGAAAAAAGCCCTGCCGCTTTTCGGAAAAAGATGCAGGGCTTTTTGCCGGAAGCGGCAGGGCTTTTCTCGCGGCGGGGCTGCGGGCTACTTCAGTTGGGCTACGATTTCGTCCACTGCGCCCTTCAGCCCGTCGGGGTTTTTGCCGCCGGCGGTGGCAAAATGGGGGGCGCCGCCGCCTCCTCCCTGTATGAGGCGGGCAGCCTGGCGCACGAGATTTCCGGCGTGGAGGCCGTCGGCTATGAGTTTCTTGCCCAGCATGACGGTCAGAAGGGGCTTCCCCTGGTCGTAAGTGCCGGCCACGAAGCAGGCTTCCTCACCCACTTCCTGGCAAACCTGGAAGGCGAGGTCCTTGACCATCTGCGCCGGCAGCGGGGCGATGAGGCGCACGAGGCGGACACCGCCGGGGAGTTCCTTCACGTCCTGCAGCAGGCGGGCCTTGAGGTCGGCCTGTTTCTCCTTCATGTAGCCCTCGATCTGCTTTTTCAGCCCGGCGTTTTCCTCGATGGAGCGGCGTATGGCGGCCGAGAGGTCGGGCACGTTGTGGAAGAGGGCACGCAGTTCGCCCATCGTGTCCTGCATCTTGTCGATGGCCAGCTCTACCTGTTCGCCCGTGACGGCTTCGATCCGGCGCACGCCCGCTGCCACGGAGCTCTCCGAGACGATGCGGAACATGCCGATGCAGCCCGTGGCGGGGACGTGCGTGCCGCCGCAAAATTCGATGCTCTCGCCGAACTGCACGACGCGCACTTCATCGCCGTATTTCTCGCCGAAGAGGGCTATGGCGCCGAGCTTGCGCGCCTCGTCGATGGGCACGCGGCGGTGGTCCTGGAGGGGTATGTTCTGGCGGATGCGGCGGTTGACAATGTGCTCCACGCGGCGCAGCTCTTCGTCCGTCACCTTCTGGAAGTGGGAAAAGTCGAAGCGCAGCGACTCGCTTGTCACGAGGGAGCCTTTCTGTTCGATGTGCGTCCCGAGCACTTCGCGCAGCGCCTGGTCGAGGAGGTGCGTGGCGGAGTGGTTGGCGGCGCAGGCCTTGCGCTTGTCCACGTCGACGCAAGCCATCCACTGCGCCTCAGGATTCTGCGGCGGCTGCGCCGCAATGTGCACGGGGAGGTTGTTCTCTTTCTTCGTGTCCAGTATCTCGAGGGTCTCTCCCTCGGTGCAAATCACGCCGGAGTCGCCGATCTGTCCGCCGCTCTCGGCATAGAAAGGGGTCTTGTCGAGCACAATCTGGTAGAAAGTCTTGCCCTTTTGCGTCACGGGACGGTAGCGGAGGATGCGGCAGGTGTGCTCCGTATAGTCGTAACCCACGAAGTCCGTCTCCCCTTCCTGCAGCACAATCCAGTCGCCGGTCTCCACCGCGGCGGCATTGCGGGCGCGTTGTTTCTGCTTTTCCATCTCGGCGCGGAAGGATTCCTCGTCGGCCGTCATGCCGTTTTCCCTAAGGATAAGCTCGGTCAGGTCGAGGGGAAACCCGTAAGTGTCGTAGAGGGTGAAGGCGTCGGTGCCGCTGATTTGGGTCTTTCCCTGCGCCTTGCTCTCGGCAATCACCTTGTCCAGGAGGCGGATTCCGGTATCGAGGGTGTGGAGGAAGGCTTCCTCTTCTTCCTTGATGACGCGGCTAATGAGCTCCTGCTGGGCTGCCAGTTCGGGATAAGCGTCGCCCATGCTGTCGATAAGTACGGGCAGAAGCCGGTAGAGGAAGGCCTGCTTCTGGCCGAGGAATGTATAGCCGTAGCGCACGGCACGCCGCAGTATGCGGCGGATCACGTAGCCCGCCTTGGCATTGCCGGGCAGCTGTCCGTCGGTAATGGAGAAGGCAATCGTGCGGACATGGTCGGCCACGACGCGCATGGCGATGTCCTTTTTCTCATCGCGCCCGTACTCCGTGCCCGAAAGTGCCCCAATGGCGCGGATCAAGGGCTGGAACACGTCGGTGTCGTAGTTGGAGGTTTTTCCCTGAAGTGCCATGCAAAGCCGCTCGAAGCCCATGCCTGTGTCGATAACGCGGGCAGGAAGCGGCTCAAGGCTGCCGTCGGCTTTGCGGTTGTACTGCATGAATACGAGATTCCATATCTCGATTACCTGAGGGTGGCCGGTGTTTACGAGAAAGAGGCCGTCTTTTTCGGCACGCTCGCAGTCCGGCCGGAGATCGATGTGGATCTCTGAGCAAGGACCGCAAGGGCCCGTGTCGCCCATCTCCCAGAAATTGTCGTGGCGGCTTCCGTTTATGATGCGTTCCTCAGGCAGAAATTTCGCCCAGTACTGCGCGGCCTCGTCGTCGCGCTGCAGTCCTTCGGCAGGGCTGCCCTCGAATACGGTGGCGTAGAGGCGGTTTTTGTCAATCTTGAGCACTTCTACCAAATACTCCCAGGCCCAGGAGATAGCCTCCTGCTTGAAATAATCTCCGAACGACCAGTTTCCGAGCATCTCGAACATGGTATGGTGATAAGTGTCGTGCCCCACTTCTTCGAGGTCATTGTGTTTTCCGCTGACACGCAGGCATTTTTGCGAATCGGCCACGCGTTTGTATTTCGCGGGGCGGTTGCCGAGGATAATGTCCTTGAACTGATTCATGCCGGCGTTGGTGAACATGAGCGTTGGGTCGTCCTTTACGACCATCGGTGCAGAGGGAACGATCTGGTGTCCCTTGGAGGCAAAGAATTTCTTGAAGGATTCTCTGGTTTCTTTTGCAGTCAGCATATCGTTTTGTGTTTTTACTTTTCCGGAAAAGAGGCTCTCCACAGACGGGAAAGCAGCGGCGCAAAGGTACGATTTCTTGCGCGAAAACTCCTTAATGCGGCAGCGGTTTTACAAAAAAGATGCTCCACCTGCCGGGAAAAGATGCAGGACTTTCTGAAAAAACATGCTGCGCTTTTCTCCGAAAGATGCGGCGCTTTCCGGAAAAAGATGCGGCGCTTTTCCCCGGAAGGGGCAGCGCCTGCGGAGGGGAACGGCGGCGGGCTCAGCCGAGGAGCGAGGCAGGGCGACCGGGAAGATGCGTGGTGCGGATGCGCCACTCGGGGGGGAAGAGATTGTTGCTGCGCGTGCCGAGATTTTTGGCGAAGCCCAGGGGGAGGGAACGGTAGGTGAGCAGGACGATGCCCCGCGGCGCGCTCTCCGGCAGGACGAGGGCTTCCCGGCGCAAGTAGGCCAGCGCGCCCTCGTAGGCGAGCCCCACTTCGGGAAAACTGCCGCGCCGGAGCGCCACGCTCAGGGCGAGCGCCGGATGGGGCAGCACGTCGCGCCCGCGGCTCACGCAGAGCGGCACGCCGGCGGAGAGCACCTTCAGGCCGCGCCCCCTGAGCTCCCGGAGGAAAGGCAGGAAGCACCCGTCGAGGGCGGAAGCGCCCCCCTCCTCTTCCCACAGCGCCCACGGGCTCCCGCGCCGCACCAGGCAGTCGAGCCACGAAGCCCGGCCGGCCGACGGGGCGGCTCCCCGGGCGGGGCGCGCCTTCTTCTTCGGCGGGCGCGCAGGGGCGGGGGCGGCGTCGGGCGCCGTCTTCCGCAAAAGGCTGAGGAAGAGCCCCTCGCCCCGGGCGCGGTGGGGCAGGAAGCGATATACGGGAAGCGCGCCGCCGGGGCTGCCCGCGGGCAGGCTGCCGCAGATGTCCCACTCCTCGGGGACGGCGACGGCCACGGGTTCCGCCCCCAGCGTGCGGCAAATCCAGCGCACGTTGTCCTCATCCTCGGCCGTGTTGTAGGTACACGTGCCATAGGCCAGCAGCCCGCCGCTGCGCAGGGCGGGCCATACGGCGGCTACGATGTCCCGCTGCCGCCGCGCACAGAGTTCCACATTCTGGCGGCTCCACTGGACCACGGCCCCGGCGTCTTTGCGGAACATGCCCTCACCGGAGCAGGGCACGTCGGCCAGGACGAGGTCGAAAGCGGCGCCCATGGCCCCCCACTCCTCCGGCCGGGCGGAGGCGACGATGCAGTCCGGATGTCCCCACTTCTGCAGGTTCTCGCACAAGACGGCGGCGCGCTGCGGCACGACCTCGTTGCTCACCAGCAGGCTGCCCTCGGGCAGGGAGGCGCGCAGCAGGGTGCTCTTGCCGCCCGGGGCGGCGCAGAGGTCGAGGACGCGCAGGGGCATGCCATCGCCGGGGAGCAGGCGGGAGAGAAACATGGAGGAGGCTTCCTGCACGTAGTAGGCCCCGGCGTGGAAAAGGGGGTCGAACGTGAAGGGGAAACGCCCGGGCAGATAGTAGCCCCCCTTGCACCAGGGCACGGGCTCCGCGCCCGCTTCTGCCGCAAGGGCCAGCTCCTCCCCGCCCGCGGCGGCGGCCGAGCGGAGCTTGGCGGCATTGAGGCGGACGCTCGTATGCGGGTCTTGGGTCTCTATGGCGTGCAGGAACGCGCGGCATTCGGCTTCGGGAAAGAGGCTGCGGGCCTCGGCTGTGAAATCTTCGGGCAGGGTCATGGCTGGGAGAGGGGTATGGGTTTCGGGAAAAAGATGCAGCGCTTTTCGGGAAAAGTGCCAGCACTTTTTGCAAACCGCGGCAGCACTTCCCGGATGCCGCGGCAAGGCTTTCTGCTGCCGGAGGCGGGGCGGGAGGCAGATGCGCCGCAGCCCGTCAGCGGCGGAACTTGAGGGCCACGCGGTCGTAGGTGGGGGTTGCGACGCCGTGCGCCCGCGCGGCGTCGATAAGGTCGAAGAGTTGTCCCTGAATCTCCGACGCGTGTCCGCGTTTCAGGTCCTTCTGCAGCGAGGCGGTGCTCATCGGGTCGAGCGCGTCGATAACGCGGAGGTTGGCTTCCACGGGGTCTTCGCGGAACGTGATGCCCATCTTCTCGCCCAGGGCGCTGCTCTCGCGGGTGAGACCCACGAAGGTGTCGCGCTCGGGGCCCGGGTGTTGGAGGGCGCCCATGGGCACGTCGTAGTAAGCCCCGGTGCAGGCCATGGCGCTGATGAAGCCCCATTTGGCAAAGGTGTCGCGCACGATATCGTCGGAAAGCACGGCGCGGATGCCGGCCTGCTGCAGCGTCTGCTGCAGGGCCTCCAGCTCCGGGCGGGAGACGCCGTCGCCGCTGCGGGCGCCGAAGACCAGGCGGAAGACGGAACCCATCTGCGTGACCTCGCCGGGGGCGCTGACGAAACCTACGATGTAGATGCACCCGTCGATGACGCGCGCTCCCGGACAGGCGCGGGCGATGCGCGGCCCGGTGCCGAAAACGTTGAGCACGGGCAGGACTATCGTCTGCGCGTCGGCGGCGCGGACGATGCACTCGGCCACGTCGGGCACGGAGTATCCCTTCACGCAGACGAGCACGAGGTCGAAACGGCCGCGGCACTCGCCGGAGGTGCAGGCCGTGAGGTACGGCCGGGGCGCAGCGCCTTCTGCCGCAGGGGCGGGCACCGCGCCGGGACGGTATACGGGGAGAGTGACCTCGCCCTTTATGTCGGAACGGAACTTCAGCCCGCCCCCGAGCATGGCGCGCAGGTGCTCGCCGCGGGCCACGCAGCATACTTCATGACCGGCCAGTGCCAGAAAAGCGGCCAACGAGCCGCCCACGCCGCCGGTTCCTACGATGAGACATTTCATATTCGGCTATGGATAAGAGAGAGTGTTGCGGGTGTTTTCCCGAAAAGTCCTGCCACTTCCCGGGAAAAGTGCTGCCGCTTTCCGGAAAAAGATGCAGCACTTTTCCCCGCCGGCGGCAGGGCGGGAGGGAAAAGGGGCTCAGACGTTGAAGCGGAAGTGCATGATGTCGCCGTCCTGCACGACGTAGTCCTTGCCCTCGATGGCCAGCTTTCCGGCTTCGCGCACGGCGGCTTCGGATCCGTAGTGGATGTAGTCTTCGTATTTGATGACCTCGGCGCGGATGAATCCCTTCTCGAAGTCGGAGTGGATGATGCCCGCGCACTGGGGCGCCTTGCTGCCCTTGCGGTAGGTCCAGGCCTTCACTTCCATCTCCCCGGCAGTGAAATATGTCTCCAGGTCGAGCAGTCGGAAGGCCGACTTGATGAGCCGGTTGACGCCCGACTCGGCGAGGCCCACGGATTCGAGAAACATTTTGCGGTCTTCATACGTATCGAGCTCGGCAATGTCCTCCTCCGTCTTGGCAGCCACGACGAGCACTTCGGCCTCCTCGCCTGCGACGGCGCGGCGCACCGCCTCGACATACCGGTTGCCGCTGACGGCCGAAGCCTCGTCCACGTTGCACACGTAGAGCACGGGCTTGTCGGTCAGGAGGAAAAGGTCGTGGGCTATCTGCTGTTGCTCCTTGCTTTCCCAGCGCACGGTGCGGGCCGAGCGCCCCTGGGAGAGGGCTTCCTGGTAGGCGCGCAGCACCTCGTAGGCCGCGCGGGCGTCCTTGTCGCCGCCGGTCTCGGCCTGCTTTTTGACGCGCTGAAGGCGGCTCTCCACGGTCTCCAGGTCTTTCAGCTGAAGCTCTGCATCGATGATTTCTTTGTCCCGCACGGGATCGACACTGCCGTCCACATGTACGACATTGCCGTCGTCGAAACAGCGAAGCACGTGGATGATTGCGTCGGTTTCCCTTATGTTTGCCAGAAACTTGTTGCCCAGTCCCTCGCCTTTGCTGGCGCCTTTTACCAGACCGGCTATGTCGACGATTTCCACCGTGGCCGGCACGATGCGCCCGGGGTGCACGATTTCGGCCAAGCGGCTGAGCCTTTCGTCAGGCACGTTGATGACTCCCACATTGGGCTCGATGGTACAGAAAGGAAAGTTGGCCGATTGCGCTTTTGCGCTCGACAAACAGTTGAAAAGAGTGGACTTCCCGACGTTGGGCAGCCCGACTATTCCGCATTGCAGGCTCATGATTTTATTTCTGTCTATATGGTTTTTTCGTTCGGATACTGCCTGCAAAGATACGAAGAACTTGCCGTTTTCCGCAACGCTGCCGCATCTTTTCGGGAAATGCGGCAAGGCTCCGGGGCGAAAGCGGCAGCGGTTTCGGGAAAAAGATGCAGCGGTTTCCGGGAAAAGACGCAAGGCTTTCGGGGAAAAGCGGCAGGGCTTTTTCCGGGAAAAGGAAGGGATGTGGCCCAAAAGGGGAAGCGGCGGAGCAGCCGGCGGCAGGGCGGAGGGCTCAGAGCCGCAGGTGGCGCGCCCGGACGGGCTGCCCGAGGAAGAGGGAAGCGGAGCCGCTGAACTTGTCGGGCTCCTCGGTGGTGAGGAAGTCGCACTGCGCGCCGCGCGAGCAGCGGGCCTCGATTTCGGGATGGCGGAGGAGGTAGCCGGCCAGACTGTCGGCCACGTAGCTGCCTTGTGCCAGCACGCGGGTGCGGGCGGGCAGGACGAGGCGTATCTTGGGCAGCAGCAGCGGATAGTGGGTGCAGCCGAGGACGAGGGTGTCGATGCGGGGGTCCCGGAGGAAGAGCTGGCCTACGTATTTGCGGACGAAGTAGTCGGCGCCGGGAGTGTCGTACTCGCCGTTTTCGACCAGCGGCACCCACAGGGGGCAGGCCTGCCCGGAGACGACGATATCGGGGTAGAGCTTGCGGATTTCGAGCTCATAGCTGCGCGAGAGGATGGTGCCCGCGGTGGCGAGAATGCCTACGTGGCGGGTGCGGGTGAGCGCACCGAGGGCCTCGACGGTGGGGCGGATGACGCCCAGGACGCGGCGCGTAGGGTCGAGCACGGGCAGGTCGTGCTGCTGGATGGTGCGCAGGGCCTTGGCCGAAGCGGTGTTGCAGGCCAAGATAACCAGCGGGCAGCCCATGGAAAAGAGCTGCCCGACGGCTTCTTTGGTGAACTGGTAGACGACGTCGAAGGAGCGTGACCCGTAGGGGGCACGCGCATTGTCGCCGAGATAGAGGTAGTCATACTGGGGCAGGCGCTTGCGGATGCTGTCCAGTATGGTAAGGCCTCCGTATCCGGAGTCGAAGACGCCTATGGGTCCGGTGCTCATCGCTGCGGCGGGAGGGCTACTGCGCCCCGAGTTTGGACTTGATGGCCGCGGTGAGATCGATGCTCACTTTGTCGTTTACATAGGGGATAGTCGTGGTGCTGAGGTCGAAGATGTAGGTCATTCCCTCGGCGTCGCCCACGGCTTTCACTGCATTGTTTACCTTGAGGATGATGGGCTCCATGAGTTTCTTCTGCAGCTGGGAGAGGTCCTGGTCGGCAAACTGGGCGTATTCCTGCACCTTCTGCGCCATGTCCTGCAGCTCCTTCTGGCGGCGTTCGGCAATGTTCTGGGGCAGGGAATCCTGCGCGTTGACGAACTCCTCAAGGGTCTTCTGGTACTCGCCGGTAATGCGCTTGTACTCTTCGTCGTGCATCTGAGCCTGCTTGTTGAGCTCGTTTTGCGCCTGAGTGAACTCGGGCATTCCCTGAAGTACGTCGCTGCTCTTGAAATGGCCCAGCTTGATGGTTTGTGCGGCTACGCTCATGGGGAGCGCCACCAGTGCTAACAATAAGAGTTTCTTGATCATGATTTTGTTTTGTTATTATAGTTTGTTGTTTCTTTCGTGCATGGGTCTCCCCGCGGGACGGCAGGGCGGCCGGCGGGAGGGCTTAGTTGGCGTAGCCCAGGCGGCTGAGGACTTCGTTGCTGATGTCGATCTTCGGCGTGGCGTATATGACGCTCGTGGCAGAAGCGCGGTCGATGACCATCGAATACCCCCGCAGTTCGGCTATTTCCTTTACGGCATTGTAGATTTCGTCCTGTATGGGGGTCATGAGGCTCTCGCGTTTCTTGTAGAGCTCGCCCTCGGGACCGAAGTATTTATGCTTGAGTTCGCGGGCTTCCTTCTCCTTGGCGGTGATTTCCTCCTCGCGCTGGGTCTTCTGCTCGGCGGAGAGGAAGACGCTTTCGCTCTGGTAATTCTTGTAAAGCGTCTCGGCTTCTTTGGCCAGGGTCTCCACTTCGGCCTGCCAGCGGCGGGAAGACTGGTTCAACTGCTCGTTGGCCCGCTCGTAAGCGGGTATGTTCTTCAAAATATACTCCATGTCTACCAACGCATACTTCTGCGCCGAGGCAAACGACGCGCAGCAGAAAAGGACAAGGGCGATAAGAGCTGTTTTCTTCATAGTGCGGGTGTTTTTAAGTAAAGTATCGGGTCTTTTCTTCAAAAGTGCCTGCGGTTTTCTCCAAAAGTGCCTGCGCTTTCCGGGAAAAGCGGCAGGGCTTTCCGCCGCGAGGTGCAGGGCCCTGCGGCGGGCGGGGCTCAGAACTCCTGGCCGAGGACGAAGTGGAACTGGCTGCCGCCGTACTCCTTCGAACCGAAGACCTTGTCGAATCCGTAACCCCAGTCTATGCCCATCAGCCCGACCATCGGCAGGAACACGCGCAAGCCGAAGCCCGCGGAGCGCTTGAGGTCGAACGGGTTGAAATCGCGCGTGCGCGTCCAGCAGTTACCGCCTTCGAGAAATCCGAGCGCCCAGATGGACGTGTTGGTTTCGAGCATGAGCGGGAAGCGGAGCTCCAGCCCCAGGCGCGTGTAGGCATAGCCGTAATAGGCGCTGTTGGGCGTGAGGGCATTGTTTTCGTAGCCGCGCAGGGCTATGTTCTCCGTGGCATACGTCGTGTAGCCCGTCATCCCGTCGCCACCCATCATGAAGGTTTCAAACGGGGAGCGCTTGTTCTTGTCGTAACTGCCCACGAATCCGAACTCGGCGCGGGTCATCAGCACCAGCGTATGCTGCCCGCCTGTCAGCGGGGTATAGGTTTTCGACTTGAACTTCCACTTGTGGTACTCGATCCACTTGAACATTTTGTTGTAATCCTCCTGGTCCGTCTGGTCATACTGCGAGTAATCTTTCCCGTCCCACAGGGAAAACGGCGGGGTCAGCTGCAGGGAGAGGGTAAACTCGGAGCCGCGGCGCGGGAAAATCGGGTTGTCCACCGAGTTGCGGCTGAGGGTCAACGTCAGATTCAGGTTGTTGCACGTGCCGTTCGTGACCGGGAAATACGCCCAGTCCTTCAAGATATAGCGAGTATAGGCCAGCTCTGCCATAAACTGAAAGTAGTTGTCGGGCCAGGACAGGCGCTTTCCCCAACCCACGGAGACGCCGAAGAGCTGAACCGACTTGTCGGGGTCGTAATAGTTCTCGTAATTATTATAATAGCCGTCGTAACTTCCGTAACCGTAGTAGCCGCTGTAGAGACTGTTGTAGTAGTTATCGTAATAACTGTTGTTGTAATAGAGGCTATTCACATCCGTTTGTTTCGAATAGAAGGCCGAAACGGAGAAGGAGTTCGGGCGCTTTCCGCCAAACCAGGGGTCGTAGAAGGAAATGCTGTAGCTCTGGTAGTATTCGGCGTTGGTCTGTCCGCTCAGACTCAAGGTCTGCCCGTCGCCTTGCGGCAGGAATCCGCGGCTGTTGCGGCCCGGGTGGAAGAGATTATTGATGGAGAAGTTCGTAAACTTCAGGCCGATCCGGCCGATAAGTCCCGTTTGTCCCCAGCCGAGGGAGAACTCCACCTGGTCGCTTCCCTTGGGGGTAAGGTTGTAATGGAGGTCGACTGTTCCGGCTTCGGGATTGGGAACTTGCGAAAAGTCGGTGCTTATCTTCTCCTGGTCGAAGTGCCCCATCTGCATCAGCTCGCGCATGGAGCGCATGACGGCGTCGCGGCTGTAGAGCTGGCCCGGCTTGGTGTAGAGTTCGCGGCGGATGACATTTTCGTAGACGCGGTCGTTTCCGCTGATGACCACCTTGTTTATCGTTGCCTGCTTGCCCTCGCTGACTTGGATCTCCAGGTCTATCGAGTCGCCGTCTATGTTGACTTCCACGGGGACTACCTGCGCCCAGAGATAACCGTTGTTGGCGTAGACGGCGGATATGGCGTCCTCGTCCATGAGGATGCGGTCTTCCAGCATTTTCTGGTTATAAACGTCGCCATGGCTGAGGCGCAACGAACGGGCGAGCTCGCTGGAGGGGTAGACGGTGTTGCCGATCCAGGTGATGTCGCGCAGGTAATATTTCTGGCCCTCTGCCAGATTCAGATAGATGTCTACCGTTTTGTCGTCATAGCGCACGATGCTGTCGGAAACGATGGTGGCGTCTCGGAATCCGAGCTCGTTGTATTTCTCGATGATGAGGTCTTTGTCGGCCTCGTAGTTACTCTCTATGAATTTCTTGGTGCGGAAAAGGTTGCGCAGCTTGCCCTTTTCGTTGGTCTTCTTCATGACGCGCTTGAGTTTGGAGGGCGTCAGGGCGGAAGCGCCTGCGATATAGATGCGGTGCACTTTGACTTTTTCCTTTTTGTCTACATGGATGTTGACGAAGACTTGGTTTTCGTTGGAGACGTCCTTCTGCTGTTCTACAGTCACCACGGCGTTTTGGAATCCTTTGCTGTGGAAATAACGCTTGATGTACGTCTCGGCCCGGTCCACCATGTCGGGGGTTATCTGGTTTCCCTTGATGAATCCGATCTGTGCCTCCAGCTCTTCGCGTTCTTTCTTCTTCACCCCGGAGAAGGTAAGGCTGGCGATTCGCGGCCGCTGGGTAAGGGCTATCTGGAGATAGGCCCTGTTCCCTTCCACTTTTTCCAGCAGGATGCGCACGTCGGAGAAGAGGCCGTTGTTCCAGAACCGCTTGCAGGCGTCGGTGATTTCATCGCCGGGAATGGTGATGATCTGCCCGATGCTCAGGCCGGAAACGCCGAGCAGGAGTGCCTGGTCCTGGTCGCGTATGCCTGTAAAGCTGATGCCCGCCAGTTCGTACTGCCTGGGGCGTTCGTAGTCTACCTCGGGCACTTCGGCCTTGATGTCGGGCAGGGAGGTGGAGATGGAGTCGGGGGTTATTGCCTGTGCCACTGCGGAACTGAGGGGCAGGCAGCAGAGAATCCAGAGTATGCGGATGAGTCGGTTCATTCTTTATCTTGTCTGTTTTGAAAAGCCATGCAGGCCTTTTTCTTATTTCATGCAGTACTTTTCGGTTTTTCCGCTGGCACTTTCCGTGAAAAGCGGCAGCGGGAGCCGGAGGGTTTGCCGGGGTTTACTTCAATTGCTCACTGGTTTTTCCGAACCGCCGCTCGCGGCTTTGGTATTCGACGATGGCTTTCCGGAATTCTTCTTCCCGGAAATCGGGCCAGAAGGTATCGCAGAAGTAGAGTTCGGAGTAGGCGCTTTGCCAAAGCAGGAAGTTGCTCAGGCGCTGCTCGCCTCCGGTACGGATGATGAGGTCGGGGTCGGGCATGAAAGCGGTGGCCAGGTTCCGGCCGAGCATCTGCTCGTCTATGTCGCCGGGGCGCAGGGTCCCTGCCTCCACCTGCGCGGCCAGGCGGCGCATGGTGCGGGTCAGTTCCCAGCGGGAGGAGTAGCTCAGGGCCAGGGTGAGGCACATTCCGCTGTTCGCGGCGGTGCGCTCGATGCAGTGGTCGAGGGCCTTGCGCACGGGGGCTGCCAGTTTTTCCTCCTGGCCTATGATGCGGAAGCGGATGCCGTTCTTCATGAAGATTTCTTCCTCAAGCCTTTCGATGAGCAGGTGCATGAGCGCTGCCACTTCCTCTGCCGGGCGGTTCCAGTTCTCGGTGGAGAAGGTGTAAAGCGTCAGGAACTTGATGCCCATCCGGGCTGCCTCTTCGGCAATGGCGTGCACGGTGTCGGCCCCGGCCTGATGGCCAAAGCTGCGTTCGCGGCCTCTTTGCTTGGCCCAGCGGCCGTTTCCGTCCATGATGATTGCCACATGGGCCGGCAGGCGCTTCTTGTCTATTTGTTCCAACAGTGACATTCCGTAAAATCAGTCTTCCAATTTATTACAATTCGCGCACCTCGGGAAGAGGTCATACGTGACATATATCATAGTGAAGGAGTAGCTGTCCCGATTCTTGAGGAAGCCGCTCTTGATGCGGTAGGGGTCTACGAGGCCCGCGGCTGCGTCCGTCACGTCGAGCTCGTCGCTCAGCGAGAAGCGCAGGGAGACTTCGAGCCCGATGTTCCAGCGCGGGCGGACTTTGTACTTCACCCCGATGCCCACGGGCACGTTCATCGTGGCGATGGTGCGTGCCGGTTCCGGCGCAAAGGTGAGGCCCAGCCCGCCGGTGATGTAGGGCGTGAAGCGGCGGTAGCCGAGGAATTCCTGCCCGATGCCGTAGCCCCAGAAATTTGCCTCCAGCTGGACGCCGAGGTCATACAGCGTGCGCGAGAAGGAGCTCTCGTAGGGGAACCCGTCGGCGCGCCCCGCGCTGCCTTTTATGCCGGCCAGGGCGAGGTTTCCCTTCAGGGCGAGGCGCGGATTGAATACATAGCGCGCCACGATGCCCCCCATCGGCCTGGTATTCTTGTAGGGTGTCGTGTAGTTGGCGTCGCCCAGATAGTAGGAGCCACCTGCCATTACGCCCAGCTCCATGCGGTACACTTCTTCCTGCGCCGCGGCGGTGGTGGCGGCCAGGAGCAGGAGTCCGGTGCAGAAGTAGTGGAGGGTGCGGGTCATGGGGCAAGGGCTTTGGGGTCAGAGGGGCCGGGGTCAGAGTGAATAGCTGTTGAGCCGCCCGCGGAAGAGCGTGGCCGGGCCGCGCCCGCTGGAGGCGAAGAGGACCCAGATGTAGTGTTCCTCGTCGACAAAGGCCGAGAAGTACGAGCGGCGGCGGAAAGCCTCGGGGAAGAATGTGTAGTTGGTCCGGCGGTCCCAATAGAGGCCTTTCGACATATAATAATAGGTAAAGGCGTCGTCGCCCGTGCCGCCGAAGACGTAGAAGTCGGCATCGCCGTAGCGGATCATCTCGTGGTCTTCACTGAAAGGCAGGTAGTAACCGGCCGAATCCACCGGGCCCCAGACTCCCCAGTTGAGCAGGCTGTCTTCGGCCGAGAGGAGGCAGTGGCGGCCGAGTGCCTCGTCGGAGCGCCGGCCGAGCAGGGCTATCTGCTCGATGCTGCTGTTGGTGGAGAGGGCGTATACGCAGGAGTTTGTCCCCGTGCGCACAAATCCGTCGGCCGGGCCGCCCGTCTTCCATCCGTTGCCCTGCGTGGAGCAGTAGAGCCCGCCTTTCACTCCGGCCAGATAGCCGGAGGTTGCGCCCAGGAGGGTCTCCACGTCGCCGTCGGCGCTGAGGTTCTCCTGCCGGGCCCATGCGCTCCCGTCGGCAGAGGCATACACGGCTCCGCCGGCGGCGAGGTAGAGGCGTCCGGAGAAGACGGTGGCCGAACGGTAGTCGAGCCCCGCGGGGGCCGTCTCCGTGCGCCAGGCCCCGGGGCTATCGGCCGGGGCGGAGTAGATGCTGCCCTCTTCGGTGAAGAGGTAGACGCGCCCCGCGAAGAGGAGCGTCTTGAGGCGGCAGGCGACGTCGGGCACGCCGGGATATTCGGTCCAGGAGACGGAATCGGTGTCGAACGTATGGATTCGTATCTCCAGCTTGAGCACCTTGTGGAGGATGTTGCCCTCCTTGTCGTTGCCCACGGCGCGGAGGATGACGGGCCGGCGGCAGTCTACCGAGTCGTTCTGCAGCACCTGGAACTGGTCGGGGCCCATCTCCTGGTAGACGGTGGCGGAGGTGCTGACGGTCAGCTTGGCGCGGCTCACGTCGCTCTGGTAGGGAAGGGAGTCTACGTTGTAGACCAACACGGTGTCGCCCTGCCCGCTTGTCTCGTCGACCGTCAGGGGGTAGTCGGCATAGACTATGCGGTTTCCGTAGCGGTCGAAGACGGAATCGTAGAGTATGGAGTAGACGGTGGGGGAAATCTCTGTATAGTCTGTGGCATCCTGGCAGGCCGGCAGGGCAAAGATGCTGCCCAAGAGAAGCAGGAGGGGTACGAAAAAGGATAATATCTTCATCTTCTTTTGTTTCGTCTCTGTGGCGTAAGTCGGAATAATAGTCGGCACACTTTCCGGGCAAAAGTAGGAACTTTTCCTGCTACACCTTATTCAAACCGGGAAGTTTTATAATAAATTAGTGTTACTCCCCGGCGGTTTAGCCTCTTTCATGCCGCCCGCCGGGGTGCGGGCGGCGCTCCCCGGGGAAAAAACATGCAGCGCTTCCGGCGAAAAGCGCTGCATGTTTCGGGAAAAAGTGCTGCCGCTTTTTGCCGGAAGCGCTGCCGGTTTCGGGACAGTGCCCCGCCGCCTGCTCAGCTCTCTTCCAGGGCTTTCTGCAAGGAGAGGAGCCCTTCGCGCAGGTAGCTGCGGGGGCAGCCGCAGTTGAGCCGCATGAACCCCTCGCCCCCGGGGCCGAACATCGCCCCGCTGTTGAGGGCCAGGCGGGCCTTGCGGCAGAAGAGTTCTTCCAGCGCGCCTTGCTCCAAGCCGAGGGCGCGGCAGTCGAGGAACATCAGGTAGGAGGCTTCGGGCACGACGGGGCGGATGAGCGGCAGGTGCCCGCGGCAGAAACCAGCGACGAAGCGGAAGTTTTCCGCCACGTAGGCGAGCATCTGGTCGAGCCATTCGGTGCCGTGCGTGTAGGCCGCGGTAGTGGCGATGGGGCAAAAGAGGTTGCCTCCGGCCAATTCATTCTGGTCGAGGAAGCGGAAGAAGGGCTCGCGCAGCTCCGCGTTGGGCACGAAGCAGTGGGCCGAGCCTACGCCGGGCAGGTTGAACGCCTTGCTGGGGGCCTGGAAGGTGAGGGAGTTCTCCCGCGCGGCCTCGCCGGTGGAGGCAAAGGGCGTATGGACGCGGGGGCGGAAGGTGAGGTCGGCATGTATCTCGTCGGAGCATACGATGACGCCTTCCTCGCGGCATACGCCGGCTATGAGCTCCAGTTCTTCCCGCCGCCATACCATGCCTCCGGGATTGTGCGGGTTGCAAAGCAGGAGCATGCGGCAGCCCTTGATGTCGCGGCGGAAGCGGTCGGGGCGGAAGTGGTAGCGGCCGTCGTCGCCGTAGTCCAGCGGGCTCCAGACGAGCTGCCGCCGGTTCCACGCCGGGAGCAGGTGGAAAGGATGGTAGACCGGCGGCATGACCATCACGCGGTCGCCCTCCTTCGTGAAGAAGAGCAGCGCCAGGGCCAGGGCCGGCACTACGCCGGGCATGAAATGTATCCACTCGCGCTCGACGGCGAAGCCGTAGCGGTCGCAGTTCCAGCGGATGATGCTCTCGAAGTAGGCGTCGTCCTTGAGCGAATAGCCCAGCACCTCGTGGTCGAGGCGGCGGCGCAGGGCTTCGATGATGAAGGGGGGAGTCCGGAAGTCCATGTCGGCTATCCAGAAAGGCATCAGGTCGTTCGTCCCGTAGGCGGGCTCCATTCCGTCCCACTTTATGGCGCCGGTGCCGCGGCGCTCCACGGGTGTGTCAAAATCGTACTTCATGTGTTCTGTCTTTCTTCTCGGTCGTTTTTCCTATTTCCCCGCCGCGGCCTCCTCCAGCAGGCGGCGCACGAAGGGCTTGGGCTGCAGGCTGCGGTCGAAGAGGAGCGGATAGTCGTGGCGCCCGTGCACGGGGAAATTGTTTTTCCACGAGTCCTTGTCGCTCAGCCCCCATACGTTGACGCGCGTAATGACATCGGCATGGCGCACAAAGAGGTCGTAGAACTGCCGCATCCGCCCGTTCCAGCGGCGGGAAACGCTGTCGGGCAGCCCGTCGGGATACGGGTCGATCCCGCGGCGGTAGGCCGCCGTGTCGCTGATGTTGGCGCTGTGCGTGACGAAAGGCAGGGCGCTCATGTCCCACTCCGTCACCATTACCTTCACGCCCTCTGCGGCAAACGCCCGGATGCTCTGCTCGAAACGCTCAAGGGTGGGGTAATCCAGGTCCATGTGGCCCTGCATCCCGACGGCATCGATGCGGATGCCCTGCGATTTCAACTGCCTGATGAGCCGCACCACGGCATCGCGCCGGCCGGGAACGTCCATGCCGTAGTCGTTGTAGTACAGCTCGGCTTCGGGATCGGCCTCGTGGGCATAGCGGAAGGCCAGGGGGATAAATTCCTCGCCCAGTATCTCGTAGAAAGGCGTGCGGCGGTAGGAGCCGTCTTCCAGCAGGGCTTCGTTCACGACATCCCAGCCCTTCACCCGCCCGCGGTAGCGGGAGACGACGGTCTGTATGTGCTCCTTCATGCGCCGGCGCAGCACTTCGGCCGAGACGGGCTGCCCGCTCTCGTCTTTGCAGAACCACGGGGCCAGCTGCGAGTGCCAGATCAGGCAGTGGCCCACGACGAACATTCCGTTTTCCTCGCCGAAGCGGACCACGCGGTCTGCCGCGCGGAAGTCATAGCGGTCTTCCTCCGGGTGGATCGACTGGCACTTCATGCAGTTTTCGGCCACGATGGCATTGAAATGCCGGCTTATCAGCCGCGCCTCCGGCGCATCGGGATGGGCCATCTGCCAGTCGTTGACGGCCGTGCCGATGAGGAACTTGCCTTTTGCCGCTTCCTTGAGCGGCGGAAGCGGAGCGTCCTGCCCCGCAAGCGGCGCCGCGGCGCCCGAGAACAGGGCGGCAAAAAGCAGCGGGAAGAGTGTTTTTCTGTCCATAGTTGTAGAAGTCTGTAGGGTTTTCCGATGATAAAAAGAAGCCCCGCCCTGCCGGACGGACCGTACAGGCCGGGGCTTCTGGATGTGGAGGGGAAAGGGGCTTACTCGCCCGACTTGCCGCCGAACTCCATGAGGTATGCCTTGATGAAGGCATCGATCTTGCCGTCCATCACGCCTCCCACGTCGCTCGTCTGGTAATTCGTGCGGTGATCTTTCACGCGGCGGTCGTCGAATACGTAACTGCGTATCTGCGATCCCCACTCGATCTTCTTCTTTCCGGCTTCGATCTTGGCCTTTTCCGCCAGGCGGTGCTGCATTTCCTTGTCGTACAAGATGGAACGCAGCAGGCGCAGGGCGTTTTCCTTGTTTTTCGGCTGGTCGCGCGTCTCGGTGTTCTCGATGAGAATCTCCTCATGCTCGCCGGTATAGGGATCGGTGTACTGGTATCTCAGCCGGACGCCCGACTCTACCTTGTTCACGTTCTGCCCCCCTGCGCCGCCGGAGCGGAACAAATCCCAGGAGATGAGGGCCGGATTGATCTGCACCTCTATGGTATCGTCCACGAGCGGCGTGACAAACACGGAAGCAAACGAGGTCATGCGCTTTCCCTGCGCATTGTATGGCGAAACACGCACCAGGCGGTGCACACCGTTCTCGCCCTTGAGGTAACCGTAGGCAGAGTCGCCCTCGATTTCCATAGTGACAGTCTTGATGCCCGCCTCATCGCCTTCCTGGAGGTTAGAGACGCGCACCTTGTAGCCGTGGGCCTCTGCCCAGCGCATGTACATGCGCATGAGCATTTGCGCCCAGTCCTGGCTCTCCGTGCCGCCGGCGCCGGAGTTTATCTTCAGCACGCAGTCCATCTGGTCGGCCTCTTCGCGGAGCATGTTGCGCAGCTCCAGGTCTTCCACGGCCTTCAGGGCGGTGGCGTATGCGGCGTCCACCTCGGCTTCCGTCACGAGTTCCTCCTTCGAGTACTCGTAGGCCAGCTCCAGTTCCTCGCACAGGGAGGCCACCTTGCGGTAGCCTTCGATCCAGCTCTGCAGGCCTTTTACTTTCTTCATCTGCGCCTCGGCGCGCTTGGCGTCGTCCCAGAAGTCGGGAGCCTGCGTGCGCAGCTGTTCTTCCTCTAACTCGACTTTCTTCCGGTCGATGTCAAAGATACCTCCTCAGCGCTTCCTTGCGCTCTTTCACGTCTTTAAGTTGGTCAGTCGTAATCATGTTTTTGTTTGTTTATATAAGGGTTAATACTAAAAGTTGCAGCACTTCCGGCCAAATCATGCAGCGCTTTTTCCCGGAAGCGGCAGCACTTTCCGGCAAAAGCCTTGCCGCTTCCGGCCGCCCTCACCGCCGCTCCCTCCCGGCATCGATGCGCAGGAAGATGAAGAGCAGCAGCGTAAATCCCCAGAGCGACGAGCCGCCGTAGCTGAAGAAGGGCAGCGGGATGCCGATGACGGGCGTCAGTCCCAAGACCATGCCCACGTTTATGAGCAAGTGGAAGATGAAGACCGAAGCCACGCAGTAGCCGTAGATCCGCCCGAAGGCGTGCGTCTGCCTTTCGGCCAGCGCAATGATGCGCAGGATGAGCGCCAGGAACAAAACGAGGACCGCCGAGGAGCCGATGAAGCCCTCTTCTTCGCCCACGGTGCAGAAGATAAAATCCGTGGCCTGCTCCGGCACGTATTTCAGCTTCGTCTGCGTCCCGTTGAGGAAGCCCTTTCCGCTCAAGCCCCCGGAGCCTATGGCGATCATGGACTGCTTTACGTTGTAACCGGCGCCGGTCGGGTCGTCTTCCATACCCAGAAGTACCCGGATGCGGGTCTGCTGGTGCTCTTCGAGGGCGGAATTGAACAAATAGTCGGCCGAATATACGAAAACCGCGCTGCCCAACACGAAACCGCCGATGAGCAAATAGCGATAGCTGCGCTCGGCCAGCCAATTGTAGGCCAGATAGAGCAGGATCAGGCCGCAAAGCCCGAGCAAGACGTAGTTGAGATTGAAATGGACGAAGTAGTCCACGCCCGCGCCCAGCAGCAAGGCGGCAGCCGAGGCCAGCAATATCGTGCGGGCCACGGACTTCCGCTCCGGAAGGTAGACCATTATCATCCCGATGGCAGAGAGCGGGACCGTAAGCAGCATGGCAAACGGCCCGACCGGCGTGGCCCCGTCGGGAAAGTAGAGGCTCCCGAAACGGATGGACACCACGAAATAGACCACCGCGCAGAAGCCGGAGTAGAGAATCGCGCCGGGCATCCCCTCGCGGTAGAGCATGAGCAGGAAAGAGAGGTAGACCAGCGCCGAACCGGTCTCGCGCTGTGCGATGATGAGCACGATGGGAATCAGGATGATGGCGGCCATCTTGGCACACTGCTGCGGATTGCGCATCGAAAAGCCGTAGGTGCTCATGTATTTGGCCAAGGCCAGGGCCGTCGTACACTTGGCGAACTCGGCCGGCTGCAGGCTCACCGGGCCGAATTGGAGCCAGGAATGCGAGCCTTTCACGTCGCCCGCCAGGAAAATCGTGGCCACCAGCAGCAACAACATCAGCACATACGACGGGAAGGCCAGCATGTCGTACAAACGGTCTTCGAGCATCAGCAAAACGAAGCCCACCCCGAAGGAACAGAGTATCCACACGAACTGTTTTCCCGTGCGTGATTCCCAACTGAGCAGCTCGGTCGTGCCGAAATCATAGCTGGCGCCGTAGATGCTGACCCAGCCGAATGCGACAAGGATGAGGTACAACACGACGATCACCCAGTCGATACTGCGAAAGAGGCTGCTACCTTTCCTGGAGTCCATAGTGTATTACGGTGTTACTGATGCGCTCGGCCACGGCTTCGTTGCGCTCCGAGAGCTTTCCCTGCAGGTACTGCTGCATGAGCAGCCCGCCGATCGGGACGGCAAAGGTGGCACCGAACCCGCCGTTCTCTACATAGACGGCGATGGCGATCTTGGGGTTTTCCATCGGGGCGAAGCCCATGAAGGCGCCGTGGTCGCGCCCTTTGTTTTGCGCCGTGCCGGTCTTGCCACAAGCCTGCAGCTCGGGCATGGTGTTGAGGAAGTGGCAGGTGCCGCCGATGGCGGCGGAACGCATGCCTTGCCGCACGATGTCGTAGTATTCGGGCCGCACGGAAGTATGGCGGGGCGTGCGGTAGCGCTCCTCGATGGTGCCGCCTTCGATGCGGCGCGCCAGGTGGGGCGTGATGAAGTAGCCGCGGTTGGCAATCGTGGCGCCCAGGTTGGCTATCTGGAGCGGCGTAAGTCCTATCTCCGCCTGCCCTATCCCGATGTGAATGATGGTGGCCCCGGTCCAGCGGCCCTTGCCGTAACGCTTGTCATAGAAGCTGGCATTGGGGATGAAGCCCCGCACTTCTTCGGGAAGGTCCGTGCCCAGCCGGTAGCCGAAGCCCATGGAAACCATGTGGTCCTTCCATACCGTCAGGGCCGAGTCGGCATCGGGATACTGTTTGTGGCGCATCATGTAGTAGAGCCCCCAGCAGAAGTAGGCATTGCACGAGGTGGAAAGTGCCGGAACCACGGAGATGGGCGAGGCGTGCCCGTGGCATCCTACCTTCAGGCGCCCCAGCCGGAAGCCGTGGGGGCAGGGGTAGAGAGTGGAAGTATTGACGATTCCTTCCTCAAGGTACACCAGTCCCTGCGCGGCCTTGAAGGTGGAACCGGGGGGATACACGCCCTGCACGGCGCGGTTGTAGAGCGGTTTGTGGGGATCGAGGAAGAGCCGTGAGAAAGTCTTGCGCCGCTGCTTGCCGCTCATCTCCCGCAAATCATAGGTAGGCGAGGAGACCATGCAGAGAATCTCGCCGGTAGCCGGCTCGATGGCCACAATGGCTCCTATCTTGTGCTGCATGAGCCGTTCGCCGAGGGCCTGCAGGGCGCTGTCGATGGTCAGCGTAAGGTTTTTCCCGGGGATGGGCTTCTGGTCGTACTGCCCGCCCATGTATTGGCCTTTGATGCGTCCCCTCACGTCGCGCAGCAGGATTTTCACGCCTTTCGTGCCGCGCAATTCCTCCTCGTAGTAGCGCTCTACGCCGGCTTTGCCCACGTAGTCGCCCGCCGCGTAGTAGTCGAGCGTGTCGCGGTCGAGCTCTTTCTGGCTGATCTCCCCCACATCGCCCAGCAAGTGGCTGGCCAGGGTGCTGCCGTACTGCCGGATATTGCGCTGGCGCACGTAGAAACCGTGGAACTTGAAGAGCTTCTCCTGCAAGACGCCGCATTCCTCGGCCGTGAGCATGCTCAGGAAGAGCTGCTGGGTATAGGGGGAATAGCCGGGATTGGCGTTGCGGTTTTTCATTTCCGCCATGCGCTGGTCGAATTCCTCCCGCGTTATTTTCACCGTGCGGCAGAAGTCGAGCGTATCGAGGCCTTTCATTTCGGAAACGACGAGCATCACGTCGTACATCGGCTGGTTGTAGACCAGCAAGCGCCCGGCCCGGTCGTAAATGATGCCGCGCGAGGGATACTCCACGCGCTTGAGCAGGGCATTGCTGGCAGCGTTTTTCTTGTAGTCGTCGGTCGAAATCTGCAAAACGAACAGACGCACCATATAAATAAGCACGACCACGACGACAAACCCGCCGATCACGAATTTCCTTCCCTCGTATTGATGGCTTTCTTCCATGGCAGGTTTCCCTATTTAGACTGGGCCGACGAAGAGCGCATCCGCCCGTCCCTCACCGCAAAGTCCAGCACCAGGAGGAAAACGATGGAGAGCAGGCTGCTCCCCCCGATGCGCAGGAGCAGCATGCCGGGCTCGGCAAAAGAAAAAGACTGCACGCTGAAGAGCACGATGTGGTGGAGCAGGACGGCCGTCACGCAGTAGCGCAGGAAAAAGCCGAAGCCCACGGTGTGGATGCCGGGGACGTATTCCTCCAAGTCGGCCTTGTTCATGTATAAGGACAGCAGCCGGGGCCGCACGAAGGCCAGCAAAGTCGTGGCCGCGGCATTCATCCCGGGCGTGTCGGAGAAGGTATCGACCACGAGCCCCGAGCAAAATCCCCAAAGCAGCAGTCCGTTGCGCGAAACCGAAGAGGGAAGCTTCAGGAGGACGTAGAAGTAGACAAACGGCGTGGCCACGTCGAACAGGTGCATCTTGTTCAACACCAGTATCTGCAGCAGGGCCAGGCAGATGAAGTTGCCGGTTTGTCGGAAAAGGTCTGGCATTTCTTTCTAAAAGTTGTAGCGCTTTTGGCGAAAAGTTATGGCACTTTTTACGGTTTGTTGCAGCACTTTTTCATTCCTCCTGCTCCGTGCTCTGCTCGGCCTCCTGCAGCAGGCGGAACTGTTCGGGGTCGAACGTCTGCCCGATGACGCGGGCCTCCGAGAGATTGCCGAAGTCGGTGGAGAGCACCACCTGCAGGCGGTAGGAAAGCCCGTCGTCGGAAGTCGTCACCTCCCCGATACGTCCCACGGGAAGCCCCTCGGGGAAGACCTCCGAGTAGCCGCTCGTGACGATGCGCCCGCCGCGTCGGAACTTGGCATGGCGGGGAATGCCTTCGAGATAGGCGTAGCGCGCGTCGCGTCCGTCCCACGTCAGTGTGCCGAAGTAGCCCGTGTCGGCTATCTTGCAGCTGATGCGGCTGTCCACATTAAGCAGCGAAACGACCACGGAGTAGTGTGCCGACGTCAGATAGACAATGCCCGTCACGCCGCTGCTGCCCACCACTCCCTGCCCGCTCTGCACCCCGTCGGAAGAGCCGCAGTCGAGTGTCAGGAAGTTCTTGCGCCGCGTCAGAGAGTTGTGGACCACCCGGCCGCGGATGAGGCGGATTTCCTGCAAGGGCTCCGCCATCATGCTGTCCAGGCCCGCGGAGTCGGCTCCGGCCTGCAACAATTCGGCCTGGAGGCGGCTCAATTCGCGTTCGAGCTGCAGGTTTTGCTCCGTCAGCCTGAGGTTTTCCTGTCCGAGGCTGAAGTATGAGAGGACGGCGGCCTCCGTTTCGTAAATCTTGCCGGCCACGGCGTTGGCCGTGGTAAAGAAAACGCCCTGTTGGTAGCGGTTGAAGCGGAATAACAAAGCAAAACTGGCTGCTTCGAGCAAGACGAAGAGCAACCAGTAGTTGTACTTTACTAGGAAGTCGAGCAGTTTCTTCATTCCCCGTACAGTTCAGTCTCCCGTTTCCCCAGCCGCACCGGCCGGCCTCCTACCGCATCAGGAAGGAGAAGCGGTTCACATTCTTCAAGGCTACGCCCGTGCCTTTTGCCACGGAGAGCAGCGGGTCTTCGGCCACATGGAACTCTATGTTGATCTTGTCGGTGAGCCGTTTGTCCAAGCCGCGCAAGAGCGCGCCGCCACCGGCCAGCCAGATACCGTTTTTCACTATGTCGGCATACAATTCGGGCGGCGTGTCTTCCAGGGCGGCCAGCACGGCTGCCTCGATGCGGGAGATGGATTTGTCCAGGCAGTGGGCGATTTCCTGATAGTTTACGGCCACTTTCGTAGGAAGTGCCGTCATTCGGTTCGGCCCGTCTACGATAAACGGCTCGGGCTCTTCATCGAGCTGCGGGATGGCAGCCCCGACGTTGATTTTGATGCGCTCGGCCATGCGTTCGCTGATGCGGATATTGTGCGTGCGCCCCATGAATTCCTGAATGTCGTAGTTGAAATCGTCGCCGGCCACGCGGATCGAGTGATTCGACACGATGCCTCCCAAAGAGATGACGGCGATTTCGGTACTTCCGCCCCCGATATCGACAACCATGTTGCCCTCGGGCTCTTCTACGTCAATGCCGATTCCAATTGCTGCTGCCATCGGCTCGAAAAGCAGGTAGACATCCCGTCCGCCCGCATGCTCGGCTGAATCGCGCACTGCACGAAGTTCTACTTCGGTGCTGCCGGAGGGGACTCCGATGACCATCCTTAGCGAAGGGGTGAAGAGCCGCCGGCGGGAACTGGCCTTCTTTATCAACCCGCGCATCATCTGTTCGCAAGCGTTGAAGTCGGCTATCACGCCGTTGCGCAGGGGACGGACGGTGCGTATGTTGGGTTGTGTCTTTTCGTGCATGAGGGCAGCTTCCTTGCCCACGGCTATCATTTTGTCGGTGCGGCGGTCGAGCGCCACGACGGAGGGCTCGTCCACGACAATCTCGCCGTTGCTGATGATGACCGTATTGGCTGTGCCAAGGTCCATCGAGATTTCTTGTGTGAAGGAGAAGAATCCCATAGTGTTTGCTGCTACGCGGTGGTTAAGGGGTTAGCGGGCTTCTTTCTCGTACTGCCCGAAGTAGGCGTGGATGGCCGTATCGTAACGGGAGGATACGCCGAAGGCTTCCTTGGCAAAGGTGCAACGCTCTTCGAGGGTGGTCTCTGCGCCGCGGGCGGAGAGGATGTCGAGAAGCGGGCGGTACTGCTGCTTGGAGGCTACGATGACGACGTCCTTGTAGTTCTTGGCCCCGGCGCGGATGAGCGAAATGCCGCCTATGTCGATTTTTTCTATGATGTCCTGGTGCGAGGCACCGCTGGCCACGGTCTGCTCGAAGGGGTAGAGGTCGACGATTACGAGGTCGATTTCCGGTATTTCGTATTGGGCCATCTGCGCGAGGTCGCCCTCATTGTCGCGACGGCAGAGGATGCCTCCGAAGATTTTGGGGTGCAGCGTCTTGACGCGGCCTCCCAGGATGGAGGGGTATGTGGTCAGGTCTTCAACGGCCTGGCAAGGCAATCCCAGGCTTTCGATGAATTTGTGCGTGCCGCCCGTAGAGAGGAGCGTGACGCCTTCTGCATGGAGTTTCTTAAGGATTTCGTCTAATCCGTCTTTGTGGAAGACCGACACCAGAGCGGTCTTGATTTTTTTCGTTTCCGACATCGCTGTTACCTTGATTTTGATTTGTGCACTAAGAAATTGTTGCAAAGGTACGAAAAAAAACTTCTCGCGCCCTTTCCTTTAACCCAAAACTAATTAAACAAGGGGTTTAATCGCTTTTTTCGCCCTCTGCCGCATGATGCGGCCCCCGCTCCGGGCGTTTTCGGGGGAAAGCGGGGGATGCTCCCGGGGCGGCCCGGGAGCGGTTTTCCGGGAGTGCCGGCGCGGGCGGCGGGAAGCGGCTGCGCCGGTGGCAAAAAGTGCTGGCACTTTTCGGGAAAAGCGCTGCATGGTTTTCCGGGAAGTGCCGCATGGTTTTCCGGGACGGGCTGCCGCTTTCCCCCACGGGCGGGAAGGCGGGCTTATCCTTCTGCCGCGGGATTGGAGACGGCGAGGCCGAGCAGGCGCACGGGGCGCCCCGCCTCCCAGCCCTCTTGCAGGAGGCGCTTGGCCAGGGGGAGGAGGTCTTCCTTGCGGTAGAAGGCGGGAAGGGGCGGGGTGATGCTGCGCGTGTGCTGGGAGAAGTCGGCGTATTTTATTTTCAGCGTCAGCGTGTTGCCGCGGAACCCGGAGGTTTCCAGCCTTTGGAGCAGTTCGAGGGCTACGTGGTAGAGCTCGATTATGAGTTGGGCGCGGGTGGAACGGTCGGCTTCGAAGGTGCGTTCACAGCCTACGGACTTGCGGTCGGCCACGGGCTCTACGCGGCGGCGGTCGATGCCGCGGGCAAATTCGTAGAAGAGCTGCCCTGTCTTACCGAATTCGGCGCGGAGGGACTGGAGGCTGTACTGGCGGAGGTGCCATCCGGCGTGGATGCCCATCTGGTGCATGCGGCGCGCCGTGACCTTGCCCACGCCCCAGAAGGACTCTATGGGCAGCAGGTCGATGAAGAGCTGCTGCTCCTCGGGGCGGACGACGAAGAGGCCGTCGGGCTTGCGCTGCTCGGAGGCCACCTTGGCCAGGAAGAGGTTTTGCGCCACGCCGGCGGAGGCCGTCAGGCGGAGTTCCTCGCGGATGCGGCGGCGGATGCGGCGGGCTATCTCCACGGGGTCGCCGATGCCCTGCTTGTCGCAGGTCACGTCGAGAAAAGCCTCGTCGATGGAGAGGGCTTCCACCAGGTCGGTATAGTCGTGGAAGAGGGCGAAAACCTGGCGCGATACGGCGCGGTAGCGCTCGAAGTCGGGCGGAAGGAAGATCAAGTGGGGGCAGAGTTCGCGGGCTTTCAGGGAGGACATGGCCGAATGCACTCCGTATTTCCGCGCTTCGTAGCTGGCCGTGGCCACGACGCCGCGGCTGCCTTCGTGGCCCACGGCAACGGGCTTGCCGCGCAGCTCGGGGCGGTCGCGCTGTTCGACGGAGGCGAAGAAGGCATCCATGTCGATGTGTATGATCTTTTGTGCGGGGAAGACGGCCCGCCGCTCAGAGCCGCTCATCGGGCAGGGGCGCTCCTTCCGCCCGGTAGAGGAGGGTCTTGGCGCAGGAAGCCAGGTAGTCGCGCACAGCCTGCTGCACGCGCACCGCGTTTTCCGGCCCGGGGGCCTTGAAGCGGTTGCAGAGCCGGTCGTCCACCCAGCAGGCCTTGCGCCCCGGGAGGAGCTGGATGCGGAGCAGGCGGGTGAGCATCTTTTTCAGTTCCGCGTCGAGCACAGGCGTGACGACCTCTATGCGGCGGTAGAGGTTGCGGCGCATGAAGTCGGGCGAACCGATGTAGAGCTCCGGCTCTCCCCCCGCCCCGAAATACCAGATGCGGGCGTGCTCAAGATAGGAATCCACGATGCGCGTGACGCGGATATGCCGGCTGAAGGGCCGTCCGGGCACAAGGCAACAGATGCCGCGCACGATGAGATCGACCTCCACGCCCGCGAGACTGGCCTCGTAGAGCAGGTCTATCATTCCGCGCTCCTGCAGGGCATTCATCTTCAGCACGATGCGGCCGCGGCCTCCCTGTCGCGCTATCCCGATTTCCCGCCGGATGAGCCGCTCCAGGGCGGGCACCAGATTGAAAGGCGGCACCAGCAAGCGGGCAAACGAGGGCGGCTCCCCAGGGTCGCGCAAGTAGGAAAAGAGGCGGCGCAGGTCGGCCACGATCTCCGCGTTGCAGGTGAAGAGGCCGAGATCGGCATAGACTTCGGCCGTTTTCTCGTTGAAATTGCCCGTCCCCACATAGGCAAATCCCGACGGGCCCTGCTCCCCCCGGCGCAAGACGAGCGCCACTTTGGCGTGCACCTTCAGCTTCGGCAGACTATATATAATGTGTATCCCGGAGCGCTGCATCACTTCGGCCGCCGCCAGGTTGTTCGCCTCGTCGAAACGGGCCTTCAGTTCGACGAATACGGTAACTCTCTTGCCGTTCTGCGCCGCGGCCATCAGCGTGTTGACGACCACCGAGTGCTCCGCCACGCGGTACTGCGTGATCATGATCTCCTCCACTTCCGGGTCGTGGACAGCCTCGTAGAGCCAGTGGATGAAGGGGTCGAACGAATGATAGGGATAGTAGAGCAGCAAATCCCGCCGCGCCACTTCCGTAAAGACCGGCCTCCGCCCCCGCTTCATGAAAGGCAGGGCAATGTGGGGCTGGGGACTCCGGCGCAGACGCTCGTCGGGACAGGGCAAGAAGCCCAGGTCCTCCAGGTTGAGATGCTTGTCGCCCTCCACCAGATCGTCTGCCGTAATGTGGAAAGCCTCCATCAGCGTCTGCAGGAAAGCGGCAGGCATCCGCCGGTCGTAGACAAAGCGGCAGACGGCCCCGATCTTGCGCTTGCGCACTTTCTGCTTCACCTGCTCCACAATGCCGCCGGGGGAAGTGTCCTCGATCAGTATGTCCGCATCGCGGGAGATCTTCACCGAATAGCTGCCCTCCACCTCGTAGCCGGGGAAAACCACGTCCAGATTGGCCGCCACCACATCCTCCAAAAACATGAAACAAGCCTTCCTCCCGCCCGCCGGCAGCTCCACGAAGCGCGGCGCCTTGCTGTAGGGTATCTTCAGCACGTAGCACTCCCGTTCCGCCTCCCGCGGCGCCCCCTTGCGCCTGAGGCACACCGCCAGGTACAGGCGCCCCTCGCGCAGGAAGGAGCGCACCACGTCTTTCTTCACCACCACCGGCTGCAAAAACGGGAACACCTCCTCCATGAAATACCTCCGCACGTAACCCCTGTGCTCCTCCCCCACCTCGGGCGACTGGTAGAAGCCGATGCCCTCGCGCTCCAGGGCAGGGAGAATCCGCCTTTCATAGATGCGCACCCGCTCGTCGAGCTGGCGGTTTACCTCCCGCGTAATGGCTTCCAGCACATTCTCCTTCTCCTCCGCGCTCTCCTCCACGGCGCGGCTGCCCGAAATGCTGGCGCGCAGGTCGGCCACCCGCACCTTGTAGAACTCTTCCAGGTTCGAAGAATAGATAGAGATGAAGTTGATCCGCTCGTAGAGCGGCAGCGTCTCGTCGTCGGCCTCCAGCAAAACCCGGTAGTTGAACGACAACCAGCTGACATCGCGGTTGAAATATTCGTATTCCGGCTCCATAAAAGCTCCTTTCCAAATAAGCATTCAGCCCGTAAATGTACTATCTTTGCGCGAAAACCAAAGCATTTTTCCCCATGAAAAGAATCGGAATCCTCTCCGACACCCACAGCTTCTGGGACGAGAAGTACGCCGAATACTTCGGCGAGTGCGATGAAATCTGGCACGCGGGCGACTTCGGCTCGCTCCAGGTGGCCGACCGGCTGAGCGCCCTGCGCCCCCTGCGCGGCGTCTGCGGCAACTGCGACGGGCAGGACCTCCGCCTGCGCTTCCCCGAAGTGCTCCGCTTCCGGTGCGAAGAAGTGGAAGTGCTCATGAAACACATCGGAGGCTACCCCGGGCACTACGACTTTTCCATCCGCCGCCAGATCTACAGCCGCCCGCCCCAGCTCTTCATCAGCGGGCACTCCCACATCCTCCGCGTCATGAACGACCGCAATCTCCACCTGCTCCACATCAACCCCGGAGCTGCGGGCATGCAAGGATTCCACACCGTGCGCACCCTCGTCCGCCTCACCATAGACGGCGCCGGAATGCGCGACCTCGAAGTCATCGAACTGGCCGGGAAATCCGCCGGCAGCCTCACCCGCTGAAAAAAAGCCCTGCCACTTTTCCCCGAAAGCCCTGCCGCTTTTTCCCGAAACCGCTGCCACTTTTCCCGAAAAGCCCCGCCACCCTCCCCCGCAGCCGGGCAGCCGCAAACCGCAAACCTCCCGGCAAAAAAAGAAAAACGTCAGCCCAAGCCGCAAAACCGCCGACAGACTGTAAAAAAACAGCCCCATAACTTTGCCGAATCAAAAGAACTTTGCGAAATTTGCGCCGTTACAACGGAAAAAACGCCAACCGGTAAACAAACTAACCCTACAAGGGAAAAAACATACCCTCATAACCGATACCTTTTATGACAAACAACATGATGGTAAAAGAATTGGAGAAAGTCGTAGTACGCTTCTCCGGAGACTCCGGCGACGGCATGCAGCTGGCCGGAAACATCTTCTCGAACGTCTCGGCCACGGTGGGCAATGACATCTGCACATTCCCCGACTATCCCGCCGACATCCGCGCCCCGCAAGGCTCCCTCACGGGCGTATCCGGATTCCAGGTACACATAGGCGCAGGAAAAGTGCATACGCCCGGCGACCAGTGCGACGTGCTCGTGGCCATGAACCCCGCCGCGCTCAAGACCCAGTACAAGTTTTGCAAACCCGGGGCCGTCATCATCATCGACACCGACAGCTTCACCCGCAAAGACCTGGACAAAGCCCTCATCACCTCCGACGACCCCTTCGAAGAGCTCGGCATCAAAAACGAAATCATAGCCGCGCCCATCTCCTCCATGTGCAAGGAAAGCCTGAAGGACAGCGGAATGGACAACAAGTCCATCCTCCGTTGCAAAAACATGTTCGCCCTCGGGCTCGTCTGCTGGCTCTTTAACCGAGAGATCCCCCTGGCTGAAAATATGCTCAGGGAGAAATTCGCAAAGAAGCCCGCAATCGCCGAAGCCAACATCAAGGTTCTCAACGACGGCTACAACTACGGCCACAATACCCACGCCAACGGAGCCGTAACCTACAAGATAGAAAGCAACGGCCCCAAGGCAAAAGGCCGCTACATGGACATCAACGGCAACAAAGCCACCTGCTACGGCCTCATAGCCGCAGCCGAAAAAGCCGGACTCCAGCTCTATCTCGGCTCTTACCCCATCACCCCCGCCACCGACATCCTACACGAACTGAGCAAACACAAGTCCCTCGGCATAAAGACCGTGCAGTGCGAAGACGAAATAGCAGGCTGCGCCTCCGCCGTGGGAGCCTCTTTCGCAGGAGCGCTGGCCGTAACCTCCACTTCCGGCCCCGGAATCTGCCTGAAGAGCGAGGCAATGAACCTCGCGGTCATCGCCGAATTGCCACTCGTCGTGGTCGACGTGCAAAGAGGCGGCCCCTCTACCGGAATGCCCACCAAGTCTGAACAAACCGACTTGCTCCAGGCACTATACGGGCGCAACGGCGAGAGCCCGATGCCCGTGATTGCCGCCACTTCGCCCACCAATTGCTTCGACGCGGCGTACCAAGCTGCAAAAATTGCAGTCGAACACATGACACCCGTAGTACTTCTGACCGACGCCTTCGTGGCAAACGGCGCCGCGGCATGGAAATTGCCCGACCTGGAGAAGGACTATCCCGCCATCACGCCCCACCGCGTCACGCCCGACATGGCCGGCTCGTGGACTCCCTATACGCGCGATCCGGAAAACGGCGCCCGCTATTGGGCCGTGCCCGGCACTCCCGGCTTCAGCCACCGCATCGGCGGCCTGGAGAAAAGCAGCGCGACGGGAGCCATCTCCACCGAACCGGAAAACCACGACCTGATGACGCGGCTCCGGGCTGAGAAAGTGGCAAAAATTGCCGACTCCCTGCCGCTTCAGCAAGTGGAAGGGCCGGAAGACGCAGACCTCCTCATCGTGGGCTGGGGCGGGACCTACGGCCACCTCTACTCCGCCATGGAAGAGATGAACGCCCAAGGCAAGAAAGTGGCGCTGGCACAGTTCCAATACATCAACCCCCTGCCCAAAAACACTGCCGAACTCCTCTGTCGCTACAAGAAGATCGTCGTGGCCGAGCAGAACAGCGGGCAGTTTGCCGCATACCTGCGCTCCAAAATCCCCGCCGCACCCATCACGGCGCAATTCAACCAAGTAAAAGGACAACCGTTCGTCACGAAAGAACTCGTTGCCGCATTCACCAAAATCCTGGAGGACTAACTCATGCAATACACAGCAAACGACTATAAAGCCGGGCAGCCCCGCTGGTGCCCCGGCTGCGGCGACCACGCTTTCCTGGCCTCGCTGCACAAGGCAATGGCCGAAATCGGGACCAACCCCGACGACATTGCCGTAATCTCCGGCATCGGCTGCTCCTCGCGCCTGCCCTACTATATGAATACGTATGGCTTCCACACCATCCACGGCCGCGCCGCTGCCGTGGCCACGGGCGTGAAAGTGGCCAACCCGAAGCTCACCGTATGGCAAATCTCGGGCGACGGCGACGGGCTCGCCATCGGAGGCAACCATTTCATACACGCTTTGCGCCGGAACATCAACTTAAATATGATTTTGCTCAACAACCGTATCTACGGGCTCACCAAGGGACAGTACTCGCCCACCTCGCCCCGCGGATTCGTCAGCAAGTCTTCGCCCTACGGCACGGTGGAAGACCCGTTCCACCCTGCGGAACTGGCCTTCGGCGCACGCGGACAATTTTTTGCACGCTGCGTGGCCACCGACGCGCCGGGCAGTGTGGAAGTTCTCACGGCCGCCGCGCGGCATAAGGGAGCCTCCGTGGTCGAGGTGCTGCAGAACTGTGTCATTTTCAACAACGGCGCTTACGACAGCATCTACACCAAAGAGGGACGCGCCAAGAACGCTATCTATCTGGAGCAGGGCAAACCGATGATTTTCGGCGAGAACGGCGAATTCGGCCTCATGCAGGAAGGCTTCGGCCTGAAGGTCGTGCGGCTCGGCGAGAACGGAATCACCGAAAAGGACCTCCTCGTCCACGACGCGCACTGCGCCGACAACACGCTCCAGCTGAAGCTCGCCCTCATGGAAGGCCCCGACTTCCCCATAGCCCTCGGCGTAATCCGCGATGTGGAAGCCCCCTCGTATGAAGAGGCCGTGGAAGCACAGATAGAAGAAGTGAAGGCCAAGAAGCCCTACCACAACTTTGCCGAACTGCTGGCCACGAACGACACGTGGGAGGTGAAGTAACCCTCCACGGCATTACCCCGTTTTCACCCATGAAGAATCGGACGCACCCCGGCGGTGCGCCCGATTTTTTCATTTCCCCCCGCGCAAGCTCCGCCCGGCGGCAGCACAAAAGCCGGAAAGATGCGGCACTTTTCCCGGAGAGTGCCGCATCTTTTCCGAAAAAGTCCCTGCGCTTTTCGGGAAAAGAGGAAGAGTTTCCGTATTTTTGCAGTCAAAAAGAATGGTACTCAACTATATTTGGATCGGTTTCTTCCTCGTGGCGCTGGCAGTAGCCCTCGTCCGCCTCTTCTTCTTCGGCGAGACGGACGTCTTCACGGCCATCATCGACTCCACTTTCGCCTCCTCCAAGACCGCTTTCGAGATAAGCCTCGGCCTGACGGGCGTGCTCTCCCTGTGGATGGGCCTGATGAAAATAGGCGAAGCCGGCGGGCTGATCCAGGTCTTCTCCCGCATGCTGGACCCCGTATTCCGGCGGCTTTTCCCCGAAATACCCAAGGGGCATCCCGCCTCGGGCGCCATCTTCATGAACGTGGCGGCCAACATGCTGGGGCTCGACAACGCCGCCACGCCCTTGGGGCTGAAGGCCATGCAGGAACTCCAGAGCCTCAACCCGCAGAAGGACACGGCCAGCAACCCGATGATCATGTTCCTCGTGCTCAACTCCTCGGGGCTTATCCTCATCCCGGTGAGCATCCTCGTCTACCGTGCCCAGCAGGGCGCGGCCCAACCGACGGACGTCTTCATCCCGATCCTCATATCTACCTTTATTTCCACCCTCGTGGGCATCATCGTGGTGAGCGCCTACCAGCGGATCAACCTGCTCAACCGCACGATCCTCTGCTTCCTGGGCGGGACGGCCCTCTTCATTGCCGCGCTGATGGCCGGCTTTTCGCAATTGGACAAGGACGAAATGAACGCCTACAGCACGCTGGCGGCCAACTGCCTGCTCTTTCTGGTCATCATCGGCTTCATCGTGCAGGGAATGCGCCGGCGCGTCAACGTCTACGAGCAGTTCGTCGAAGGCGCCAAGGAAGGCTTTTCCACCGCGGTGCGCATCATTCCCTACCTTGTGGCCATCCTCGTGGCCGTAGGCGTCTTCCGCGCCTCTGGAGCCATGGGGCTTCTGGTCGACGGCGTGCGGTGGCTCCTGGACAGCTGCGGCGTCGACAGCCAGTTCGTAGGCGCTCTCCCCACCGCACTGATGAAGCCTCTGAGCGGGAGCGGCTCCCGCGGCATGATGGTGGACGCGATGGCCACCTACGGCGCCGACTCTTTCGTCGGAAGACTGGCCTGCATGGTGCAAGGCTCTACCGATACGACGTTCTACATCCTGGCCGTCTACTTCGGCAGCGTAGGCATCCGCAAGACGCGCCACGCCGTGACCTGCGGATTGCTGGCCGACTTCTCCGGGACGATAGCCGCCATCCTGCTCTGCTACTTCTTCTTCGGATAAAAAACAGCATACACCCATGATCACATACCAAACGGACGGCACACAGATGCCCAAGCTCAAGAAGCGCCAGACCAGCGCCTGGATACGGGAAGTGGCCCGCAGCTACGGGAAACAGGTGGGCGAGATAGCCTACATCTTCTGCAGCGACGAGCGCATCCTCGACGTAAACCGCCAATACCTGCAGCACGATTACTATACGGACATCATCACCTTCGACTACAGCGAGGGCAACCGCCTCTCGGGCGACCTCTTTATCAGCCTCGACACGGTGCGCTCCAATTCCGAGCAGTACCAAACACCCTACGGCACAGAGCTCCACCGCGTCATCATCCACGGCATCCTCCACCTCTGCGGCATCGACGACAAAGCCCCCGGGGCGCGCGCCACGATGGAAGCCGCCGAAAACCGCGCCCTCGCCCTCCTCCCCTCCCTCCGTCCCGGGCAATAAACGCAGACAAGCATGGCAGCAAAAGACATCGTCCTCACCCCCATGATGAAGCAGTACCTTGAGCTCAAGGAGAAACACCCCGACGCGCTCATGCTCTTCCGCTGCGGCGACTTCTACGAGACCTACTCCGACGACGCCGTCACGGCTGCCGAAATCCTGGGCATCACCCTCACCCGCCGCGCAAACGGCAAGGGGAAGACCATCGAAATGGCAGGCTTCCCCCACCATGCCCTCGACACTTACCTCCCCAAGCTCATCCGCGCCGGCCGGAGAGTGGCCATCTGCGACCAACTCGAAGACCCGAAACTGGCAAAAAAGCTCGTCAAACGCGGAATCACGGAGCTCGTCACCCCCGGAGTCGCCATGAGCGACACCGTCCTGAGCTACAAGGAAAACAATTTCCTCTGCGCCATCAGCTTCGGCAGCAAAGCCCCGCAGCAGTGCGGCATAGCCCTGCTGGACATCTCCACCGGCGAATTCCTCCTCTCCGAGGGCAAGGAAGAATACATAGACAAGCTGCTGAACAACTTTGCCCCCAAGGAAGTGCTGCTCATGCGGGGCACCCTGCCGCGATTCAAGGCCACTTTCAGCGCCAAGCCCTTCACCTACGAGCTGGAGGACTGGGCTTTCAGCGAAAACTCGGCCCGCGAGCGCCTCTTGCGCCACTTCGAGACGAAAAACCTCAAGGGCTTCGGCGTAGAGCGCCTGCGCCTGGGCCAAACGGCGGCCGGAGCCATCCTGCACTACCTGGACATTACGCAACACACGCAGACCGGGCATATTTTGAGCCTGCGCCGCATCGAAGAAGAGCGCTTCGTCCGGCTCGACCGCTTCACCTGCCGGAGCCTGGAGCTTACGGAAAGCATGAGCGGCGAGGGGAAAAGCCTGCTCGACGTCATCGACCACACGGCCTGCCCCATGGGGGCGCGGCTCCTGCGCCGCTGGATTCTCTTCCCGCTCAAGGAGAAAGCCGAGATCGACGCCCGGCTCGACGGCGTGGAGCACTTCTTCCGCCGGCCGCAGGAGCGCGACACGCTGGAGGAACAGCTGCAGCAGGTGGGCGACATGGAGCGCATCCTCTCGAAGATCGCCGTGGGGCGCGTCTCCCCGCGCGAGGTCAACCAGCTGCGGCGGGCGCTCCAGGCCGTGCAGACCGTCAAGTCCGTCTGCCTCGGGGCCGACAACGAGACGATACGCCACCTGGGGGAAAAACTGGACGAATGCCGCGGACTGTGCGAAACCATCGGCCGCACGATCAAAGACGACCCTCCCGCCGTCAGCGGCCGGCCGGGCACGATACGCGACGGAGTGAGCCCCGAGCTCGACGAGCTGCGCCACATAGCCTACGAAGGCAAGGACTACCTGCTCCGCCTCCAGCAGCGCGAGAGCGAAGAGACCGGCATCCCCTCCCTGAAGATAGCCTACAACAACGTCTTCGGCTACTACATCGAAGTGCGCAACACACACAAGGAAAAAGTGCCCGAAGCATGGATCCGCCGCCAGACGCTGGTCAACGCCGAACGCTACATCACCCCCGAGTTGAAAGAGTATGAGGAAAAAATCCTCGGTGCCGAGGAGAAGATACTCACCATCGAGACCGAGCTCTACAACCGCCTCGTCTCGCAGCTGGCGGGCAGCATCCCCCAGATGCAGGCCGACGCCCTCGTCTTGGCCCGGCTCGACTGCCTGCTCTCCTTTGCCTTCACCGCGCGCGAAAGGCGCTACGTGCGCCCCGTCATAGCCGACGACCGCCTGCTCACCATCTGCCAGGGGCGCCACCCCGTCATCGAGACCCAAATGCCACCCGGCGAGCGCTATATCGCCAACGACGTGGAGCTCTCCGCCGCCGGGCAGCAGATACTCATCATCACCGGCCCCAACATGGCCGGAAAGTCCGCCCTCCTGCGCCAGACGGCCCTCATCACCCTGATGGCGCAGATGGGGAGTTTCGTCCCGGCCGAGAGCGCGCACGTCGGGATCGTCGACAAAATCTTCACCCGCGTAGGCGCCAGCGACAACATCTCCGCCGGAGAGTCCACCTTCATGGTAGAAATGAGCGAAGCGGCCAACATCCTCAACAACGTCACCCCGCACAGCCTCGTGCTTTTCGACGAACTCGGCCGCGGAACCTCCACCTACGACGGCATCTCCATAGCATGGGCCATCGTGGAGTACCTCCACGAAAAACCCCAGGCCCAAGCCCGCACCCTCTTTGCCACGCACTACCACGAACTCAACGAGATGGAAAAGACCTTCTCCCGCATCCGCAACTTCAACGTCTCCGTGCGCGAAGTGGACAACAAGGTAGTCTTCCTGCGGAAACTCGTGCCCGGCGGCAGCGAGCACTCCTTCGGAATCCACGTGGCCCGCATGGCCGGCATGCCGAAGAGCATCGTCCAGCGCGCCGAGACCATCCTCAAACAGCTCGAAGCCAACGCCGCCGGCGGAAAAGACGCGGCCAAGAACGTGCGCAACGTGGCCGAAAACGCCGGACGGGGCATGCAGCTCAGCTTCTTCCAGCTGGACGATCCCGTGCTCTCCCAGGTGCGCGACGAGATACTGAACCTCGACGTCGACAACCTCACGCCGCTCGAAGCGCTCAACAAGCTAAACGAAATAAAGAAAATCGTGCGGGGAAAATGAGAAAAAGCGGCAGCACTTCCGCCCGAAAGCCCTGCCGCTTTTTGCGGAAAGCCCTGCACCTTTTTCCCCACAGAAGAAACGAATCGGAAAAAAACACATGGACGAAACCTTCGACATACGCCAGCAAGCCTGCTCCAAGCGCGAGCGCGACTTCGAAAACGTGCTCCGCCCCCTCACCTTCGACGACTTCAACGGCCAGGACAAGGCGGTGGAAAACCTACGGGTCTTCGTGCAGGCCGCCAAACTCCGCGGCGAAGCCCTCGACCACACCCTCCTCCACGGCCCCCCCGGGCTGGGCAAGACGACACTCTCGCAAATCATTTCCAACGAACTCGGCGTAGGATTCAAGATTACCTCAGGCCCCGTGCTCGACAAGCCCGGCGATCTGGCCGGAGTCCTCACCTCGCTGGAGCCGAACGACGTGCTCTTTATCGACGAGATCCACCGCCTTTCGCCCGTAGTGGAGGAGTATTTGTATTCGGCCATGGAGGATTACCGGATCGACATCATGATCGACAAAGGACCCTCTGCGCGCTCCATACAAATCGACCTCAATCCCTTCACCCTCGTAGGGGCTACCACGAGGAGCGGCATGCTTACCGCCCCGCTCCGGGCCCGGTTCGGCATCAACCTCCACCTGGAGTACTACAACGATGCCACGCTCCGCTCCATCATCCTGCGCTCGGCCTCCATCCTGCGCGTGGCCTGCAGCGACGACGCTGCCGCCGAGATAGCCTCCCGCAGCCGCGGCACGCCCCGCATTGCCAACGCGCTGCTGCGCCGCGTGCGCGACTTTGCCCAAGTCAAGGGCAGCGGGCAGATAAACACCTCCATCGCCCGCTACGCCCTCGAGGCGCTCAACATAGACCGCTACGGCCTTGACGAAATAGACCACAAGATTCTCTACACACTCATAGACAAATTCGGCGGAGGCCCCGTGGGGCTCACCACCATCGCCACAGCCATCGGCGAAGACGCCGGCACGCTGGAAGAAGTCTACGAGCCCTTCCTCATAAAAGAAGGCTTCCTCAAGCGCACTCCCCGGGGGCGCGAGGCCACCGACCTGGCCTTCCGCCACCTCGGCCGCACACCCCACCGCCTGCAGGCCGACCTCTTCGGCCCGGCCCCCGGGGAACCCTGAGGCCCTCCCCCGCACCAACCGATAAAAAACCACTCCCATGCCCGGACTGAAATCCTTAGCAAAAGAAACCTTCATCTACGGCGCCAGCAGCATCGTCGGGCGCTTTCTCAACTATCTGCTCGTCCCGCTCTACACCCTCAAGCTCCAGGCCGACACGGGCGGCTACGGCATCATCACCAACCTCTACGCCTTTACGGCCCTGCTGCTCGTGATTCTCACCTACGGCATGGAGACCGGCTATTTCCGCTTCGCCAACCGGCGGGAAGAGGATGCCGACACGGTCTACTCCACGACGCTCTGCTCCGTGGGCGCTACAAGCCTGCTCTTCGTGATGCTCGTCGCGCTGTTCCTGGGCCCCATCTGTTCGGCGCTCGGCTATGGGGCGCACCGGGAATTCGTGCTCATTATGGCCATCATCGTGGCACAGGATGCCTTCCAGTGCATCCCTTTTGCCCGGCTCCGGCAGCAGAAGAAGGCATTGCTCTTCGTGGGCATCAAGTTCCTCTTCATCATCCCCAACATCCTGCTCAACCTCTTCTTCTTCCTTGCCTGCCCGTGGCTCATGGAGCATGCGCCGTCCACGGTAAGCTGGTTCTATTCGCCCGACTACGGCGCCGGTTATGCCTTCGTGGCCAACCTGATCTGCACGTCGCTGCAGATGGTGGCCCTGCTGCCCCAGCTGCGCGGCTTCCGCTGGCGCTTCGACAGGGCGCTCTGGCGGCGCATGATCCGCTACTCGATGCCGCTGCTCGTCCTGGGCATTGCGGGCATCCTGAACCAGACGGCCGACAAAATCCTCTTTCCCTTCCTTGTGCCCGACCCCCACGAGGCACAAGTGCAGCTCGGCATCTACGGCGCGGCCAGCAAGGTGGCCATGATTCTGGCCATGCTCACGCAGGCTTTCCGCTACGCCTACGAACCTTTTGTCTTCGCCGGCCAGCGCGACGGCGACAACCGCCCGCTCTATGCCCGGGCCATGAAGTACTTCGTCATCTTCGGCCTGCTGGCTTTCCTGGCGGTGATGTTCTATCTCGACCTGCTCAAGTATCTTATCGGGCCCGGCTACTGGGCGGGGCTGCGCGTGGTGCCCATCGTGATGGCGGCCGAGCTGCTCATGGGCGTCTACTTCAACCTGTCTTTCTGGTACAAGCTGAGCGACCAGACGCGGTGGGGCGCCTACTTCTCCCTCATCGGATGCGCCATTGTCATCCTGCTCAACGTGCTCTTCGTCCCGCGCCACGGCTACATGGCCTGCGCCTGGGCGGGACTCGCGGGCTACGGCGCGGCCGCCCTTCTCTCCTACGCCGTGGGCCAGCGCCGCTACCCCATAGCCTACGACGTGCGGGGCATGATGCGCTACGTCTTTCTGGCCGTCGCCCTCTACGTGGCGGCAGAGTACCTGCCCATCGACCAGCCCTGGCTCGCCCTCGCCTACAAGACTTTCCTGCTGGCCCTCTACGCCCTCTACGTCTACCAGCGCGAATTTTCCCGCCGCCCCAAGGCGGCCTGAATGGGACCCCCTGCACCGGAAACGAAAAAGACGAAGCGCTTTTTCGGAAAAGTGCAGGCACTTTTCCCAATTTCCCCCGCATCTTTTCCCGAAAAGTGCAGGGGATTTTGTACTTTTGCCAGGTATGAACACTCTCAGAAGAGCCGCCCTCCTGTGCCTCGCCTGCTGCACCCTGCTGCTGCGGGCACAGACCGGCGAAAAAATCACCTTCAGTCCCCAGTGGACAGCCCAGAGCCAGTTTGCCGGATACTACGCCGCCTACGAATTGGGCTTCTACGCCGCCGAAGGACTCGACGTGCAGATCAAACACCCCTCCGCCTCCGATCCCGCCATCCACCTGCTCACCCAGGGGAAAAGCCAGCTCATCAGCCTCCAGCTCATCCAGGCCATGGGCGCAAAAGACCGGGGCGTCCCCCTGCGCAACGTGCTCCAAACCTCGCAAAACAGCGGCTTTTGCATCGTAAGCCGCCGGAAAATCCGGAAACTGCAGGAACTCCAGGACGCAAAGGTAGGGCGTTGGCTCGCAGGCTTCGGCGAATTGGGCGAAATCATCCGCGCCGAGTACGGATTGCGCTGGACCTGGATACCTTTCGTCAGCAGCATCGAGCTGTTCATCAGCGGCGCCATCGACGCCTCGCTGGCCATGGACTACAGCGAATACCTGCAAATGACCTATTCGGGCCTGCGCTTGGGCCGGGGGCACTGCTTCTCTGCCGCAGAACTGGGCTTCAATATCCCCGACGACGGCCTCTACGTGGCCGAAGACTACTACCGCGCCCACCCCGATGCCGTGCGCCGCTTCGCCCGCGCCACACGGAAAGGCTGGGAGTGGGCAGCCGAGCACCCGGAAGAAGCCCTCGGATACGTAATGAAGTGGATGGCGCAGGAGCAAGTGCCCGTCAACTACACCATCCAGCGCCAGATGCTCGACCGCGTGCTGCGGCAACAGACAGACTCCCGCAGCGGGAAGCGCCCCTTCAGCCTCGACAAAGCCCAGTTCGAGCAGGCCAACCGCCTCCTGCTCAAGCACCGATTCATCAGCCACCCCGTAGCCTACGACCAATTCACCACCCGATGAAAGAAAATTCCCCCCTCGGCCGGACCCTCTGGAGCCGCTCCTTCTCGGCACGCATCAGCATCTGGGTGACAATCGGCTCGGCCCTGATCTTTTTAGCGGCCTTCGGGCTGTGCCTTCACTTTGCCCGCCAGCAAGTCAAGGAAGAGGCTTTGCGAAGCGCCCAGAGCGCTTTGGAAAACGCCCTGCTCCAAATCGACGGCGAACTGAGCGCCGTCGAAACCGCCGTGCAGAACACCGCCCGGTTCGTCCCCGACTTCCTCGGCCGCCCCGAAGAACTCTACACCCTCTGCCGCCGCCTGCTGGAAGCCAACCCCCGCATCTACGGCACGACAGTGGCCTTCGAACCCGGCTATTACCCGCAACTCGGCAAGCACTTCGCCCCCTACGTCTACCGGACCCCCGGGGCAGACAGCCTCGCCTGCCGCCAGCTCGGCACAAAGGACTACGAGTATCACTACATGGGCTGGTACCAAATCCCCCAACTCCTGGGGCGGAGCTACTGGAGCGAGCCCTACTACGACAAGGGCGGCGGCGAAATGATGATGGCCACCTACTCCCTGCCGCTCCACGATGCGCAGGGGCGGATGTACGCCGTGCTCACCGCCGACGTCTCCCTGCAGCAGATCACCTCGCTCATGGAGCGCGTCAAGCCCTATCCGCAGGCCTATTCCTTCATCCTCAGTCGCAGCGGGACCTATCTGGCGCATCCCCGCCAGGAACGACTGCTCAACCAGACGGCATTCACCATCGCTTTCGAGCAAAACGACAGCGCCATCAGCCGCATCGGCTACCGCATGGTCGACGGCGAGCAGGGCATCGGCCTCTTCGACGAAGAGGGGACGAAGAACTGCGCCCTCTTCGCCCCCATCCGCCGCACCGGTTGGTCGGCAGCCATCGTGTGCCCCTATGACAACCTCTTCGCCGGAGTGGAAAAGACCCGCAACACGATGATCACCGTGAGCCTCATCGGCCTGCTCCTGCTGCTGCTCACCTGCATGCGCACCATAAGCCGCCTGAGCGCGCCCCTCAGGAAATTTGCCGACGCCGCACTCCAGATAGCAAAAGGCGACTTCCGCACGCCGCTTCCCCAGCCCAAATATCCCGACGAGATGGGCCAACTCAAGGAATCGCTCGACTATATGCAGCACTCCCTTGCCCATTATACCGAAGAGCTCAAGGACACGACGCAAAAGAAGGAGCGAATCGAGAGCGAGTTGCGCATCGCCAACGAAATCCAGATGTCGATGATCCCAAAGATCTTCCCCCCTTATCCGGAACGGGAAGACATCGACCTCTTCGCCATGCTGCTCCCGGCCAAACTCGTGGGCGGCGACCTCTACGACTTCTTCATCTCCGAGGAAGAGAAGCTCTACTTCCTCATCGGCGACGTATCGGGCAAGGGCATCCCCGCCTCGCTCGTCATGGCCGTCACGCGCAGCCTTTTCCGGAACACGGCCGCGCACCTGAAGAAGCCCAAGGCCATCGTGGAATCCCTCAACGCTTCCCTGGCGGAGGGGAACGAGACGAACATGTTCGTCACGCTCTTCGTCGGGATTCTGGACCTGAAATCCGGAAATCTGGCCTTCTGCAACGCCGGACACAACCCGCCCGTCCTCTGCCGCCCCGGCGAAGAGGCCCGCTACATGCAGGTCCTGCCAAACCTGCCCACGGGGCTGATGGAAGGATGGCAGTATGAAGCGCAGGAAACCTGCCTCCCGCCGGGCACGATGCTCTACTTCTACACCGACGGCGTGAGCGAATCCGAAAACAAGGCCAAGGAACTCTACTCCGAGGAGCGCCTGCTCCGCGATCTGGAGCAGCTCAAGGGGGAGACGCCGCAGGCCGTGGTAGAAACCGTGGCCGCACGCCTGCGCGGGCACGCCGCCGGGGCGGAACAAAACGACGACATCACGATGCTCTGCATACGCTACAAACGATGAAAAAAGAATTAGTCCTTACCAACGACCCTGCCGAGATAGGGAAAATCGCCCCCTTCATGGAAGAAATCGGGCAAGAGCTTGCACTGACGCAGGAAGAGGTCTTCAACCTGAACCTCGCACTGGAGGAAGCCGCGGCCAACGTGATTCACTACGCCTATGCGGATGAATCCGGAAAAACATGCAGCGCAAACGAGAAAAAGTGCCGCATCAAAGCGGAAAAAGCGCAAGGGCTTTTGACCCTTACCCTTGCCGACCGCGGCAAAGAGTTCGACCCCACCCGCCGGGAAGACCCCGACCTCAGCCTCCCGGCCGAAGAGCGCCCCATCGGGGGGCTGGGCATTTTCCTCATCAAGCAGCTCATGGACTCGGTGGAATACCGCCGCGAGGGAGGGGAAAACCTCCTCATCCTGAAGAAACGGCTGCCGCAGTAGAGACACGGAACAATATAAAAAAACAATAACTTCAACAACAAGACCTATGAATATCCAATTCGCCAAAGAAAACGAGACGGACATCGCCGTCATCAGCGGGCGGGTCGACACGACCAACGCCGCCGAACTGGAGAAAGCCGTGGCCCCCTTCTGGGAGAAGGAGAAGGCCAGCCTCATCTTCGAATGCAAGGACATGGACTACATCAGCAGCTCCGGCCTGCGCGTGCTGCTGAAGACGCACAAGATGCTCACCGGCAAGGGCGGGACCTTTGCCGTGCGCAACCTGGTGCGCGAAGTGAGAAACATCATCGACCTGACGGGCTTCTCCAAAATCCTCACCATCTACTAACCCCTCAGAGCCGTACAAGAAATCATGGAAACCATACTCCTGGCGGGACTCACGCTGCAGGCCTGGCTGGTGATTGCCACGGTAATCGCCGTCTTCGGCCTGATGCTCTTCACCAACCTGCCCGCCGATTTCGTATTCCTGGGCAGCATGGCCTTCCTGCTGCTCACCGGCGCCCTGCCCGAGGCAGAGGTGCTGAGTTGTTTCTCCTCGTCGACGGTCGTCCTCATCGGCGCCCTTTTCGTCGTCGTCAGCGGCTTGGTCCACACGGGCTTCCTGCAATGGATCATCAAGTACTGCCTCGGCTCGCCCAGGAGCTTCGGCGGCGCCATCGCGCGGCTGATGATTCCCGTGGCCGCGCTCAGCTCTTTCCTGAACAATACGACGGTTGTGGCACTTTTCACCAAGGTTGTGAAAATGTGGTCAAAGAAACTCGGCATTTCCCCTTCGCGTTTGCTCATTCCCCTAAGCTATGCTTCGGGAATGGGCGGCGTCTGCACGCTGATCGGGACGCCTCCCAACCTGATCATCTCGGGCTTTTACACAAACGAGACGGGCATTCCGCTGAACATCTTCACCCCGACGCTCGTCGGGCTGCTCTGCTTGGCCGTCGGCGTGCTCTCGCTCATCGCGATGAAGCGCCTTTTGCCCGACCGCCGCTCGCCGGAGGACATCCTGGAGAGCAACACGGCCTCGTACACGGTAGAACTTATGGTGCCCTCCATGTCCGATCTGGTAGGAAAGACGCTGCGCGAGAGCGGACTGGACAGCGTGGACGGCGGACACATCGTGGAGATTATCCGCCTGGACCGGGAGATTATCTCGCCCGTTGCGCCGGATGAGTTCATCTTCGGCGGCGACCGCCTGATCTTCGCCGGCGAGGTGGACAAAATCCTGAAGCTCCGCGAGAAATACCAGCTGGTCAACGCCACGCACCATGTATTCTCCTTCGACGAAGTGGACGCCGCGCACCGCAAACTGCAGATGGCCAACGTGCGTTTCGACAGCAGCCTGCTCGGAAAGCGCATGGCCGACACGGACTTCGAGGAGCGCAACAACCTGGTCCTCGTGGCCATTGCCCGGCAGGGCGAAGTGGTCGGCGGCAGCCCCCGCGAGGCCGTCCTGGAAGCGGGCGACACGCTGCTGCTCGAGTGCTCCTCGAAATTCAACCTGGGCAAGGAGTGCAGCCGCGAACTTACGGGCCTGGAGACCGACCTGCTGCCCGTGTCGAGCAAAAAGACGATGCTCGCCTCGTTCATCCTGCTGGCCATGGTGCTGCTCTCCAGCCTCGGGGTGATGACTCTGCTGCAGGCTTCGTTCCTGGCCGCGGCGGCCATGATAGTCTGCCGCTGCACTTCGCTCACCCAGGCACGGGACAGCATCGACTGGCGGCTGCTGATGATCTTCGCGGGCAGCGTCTGCCTGGGCGATGCCATCCAGAGTACGGGAATTGCCGAGATGATTTCGGAAAACATCCTCGACTTGTGCGGAAGCAACCCGTACTTGACGATTTCCATCATCTGCCTTGTGGCCGTCTTCGTTACGGAATTTACGAGCAACACGGCCACGGCTGCCATCTTCGTGCCCATCACATTCCAGGCGGCGCAGACCTTGGGCGTAAATCCGCTGAGCTTCTGCATCGCCCTGATGATGGCCGTCTCCTCCGGCTACGCATCGCCCATCGGCTCACCCACGCACATGCTGATTTACGGCCCGGGCGGATACCGCTTTTCCGACTTCTTCCGCGTCGGCCTGCCCATGGATTTCATCATGCTCGCGGCCAGTCTGCTCTTCTCCTTCCTGCTCTTCCCGCTCTGAGCGGCGGCAGCACGGGGGACTTCTTGAGGCCCGCCCCGGCGAGGCTCCTGCGGGAGCGGCCGGGGCGGGCCTCCCGTCTTCGGGAAGTGCTGCCGCGCCGGGCGGGAAAAGACGCAGCACTTTCCGGGAAAAGTGCTGCATGTTTTCGGAAACAGCGCCTGCGCTTTCCGGGAAAAGCGGCAGCGGTCACTTGGCCGACTTGCGGCGGTTGCACTCGCGGCAGAGCATCTGGCAGTTTTCCTCCACGGTGCGCCCGCCCCGGGCCCAGGGCACTATGTGGTCGGCCTCCATGAGGTCGTAGTCGAAACGCCCTCCGCAGAGGGGGCAAACGCCCTGCTGCCGCTCCCAGGCGGCGAGGCGGATGTCCTCGGGAAAGGCGCGCAGGTCGAGGCTCCGCTCGTCGCCCGTCAGGACATAGGGGATGATGCCTTGGCGGCGTTGTACTTCGCCGTCCTTCATGAGCGCCGCAATGCGCCGGGCGAGGGCCTCGGTGTCGAGCGCGGCGGAGGAGTAGGTGTCGTAGAGAAGCGCCCAGTCGAGGCCTTTCATGACGGGGCGGAAGCGGCGGATATCGAAGTTGGTAAGCGCCCAGTTCAGCACCGCCTGGAAGTAGGACCAGAGGGGGTTTGCGTTCGGATCGTGCTGGTGGCGGGCCATATAGCCTACGGCGGTCTGCGGATGGCCTTGCCGCGTCTCGTGGTCGGCCATCCACTCCAGAGCCTTTCGCAGGAAGTCCTGACGGATGGGCGTGCCCGCCACCAAGTCTTTGCCCAAGCGGTAGGCGCCGCAACCGGTCTTGGAGAAGTGGCGTTTCGCGTCCGAAACGAACGGCCCGGCGTAGATGGCGTTGCGGATTTCCTGCTCGTTCAACGGCTTGCCCGCTATGTTGATGGTCTTGAACCACTCCAGCTTCTCCGAAGGTTCGCCCGTGCAGACGTAGACGGTGAGGGGGTATTCGAGGATGCGCTTCTGTATGTCCTCGGGCTGGTTGCTGAAGTTTTTGAAATCGACGGAGAACTTTCCGGCCACATAGCGGCACAGCGAGAGCGTGCGCTGCTGGCCGTCCATCACTTCGTAGGGGCATTCGGCGTCGGCGCTGCGGCGCACCCAGTACATTACGTTGAGGGGATAGCGGTGGAGCACGGTGCGGATGACGGCCTGCTGCTCGGCTTCGTTGTAAATGAACTCGCGTTGGTAGGGAGGGCGGATGTCCAATTGGCCGTGATAGCCGCGCACGCCCTGCTCTTCGTTGTCGATATAACCGGAAACCACTTCGCCTACGGTTACTTCCATTTGCTCGATGTCCAACATGGGATAGATACTTTAAAGAATTGAACTTGATTTCATTGATATACTACTTGCCTATTTCGAATGAAGATACGGCTATATATGCGCTTTCCATTAAGGTAAGGGGCTCTTCGCGGTAGATTTAAAGTAACTTCATTACCCACTATTTCAAATTGCTCGGGCGTGTATTTATCAAGAAAGGTAATCGGTACGCCCATTACGCCGCCGTAATCGCGGGGGATGTCGGCGGTTTTACTCACTTCTATGGCGTCGTAATTATCATACTTGGGGTACTCTTCAGGAGAATAGCGGCGTACGAGGTCCATTTCCTCGTGGCGTTTCTGGTGATCGAGGTTCGTAAACCAACGGACGCCCTTCACTCTTATGTATCTGCGCCCGCTCTCGTCGATGCCGCACCCGGCGGCTTTGAGCGGATAGCTGTCGGGTACATAGAATTTGCGGTCGCCGCTCGTGATGCTCGGCCCGAGCCACAGCTCATTAGCCATTATCAACGGGAAGATTTCCTTGTAGGTTATGGCGTTGACATTGCCGATTATGAGAAACTTCTTGCCGTACTCCATGAGTTGCCCCACATATTCGCGGAAAAGGGAGAAGGGCGGGTTGGTCACTACGATGTCGGCCTGCTCCAAGAGTTCTATGCATTCGCGCGAACGGAAGTCGCCCGTTTCGAGCGGGGTGCAGACGTTCCGGTCGTTTTGCAGCAGGATGCGCACGTCGGAGAGGTCCACCGCGCCGTCGCCGTTGAGGTCCTTCACCTCGGAAATCTCTACCTTGCAGGCCTGCCTGCGGGGCGCTTCGTCGGAATAGTCGAACGGTAGCAGCAACTCGTTGCCCCGCACGGGCGAACCATTGTAGCAGGTGCAGATAAGCCGACGCAGGCCGAGTTGGTTGAAGTTGAGAGCAAAATACTTGAAAAAGTTGCTTTCGTAGGGGTCATCGCAGTTGCAAAGCACGGTTTTCCCTTGGAAGTGCGGCCAGTAGTGTTGCAACTCGCGCTCGATGTCGGAGAGCTGGGTGTAGAATTCGTCTTTCTTTGCCGCTTTTGCGGCATCCAAATTTCTTTTTGCCATAGGCGGTTGATAGTTTTCGAGCATAGACTATCAGTCCGCCAACGCGCATAAAGCAGAGGCGTGGTGCCTCTCTTACCGCGTTTAGCACGGGGCGAGCGTCGGAATGGGCCCCGGATCCATCGTAAGAATGCACCACGCCTTTGGCGTGCGCATCGCATATTCGATGGATACGGGCTGCCCCTACGAGCCGCCTGTTACGCATTATTTCCGTGCTTGTTATCCATTAGAGTTTCCGACGCTCTTGGCTAAACGCGAAATAATAGCGAATGCTTCAGTGGTTAATATGTCGTTTCTTCGTTTTTACTTCATAGGCTTTCTCTGTTCCGCCGAAGCGGGTTAACGGGACAAATATAGTACTTTACGACGGAAACTGCTGTGCTTTCCGACGAAAAACCTCGCCTATTTCAGAAAAGCCCCGCCACTTTTGCCGAAAAGGGGCAGGGCTTTTCCCAAAAAGCGGCGGGGCAAAAGACTCCCGGCAGCGGGGCAAAAAAAGCACCGGCGCAACTCCGCACGGAGCGGGCTGCGCCGGTTTCTCTATACACGGAGCTTGTCCGGCAAAGAGCCGGCAAGGCGGTGGCTTACTTCACGAACTTATAGACGGCAAAGGTCTTGGCGCCGAGGGTGGTTTCGTACACATTGCCTTCGGCATAGGCCACGCCCGTCTGCGGAAGCACGTTGCCCGGAGCGTCGAGGGTGTTGACGATCTGCTGGTCGTCGGCATGGAGGAGCGTCACCGTTCCCTTGGAGAACTGCTTCTGCCCCTTGAAGGTTATCTTCAGCGGCTGCGCCTGGTCGGAGACGTTGGCTATCTTGACGATGAAAGCCTCCTCGGCGGCGTCGTAGACGGCGCTGGCGTAGAGCCCGCCTTCGCCCGCAAGGGTCTGTTTGTTCTCGGTGAGCTTCAGGACGTTCGTGCCCTTGTTGTAGCTATAGAGCTGCTGCACGTAGTAGTTGATGGAGCGCACGGAGCGGAGATTGTCGAACCAGATGAGGTCGGGACGCCACTGCCAACCGTCGACGTGCGCAAAGAGAGGCGCGTAAGTGGCCATGGGGACTACGTCGGCGTTGCGCTCCAGTCCGGTCATGAAGGCTGCCTCGCAGAGGGCGGACTCGAAGCTGTTGGGCGTTTGTGCATGGCAGGCATATTCTCCGGCAAAGACTTTCGGCCCCTTGCGGTCGTAGTCGTCGTAGCGGCGGGCGTTGTTGAGGAACCAGTCGGCAGGGCGGTAGTAGTGTTCGTCTACAAGGTCCACCTTCAGGCGCTTCATCTCGGGCCAGAGATAGTCGAAGTCTTCGCCCGAAGCCTGCGGGCCGGAAGAGCCTACGATCTGTATGTCGGGATAGGCTTCGCGGATGGCTTTGACGAAAAGTTCCAGCCGTTCGGGGTAGACCTTGCCCCACTGTTCGTTGCCGATGCCTACGAACTTCAGGCCGAAGGGCTCGGGATGGCCCATGTCGGCCCGCACTTTTCCCCACTCGGTGGAGGCATCTCCGTTGGCGAACTCTATGAGGTCGAGCGCATCGTCTATGTAAGGCTGCAATTCATCGAGGGGAACCCAGCCGGTCTCGTTGTTGGTCTGGTACTGGCAGGCAAGGCCGCAGTTGAGGATAGGCAGGGGTTCTGCGCCGATGTCTTCGGCTAATTGGAAATACTCAAAGAATCCGAGCCCGTAGGTCTGGTAATAGTCGGGACTGTTGCGGTGCGCGAAAGTATAGTTCCAGCGGTTTTCGTTCAAGGGGCGGTTCTCTACGGGACCGACGCTGTTCTTCCACTGGTAACGGCTGGCGAGGTCGATGCCTTCCACTATACATCCGCCGGGGAAGCGGAAGACTCCGGGCTTCAAGTCGCTGAGCGCCTGTACGAGGTCCTTGCGCATTCCGCCGGGACGGCCCTTCCATGTGTCGGCCGGGAAGAGGGAAATGTGGTCGAGGTCTACGGCCCCGTCGCTCAGGTAGAAGAGGCGGAGCTTACCGCCCTGCATGTCCTGCGAGGGGGTGAGGGTGGCGGTGACTTTTGCCCACTGGCTTCCATTGATGGCCACTTCCTGGGAGGCTATCACGTCGTTGTGCGTATTGACGAGCTCTACGCGGATTTTCTTCTCGCCCTGCCCGCCGTCGGCCGGGACACGCGCCCAGGTGGAGAAGTCGTAGGCAGCGCCTTTCTTGACGGCCATGCCGAAAAAGCCCTCGTTCTGCAGCCCGGTGCGGCGTTCGCGGTGGCCGGGCCAGGAGAGGCGCACGTAGGTCGGGTTGCGGTCGAAGGCCGGATTGTCGGTGCGCAGCTCTACTTTTCCGAAAGTGTCCCAGCCCATGAACTTCTGGGGGAACTCGAAGGAGCGGTTCTTGACCATCTCGGCGTAAAGCCCGCCGTCGGCTCCGTAGTTTATGTCTTCGAAAAAGATGCCGTACATCGTGGGTTGCACGGCGATGCCCTTCTGCGGTTTGGAAGCGTCCACCGTCAGTTCGCGTACGGCTTGGGCCTGTGCGGAGGTCAGCGCGGCGCCCGCTGCCAGGACGGCAAGGAGTGTCTTGTAGTTTTTCATGCGGTTTGAAAAGTTTTAGTTAGCAATTCTTTTGTTCTTATGGGGGCAAACCTACTGAAAAAATACGGACTACGCAAGGAAAGGCCCCCACATTCCTGCAATTCGGGCAGAAGACGGGGCGCCGCGGGGCGCAGGGGGCAAAAAAATCCCCTGCATCTCCACAGGAAAAGATGCAGGGGCAGGGGGAAAAAGCGGCAGCGCTCTCCGGAAAAAGATGCAGCGCTTTTTGGGAAAAGATGCGGCACTTCCCGCCCGAAGCGCCTACGGCAGGCGCTCCAGGGTGAGGAACGTGTAGGAAAAGGGGTTGCGCTCGTCGGCCTCGTGGGGCTCCATTTCCACCGTGCGCCAGGCGGAGGGATCGAAATCGGGGAAGAAAACGTCGGCTCCCGCCCCGTCGTGCTCCACGGAAGTGAGGTACAAACGGTCGGCCGCGGGCAGGGCTTCGCGATAGACGCTGTGCCCGCCGATGACGAAGACCTCCGGCTTTTCCCCTCCGGCGGCCGCGCCCTCCGGCGGAAGGCACGCCTCCAGCGCCTCGCGGAGGCTGCCGAAGCGTTCGGCGCCGGGGAACTCCGCGCCGGGACTACGGCTCAGGACCAGATTGCGCCTGTGGGGAAGCGCCCCTTTGGGCAGCGACTCGAACGTGCGGCGCCCCATGATGACGGGATGCCCCACGGTCAGTTGCTTGAAGCGGCGCAGGTCGGCCGGCAGCGGGCAGAGCAGCCCGCCGTCGCGCCCGATGCCGCCGTTGCGCGCCACCGCCGCAATGAGCGACACGGTGAGCGGGCGGAATTCAGAGGCCATCTTCGCCATTTTTAGAAACCTCGGGCACGGCCATCGGACGGTTCAGCGCCTCATGGAAGGAGATGAGCGTCTCCGTGCGCGAAAGCCCGAGGGGCTGCAATTTTTCATGAATGATCCGGAGCAAATGCTCATTATTATATGCGTAAAGCTTGATGAACATGTCGTACTTTCCCGTAGTGAAATGGCACTCCACCACTTCGGGAATTTCCTTGAGACGCTCCAGAACCTGGTCGAAGGACTCGGGGTCTTTCAGATTCAAGCCCATGTAGGCACACGTGTCGTAGCCTATCTTTTCCGCATCGAGCACGTATTGCGACCCTTTGATGATGCCCAGCGCCGTCAACTTCTGGATGCGCTGGTGGATGGCTGCGCCCGAAACGTTGCACGTACGGGCCACTTCGAGGAAAGGAATGCGGGCGTCGCGCGCAATCATCTGCAGAATCTGCACGTCCAGCCCATCGAGTTGTGTCTGTCTCATAGTTCTAATTTTTGGCGAATATACGGAAAATTCATACCATACAAGGTTTTTCCGCCAAAAATATGCTACTTTTGTGCCGAAAAACCTATATCTACTATGAAAATGAAACCCATCATTCTCCTTTTCGCCCTGCTCCTGGGCGTGACAAGCCGGGCACAATCGTTCGACGAGTACTTCACCGACCAGACACTCCGCCTGGACTACCAGTTTGCGGGCTTCCGCAAACCCGGAAGCAAGGCCGGCGAACAGTTCATCTACCTGCAGGATCTCTACAGAGTGCCCGGCTGGGCCGGAAGACGCCAGCACCTGGCCGAGCTGCCCGTAGACGGAAATTACCAACTGACCGTACGGGACGACGCCACGAAGCAGGTGATCTACCGATACTCCTTCAGCACGCTCTTCAGCGAATGGCTCGATACCGACGAAGCCCAGCACCTGCAGCGCGCCTTCCCCAACACTTTCCTCGTGCCCTACCCCAAGAAACCCGTGGAGATCAGCATCTCCTGCCGCACGAAGAAGGGCACTTACGAAAACAAGATAACCCACCGCGTCGATCCGGCCGACATTCTCATCCGCCCCATAGGGCAAAAGAACACAACCCCCTACGAAGTTATCCAGCACTGCGGCACTTCGGACCAATGCATCGACCTCGTTTTCCTGGCCGAGGGCTATAAAGAGTCGGAGATGGACAGTTTTGTCGTCGACGTGAAGCGCTGTTGCCAGTCGCTCTTCAACCACGAGCCGTTCAAGCAGATGAAAGACCGCTTCAATGTGCTGGCCGTGAAGAGCCCCTCCCTCGAAAGCGGCGTAAGCATACCGCGCAACGGCGACTGGAAGCAGAACCTCTTCGGCTCCCACTTCGATACTTTCTACTCCGACCGCTACCTTACGAGCAGCGCCATCCACAAGATCAACGACGCCCTTGCAGGCATTCCCTACGAACAGATTATAGTTTTGGCCAACAGCACTACCTACGGCGGCGGCGGAGTCTACAACTCCTTCACCCTGGCCGACGCGCGCAACGAGAAGACGCCTGCCGTCGTGGTGCACGAGTTCGGGCACACCTTCGGCGGACTGGCCGACGAATATTTCTATGAGGAAGACCTCATGACCGATACCTACCCGCTCGACGTGGAACCGTGGGAGCAGAACATCACCACGAAGGTGGACTTCGCCTCAAAATGGGAAGACCTCTACAAAGAAGGCAAGGCCGAGCTCCACGAAGGCGGCGGCTACTCCACGAAAGGCATCTGGCGCCCGATGTTCGACTGCCGCATGCGCACCAACGAATGCAAGGAATTTTGCCCCGTTTGCCAGCGCGCCCTGACGCGGATCATCGACTTCTACACGCGCTAAGTCCTCCCGCTCCCGCCGGTTTCTCCGGCATTTATCAAAAAAAACGCCCCCTGCCCGACGGCCGGACAGGGGGCGTTTCCCGTTTCCTCCCGCAGGGGACGGGGCGGAATCAGCGGCGCAACGCACCGTTTTCCGCCAGCAGGCGGGCGGCCACATTGCCCAACCCGTGCCGCCCGGGGGCGAAGAAAGCGCGCACCGCCTCCTCCTGCCGGGGCGAGAAGGGCTTGCCCTGGTGCAGCTGGTTGCAGTAGGCCACGGCCGTGATCAGGGCGTAGGCCGCGTCGCGCTCCGCAGGGATGTACGCGCCCAAGGCCCGTTTGGCCCGGACCATCCACTCCTCCGGCGACATCTCGCCTATTTCGGGCAAGCCGAACGCCGCATTGCGGATGAGGTTCGTCATGGCCGGATAATAAAAATAGGTAGAGGGGCAGAAGTCATGCCCCAGGTCGAACTCCCGGAGGAAGCTGAAGTAGGCGGAATCCGCGCCCCCGGCCAGAGCCAGGACCGACAGGGCCGATACGTCCAGCTGCAGGCGCAGGTAGTCGTCGGCCGCAGGGGAAAGGCCCATCGCCTCCCGCTCCTCCTGCAAGGCGCGCAGCCCGGCGAGGCACTCCTCCCGCTGTGCAGGCATGTCGGTGAGGGAGGCAAAGTCGTTGACATGCCGGACAAAGAAGTCCTGCGCCCGGCCGAAATCCTCCACCGGGCAGACCGGTCCGGCCCCGGCGTAAGCAGTCGTCCACTCCTCCCCGTGCCATTCCGCCTCGATCCTCAGGCTGTCGCCCGGGCTGAGGAAGAACACCGCGCCCGTCCCGGCGGGGGCATCGCCCCGTCCGCCAATGCTCACCAGGCACAGCTGCGGGCAGAGCAGCTCCGCGCGGAAGACGAAACGCCCGTCCCCGCCCACGGGAAACAGCTCCCGCTGCGCCGCGCCGCCTCCCTCGCGGGCAAAGGGAGTGGCCAAACTGTAGAGTTGCACCCGGACGGAGTCCGCCGCTTCCACAAACCCGCGGCCCACCGAGCCGCAAACCGTCAGGCTGTCGCCCGAACCCGCCCCCGTGGGCGGGACTTCCGCCCCTCCTCCCCCGCAGGAAAGGAGGCCGCACAGCGCCAAAAGCGGCGCACAAGTCAGAATCTTGCCTTTCATGATTTCCTCGATTTAGATGAATAAAAAACCATTCACTGCCGCCACGGCGGGAGTGCGGCCGCAAGTTAAAAAAAAATACCGTACCGGCAAAAGAAACACCACCCTTTCCCCCTTTCTGCCCCGCCCCATGCGGCAAAATTCCACTCCCGAAGGGGGACGGGCGGAAAGTCCCTGCGCTTTTCGCAAAAAGCCCTGCCGCTTTTTCCGAAAAGCCCTGCATCTTTTCACCAAAGCCACTGCCGCTTTTTCCCCAGGATGCCGCACCTTTCGCCCCCAAGCCAGCATCTCCCGTTCCTCCGGGGCAAGCCTTTTTGTCTGCCGCAGGGCAGGGAAGTGACAGAAGGGGCTGACACGATGTCAGCATCTGCCGCATTCCGCGGGGAAAACACCTTTGGCACGCTTCTTGTTCCTACGGAGGGCAGAAATCGATCATACATTCAAAACAAACAAAATAGCACTATGAACATCAAACCCTTAGCAGACCGCGTGCTCATCCTCCCGGCACCGGCAGAAGAAAAGACCGTGGGCGGCATCATCATTCCCGACACCGCCAAGGAAAAACCCCTCAAAGGCGAAGTAATGGCCGTAGGCCACGGCACGAAAGACGAAGAGATGGTGCTGAAAGTAGGCGACACCGTACTCTACGGCAAGTACTCCGGCACCGAAATCGAGGTCGACGGCGAAAAATACCTCATGATGCGCCAGAGCGACGTGCTGGCCGTCATCGGCTAATCCCGCACCCCCATCCTAAAAAACAACCCCAAAAACAGACAAAAACAATGGCTAAAGAAATCAAATTCAATATCGAAGCCCGCGAGAACCTGAAGAAGGGCGTGGACGAACTGGCAAATGCCGTCAAAGTAACCCTCGGTCCGAAAGGCCGCAACGTCATCATCGAAAAGAAATTCGGCGCACCCCACATCACAAAAGACGGTGTGACCGTAGCCAAAGAAGTAGAACTTGCCGATCCGTTCAAGAACACAGGCGCGCAATTGGTGAAGGAAGTTGCCTCAAAGACGGGCGACGATGCCGGCGACGGCACGACCACTGCCACCGTTCTGGCGCAGGCCATCGTGGCCGAAGGCCTGAAAAACGTGACAGCCGGCGCCAATCCCATGGATCTCAAGCGCGGTATCGACAAAGCCGTGGCCAAAGTCGTTGAAAACATCAAGGCTCAAAGCGAAAAGGTAGGCGATAACTACGACAAGATCGAGCAGGTTGCCACCGTTTCGGCCAACAACGATCCGGTAATCGGCAAACTTATCGCCGACGCCATGCGTAAAGTTTCGAAAGACGGCGTAATTACCATCGAAGAGGCCAAAGGTACTGACACGACCATCGGCGTGGTTGAAGGAATGCAGTTCGACCGCGGCTATCTTTCCGCCTACTTTGTGACGGATACCGAGAAGATGCAGTGCGAAATGGAGAAGCCCTATATCCTGATCTACGACAAGAAAATCTCCAACCTCAAGGACTTCCTCCCCATTCTGGAGCCCGCCGTACAGACCGGCCGTCCCCTCTTGGTGATTGCTGAAGACGTAGACAGCGAAGCCCTCACCACTCTCGTCGTCAACCGCCTGCGCTCGCAGCTGAAGATCTGCGCCGTCAAGGCCCCGGGCTTCGGCGACCGCCGCAAGGAGATGCTCGAAGACATCGCAGTGCTGACGGGCGGCGTCGTAATCAGCGAGGAAAAAGGCCTGAAGCTGGAGCAAGCTACGATAGACATGCTGGGCACGGCCGAAAAGGTGACCATCACGAAGGACAACACGACCATCGTCAACGGAGCCGGCGAGAAGGAAAACATAAAAGAGCGTTGCGACCAGATAAAAGCGCAAATCAAAACCACGAAAAGCGACTACGACAAGGAGAAACTCCAGGAACGTCTGGCCAAACTCTCCGGCGGTGTGGCCGTACTCTACGTGGGTGCCGCTTCCGAGGTGGAGATGAAAGAGAAGAAGGACCGCGTGGACGACGCACTTTGCGCTACGCGTGCCGCCATCGAGGAAGGCATCGTGCCGGGCGGCGGCGTGACTTACATCCGCGCCATCGACGCTCTGGAAGGACTCAAGGGCGACAATTCCGACGAGACCACGGGCATCGAGATTGTGAAGCGCGCCATCGAGGAGCCTCTGCGGCAGATTGTGGAAAATGCCGGCAAGGAAGGCGCCGTAGTGGTGCAGAAGGTGCGCGAAGGCAAGGGTGACTTCGGCTACAACGCCCGCACCGATGTCTACGAGAACATGCACGCCGCCGGCGTGGTAGACCCCGCCAAGGTGGCCCGTGTGGCTCTGGAAAACGCGGCTTCCATTGCCGGAATGTTCCTGACCACGGAGTGCGTCATCGTAGAAAAGAAAGAAGAAAAGCACGACATGCCCATGGGTGCCCCGGGCATGGGCGGCATGGGCGGCATGATGTAAGCGCATCACCGGCCCGATACACACGGCGCGGCCCGGAGCTACGGCTTCGGGCCGCGCTTTTTTCGTACCCGGCAGCGGGGGAAAAGCCGAAGCCCGTTTTCCCCCGCCCGGGCAGTTATTCCCCGCCGGCAGGACGATTGTTCCAGAAAAAGGCTACCTTTGCGTCCAAACCGCCACTGCAAAACCCCGCCTTCCCCATGCGCCGCCTCCCCCTCCTGCTGCTCCTCTGCGCCTGCTTCTGCGCCGCTGCCGCCCTGCCGCGGCAGGAGAGAGGGGAAAAGCGCAGGCACTTTCCGCCGGAAGCGGCAGCACTTTCACCCGGAAGCGCAGGCACTTCCGTCCGGAAGCGGCAGCACTTCCCCCCATCAGCACAGCCCCCCGCACCCGACTCCGCGGCACAACCGGACGCTTCCGCCGCGCCCACGGCCGACAGCGCCACCGCCGCGGCCGACTCCTTCTACTTCCTCGTCGACTCCGCCCGCATCCGCCTCGTCACCACGCCCGCCTCTCCTGCCGACAGCGCCGCCGCCCGCCGCGCCGACAGCCTCCGCCGCGCCGGGGCCGACTCCATCCTGCGCCTCCGGGCCCTGCAGCCCGATTCCCTCTGGAGCGACACGACGGCCACCCTGCTCGACAGCTTCGTCGTAAAAGCCCGGCAGCCCGACGTCGTGACCCGCGGCGACACCCTCGTCTACAACGCCGAAAATTTCCAACTCCCCGGCCACGCCACCCTGCGCGACCTGCTCCGCCTGCTGCCCGGCGTAGAGATTACGGACAACGGCAGCGTCACCGTCAACGGAAACTCCCTCAGCAGCCTCTACATCGGCGGCCGCCGCTTCCGGCTGGCCGACCTGGACCAGGCCATCGACCTGCTCCCTTCCAACATCGTCTCCCGCCTGAAAGTCTACCGCCGCCCCAGCCGCGAGGAAGAACTCACGGGCATCTCCACCAGCGGCGGCGAGATGGTGCTCGACCTCGCCGTCAAGGAAGACATGAAGACCAGCCTCCAAGTCACCGCCGAGCTGCGCGGCGGGCGCGACCTGGAGCGGGCCGGCAAGATGCGCGACGGCACTTCGCTCCAAGGCTTCGCACTCGACGGCGAAAACAACTACTCCTTCAGCCTCTGGACCGACCGCCGCCCTTACGAACACCTGCGCAACGCCAACAAAAGCTGGAACACGAACCTCGGGTTCGACCGCAGCTTCTCCCGGAAGCTCAGCCTCACACCCCACTTCAGCAGCTCCGACAACGAAAACTTCAGCCGCTTCCTCACCACCACCCGCACCTTCCTGCCCGACAGCACCGGCCTTGTCGAAAAAAACAGCTACGCCGGCAACTACTCCTCCCGCAACTACGGGCTCAACCTGCAGGCCGAGTGGCGGCCCGACGAGCGCAATATCCTGACGGCGCAGTTCTCCGCCGACTTCCGCCGCAGCCTTTCGGAACAGACCAGCCTCTTCTCCTCGCAAGACCAGGAGGGCGACACGCTCAACCACGGCACTTCTGCCTCCACGAACCGCACCCGCAGCCACTCGCTGCGCACCCGCCTCACCCACTCGCTGCGCTTCGGCAAGGAAGGCCGTGTGCTCTACACCAGCCTCGACCTCTCCCTCTCCAGCGACCGCAGCGAAGAAACCCGCGAGTGGCTGCGCCACGAGTACGAAGACGGCCTCTACCGCCGCGACTCCACGCTCCACGAGCGCAGCCGCGGCAGCGGGACGGACAAGAGCGCCTCGCTGCAGGTGTCGTGGGTGGAGCCCATCGGCAAAAAGCACAAGCTCCAGGTGCTCACGACGCTCGACTTTTCCCAAAACCGCAACGTCCGCTCCGCCTACGAGGCAGCGGGCGGGGAAGTGCGCCTCTCGCTTCCGCTCAGCAACGAAGACCGCCAGGAGCGAAACTCCCAGCAGGCGCGCCTCTTCCTGCAGTCCAAATGGGAAAAATACGAGCAAAACCTCGGCCTGAGCTTCGAGCGCATCGACAGCCGCACGCGCAACTTCTCCCCCACCGCGGCGCAGGCAAGGGGCACGCTGCCCGCCACCCTCCCCACCGGGGAGCTGCCCGAGATGAGGGGCGACTCGCTCCTTTCCGAGGTGGAGCTGGACAATGTGAACTTCTCCCCCATATTCAACTTCACCTGGCACCCCCGCGAGGACATCCGCCTTGCAGGCTCCTACAACGGAAGGCTCACCTCGCCCACGCCCTACCAGCTGCGCGACTACACGGACGTGAGCAACCCGCAAAACACCGTGCAGGGCAATCCCGGCCTGAAGCCCACCTTCACCCACAGTTTCTCGCTCAACTACAGCTCCTCCGGGGCGCAGAAGAGGGGATACCGCTCGGCGGCGGTGAGCGGAAACGTGATAACGAACCAGGTGAAAACCGTGTCGGACATCGACCTGAGCACCGGGCATCGTCACACCACGTACCGCAACGTCAACGGAAACTACTCCCTCTCGGCCTACGCCAATGCCTACCAACCCCTCGGCAAGCAGCAAGTCTGGGGCATCAGCGGCTCGGCCAACGCCAGCTACCGCCAGTACCGCACCTACAGCAACGGGCAGCCCGCCACCCTCCGCCCCTACTCCCTGGGGGGAAACCTCGGCATCCGCTACAACAAGGACCAGTGGAACCTGAACCTCAGCGGCAGCTTCCGCTACGAGCGGGCGCAGGCCGGAGCGGGCACGGCCGCCGTGCGCCACCAGAAAGACTGGGGCCTGACGGCGCGGGGCTACGCCCAACTGCCCTGGAAGCTCTACCTCGACACCGATTTCAGCTGGACCCTCCGCCGCGGATATGGGGACGGGGCCGACTACGGCCGCGCCGTCTGGAACCTGCGGCTGACGCGCGAACTCTTCCAGGTGCGGCTCGGGACGGCCTCGCTCACGCTGGAAGGCTACGATTTCCTGCCCGGCCGCCTGCCCGTCACGCGCGTCACGGGCGACAACATGCAGCACGACTTCGGCAATTCCTACCGCGAGAGCTACGTCCTGGCCACCTTCCGGTTCCAGTTCCAGCACCAGTTCGGGCAGAAAGGCGGCAAGGAAGAATAAGAAAAGCCCTGCATCTCCCGAAAAAAAGATGCAGGGCTTTTTCCCATTTCATGCAGCACTTTTCCAAAAAACATGCAGCGCTTTTCACAAGAAGCGGCAAGGGAAAAATCAGACGGCCACTACGCCGGCGATGTGCGGATGCGGGTCGTAGCCTTCGAGGCGGAAGTCCTCGTAGCGGAAGGCGAAGAGGTCGCCGACCCCGGGGTTGAGCCACATCCGGGGCAGCGGGCGCGGGGAGCGCGTGAGTTGCAGGCGCACCTGGTCCAAGTGGTTGAGGTAGATGTGCGCATCGCCGAGGGTATGGATAAATTCGCCGGGGCGGAGGCCCGTCACCTGCGCCGTCATGAGCAGGAGGAGCGCATAGGAGGCAATGTTGAAAGGCACCCCGAGGAAAATGTCGGCACTGCGCTGGTAGAGCTGCAGCGAGAGACGGCCGTCGCAGACGTAGAACTGGAAGAGGATATGGCAGGGGGGAAGGTGCATCTCGGGCAGCTGGGCCACGTTCCAGGCGCTCACCAGGATGCGGCGCGAGTCGGGCGTCTGGCGGATTTGGCGCAGGGCTTCGCTCATTTGGTCTATCGTCCCGCCCCGGTAGTCCGGCCAGCTGCGCCACTGATGGCCGTAGATGGGGCCGAGATTGCCCTCCGCGTCGGCCCATTCGTTCCAGATGCGCACGCCGTTTTCCTGCAGGTAGCGCACGTTCGTGTCGCCGCGCAAGAACCAGAGCAGCTCGTGGATGATGGACTTCAGGTGCAACTTCTTGGTCGTAAGCAGGGGGAAACCGTCGGCAAGGTCAAAGCGCATCTGGTGGCCGAAGAGGCTGATGGTGCCCGTACCGGTGCGGTCTTCCTTGCGGTGCCCTTCATCGAGCACGCGGCGGAGCAGGTCGAGATATTGTTTCATAGGCAGTTCCTTATTTCTTAATGCGTGCAAAAATAGCGCTTTCTCTGCGCAACGGGTCGGGAAAACCCGATATTTTTCCGTTTCTTTGCAGAGAAACCAAAAGTGAAACCCTCAACTCCAGCCACATGAAACAGCTCATTCTGGCCCTCGCCCTGCTCGTCTCCCTGACGACGGCGGCACAAAAACCATACACCGACCTCTGGAAAGAGGTGGAAACCCTGCAGAAGAAAGACCTCCCCGCCTCGGCAGCGGAGAAATGCCTCGACATTTACCGCCTGGCCGGGCAGCGGGGCGACTTCGCCGTGCAGTTGCGCGCCTTCGTGACCCGCGCCGCGGAGCGGCAGAAAATACACCCCGACAGCCTCCTGGCCGACATGAATTCCCTGTACACCTGGATGGCGGAAGAGAAAGACACCGTGCGCCACGCCGTCCTCTGCGAGGCCGCGCTCCACTTCCTCACGGGCTACATCGATGCCCACCGCTCCGAAATCCTCCGCCGCAGCAACACTTGGGAAGAAAGCGGCAGCGCTTCTGTGGAAAACATGCAGGACTTTTCGGAAAAAGCGGCAGCACTTTCGCCCATAAGTGCCGCACTTCCCAAATGGAGCGCCCGCGACTTCCGCGACGAGGCCCTGCGCCTCATGGCCCTCGCCCTGCAACATCCCGGGCCCCTCGCCCGCGTTTCCGCCGAGAGCTACAGCGGGCTCATCCTCCGGCAGGACGGCAGCCGCTACTTTGCCCACGACCTCCTGCACCTCATCGGCCTAAGCCATGTCGACAAGTTGCAGCAGCTCCGCCACAAAGGCTTCCTCGGAAAGGAACTCTACGAGAGCACCTGGCAGCAAATCCTCGACCGCCTCTCCGCCCTCTATGAAGCACGGGGCAACCGCAGTGCCTCCATGCTCGTCGGCCTCAAGCGCCTGGAGCTGGGACACGAGGCCTACCTCCTGCCCGACAGCGCCTACGAATCCGGCCTGCGCACGCTCTACTCCGGGAGCCGCGACATGGACGTAGCCGTCGAGACCGCCCTCGCCCTGGCCCAGTTCCTGCAAGAGAAACGCCGCCCCGCCGAGGCCCTCGCCGTATGCGAAGAGGCGGAAAAGCGCTTCCTCCACTACGACCGCGTCAAAGCCCTGCGCCAGATACGCGCCGACATCCGGCGCGCCGAAGTAGAAGTGTACCTGGACGGCACCGCCGCCCCCGGCGACAGCCTCAGCCTGCGCCTCTCCCACCGCAACGCGCGCAGCTTCCAACTCAAGTTCTACCCCCTGCGCCTCGCCACGCCCGACTGGCGAAGCGTCAGCGTGGGCGGCGAGAAATTCATGAAGCAGTACGCCGGAGAGCCCATAGTGCAGACCTACACGCTCACGCCCCCCGCCGACTATCTCCAGCGGGACACGGTGATCCGCATCCCCGCCCCGCAGGAAGGGACCTACGTCGTGCGCGCCGTGGCCGAAAAGGCCAAGGAGGGCGACTCGCAAGACCTGCTCCGCGTGACCCGCCTCATGCCGTTCTACATCGAAGACCCTGCCGGGGGCACGCATCTCTACATCGTGGACCGCCGCAGCGGCGCGCCGCTACAGGGCATCGAGGTAAGCGTCTACGAACGCAGCGGCAAGGCGCCCGCCATCGCCACCCTCACCACCGACCGGGAGGGGCACGTCTTTTACCCGCAGACGAAGCGCAACGTGGAGTTCTATGCCCACACCCCGGACGACACCGCCTGCCCCATGCTCTCCCTGGGTAGCTACTCGCCGCGAAACACCCGGGCCGAACAGCGGACCGGCGTGGAACTCTTCACCGACCGCGCCATCTACCGGCCCGGACAGACCGTATATATCAAAGGAATCGTGCAGCGCACGCTGGGAGACAGCACGTGGGTCTGCCCCGGAGAGGAGCGCGAAGTGAAACTTCAAGACGCGAACAACCAGCTTATCGCCTCCGCCACGTTGCGGACGGGGGAGTTCGGATCGTTCGACCATGCGTTCCAACTGCCCGAACGCTGCATGAGCGGCCGCTTCTCGGTGCAGTGCGACGGCGGATGGGCGGGCTTCCAAGTGGAAGAATACAAGAGGCCTTCGTTCGAAATCCTGCTCGACACGCTCGCCCAGGCCCCGCGCCTGGGCGACACGCTCTGCCTCACGGGCCGCGCCGTCACGCTGAGCGGATTCCCGCTCCAGGGCGACTCCGTGCGCTATTCCATAGAACGGGATTGGACGATACCCGGCGCTTGGGACACCTCAGGCTACGACCTAAGCCGCTACGCTGAAAAGGGAACCATCCATGGCACCACCACTACGGACAACGAGGGCCGCTTCCGCATTGAGATACCCACGCAACTGCCCGAAGGAATCAGCCGCCAAGACTATTTCGCCTACAGCTACCGCGTGAACATCACCGTCACCGACGCTGCCGGCGAGAGCCGCGAGAAGCTGCGCACCCTGTATGCAGGCACGAAGAGCCTCGCGCTTTCCTTCCACCCCGGCAGCAACTATAGGCTGAAGATGGTAGAACTTTGCAAGGACTCCCTGAGCACCGTGGTCTTCAAAGCCAAGGATCTCGACGGCACGCCCCGCAACGTGGAGCTGCGCGCGCGCCTCGCCCTGCCCGGAAAAGATGCAGCGCTTTGGGAAGAAACATGCAGGGCAAATCAGAAAAGCGCTGCAACTTTTTGGAAAAAGCTCCGCAGCGGACGCTACGACCTCCTGCTCGAAGCCGTCGACGCCCGCGGCGACACCACGCGCCTGCGGCAGCCCATCCTCCTCTTCGGCCTGCACGACACCGAGATGCCCTGCGACACCGTCTTCTGGCGGCAGAGCGTCCCCCGCTCCCTGGCCGGGGAAGAAATCGGCGACAGCCCGGCGGCATTCGACGTAGTAGCAGGCTCTTCGGCCCAGGACGCCCACATCTTCTACTGCATCTCCACCCGCGACCGGATTTTGGAGCAGCGCTTCGTCTCCTTCTCCGACAGCCTCCTGCATTTTGCGCTGGAGTACCGGCCGGAATACGGCGACGGGGCCAGCCTCTCGCTCTACATGATAAGAGACGGAAAGCAGTACCGGTATCAACGCGCCGTTACCAAACCCCGCCCCGACAAGCAGCTGAAACTGAAATGGACCAGCTTCCGCGACCACCTGCAGGCAGGGCAGAGCGAAGAATGGACGCTCTCCGTCGCCCGCCCCGACGGCACGCCTGCCGATGCCGAGCTCATGGCCTCGCTCTACGATGCAGCCCTCGACCAGATAGAAGAGCACCACATCTACGTAAGCCACTACTATCCCCGCCTCAGCAGCTACATCAATTTCCGATGGAACTATGACAATTCCGTCTCCCTCTACTCATACGAATACACAAAGCCCTACCGCTATCCCGCCTTCGGCTACGACCAGTGGGACTTCCCCTACTTCGCTTTCACTCCCCGCATGATGCGGAAAGTCTATAACGCCACCGCCTCGGCAGCAATGGACATAGCCGACGTGAAACAAGTGGTAGTCCAAACCAAAGAAGAAGCCGCGACCGGCGAAGTACCCTACTACCCGAGCGAGCTCCTGGCCGGGCGCATTGCCGGGCTTCCCCCCGCCAATTCGCCCGACGAGCCCCGCGAAGATTTCCGCGAGAGCGCCTTCTTCTACCCCACGCTGCGCACCGACTCCGCGGGCGCGGTACGCATCGCCTTCACCCTGCCCGAGTCCCTGACCCGCTGGCGCCTCGTCGGGCTGGCGCACACCCGCGACTTCTGCACCGGAGAGCTGGACGAATCCATCACCGCCTCCAAGCCTTTCATGCTCTCGGCCCACCTGCCCCGCTACCTGCGGCAGGGCGACGAGGCCGAAGTCTCCGCCCGCCTGCTCAACGCCAGCGGCACGGAAGTCAGCGGCACCGTGCGCCTCGAACTCTTCGACCCGGCCACGATGGAAGTCCTCCACAGCGAGAAGCGCAAGTTCCGCCTCGCCGCCGACTCCTCCGCGGCCTGCTCCTTCGCCGTGAGCGCCAAGGAGGAGTGGCAGACGGTGGGCATCCGCCTCATGGCCGACGCCGACGACTTCAGCGACGGCGAGCAGCACGAGCTCGCAGTGCTCTCCGCGCGCACCCATCTGGTGCAGGCCGTCCCGCTCACCCTGCGGGGCGGGGGAGAAGAAGAGTACGACCTCTCGGAACTCTTCAACGCCGGTTCGCCCACCGCCACGCAGAAGCGCTACACCGTGGAGCTCTATGCCAACCCCGCCTGGAGCGCCGTCATGGCCCTGCCGGTGCTGGCCGTGCCGCAACGGGAGAGCGCCCTGGAGCTGGCCGCGGCGTACTACGCCAACACGATCTCCGCATGGCTCGTGGGCGAGTCGCAGGAGTTGCAGCAAATTCTCCTGCAACAAAACGGGAAAAGTGCCAGCACTTTTTCCAAATTCATGCAGCACTCTGAACTGAAAGCGCTGCAACTTGAGGAGACGCCCTGGGTGGCCGAAGCCCGGGAGGAGAGCAGCGCGCAGGCCGCCATCGCGCAACTGGCCGACCAAAACAGCATGGCCTTCCGCCGCGCCGAGATGCTCCGCCGCCTCCAGGCCCTGCAGCAGGGCGACGGCTCCCTGGCCTGGTATCCCGAAATGCGGGGCAACTCCTACGTCACCGCGCGGGTGGCCGAGATGTTCTGCCGCCTCCATCTGCTCACCGGCGCCGTACCCGAGGGCGAAATGAAGACGCTCCTCGAGAAAGCCTGCAGCTACCTCTACACCGAAGCGGGCAAGCGATTCGACCGCCTCACCGCCGAAGCCCGCAAAGACTACCGCCTCTCCGCCTCCGACCTCGACTACCTCTACCTCTGCACCCTTGCACCCGCCCGTCCCGAGGGCAGCGCCGCCGAGGCCGAAGCCTTCTACCTGAAGCTCCTGCCCGCCGCCATCCCCTCCTTCGACCTCGGCCGCAAGGCCCGCGCAGTGACAGTACTGACAAAGAACAACCAGGCCGCCGCGGCCCGCGACTACTACCGCTCCATCCGGGAATATGCCACGCAGACCACCGAACTCGGCAGCTTCTTTGCCGGACAGGGCAGCGGCGGCTACCTCCCCGAGGAGCTCCTCGCCACGATAGTCGAAGCCTCCCGCCTGATGGGCGACACCGCCCTGACCGCCGAGATGCAGCTCAACCTGCTCCGGCACAAGCAGACACAGGCCTGGAGCAACGCACTGGCCAGCGCAAACGCCGTCTACGCCCTGCTCCACGAGGCAACGAACCTCTCCGGCCGCGGCGCCACCTGCTCCCTGACCCTCGGCAGCCACACGCTCTCCACCGCAGCCCGCCCGGGCAGCGCCGAAGCACTCATGGGCTACGCCAAGGCCTCCTTCCCCGCCGACGGCAGCACGACGGCCCGGGCCCTCTTCCGCAAGACAGGACAAGGCGTGGCCTGGGGCGCCGTCTACGGCGAGTGCGACGAGCAGACCGACCGCGTCAGCCAGCAGGGCACGCGGGTGAAAGTGGAAAAAGAGCTCTTCGTCCTGCGCACCGGCGGCAGCGGAGAAGTCTGGGAGAAGATAGGCCCGCAGACCCGGCTCCATAAGGGCGACCGCATCCTCACCCGCCTCTTTGTGGAAAACGACCGCGACCTCGACTTCGTCTACCTCAAGGATTCCCGCGCCGCATGCCTCGAACCCCTCTCCCAGCTCTCCGGCTACCGCGGCGGAGCCTACCAGGTAGAGAAAGACGCCTCTACGACGCTCTTCTTCGACCGCCTCACCCGCGGCACACACACCTACGAGATCCGCAGCATCGTGGCGCACGACGGCACCTACTCCTCCGGCGTGGCCCGCCTGCAGTGCGCCTACTCCGCAGAATTCACCGGCCACTCCTCCTCCACCGTGCTCCACGTAGACTGACCCCCCACCGCCCCGCCCGGGGAAAAGCGCAGGCACCTCCGCCCGGAAGCCCTGCCGCTTTTTCCGAAAAGCCCTGCCACTTTTCCCCGAAAGCCCCTGCGCTTTTCCCCGGGCGGGGCACAACAAAAAAACACCAGATACCGACCGAAACAGAACGACACCCCATGCGAACCACACTCCTGCTTGCATCCGCCCTCCTGGCGGCCACCACCGCCCTGGCCCAGGGGCACCTCTCCCTGGACGCCGGCGCGCACGACTTCGGATTCATCACCTACGGAAAACCCGCCACGGCCAGCTTCAACCTGACCAACATAGGCAACGACCCGCTCCGCATAGAGCGCGTCAGCGCCTCCTGCGCCTGCCTCGTGACAGAAGCCCCGCAACTTTCCCTCCAGCCCGGGGAGCAAACCCGCCTGACCGTCACCTACGACGCCAAGACCATGGGGCGCTTCCACAAATTCGTCCACATCTATACCGACAGCCAGCCGCGCGTCATCCGCCTCGACCTGCGCGGCGAAGTCCTCCTCGAAGGCGCCGACAGCGGACAGGGCAGCGCCTTCAGCGAAACCATCGGCGACTTCCTCGTCAGCAGCCGCGACATCGAGTTCGAACCCGCACAAAAAGGCGGACACCCCACAGCCACCATCCACCTGCTCAACATAGGCAAACAGGCAAAAGAGCTCAAGTTGCTCCACCTCCCGCCCTACATTTCCATGGAAGCGCGCCCCTATCTGCTGCCGCCCCGCAGGAAAGGGAAAATAACGCTCACCCTGGACACAGAACAGCTCCCCGATTACGGATTGACGCAGCTCTCCGTACATCTGGCGCGGCACTCCGGCGACAAAGTGGACGAGGAAAACGAACTCACTCTCTCGGCCATCCTCCTGCCCGACTTCTCCGGCCTCACCGAAGCGCAGCTCCGCGAAGCACCCGTGCTGGAACTTTCCCAATATGAGTTCGACCTCGGCAGCATCCCCGCCCGCGGCTCGCACAAAGTCACCGCCCTGCTCACCAACAAAGGCCGCAGTCCCCTGCGCATCGAGAAGCTCCAAGTGTTCAGCCCCGCCGTGGGAGTCAGCCTCAAGAAGCAAGTCATAGAGCCGGGCGAAGAAGTGAAACTCCGCATCAAGCTCAACGGCAAACTCTACCACCGCCTGCGCGGCGAGACCAAAGTGCTGCTCATCTCCAACGACCCCCACCGCCCCTTCGTCATCGTCCAGCTCAAGGCCCGGCGCGAAGCCCCGGAACAGAAAGACTGAAGCCCCGCCGCCCCCGGCGGAAAGCGCCAGCACTTTTCCCGAAAACATGCAGCGCTTTTCCCCGAAAGCCCTGCCGCTTTTTCCCAAAACCCCTGGCACAACCTAAAACCTCCCCCCTATGGAACACCCCGAAAACGCAGAAGAATACCGCGGGCTCAGCGTAGCCTCCGGCATCGAGCGCCCCTCCACCATCAATCCCTACCTGCGCGCCCAGCGGCCCCACCGCAGGCATCTCACTCCCGGCCAGTACGTCGAAGGAATCGTCAAGGGCAACATCGCCATCCTCGGCCGGGCGGTTACGCTCATCGAGAGCCTCCGTCCCGAAGACCACGCCGCCGCACAGGAAGTAATCGAGAAGTGCTTGCCCTATGCCGGCCGGTCGGTCCGCATCGGAATCAGCGGCGTCCCCGGCGCCGGGAAGAGCACTTCCATCGACGAGTTCGGCCTCCATCTGCTCAAGGAGCGCGGCGGACGCCTCGCCGTGCTGGCCATAGATCCCAGCTCCGAACGCAGTAAAGGCAGCATCCTCGGCGACAAAACCCGAATGGAGAAGCTCGCCGTCCACCCCGACGCCTTCATTCGCCCAAGTCCGGCCGCCGGCTCGCTCGGAGGTGTAGCGCGGAAAACAAGAGAGACCATCGTTCTCTGCGAAGCGGCAGGCTTCGACAAGATTTTCGTTGAGACTGTCGGCGTCGGCCAAAGCGAAACTGCCGTCCACTCAATGGTAGATTTCTTTTTGCTCATCCAATTGGCCGGAACCGGCGACGAACTTCAGGGAATCAAGCGGGGAATTATGGAAATGGCCGACGGAATCGTCATAAACAAGGCCGACAGCGGCAACGAGCAGCGCGCCGAGCTGGCCGCCGCGCAGTTCCGAAACGCGCTTCACCTGTTCCCGCCCCACGAAAGCGGCTGGCAGCCGCGCGTACTCACCTACTCCGGATTCTACGGGCTGCGCATCAAAGAAATTTGGGACATGGTCTACGAATATATCGACTTCGCCAAATCCACAGGCTACTTCACCCATCGCCGAAGGGAGCAGGCCAAATACAGAATGTTCGAGACCATTCACGAAGAGCTGCAGAACAATTTCTACCAGTGCCCCTCCGTCGAGGAGCTTCTGCCGCACGTCGAGCAGCAACTCCTGCAGGGGAAGACCACTTCCTACAACGCCGCCCACCGGCTGCTCGACGCTTATGCCCAATATGCCCTCACCCACGGCGACAAGTGGCGGGGCTTCGGCAGCCTTGCCGAGCCTCCTGCGCCGGAGCCCTGAGGGGGAAGGGCGGAAAACTGCTGCACCGCGTAGCAGAAAGTGCTGCCGCTTTCGTCGGAAAGCGGCAGCACTTTTCTTATCTTCCCGCAGGGGGGCAACCCGTCTCCGCCGGAGGGAAAAGGATGTACTCCAAGGGGAAAGCCTGTACGCCTGGGAGGGAAAAGGAGCGAATCACTCCACCCACGTCACCAGCCCCTCGCGGCGCGGAGCGCCTTCGGGCAGCGGACGGTCGCCGTAGCCCAAGGCGGCGCAGCCGTAGACCTTGTGCCCCTCGGGCATTCCCCAGGAGCGGAGCAGGGCGTAGACCTGCGGCTCGTCGCTCATCCCCTTGCAGAGCTGGTTGATCCAGCAGGAGTCCACGCCCAGGGAGCGTGCGGAGAGGAAAATGTTCTGCAGCGCGCAGGCGCAATCCTGCGCCGCCCACGCCTCCGAGGGCTCGTTGCTGGCGATGATGAGGGCCGGGGCGTTGTAGTAGCAGACGTAGTTTTCGTCCTCGCCCCGGGCCTTTTCCGAGGGCAGCTCGCTCTGCCGGAAGACGGCGCGGATGCGGCGGTTGAGTTCCTGCAGCCGGGCTGCGTCCGTGACTACCAGAAAGTGGAACGTGCGGCGGTTCATCCCCGTCGGGGCCCACGTGGCCGCCTCCACGATGGCCTGCAGTTTCTCCCTCTCCACCGGGCGGGCGGAGTAAGAGCGCACGCTGCGCCGCCGGCGGATGGTGTCCATTACGATGTTTGTCTCCATAGTTTTTGTATTAAGCAGTAAGTCCTCGTGCGGCCCGCGCCGCACAAGGGCAAAGATAGCCATTCCCCCCGCCGGACGGAGCGGCGTTATTTCTTTTTAGCACCCTTTGAGGGAAAAAAAGCCCCTGCCGCGGGCCGCGCTTCCCGGCGGGGAGGCAAAAGGAGGTTTCCGCATCGCCCGTTTCCATTACCTTTTTCGCCCGTTTTCATTATCTTTGCCCCAAAAGCCGGAAAGCCCGGCCGCAAATCCCGAAAACATGCAGCACTTTTCCCCGTTTCATGCAGCGCTTTTCCGAAAAAGCCCCTGCGCTTTTCTCCTCCTCCTGTGCATCACGCTCTGCGCCCCGCGGCTCGCGGCGCAAGACGTGGGCGGCACTTGGGGCGGCCGCCTGCAGGTGGGTCCCGCAGGGCTGCGCCTCACTGTCCACCTCGTGCAGGCCGGCGACAGCCTCCGCGCCACGCTCGACTCGCCCGACCAGGGGGCCTACGGGCTGAAGGTGGCGGCCGCCTCGATGGCCGACTCCGTGCTTTCCCTGCAGATGCCCGTCCTCGGCGCCTCCTTCCGCGGCCGCCTCCGCCCCGGCGGGGAGATAGAAGGCACCTTCAGCCAAGGCGCCGACCTGCCCCTCACCCTGAGGAGGGAGGAAAACCCGGGCAACCTCCGCCCCCAGGAGCCGCAGCCGCCCTTCCCCTACCGCAGCGAGGAAGTACGGGTGCGCAACGCCGCGGCCGGCATCAGCCTCAGCGGCACGCTCACCCTGCCGCCGGATTCTTCTGCCAGGTATCCCGCCGTCGTGCTCCTCACGGGCAGCGGCCCGCAAAACCGCGACAGCGAGCTCTTCGGGCACAAGCCCTTTCTCCTGCTGGCTGACCGTCTGACGCGCCGCGGCATTGCCGTCCTGCGCTGCGACGACCGCGGCACGGGCCGATCGGAGGGCGACTTCCCGGCAGCCGCCGACCCCGACTTTGCCTCCGACGCCGCCGCCTGCCTGCGCTACCTGCAGGGCCGGCCGGAGATTGACCCCGCCCGCGTGGGGCTTCTCGGGCACAGCGCGGGCGCAACCGCTGCTTTCCTCTGCGCCGCCGACTGCACGGACGTGTGCTTCATCGTCTCCCTGGCCGGCGCCGCCCTGCCGGGCGACAGCATCCTGCTCAGCCAGAACCGCGCGCTCCTGCGCCTCTCCGGCCAAGAGGGCCTCTGGCCGCAGCAGTATCCGCAGCTCCGCACCCTCTACGACCTGCTCCGCCGCGACCTCCCCGCCGCCGCGCGCACCGACTCCGTCTACCGCTTCCTCCTGCGCGCCCTGCCCCCGGAGCAGCGGGCCGACAGCCTCGTGTGCCGGCGCCTGCACGAACAGGCCCGGGCCGGCGCATCGCCCTGGATGACGCACTTCCTCCGCCATGACCCCGCCGAAGCCCTCCGCCGCGTCCGCTGCCCCATCTTCGCCCTCGGGGGCAGCCGCGACATACAGGTGGAGGCGGCGCCCAACCTCGCGGCCCTTGCCGCCGCGGCCGAATCGGGCGGCAACCGCCGGGTGGAGACGCGCATCTACGAGGGACTGAACCACCTGTTTCAGCCGTGCAGCACGGGCGCCGTCGGGGAATACGGGCAGATCCGCCAGACGATGGACGAGCAGGTACTGGAGGACATAGCCGCCTGGATCCTGGCTGTCACCCGCCGCTGAGCTCCCCTCCCCCTACAGCAAAAAAGGGGAACTGCCGGGCCGGAGGGAAAAAAGACGCAGCGCTTTTTCCGGAAACATGCAGCGCTTTTTCCAAAAAGCGGCAGCACTTTTCCGGAAAACAGGCAGGGCTTCTTCCAAAAAGATGCAAGAGAAAAAACTAGACGGCGCGGAAGTACGGTACAAGACTTCCGCGCCGCGCACTATTTTTCGGGGAAGGGAGCGCGCCAGTTGCATCCCGCTTTCCACTCCGAGCAGCCGTAGCTTTGCCGCCCGCGCAGGATGTGTCCCCGCCCGCAGGCGGGGCAGGGCTTCCCGATGTCGGCATCCGTCACCACCGCCGCCTGCGCCTGCTTTCCGGCTGCGGCAGGCGGCTCGCCCGGAGCAGCCGCGGCCCGGGCCGCGCCGGCAGGGGCTTTGCGCCGCGGGGCCGCCGCCTTCCTGGGCGCCGGCCTGGACTTCCCGGCAGCGGGCTTGGACTCCTCGGGCGGCGCGGAGAGGCGGACGGCAGAAGTGTCGGCCTTCACGTTGGCAACTATCGTGCAGACCATCTCCTTCAGCTCCTCCAGGAAACGGCCGGCCTCGTAGGTCTTCTTCTCCACGCCCCGCAGTTTCTTCTCCCAGAGGCCCGTGAGTTCCGCGCTCTTGAGCAGCTCTTCGCGGATGAGCCCTATGAGACCGACACCCGTGGGCGTGGCAACCAGGTTTTTGCGCTCCTTGCGGATGTAGTGGCGCTTGAAGAGCGTCTCGATGATGGCGGCGCGCGTCGAGGGGCGGCCTATGCCGTTCTCCTTCAGGGCGTCGCGCAGTTCCTCGTTCTCCACCGTCTTTCCGGCCGTCTCCATGGCGCGCAGGAGGGTGGCCTCCGTATAAGGCTTGGGCGGCTGCGTCCACTTCTCGGCCAGCGCGGGGGTGTGCGGCCCGCTTTCCCCCGGCGTGAAGGCGGGCAGCGTGCGCTCCTCCTCGTCGGCCTTGCCGCCCTCTTCCGCCGCCGGGGCGGGGGCATCCCCGGCCGGCCCCTGCGCGGAGGAGGAGGGGAGGCGGTAGTCGAAGACCGCGCGCCAGCCCGGCGAGAGGATCTGCTTGCCCGTCGCCTTGAAAGGCACGCCGCCCGAGGCGCCGAGCACCGTGGTGGTGGAGATTTTGCAGTCAGGATAGAACACGGCGATGAAGCGCCGCGCGATCAGGTCGTAGACCTTCTGCTCCCTCCCGGCAAGGCCGCGGGGGTCGACGCCCGTGGGAATGATGGCGTGGTGGTCGGTGACTTTCGAATTGTCGAACACCTTTTTCGACTTGGGCAGCGCCTTGCCCTGGAGGAGCGGGGCTGTCAGCTCGGCATAAGGCGAGAGCCCGCGCAGCGTGGCGGGGCACTTGGCGTAAATATCGTCGCTCAAAAACGTGGTGTCCACTCGCGGATAAGTCGTAAACTTGCGCTCGTAGAGCGACTGGATGAGCTGCAAAGTTTCTTCGGCCGAGAAGGAATAGCGTTTGTTGCACTCCACCTGGAGCGAAGTCAGGTCGAAAAGGCGCGGCGCGTACTCGGTTCCCCGCTTGACCGCTACGTCTGTCACCTCAAAGGGCTCGTGTTCGATGCGGGCGAGGGCCTCTTTTCCCTCCTCCTCGGTGGCGAAACGGCCCTTCGCGGCGGAGAAAACGGTGTCGCGGTACGTGGTTTTGAGCTCCCAGTACGGCTCGGACACGAAATTCTCTATCTCTTTCTGCCGGTTGACTATGAGCGCGAGCGTAGGGGTCTGCACCCGTCCGATGGAAAGCACCTGCTTTTGGCGGCCGTACTTGAGGGTATAGAGGCGCGTGGCGTTCATTCCGAGCAGCCAGTCGCCGATGGCGCGCGAAAGTCCTGCCTCGTAGAGCGATTGGAAGTCGGCTTGGTCGCGAAGCTGGCGGAAGCCTTCGCGAATGCTCTCCTCCGTGAGCGAGGAAATCCAGAGCCTTTTTACGGGACATGCGGCGCGGGCCTTCTGCATGACCCAGCGCTGGATGAGTTCGCCCTCTTGTCCGGCATCGCCGCAGTTGATGATTTCGTCGGCGTGCTGCATGAGCTGCTCGATGATGCGGAACTGTTTCTCGTAGGTCTTGTCGGGGATGAGCTTTATGCCGAAGCGCGGGGGAATCATCGGCAGGTATTCCAGCCGCCAGCCCTTCCACTCCGGCGTATAGTCGTGGGGCTCTTTCAGAGTGCAGAGGTGGCCGAAGGTCCAAGTTACCTGGTATCCGTTTCCTTCCATATAGCCTTCGCGGCGCGAGTGCGCCCCGAGTACGGAAGCTATCTCGCGCGCCACGCTGGGTTTCTCGGCGATGCAGACAATCATAGGCTTAAGAATCGGTTTTTCAATGCAAAGATACTAAAGTTTCGGGGCAGACGGCTCATGGAGCGGGCTGCATCTTCCGGAAAAAAGTGCAGGCGCTTCCGGGAAAAAGCGCAAGGGCTTTCCGCCAAAAGCGGCAGCGCTTTTTCCCCGGCGCGGCTGCGGAGGGGGAGAAAGGGGAAGGAGGGATCAGAGCTCCAGGAAGTGGCAGTTACGGCAGAAGGGTGGCGCCTGGTTCTTCCGGTGCAGGGCACGGAAGGAGCGGTAGTTGAAGGAGTTGAGCAGGTCTATGACCTTTCCGTCGGCCACGTTGCCGAAGTTCAGCTCCTTGGGGAAGGGTTTGGCGCAGCAGGGCACGAGGTAGCCGTCCCAAGTGATGTAGAAATGCGACCAAGGGAAAGGGCATTTCCTGAATCCCGGCCGTCCCGGGAAGCCGAGTCCCGTGACTTCTACCCCGGGGCAGCGGCGCGCGGCCTCCTCGGCCCCGGCCTTGAGGCGGAGGAACTCGGGGGAGCGGAAATAAGCGTAGTAGGAAGCATCGAGCTCCGTGGCGGCCACAAGGTTGAAGTAGGTGAAGTTGAGATAAGGCACGCCTACGGCGTGGGCGAATTCCACCAGCGCGGCCATCTGCGGGGCTGTCTCTTTGGTGATGACGGTGTTGAGCATCACGTCCACCCCTGCCGCGCGGGCCCGGGGAAGGAGGGCCCGCAGGTTCTCTTCCAGGCGGGCGAAACGCGCGCCCCGGCGCACTTGTTCGTAGACGGCTCCCGTGCCGTCGGTGGAGACCTGTATGGCGTCGACGTAGGGGAGCAGGGCTTCGGCTTGCTCCACGAAGCGCGGCACCTGGGCATTGGTAGAGAGGGAGATGACAACCGAGGGCTTCTTCTGGCGGATGTAGCGGGCGATTTCCAGGAGATGGGGGTATAAAAAGGTTTCTCCCATGCCCGTCAGGCCGATGGAGTCGAGGCGGGGCAGGAGCTGGTCTATGATGCTTTTGGCGCGCTGCGGCGGCATGAATCCCCGGTCCATGCTGCGGCCGTAGGCGTATTCGCGGGCGCAGGTGGTGCAGTGCAGGTTGCATTGGTTGGACAACTCGAGCATCACGTTGGAGGGATAGGCCACGCTTTTCGAGCGGAAGAGCCGCAGAAGCAAGGCATGGAGCTTGTTTGCGGCATAAGGGAGGAGGGAGAAGTCCCAGCGCGTGCGGCGCAGGACGGTGGAGATGCGGTGCAGATGGCGGCGGTTCATGGGCAGGGGTATAAGGAAAGGACAGGCCCCGGGCAGGTGCGGGGGCTGTCCTTCTGTCAGGAAACGGCAGAGCGGCCTCCTATTCGCGGCGGCTCATGTAGATCATAATGTAGTATATCAGGTTGGCAAGCGATGCCAGAGCGGCCACGACGTAGGTGTAGGCGGCGGCGCGCAGGGCGCTGGAGGCTTGCGAATGATTGTAGGAATTGGTGACTCCGGCGCGGTTGAGCCAGACAAGGGCGCGGCGGCTGGCATCGATTTCCACCGGCAGGGTGATGAAGGAGAAGAGCGTGGTGGTGGCAAAAAGGATGATGCCTCCGAGCAAAAGGTTCTGCCCCAGCGGGCTGCCCATAAGGAACATTCCGCCCAGGATGAGCCACATGACCCACTGCGAGGCGAAGCTTACGACGGGCACGAGGGCGCTCCTCATCTTGAGCGGCGCATAAGCCCGGGCGTGCTGCACGGCGTGCCCGCACTCGTGGGCAGCCACGGCGGCGGCGGCCACGGAGCAACTGCCGTAGACGCTCTCGCTGAGGTTGACGGTCTTGCTGGCCGGATTGTAATGGTCGGTCAGGTGTCCGCTGGTACTGGTAACGGTCACGTCGTAAATCCCATTGTCGACCAGCATCTTGCGCGCCACGTCGGCGCCCGTCATGCCGTTCTGGATGGGAATCTTGGAGTACTTCTTGAATTTGCTCTGCAGGGAAGCCTGGACAGCGTAGCTGACGACGGCAATCCCGATGAATAGAATCCAATAAATCATAGTTGTCTTATTAAGAATTTAGGTGGTTGTTCCGGTGAAAAGTTGCAGGGCTTTTCTGAAAAAGTGGCAGCACTTTCGGGCGAAAGCGACAGCGCTTTTACGAAGAAGTCCTTGCAAATAGTTTGCCAAATGTAGTGATTCTTTTTAGATAATACGCCACAATCAGACTTTTGGGATAGTAGCCCGGCCATTCGGCACAGGTGGCAGCCTGCTGAAGGCGCTCCCTGTCGGGGCGAAAGGAGGGCTTGCTCCGGCGGTAGTCGCGGCGCGCGCGCAGGACGGCGCGGAAGTCTCCCCACTTGCCCTGCGCCAGGAAGGCCATCGCGGCCAGGCAGTCCAGCAGCAGGCGCACGCGCATGACGGGGCGCAGCCGCGCGGGAGGGAGGTTCTTGTAGAGCATCCAGAGATTGTTGCGGAAGTTGAGGTAGGTCTTGCGGGGGTTGGTCTTGTTGAGCGTGCCGCCGCCCAGATGGTAGACTGTGCTTTGGGGCACGCAGGCCACGCGCCGCCCGCGGGAGTTGAGGCGCCAGCAGAAATCGATCTCCTCCATGTGGGCAAAGAAGCGGGCGTCGAACCCGCCCAATGCGCGGAAGTCGGCCGTGCGCACCAGCAGGGCGGCGCCCGTGGCCCAGAAGATTTCTGCCGAAGTGTCATACTGCCCTCGGTCTTCCTCTACCACGTCCATCACGCGGCCGCGGCAGAAGGGGTAGCCGTAGGCGTCGATCCAGCCGCCGCACGCCCCGGCAAACTCGAAGCGGGTGCGCTCCTTGAGGCTCCGCACCTTGGGCTGGCAGGCGGCGACCTGCGGGTGGGTGTCCATGAAGTGGAGCAGCGGGGGGAGCCATCCGGCGGCGGGCTCCACGTCGGAATTGAGCAGAAGGGCGTATTCGCTCCCCACTTCCTGCAAGGCGCGGTTGTAGCCTTCGGCAAAACCGTAGTTGCGGTCGAGCAGGATGAGCCGCACCTCGGGGAAGTCGCGGCGCAGGAGGGGGAGGGAATCGTCGGTGGAGGCATTGTCGGCCACTACCACTTCCACTCCCTCCACGCAGAGGGAATGGCGGAGGACGCTGGGGAGATACTGCCGCATCATGCGGCTTCCGTTCCAGTTGAGTATGACGATGGAGAGTTTCATCAGGGGAGGTCAGTCTTGTCCGCTGCCGCCGGAGGCAAGAAGCAGGGCGGTCTCGTCGGAATTGAAGCCACCGAGGCGGACATCCGTTATGTGGTTGTCCAGCTCGGGGCAGTCGGGGCGCTCCACACGTATGTAGTTTTCGGTGAAGCCGTGCATGGGTTCGCCCGGACGGGCGTGCTCCCAGAGGACGCGTGCGGCGCGGCCGATGTGGCGGCGGTAGAAGTCTTTTGTCTTTTTCTCCGAGAGGTCGAGCAGGAGACGGCTGCGCTCGTGTTTCACCTCGGGCGGCACAATGGGAGTGATCTGCAGGGCCTTCGTGCCGGGACGCTCGGAGTAGGAGAAGACGTGGAGCTGGGCAAAGTCGGAACGGCTGAGGAAGTCGTAGGTCTCGCGGAAGAGGCTTTCCGTCTCGCCCCGCATGCCTACGATGACGTCGATGCCGATGAAGACGTCGGGCATGGCGGCGTGGATGCGGTCGAGGAGCGAGGCAAAGAGCGCCGTGTCGTAGCGCCGGCGCATGAGACGCAGTACCTCGTCGCTGCCGCTCTGCAGGGGAATGTGGAAATGGGGCATGAACTTCCGGCTCGCGGCCATGAAGTCTATCACGTCGCCGCCTATCAAATCGGGCTCCAGGCTCGACACCCTGTAACGCTCGATGCCCTCCACGCCGTCCAGGGCGCGGAGCAAATCGATGAAACGCTCTCCCGTGGTCTTGCCGAAGTCGCCTATGTTGACGCCCGTGAGCACTATCTCCTTGCCGCCTTCGGCCGCCACTTTCCCGGCCTGCTCCTGCAGGGAGCGGACCGGGGCGTTGCGGCTCCTGCCGCGGGCCAGCGGGATGGTGCAGTAAGAGCAGAAGTAGTCGCAGCCGTCCTGCACCTTGAGAAAATAGCGCGTCCTGCCGCCGCAGCTGCAACTGGGCGCAAAGGAGCGGATGTCGCGGAAGGGGGAGACGAAGGCGCCGCGGCAGGACTCGTCGGCGGGATGCTCCAGGAGGCGGGCAAGATAGCGGGGCAACTGCCCTTTTTGCTCGGCGCCGAGCACGAGGTCCACTCCCTCCATCCGGGCGATGGCCTCGGGCTTGAGCTGCGCGTAGCAGCCGGTGACCACGATCCGCGCACCGGGATGCCGCCGCCGCGCGGCATGGATGGCCTGGCGGCACTTCTTGTCGGCCACTTCGGTGACGGAGCATGTGTTGATGATGCACAGGTCGGCCACCTCGCCGCGGCGCACCTCGCGCACGCCGGCCTCGCGCAGGAGGCGGGCCAGAGTGGAGGTTTCCGAAAAATTCAGCTTGCAGCCCAGCGTATAGTAGGCGGCTTTCTTGTCTTGAAAGCAGGAAGTGTCGACCATAGGGCAGCAAAGATACGCTTTTTTGCCGGCACTGGGACGGATTTATACCTTTATTAAATAATAAAGGCCGCTTCCGCGCTCTGCGGAAACGGCCCGATGGGATAAAAAAAAGTCCGGTGAAGCGCACCAGACTTTCAATACTCTCTTTTAGTTTTCGCGTAATCTTCGCCGATTAAGCGTTGGCGCTGTCGGTAGCAGCGGTGTCAACAGCAGCAGTGTCAGCAGCGGTAGTGTCAACTACTACAGCAGCGCTGTCGGTGGTAGCAGCAACGTTGTCAGCGGATTTGCTGCAAGAAGAAGCGAAAGATACGGCTGCAACAGCAGCAAACATCAAAACTAACTTTTTCATTTTCCTTTTGTTTTTAAAAACTGTGATACAATATTCGTTTAGTTGCTCTCTTAAAACGCTGCAAAGGTATATACTTTTTTCTGAATGTGTTCTGCAACATATCGTTTTTTTGCAATAATTTAGAGAAAAAACTTTTGTTTACAGGAGAAAAGCCGAGGCGGAATCCGTATTCTACGCTGATAAACAAGTGGTTAAGCCTTCCTCCTCCGCCTGCCAGGCCTCCCGGGGACGGCCGCACGCACCGCAGAAAAAGGAAAAAAGCGCCACGAAAAGGGCAGAAAAGAACTGCGGGAAAGCAAAAAAAGCGCTGCCGCTTTTCCCGAAAAGTGCAGGGACTTTTCCGGAAAAGCGGCAGTACTTTCTGCCCACCCCGGCGCGGCGGCCGGAAGAAGGGGGGAAGGGATTCAGTCAGGGACCACGTCGACCGACGCCCCGTCGGCAGAGACTTTCAGATTGAAGCCCAAGTCGTCCAACTCAACCAGGTAGTAGTCGCCGGAGGGAGTCTCTACCCACTCCGCATCGTCCGGCCTATGGCCCGGAAACCGCTCCTGCGCCGCTTGGAGCACGGCCTGCGGCACCTGGCTCAAGGGCAGCTCGGTACGGCTCGAAAGCCACTCCCCGTCGAGCGCAAAGCGGGCCTCGATGCTGCGCAGGCCCTGCACCAGGTCGACCTCATAGTAGCGGCCGTCCTCGCGGTCGAGCTCCACAATGCGCGCCTCGGGGTAGCGCTCGGCCAGGAACGCGCCTATCGTCTCCGGAACCGGCGAAGGGATAAGGCCTCCGTCCGGCCCGCTGTGGTGGCCGCCGTCGCTCCACTCGCGCACGAGCGTGCCGTTCTCGTCGAAGAGGAGGCCTGCCTCGCGGTCATCGTAGCTCTCCACCTCGATGCGGTAAGCGGCGGCATACCCGTTGCGGTCCACATAGTCTATGTCTTCCACCACCCAGGGCGCCTGCGCATAGGCTGTGGCCTCGAAGCCGGCGCGCACGGCCTCCGGCAGATTGGCCAGGCTGCGGCCGCAGTCGACCTCGCTCATAATCCAGGAAGAGCTGCCCCGGTCGAACCAGACTTCATGCTCGCGGCCGTCTTTGCGGAACTCGGCCACGAAGTAAGCGCCCTCGCGCTCCCACTCCACCTGCGCAACAGGGCCGTATTTGCCCTCCAGCGAGGTGCGCACGGCGGCAGGGACGGAGAAGGGCTGAGGGTCATCGTCGTCGTCGCTGCAGGAGGTGAAAACCAATGCGCCTGCGGCGCAGAACACTGTAGCGGCAAGGAATTTCCAACTTTTCATAATCGTCTCGTTTTTAAGTTATCCGTATTTTCTGTCTGAAATCACACGGGCAAAGGTAACAGGGACTTTCTGAAATGATTTTGAAATCCCGCAGGAAAGAGAAAAAAATCCCCCGGACGCTTCACTGAACGACCGGGGGAAAAAGAAATCTCTTAGTCCAGGCGGACCAACTCGTACTGCCGGCTTCCGAGGCCGATGGCTTCGGCATGCTCCAGCGTGTGCATGCCTTTGCGCGAATCGATGCGCTCAATGAGGGCTTTCTTGCCGGGGTCGGCCGACGAACGCACAAGGTCGGTGCAGGCCTGGTCCAGCGCCACGGGATCGAGGGAAGCCAGAATTCCGATATCGCCCATCTCCGGATCGGCAGGCGAGCCGTCGCAGTCACAATCGACGGAGAGCTTATTGGCCACACTTATATATAAAATGTTATCCCCGCAGTGGTCGGCCACGGCTTTCGCAGCCTCGGCCATCGTCTTCAGGAAGTCCTCCTGCCGGGGACTGCCCCAAGACGTGGTGCTCTCCCCCGCCGAATGGATCCAACGCTTGCCGTTGGCCGAGGCAATGCCGATGGAGATATTCTTGATGGCACCGCCGAATCCGGCCATGGCGTGCCCCTTGAAATGGGAAAGCACAAGGGTGAAGTCGTAATCGGCATAGTGCGAGCCGACAATGTCGTAGCCGATGTGCTTGCCTCCCTTGACGGGCAACTTGATTTCGCCCTCGGCATCCATGATGTCCACCGGGGCAATGGCCGTAAAGCCGTGCTCCTCGGCAGCCTTGCGGTGGCTCTCCGTAGTAGATCGCCCGCCGCCGTAGGCCGTGTTGCACTCCACAATCGTACCCTCCACGCCCTGCACGAGCTCCTTAATCAAGGCGGGGTCCAGGAAATTATGCCCTCCCGGCTCGCCGGTGGAGAGCTTGACGGCCACCTTCCCCTTGGCCTCGCGGCCGAGAGCCTTGTAGATTTTCACCAGATTCTCCGAGGAAATCTCCTCGAACATATACACCTTGGCCGGAGCCTTCTGCTCCGCCTCCGTCCGGGCGCAAACCGTCTGCACGGAAGCGCCCGCCATTCCCGCCGCAAGCAGCAGGGAACAGCCGAATCGCTGCATCATTCGTTTCATAGTCATAAAGCTATCTTTTTCGTTAGTTCGGTCACAAAAAAACATACCGCCCGCCGCCGCATCCAGTTTCAAGAGGCAAAAATACGCAGAAACTACAAGAAAACAGTACACATATTACAGACTTTACTACCCAAATTCCGGCATTCCTGATTGATAACCCCGCATTTCAGACTCCACGACCCTGCATTCCAACCCCCACAGCGCCCGACAAAAAGCGGCTACCCCCTCCCCTTGCCCCCTCCTCCCCTGCACCACCCCGTCGGTGGAAGCACAAAAAAGCAGCGCCGGCCCTTCCCGCAAAAGAAGAAACCGGCGCCGCACTTTCGTGGACCAGCCAGGGCTTGAACCTGGAACCTCCAGATTATGAGTCTTTTTGAGCAATATTTCATAAAATTCCGTGTAGTATAAATGTGTTGATTTACAGTATATAATGTATTTTGCAGTTTGCAAGGAAATACATATATTTGCAGTAGTTTGCTCCCTAAAAGGTCACCTCAAGGTCACCAAAACGAGTAAAGTTTGGCTTATAAATTAACGTATTATGACGAAAGAAGGAATTGATAAGGTCACCGAAATGGTGAATAAGGAGGTAAAATCCACTTCAAGAGGTGAGAAATGCCTTGCTAAATTCACAGCTTCTAATGGCAATGTATATGGCTCGTTGACTCTTGACATACGAAAAGCAGGAGATTATTCGCAACCGCTTCCTGTTGCCGTGCGTGTATGTCATGCCGGACAGA
>CALUJL010000011.1 GCA_944320955.1 uncultured Bacteroidaceae bacterium
CCCTTACCGGCTCGAAAAGAAGGGCATATAAAGTCTTATAAGGCTGAAAAAAGAACTTTTCATTCAAAAATATTTAGTAAAACGCTTGCAGTTTTCTTCAGGTATGGCTATTTTTGCCCACAGAAAAAGGTGAAAGAGGGATTTTCGTCCCAGTTCCCTGCCTCCCCCCTTCCTTTACCCGTCTGCCCCTCCTGCTAAAGAAAAAAAGAAGCGGCACGCTCGCGAGCGGCTTTCTCTTCTTGTCTCCCCAAAACGCTCGAACGCTCGAATGCTCGCGAGCGTTTCCCCCGGCCCCAGGCATTTTTCCCTCCCCTGCAGGCTACGGCGACAATCGTGTGAGCCAGCATTTCCACCGCCCTTCGCTCTCGGTGAGCAACACGCTGAACACCCTGCGCAATTTTGGCAAGCACACGCTGGACTTGCATTTCTCTGTAGGGTATGCCCAACGCCCCAATACGCTCACAGTGGATGTGGACAGCCTGCAGCAAGGCACGTCGGCATACTACAATCAGGATTTGACTTCGCGCAATATTGCCGCCAACGCCCATACCAACTACTCGTTTCATCCTGGAGCCTTCTCGCTGCACTACGGCGTGGTGGCCAAAGCCAGCCTGCATGGGATAAAGACAGGACTCGATGGGATTGCACCTCCCGCGGAAGACGCCTCCCTGCAGAATGACCTTTGGTACAATACCTACGAAGTGGCCTTGTCCCGTTACGAGCGGCACGACTGGAGCGGGAGCGTCAATGCCTCCTATCATAAAATACCACCTCGGACAGTTACCACCTTGGTTTTGCGGCAGCAAAGGTTTCGATTGGATGCAGGTCACCATCCGCGCCTTTGCGGGCTATGGCTACAGCCAAAGCGAACGGCTTATAGCCCGGGAACTGTATCCTTTCCACTCGCGTATTGTCAGCATCGGCGCGGGCGGTACCGTCACGCCCCTGCCGTGGTTCAACATTGTACTGGGCAGCGGCTATGCGTGGAACGTGTCGGAAACGGACGGCGGCCGTCAGGACATGGCGCAGACGGTGCGCACCGCTACCCAACGCCTCTCACTCAATTTCTACGTCACCCGGCAAATCACCCTCACCGCCTCTGCCGAAGACAACTACAACAATCTGACAGCCAAGAACCGCCATGCCTGGTTTGGCGACCTGTCTGCCAAGTACAAACTGCAGGCATGTCGACCTGGAACTGCAGGCCAACAACCTTTTCAACCAAAAGCAATACACCCGCGTGAACTACAGCGGGCTGGACATCCATACTCAGACCTCGCAACTCAGGCCTATGAACATCGTCGGAACCATAAGATTCGGCTTATTATAATGCAGAAGATCGGATAATAAAACCCAATCGGTCATTAGACCACTATAGGACAACATCAGAGAATAAGAATACTGCTCCATCCGCCCTATTGACATCGACAAAAAACTCCCCTCCGCAGGAGCAGAGAGGAGCAAGAAGAATGTTTATACCGGGATGTTTCTCTTACGTAAACTCGATGAGGAATATGTAGCAAAGGGCGGCGGGGATGGCCAGCAGGGAACTGTCGAAACGGTCGAGCATGCCGCCGTGGCCGGGAAGGACGTTGCCGGAATCCTTGATGCCCAGCGTCCGCTTCAGCAGGGACTCCACGAGGTCGCCCCAAGTGCCGAAACAAGCCACGACGAGCGCCAGCCCGATCCATTCTCCCTCCGTATAAGCCGCCAGATAGCGGCCGTCGACGGCCCAGAAGACCCATCCGGCCAGGGCAGCAACGAGCAGCCCGCCGATGAAACCCTCCCACGACTTGGCAGGGGAGATGCGGGGAAAGAGGCGGTGGCGGCCCAGGAGGCTGCCGATGCAGTAGGCGCCCGTGTCGTTGGCCCAGAGGAACACGAAAACGCTCAAGGGCAGGAGGAAAGAGGCGCGGAAAACTTCGGTATTGCCCAAGAAGTCAGGCAGAAGGAAGGAGTTCGCACTCAGCTCGGGCTGGCAGAAAAAGACGTAGAGCCAGACGAGCAGCGAAAAAGGCAGGGCGATGTAGAGCTGGCTCAGCGCCGAATAGGCCCAGTTGGCTATGGGGTCGGGACGTTTCAGGTAGAGCTCGCGCACGAAAAGGCCTATCATAAAGAGGAAATAGGGGGCGAAGACGTACATCGTGCCCATCGTCATGTACATCACCTGGGCAAGAAACAGATAGACGGCAGAGGCTATGAGCAGCGTGGTGGGCACCTGCACGGAGCGGGCGGCGCAATGCTCGTTGACAAGGCGGCAGTACTCATGGACCGTCAGTGCCGAAATCAGGCAAAACAGGAGGGTAAACGTAAGGGGGCTGTAGAGGATTCCTCCCACCAATACAGCCACGAAGAGGACGCCCGTAAGGGTCCTCTTCGCCAGGTTGCTATTCTTTTCCATCGGGATGGGGTTGTTTTTCGGATGTCTCGGAAGCTGGTCCGGCAGGAGCGTCCTCCTCCCGGGCGGGTTCGCCCGGAGTTTGGGAAGCCGTATCTGCCGCTTTCTGGACGTTGGCCGAGGCCTGCTCGTTCATTATCTCCTCCGAACGGCTGCTCCAAGGGCGCTTACCGAAGATTTTCTCTACGTCTTCGGCAAAGATCACCTCCTTGGCGATGAGCAATTCGGCCAGCTCGTTGTGCTGTGCCCTGTGCTCGTTGAGGATTTGCTTAGCCCGGGCATACTGCTCGCTGATGAAGCGTTTGGCTTCTTCGTCTATGAGTTCGGCCGTTTTCTCGCCGTAAGGGCGGTTGAGGGCATAGGGGTCGGCACTGTAGTAGCAGAGGTTGGGCAGCTTTTCGCTCATGCCCATGTAGGAAATCATGGCATAGACTTGCTTGGTGACGCGGTCCAGGTCGTTCATCGCCCCGGAGGAAATGCGCCCGAGGAAGAGCTCTTCGGCGGCGCGGCCTGCCAGCGTGGCGCAAATCTCGTCGAGCATCTGCTCTTTAGTCGTGATCTGCCGCTCTTCGGGCATGTACCAGGCGGCACCGAGTGCCTGCCCGCGCGGCACGATGGTGACTTTGATCAGCGGATTGGCGTGCTCCAGAAGCCAGGATACGGAGGCATGGCCGGACTCGTGGATGGCGATGGAGCGGCGTTCCTCCTGCGTCATGATCTTGCTCTTCTTCTCCAATCCGCCGATGATGCGGTCCACGGCGTCCAGGAAATCCTGCTTCCCGACGCTCGACTTGCCGTGGCGGGCAGCTATGAGGGCCGCTTCGTTGCAGACATTGGCAATGTCCGCGCCGGAAAAGCCGGGCGTCTGCCGGGCGAGCAGGTCCTTGTCCACGGTATCGTCTATCTTGATGGGGGCCAGATGCACGCCGAAGATTTCTTTCCGCTCGTTCAGGTCGGGCAAGTCCACGTGGATCTGGCGGTCGAAGCGACCCGCGCGGAGCAGGGCCTTGTCGAGGATGTCCACGCGGTTCGTGGCCGCCAGGACGATGATGCCGCTGTTCGTGCCGAAACCGTCCATCTCGGTGAGCAACTGGTTGAGGGTATTTTCCCGCTCATCGTTGCCGCCCATGGCGGGGTTCTTGCCCCGGGCACGGCCCACGGCGTCGATTTCGTCGATAAAGATGATGCAAGGCGACTTTTCCTTGGCCTGCTTGAACAAGTCCCGCACCCGCGAAGCGCCGACCCCTACGAACATCTCCACGAAATCCGAACCGGAAAGCGAGAAGAACGGCACGTTTGCCTCGCCGGCCACAGCCTTGGCCAGAAGAGTCTTACCCGTTCCCGGAGGGCCGACCAGCAGGGCGCCTTTGGGAATCTTGCCGCCCAACTCAGTGTACTTCTGCGGTTCTTTGAGAAACTCCACGATTTCCTGCACTTCCATCTTCGCGCCTTCCAATCCGGCCACATCTTTGAACGTAACCTTCACCTGCGTTCCCTTTTCGAAGAGCTGGGCGCGCGACTTGCCGACGTTGAAAATCCCGGCGCCGCCGCCCCCGCCGCCATTCATGCGGCGCATGAAGAAAATCCAGATGCCGATAAACAGCGCGAAGGGAAGCAGATTCAGCAAAAGCGTCAGCATAAAATTGTTGCGCTCTGCATATTCTTCCTTTCCGGTGAAGTGTTTCAGCTCGCGTTGCTCCTCGAGATACTTGCTCACGCTCTCGTTGGAGGGAACGCGGGTGGAAATCATCGGCTCGCGGGGCATCTGCGAGTTGGTTTCCTTGAATACATCCTTCACGTGCGCCGGGGCAATATACATCTCCAGGGAGTTGTCCGTATAGGTCACCACCCGGTTGACGTAACCCTTGGCCACGTATTCCTTGAATTTATTGTAGCTCACTTCTTTCAGCGCCATATTTCCGCCGCCGGAGAGATAGAGGGCCAGCAAGAGGCCGCCTATCAATATGTAGAGCCACGTCAGGCTGAATCGGGGAGCCTTTCGCCCCGGCTGGGGCTGCCCAGCATTATTTTTCTTTTCCATACGCTTCTAACGGTTAAAATCAGTCCAGATCGGCTATTTCCCGTACCTCGGCATCGGCCCAAAGGTGCACCAGATCGTAGTAGTCGCGCTGCTCGGGCATGAAGATATGCACTACGACGTCGCCATAATCCATGGCCACCCACTCGGCATTCCTCATGCCGTCGACCGACAGGGGCTTCTCGCCCGTCTCTTTGCGCACTTGCTCCCAGACCTCGTCGCTCAGGGCGGAGATCTGGCTCGGGTTGCTCCCTTGGCAAATCACCAGGTAGTTCGTAACAGAAGTATTGACTTTTTGCAGATTTACGACTTCGATTTTTTTCCCTTTCTTTTCCTGAATGCCCCGAATGGCGGCATCCACCACGGAAGGAGTGCTACTCATATAGTTTGTTTTGAATGTAATTTCTCGTTGTTTCCGGTTAGCCCCGAGGGGCTTTATCCGGCTACAAAGATACACTTAAATCTGCGCGCGCAGGAGAAAAACATGGGGCTTTTGCATTTTCTAACAAAAAAAAGTGGCAAAGGCTTTGCTACTTTCCAAAGAATGCCTACCTTTGCAGCCGTAAAAGTCAAGCATTGGGCTATGGTGTAATGGTAACACTACAGATTCTGGTCCTGTCATTCTTGGTTCGAATCCAGGTAGCCCAGCGAAGAAAGAGGCTGTTTCCCAAACGCGGAAACAGCCTCTTTTCTTTATGCCTGCCGCCGCCCGGTCCGCCCCACCCCGCCATTTCCAGGGAAAAGTGCTGCCCCTCCCACGCAAAAGGTGCGGCACTTTCCGAAAAAAGCGGCAGAGCTTTCTTGCAAGAGCCCTGCCGCTTTTCTTTTTCGCCGGAAGCCGGCCGATTCATCTAATACATATCTCCCGCCGACTTCCTGCGCTCCGGCCGGAGGCAGGCACACCGCCCCCGAGGCAACGGATGAGCGCCGCGGCCCGGCGGCCGCGGCGCATCAGCGGAAGCCCAGCAGCTTGTGGGTCTGCAGGGAGAGCTTCCATTGGGGATGAGACTTTATGTATTCGATGGTTTCGCGTGTGATTTCCGCATTGCGCGCCGCGTCTTTCGTGTCGCAGGGCTGCAGGCAGTAGACTTTGGCCCGGGGCAACCGGCTGCAGAAGCCCAGGTCTTGCCCCAGGAAGACTACTTTCAGCTCGTCGATCCGCGCCAGCCTCACCGGGGCGTCCTTGGGCGAACAGGTGATCCAGTCCACGCCCACTTCGGCCGCGGCGGCACACGTGCCGTTCGTCTCCATCTGCACATAGCATCCGGCGCGGTGCAGCTTGTCCACCAGCGAGGCCGTCGCCTGCAGGGCCGGCTCGCCGCCGGTCAGGACCACGTGGCGGGCGGGATGGCGCAGCACTTCGGCCACGACGGCTTCCTCCCCCCACTCTTCGCCGCGGCGGTGGTCCGTATCGCAAAAGCCGCAGGCCAGGTTGCAGCCCGAGAAGCGCACGAAGACGGCCGGCGTGCCGGCAAAGTGGCCCTCGCCCTGGAGGGAATAGAATATCTCGTTTATCTTCATCGCCCCGGCCCCTCTCCCGCTTCGCCGGGGCGCACGTAGGCCGCCCAGTTGCCCTCGCTCTCGCGGACCTCTGTCTTGTAACATTCGGGTATTTGCTCCGTCACCCACCGGGCCAGGTTCTCGGCCGTGGGATTGAAGGGGAGCAGTTCGTTGAAGTATCCATGGTCGAGGTAGCCGTGGATCCGCTCCTTGATTTTCGTGAAATCGCAGACCATCCCGTCGGCATTCAGCTCCTCGGCCTTGCAGTAGACGGTGATGATCCAGTTATGCCCGTGCAGGGCCGTACACTTGCTTTCGTAACTCAGTGCCAGGCGGTGTGCGCCGGCTATTTCCATGCGTTTCGATACGTAATACATCGTTCTTCGTCGTTTATTTCTCCGGGGCAAGGCTTCCGTCGAGCCGGCCCACCTCCTTGAGGTTGGGGATCTTGTGGAGGGCGCCGAGCAGGCGGCGCACCTCGTCGACATCGTGCACATAGACCTGCAGGTTCATCTCGAAGATTCCGTCGCTCGTGCGGACGTTCAGGCTGCAGATGTCCATGCCCAGCTCCTCCGAGATGACGCGGGTCACGCTCAGCAGCGTCCCCCGCTCGTCGATTCCCTTCACGTAGATGGGCACCGGGAAGGAGAGTTCCTTGTGCGTGTCCCAGCGGGCGGCCACGATGCGGTTGCCGTAGCTGCTCTTGAGCTTGGCGGCTATGGGGCACTGGCACTTGTGGATGATGATTCCGCCCTCATCGTCTACATACCCGAGCACGTCGTCGCCGGGGATGGGGTTGCAGCACGGGGCTATGCGCACCTCCTTCTGCAGGCTCTGGTCCGTCAGTTCCAGCACGGTGCGGGGGTCTATGCGCTGCACGGCCCTGCCTGCGGAGAGCTCGGCGGGGGATACGTGTGCCGCGGCGCCGGCGCCGTTCTTGCCACGCCCTCCCAGGGGGAGCGAGAAGTGGGGGATAAACTTCTTCCAGCCCTTGCCCTGCTTCTTGGCGCGGAGCATGTCGGCATCGGCCTGCCCCAGGGGGAGCGCCCCGGAGCCTATGGCGGCAAAGAGTTCCTCCTTCGTGCGGAAGCCGTGGGAGGAGCACAGGCGGTCTATGGTCTGCACCTCCTTGAGCAGCCCCTCGCGGCGGAGGAAGTCGGAGAGCATCTCCTCGCCCTTCTTCTCCGTGGCGCGCTGCTCCTTGTGGAGCACGGCCATGATCTTCTGCTTGGCCCGGGCCGTGGTCACGAAGCCCTCCCACGAGGGCTGCACGCGCTGGGCCTTGGAGGTGAGTATCTCCACCTGGTCGCCGCTCTGCAGGCGGTAGCTCAGGGGCACGAGGCGGTGGTTCACCTTCGCGCCGATGCAGTGGCAGCCCACGTAGGTATGGATCGAAAAGGCGAAGTCCAGCGCCGTAGCCCCCTGGGGCAAGGTCTTGAGGTCGCCCTTGGGGGTGAAGACGTAGATCTCGGAGGAAAAGAGGTTGAGCTTGATGGTGTCCAGGAAGTCTATGGCGTCGGGCTGCGGGTCGTCGAGTATCTCCTTGATGGTCTTGAGCCACTTGTCCAGCTCGCCCTCCTCCTCGCTCACCTGCCCGGCGCCGCCTTCCTTGTATTTCCAGTGGGCGGCAAAGCCCTGCTCGGCTATTTCGTCCATGCGGCGGCTGCGTATCTGCACCTCGATCCACTCCCCCTCGCCGCTCATGAGCGTCACGTGGAGCGACTGGTAGCCGTTGGCCTTCGGATGGCTTACCCAGTCGCGGAAGCGGTCGGGGTGGGGCTTGTAGAGGCGCGTGAGCAGGGCGTAGATCTGGAAGCAGAGGTTTACCTCGTCCTGCCCCTCTTCCGGGTCGAAGATGATCCTCACGGCCATCAGGTCGTAGATTTCCTCGAAGGGGACGTGCTTCGTCTCCATCTTGTTCCAGATGGAGTAGACCGACTTCACGCGGTTCTTGATTTCGTAGCGCAGCCCCTTCCCGTCCAAGGCCCGGCGTATGGGGGCCGTGAAGCGCACGAAGGCCTCCTCCCGCCCCGCGGCGCCGGCCCGCAGCTTGGAGGCTATGGCCTCGTAGGCCTCGGGGTGCTCATACTTGAAGCTCAGGTCCTCCAGTTCGGTCTTTATCTTGTTCAGCCCCAGGCGGTGGGCCAGGGGGGCATAGATGTAGAGCGTCTCGCCCGCCACCTTATATTGTTTCGAGGGGGGGAGCGAGCCCAGCGTACGCATGTTGTGCAGGCGGTCGGCCATTTTTATGAGGATGACGCGTATGTCGTCGTTCATCGTCAGGAGCAGCTTCTTGAAGTTTTCGGCCTGCGCCGAAGCCTTGTCGCCGAAGATGCCCCCGGAGATCTTCGTCAGCCCGCCCACGAGCTGGGCAATCTTGGGGCCGAAGATGTTCCCTATGTCCTCCACCGTGTAGTCCGTGTCCTCCACCACGTCGTGCAGCAGGGCGGCGCTGATGGAGGTGGAGCCCAGCCCGATCTCCGTGCATACGATGCGCCCCACGGCTATGGGGTGCAGAATGTAGGGCTCGCCGCTGGCACGCTTGACGCCGCGGTGGGCCTGGTTGGCAAAGTTGAAGGCCTGGGTTATGATTTCCACCCGCTTGCGGTGGTTGCTGGCCAGGTATTCCTGCAGCAGCCTGTCGAAACTGCGGCGGACCAGCAGGTCTTCCTCCCGGCCCGTCTGGGGCTGCGGGGCGGGTTCGGCATGTGCGTCCATCTTCCTGTTCTCCCGTGTTTTTGTTAATTCATCGGTTCTTTTCCGAGGAAACCGAAGCATTCCTCCCGGCAAACTTACGCATTTTTCGGCCAAGCGCCGCGCATTCCATGCAAAAAAAGCGTAAGAGGGCCCCTCCCCTGCCCGCCCCTGCCGCCACGGCGCAAGGCCGCGGGCAAAAAAAGCACTGCCGGTTTCGGGGAAAAGCACTGCCGCTTTTTGCACTTTCCCCTTGCCCTTTCCCCGAAAAGCGGCAGCGCCCCATCCCGTCAAGCCCAAAGCCCCTCCCTATCCCCGGGCAAAAGAGAATCACAACCGGTTACGGCTTTCCCCCCAATCAGGAGGAAGGGAGACAGCTTTCTGCCTAATAGCATATACAATAGACGAAGATTGATTGTATTTTGCTTGTATATCAAATAAATTTAATACATTTGTAGCGCATTCAGATTCCCAAATGCGCTTTTCATTTATAATGTTGCTTTTCCCGTTCCGTTTATAGAGATACAACAAAAAGAATAAAAAATCTTATTACAAAACAAATTCTGTCATGTTATTTGCTATAATAGTTTTTATAGGTGTTGCACTCTATACTATGCGTAACCTTACAAAATAGGGTTGTGATTTGCTTTCAAATTTGTACCTTTGAGCCACAGGAAACAGCAGAAGAAGCGGAATAAATAACCACTTAAAAGTTGTGATTTGCTTTCAAATTTGTACCTTTGAGCCACAGGAAACAGCGAAAAGGAGCCTGATGCATATAAGGCGGTGTTGTGATTTGCTTTCAAATTTGTACCTTTGAGCCACAGGAAACAGCTTCAAGAAATACTTCGGCAACAACTGCGAGTTGTGATTTGCTTTCAAATTTGTACCTTTGAGCCACAGGAAACAGCTCATTCTTCATTACAAGCTGTAGGACAGCGGAATACAAAGGTAGTTAGAATCTAAAATCTTATCTGTTTCCCACATCAAATCCCGCCTGCAGGCGGGATTTGATGTATTCTAAAACAGCTCCAGCTGCTGCCCCGGGGTATCCGGGGCTTGAGGTTTTCTTCCCGAGTAGAGCTCTATCTGGCCAAACTGCTTGTCCGTGATACACAAGATCCCGACTTGTCCGGACCCGGGCAAGAAAGATTTAACCCTTCTTATATGCACCGCCGCATTCTCGCTGCTGGCGCAATGGCGCACATAGATGGAAAACTGGAACATCGTGAAGCCGTCCCGCTGCAGGCGCTTGCGGAATTCGGCATAAGCCTTCTTGTCCCTTTTCGTCTCGGTGGGCAAATCGAAGAAGACCAATATCCACATGATGCGGTATTCGCTGAAACGGTCCATCAGTACTCCGGATAACAGACCCGGCGCAGCTCGCCCGAGAAACACTTGTAGAGCGAAGCCGCCGTCTGGCCCGCGGCCACCATCAGCGGGCTGCGCTTACCCTCCATCCGCACCTCCAGCACGGGCACCGAAAGCAGGCGCGCCTTCAGGCCGCGGCCCAATTCCGCCTCCGGCCCGTACTCCCGAAACAAGTCGAAAACCAACCGGTCCACATACGGCCGGTAGGGCTCCATCACGTCGTCAGCCAGGCAGTAGGCATTGTAGCGGTTGTGGTGGTGGATGCCCAGCGTAGGCAGCAGGCCGCTCGCCACCAAGGCCCGGGCCACGACGGCGCGCAGGACGGCATAGCCGTAGTTCAGCAAATTGTTGGGCGGCATGCCCTCCCGGTCGCGCGTAAAACCCTCCACGTCCGAAAAGAGCCGCCGCCAGTAGTAGGCCGCCGCGCGCCCCTCCAGATTGTCCGCATCGCCGCTCCGCACCCTGGCAGCCCAGAGGCGCATGCAGTCCACCGCCACCCCCGCCCGGCACTCCGCCAATACGGCAGCCTGGTTGCCTATCTTGGCCTGCACCGTCTGCTGCCAGAGCTGTTTGCGCAACGGCAGGGAAGCATCTATCTGCCGGCGGAAACGCTCGCTTTGCGTAGTATTCCCGTCGAGCGGCATCATCAGCCCCACGGGCATGCTCCGGTTGTCGCACGCGATGAGGGCACAATTGTTTTCCAGCAGCGCCGCCATGGCGCCCGAGGTCAGCGTGATCTGCTTGTTGTCCAGCACGACCACCCCGATGTCCTCCACCGCAATCGTCACCTCCGAACGCCGCTTCATCCCTTCCGGCAGCGCCGGGTTATTCTCCACCTCCGGGAGTTTGATCACCAACTGCCCGTTTCGCAACGACAGGTAAGCCGGGTTCCCGAAATACAAGGTCTTCTTAATCATTGCCTGTCCCTCCCGTCTTTTAGCCGTACATTCCCCAACCGGTCCACTGCCAACGGAACGCATACCTCCTTTATCATTTCTCCCGTCAAGGCACGCTCCATCTTGTTCAGCTTCTCAAATTCCACCTTGTCTACTATCGCCTTAGCCACGGCAGCCGGCACGAAATGACATTCATAGCCCGTGCAACTCACCATTTTATATATCTTATTCCTATCCAATGGCTGCCGAACTTCGCCGCTCGCCCGCTCTTCCGGCGCCGGTACGTAGACCAAGTCGCCCGGCGAGAGTACAAACCGCGGCGGCACGCCCCCGGCATTCTCCGGAGCAGGCGGGAGTCTCCGCTTCAGGCGGTCGATGGCGACGTTCAGGGGCACGCTGAAATAACTCCTCTTCCGCAACACTTTGCCCGTTTCCTTGTCCACCTTTTCCTCCTCGTAGATGGCGAAGAAGAGGTTTGTCCCCTTGGCAGCTTCCACAAACTTGGAGCCCTTGTTGCCTGCCGCCCCTACGGCAAACTTGTCGGCCTTCTCGTAAACGCGCACCTTATATATAGGTTGGTGCGGCTTGCCACCGTTAAGGTCCGCCAGGTTGCGGTTCATCCGCTCTATGCCGTCGGGGGAGAAAGCCAAGTTCGGGTCGTCCCCGTTCGCTTCCAGATGGCGGAGCAGGATTTTCCGGATACCCGTGTCGGAGAGTTTCTCCACGATTTTCTTCCGGTCGAAGCTCGTATCCAGAGGCTAGCGCGTGGCGAAATAGCGGTCCTTCCCTTCTTTGGAGAAACGGTAGACGCTTATTTTCTTCAGGTCCACGTCCGGCCAGATTTCCGGCCGGCTCCCGAAATAAAGTCTGATTTGCTTTTCATCCAGCCCCTGCGCCAAGAGTTCTTTCAGCTTCCTCTTCAGATCCCGTTCTACCACAGTGTGCGGACTCTTGAGCGCGTCCCGCAGAGGAACGGTCGCTATCTGCCGCAGATTGACCTCGCCATACACCGTATCCTGGTGCATCGGGAGACGGATGGCCCAGTTGTCGCCTTTTTCTTGCTTGCGGCGCGTTTTCTTGCCTGTAGCGTCGTCGTAGTGCTCGTAGCGGTTGACCGTTTTGTTGATGACCCTCAGGTTCTGCTTGAAGCTTACTACGGTGTTCTCCAGCGCAGTGCGTACATCCTGGGTAAAAGTGTCCCACGGTTTCTTGACCAGCCACTGGTAGTTCCCCTCGCTGTCCGGACGAGTCTTGTCGCAGAGTAGCCGTTGCAGGTCGTGGCGGGAGGTTTTTCCGTCGGCGGAGGCCGAAATATTGCTCAAGTAGTTTACGATATTGCGGGAAGCGCAGGCTATGACGATGGCGTCGAGGGCGTGGTGGCGATGGTCGATGCGCTTTTTGCTGTATCCCCGCTGCTGGTCGAGCGGCATGTCGGGGATTTCCTGCCGGTTCGAGTTGAGCGTGGTGTAGCGCCGGGTGCCGGTCAGCTGGTTCAGCCGCTGAAAGCGGGGCAGGACGATGTGGTTCCACACTGCGTCGAGCCCCCAGTCGCGTCTCAGCCGGTCGGTGACGCTGCCGGTGCAGACTACTACGTTTTTGGAGATTGCTGCCGTTTCGCCCTCTTCGCGCACGATGCGGGAGAGGAGGGAGGTGACGAAGCGGCTGATGTAGCGGCTGTCGTTGAGCTGCCGTTGGGTGAAACCTTCGGGAATGTCCTCCAGCAGGAGTTTCTTCATCTTCGCCCGGTTCCTGCCGTAGTGTTCTTGGACGAATTTCAAGTAGACCTCCTCGGAGAATATTTCTGCTGTGCGGCCATTGCCCAGGGATACCTTCTCGCCGTGATGGCGCTTGATGAATTCGTGGCCCAGCTGGTTGTCCTTCAGTTTGTTTACGGCCGATTCGCAGATTACCTTGTTGCTGAAGGAGTCGTCGAAGTAGCGCGAGCGGGGAATGATGTGCTCTATCTCGTAGTCCCGCGTAAAGAGTTTGCCCAGCGGGATGACGGCGCCGGTATAGGGCGAGCGGTAGCGTTGTTCGAGCCAGAGCCTGTAACGCAGGATTTCGCCATGGGTGGGGCGCTTCTTGACGTCGACCTCGCTGAATTTCTTCAGGATTTCGGCTATGTCGTCGGGGCATCCATCGGGACCGCCAAGGGCTCCTTCTTCGTAGATACGCAGAAGTTCTTGCTGCGAGGGGGAATAGGGACGCACGTTTTCTATCTCGAATTCGGGATTCATGAATTCGGTGAGCAGGGCCTTGATGCGCAGATTGGCGTTTTCGTTTTCCCGGATTTGCCGCGTCATTGCGGCCCGCTTGTCCTTGGGGTTCTTCATCTCCCGGCCGAGTTCGACGTGGATTTCGTCGATGTGCCCCACCTGGCGCCAGATGTCGCGCACGGTGCGCAGGGTCTCCATCGCGACTTGCTCGACTATGGGGTTGCGCAGGGAGTGCTGCCGGAAGGTCCGGAGATAGGCGTCGATGTCGGCGGGGCTCTGCCAGTGGTCGGTTTCGCGCGCTTCGGAGTGGCGGCCGTAGGCAGCGTAGCAGGCCAGCCAGGTGGGCAAGCCGCGGAAAGAGGCGATGTCGTGGAGGGAAATACCGTTTTTCTCCATGCGGCGGCATATCTCTTCGCTGCACTCGCCGGCCAACATCTTATTGATATGCCCGCGCGTGGAGGGGTCGATGGCTTCGGCCGACCAGTGGCGGCCCGTCCGCATCAGGGGGAGCAGCCGCCGGAGGGCTTTGGCCGAATAGGCTCCATAGGAGGAGTCGAAAGGCGGAGTCTTGCAGAAGGCCTCTGCAAAAGCCGCTTCGTCCACTCCCTGCTTGCGGGCAAAGGTGGCGAGAGCCTTATGGAGTTCCGCAGGGTCGGCCACGGAGTAGAGTATGTGCCACAGGCTTTCTTCGCGTCCGGGGGTGAGAAACTGCCTGTCTATGCCGGCCTTCTTCAGGCGGGCAAGCAGCAGGGCGCGGGTTTCGCCGCAAGGGTATTTCTTGTCTTCCACGTAGTTCCATCGGTATTCGTCCTTGCCTGCTTTCTTCAGCCCGAAGGGCGGGTAGCCGAGAAAGGCTTTCTGGTCGATTTCTTTCTGCTCGCTCAGCCAGTCGAAGAGTGCGGCGCGCTCGTCTCCGGTCGGGAGGAAGCGGGCGGTCACGTCGGCGTCCGTCTCCATGCGGCCGTCCGCGCCGCGGCGCAGGCGCTGGTAGATGCGCAGGTTGCCGACGAACTGCCAGAGGCGGAACTCCTGGAAGAGGGGATGGGAGCGGGCGATGCACTTGAGGGGATAGGTGCGGATCTCGCCTGTGGCGCGGTCGACGGCCGTGTGTGCCTCGTAGGGGCATTCGCCGACGAGCCCCTTCTTGCTGCGCAGGGGGCGCTGGTAGAAGAGTATGTCGTCGGCAAGGAAGTCGGCCAAGCTGCGGTTTGGCCCGGTGAGGGCAGCCCGGTGGGCGGCGTTGTGGGGATAGAGTTCTTCGGCGCAGGCGGCAAGGAGCGATTTGTCCTGCAACTTTTGGTGAAAAGCGCTTTGGGTTTTCAGGATTTCCTGCAGCTCTTTTCGGTAATACTTGCGGTCGATGGTGTGGACCAGCCTGCCGCGTATCTTCTGCGCGTGGTCGCGGAGCAGGGCGTCGTAGATGTAGCTGCCTACGGTCTTGCCGGAGAGGTCTATGTCGTGCTGGGTCTTTTGCTTGAGCAGGGTCCAGTCGTCCTCCTTGGGAGCGTGGATGGAGGGTTGCTTCACGCGGCCGTCTTTGTCCCGCTTTTCTGTTCCGTCGGAATTCAGCTCGGTGGTGATGATGAAGTCCTTTACTTTTCCTTCCCAGTCGAGGGGCACGGTGCTGGCGCGGCGGTAGAGGAGTCCGCCTTCGAGGTGCACGTCGTACCACACGGCGGCTCCCTTCCGCTCCCCGCTGTCTTCCACCGAGAGGACGCGCAGGGCGCGGTATTCCTCGCGGCGAGAGGCCGGTTTCTCTTCTTCCGCCTCGCCACGGAGCTGGTAGTAGCCCCGCTTTTGATTGAAACTCAGCAGTATCCAGGCCAGCTCGCAGGGCGTGACGGGGAGGGTCAGGGCTTTCTTGCGCAGATAGTAGAGCGTCCAGTCGTAGGGTATTTTGCGGCCGTCGGTAAGAAGCCGGGGCTGGTGGAGGCGAAAGTCGGCGAGCATCTCTTCGAAAGATGCCTGGAAGAGGAAACGGGGATGCCCCTGTCCGTCGGTGGCCCAGGGGAGTTTGGGCTCGCCGCCGGGGAGGAAACGGCCGTAGCGGTCGAGGGCGCGGTCGTAGTGTTCGGGCAGAAAGCCCATGAGGCGCAGGATGCGGTGGAGGCGTTCGCGGCGCAGCTTGCTCCGCTCCTGCAGGCGGCGGGCGGAGCGGCGGAAGGTGCGTTCGCGGGTTTGAGATACGGTGTTGCCCTTGCTGAAGTCGCCGAGTTGGGCGGCGTCCATGGGGATTACGCGGGAACCGTCGCCCCGGATCCGGCCTTGCCGGTCGGGCAGACTTTCCGCCTCGGAGGGAATATTTACCACGGCCCAGCCGATGCTGTTGGTGCCCAAGTCGAGTCCTAAGATGTTTTTCATGAGGAATAATGAGGGAAAAGGGGTGAAACAAGGGCGGAAAGATACGATTTTTTCTGAGCGGGCATTGCGGATTGATTTTTTTCGTATCTTTGGCCGTACAAATTTGAAGCAAATCACAATAAGGAGTATTCCGTTGTGAACACACTCAGGCTCCGGCCCGTCGTCCTTTATCGGCGGGCCACTTTTTTACCCTTGCCCTATGGGAGCGAAAACGAGTGGAAAGCCGAAACGTCTGCGGACGTTTCCCCCGCAACACTCCTTTTTTTCCCTTTTCGCCCCCAGCCGGCGGCCGGCGGGCTTGCGGATTCGCGGGGAAAGACGTATTTTTGCGCCATACTAAGCATAAATTCTCACAGAAAGGCAATATGAACAAAATCATAAAGAAGGAACAGTTTTCCGAAAAGGTCTTCAAGTTCGTAGTGGAAGCGCCGCTCATAGCCCGCTCGCGCCGGGCGGGGCACTTCGTCATCGTGCGCGTGGGCGAAAAGGGGGAGCGCATCCCGCTCACCATTGCCGACGCCGACGAGGCGCGGGGGACGATTACGCTCGTGGTGCAGGAGGTGGGCCTCTCGTCTACCAAGCTGTGCGAGCTCAACGAGGGCGACGAGATAACGGACATCGTGGGCCCCCTTGGGCAGGCTACGCGCATCGAGCGCTACGGCACGGTGGTCTGCGCCGGAGGCGGCGTGGGCGTGGCACCGATGCTCCCCATAGTCCGCGCGCTGAAGGCGGCGGGAAACCGGGTGATCTCCGTATTGGCCGGGAGAACGAAGGAGCTGATCATACTGGAAGACGAGGTGCGCGCCTCCTCGGACGAGGTGATCGTCATGACCGACGACGGCTCCTACGGCCGCAAAGGGCTGGTGACGGAAGGCGTGGAGAGCGTGATCCAGCGGGAAAAGGTGGACAAGTGTTTTGCCATCGGCCCGGCCATCATGATGAAGTTCGTCTGCCTGCTGACCAAGAAATACGGGGTGCCGACGGAGGTGTCGCTCAACACCATCATGGTGGACGGCACGGGCATGTGCGGAGCCTGCCGCATCACGGTGGGCGGACAGACGAAGTTTGTCTGCGTGGACGGCCCGGAGTTCGACGGCCACCAAGTGGACTTCGACGAGATGCTCAAACGCATGGGCGCTTTCCGCAGCATCGAGCGCGAGGAAATGCACAAGTTGGAGGAGCACCACGAAGCCCCCGCCCCGACTGATGCCCCCGCTCCCGCCCCGGCCGACCGGAACGCGCGCACCGCGCCTTGGCGCGAGGAGCTGCGCCGGGCCATGAAGCCGAAGGAGCGCATGGCCATCCCCCGCGTGCAGATGCCGGAGCTGGAGGCGGAATACCGCTCCCACAGCCGCCGCGAGGAGGTCAACCGGGGACTGACGGAGGAGATGGCCGTCCTGGAGGCGCGCCGCTGCCTGGACTGCGCCAACCCGAGCTGCACAGAGGGCTGCCCGGTGGGAATCAGGATACCGGACTTCATCAAAAACATCGAGCGGGGCGAATTCCTGGAGGCAGCCCGGGTGTTGAAGCAGACGAGCGCACTGCCGGCCGTGTGCGGGCGGGTCTGCCCGCAGGAGAAGCAGTGCGAGGCCAAGTGCGTACACGTGAAGGCGGGAAAGCAGCCCGTCGCCATAGGCTATCTGGAGCGCTTCGCGGCCGACTACGAGCGGGAGAGCGGGCAGGTATCGGTGCCGGAAGTGGCCGGGGCCAACGGCATCAAGGTGGCCGTCGTGGGCTCCGGGCCCGCGGGGCTGTCGTTTGCCGGCGACATGGCCAAGATGGGCTACGAAGTGACGGTCTTCGAGGCGCTGCACGAGATAGGCGGCGTGCTCAAGTACGGCATCCCGGAGTTCCGCCTGCCCAACCGCATCGTGGACACGGAGGTGGACAACCTGCGCCACATGGGCGTGCGCTTCGTAAAGGACTGCATCGTGGGGAAAACGGTGAGCATCGCCCAGCTGGAAGAGGCCGGATACAAGGGAATCTTCGTGGCCTCCGGAGCAGGACTGCCCAACTTCATGAACATCCCCGGGGAGAACTCCATCAACATACTCTCCTCGAACGAATACCTGACGCGCGTCAACCTCATGGACGCGGCCAGCGAGGAGAGCGACACGCCGGTCTACTTCGGCAAGCGCGTGGCCGTCATCGGCGGCGGCAACACGGCCATGGACTCCGTGCGCACGGCCAAACGGCTGGGCGCGGAGCGGGCCATGATCGTCTACCGCCGCTCGGAGGAGGAAATGCCGGCCCGCATAGAAGAGGTGAAGCACGCCAAGGAAGAAGGCGTGGAGTTCCTCACGCTGCATAACCCCATCGAGTACATTGCCGACGAGGAGGGCAAGGTGAAACAAGTGCGCCTGCAAAAGATGGAGCTCGGCGAGCCCGACGAGAGCGGGCGCCGCAGCCCGGTGCCCATTCCCGGTGCCGTGGAGACGATCGACATAGACATGGCCATCGTCAGCATAGGCGTTTCGCCCAACCCCATCGTGCCGAAATCCGTAGAAGGGCTCCAGCTCGGGCGGAAGGGCACCATAACCGTCGACGAGAACATGCGCTCCTCCATCCCCACCATCTACGCCGGAGGCGACATCGTGCGCGGGGGAGCGACCGTAATCCTTGCCATGGGCGACGGCCGGCGCGCCGCTGCAGCCATGGACAAACAGCTGAAGCCATGAAACGCCCCTGTCTCCTGCTCCTGGCCCTCCTGGCCCTGGCCCTGCCGCCCCACCGCGCGGGGGCCGGCGAGCCCGCGCACGCCCCGGAAACCGGAGCGCAGTCTTCCCGCAGCGCGCAGGAAAAGCCCTCGGCCGAAGAGCAACGGCTGAAAAAACAGGCCACCCGCCGCAACCCGGAGGGCTACAAAGAACTGGCGCGCTACTACATCGGGGCATACCGCTTCGAAGAAGCGCGCGAAGCCTTGGAGAGTTATAAGAAATATGCCAAGCAGCCCTCCTGCGAGCGGGAGGAGGAAGCCGCACGCACCGGCAGGCAGATGATGATGGGCGTGGTGGACGTGGTGGTCGTGGACTCCGTGGTCGTGGACAAAGGCGCGTTCCTCGAAGCCTACCACCTGGACGCCGACGCCGGGAAGCTCTGCCGCACGGACGACTTCTTTGCCGCCCTGGCAGCCGGCCCGCAGCCGGGGGCATCCGGCACCGGCGGCACGGCAGGCCGGCAGCAAGAGGCCACGCCCGCAGTGCGCCCCGTGGCTTTCACCCCCGCCGCCGCGGCCTCGGCCCCCGACACCACGGGATCCGGCTCCCCGGCCCAGGCCGCGGAGTCCTACGTGGGGACCCTCTTCCGCACCGGGCTGGGCAAAAACATCCTCTACGGCAAGGAAGGGAAAATCTACGCCCGCACCTCGCGGCTGGGCGAATGGAGCCGGGAACAGGAACTCTCGGCCGAAGTGAACGACAGCACCAGCAACTACCCCTTCCTCTGTGCCGACGGGCAGACACTCTACTTTGCCTCCACCGGGCACAACTCCCTGGGCGGATACGACATATTCATCACGCGCTTCGACAGCGAGAGCAACGATTTCCTGCGCCCGGACAACGTGGGGATGCCTTTCAACTCGCCCTACAACGACTACATGATGGCCATCGACGAAGTCTCGGGCCTGGGCTGGTTTGCCTCCGACCGCTACCAACCGCAGGGCAAGGTATGCGTCTACGTCTTCCTGCCCGACGAAAGCCGGAAAATCTACGACATCGAGACCACCGACGAGGCCGCCCTCCGCTCGCTGGCCCGGCTGGCATCCATCAGGAGCACATGGCCCGGCCACGAAAAGGAGCGCGACAAAGCCCTGGCGGCCCTGCAGCGGATCAAGACGCAAGGCAGGGAAAGAACCCGCAAGGAGCAGGCCGACTTCCTGCTGGTCATCGATGACGAGCGGACTTATACCTCCTATCTCGACTTCCACTCCGACGCCGCGGCCAAGAAAGCCGAGGAATGGCAGGAAAATTGCGCCAAGCTCGCCGCCCTGAAGCAGTCGCTGGGCAAGTCGAGAGACCTCTACGAAGCCTCCCCCGAGAGCCAGAAAAGGAAGATAAGCCTCAACATCCTCGACCAGGAAAAGCAAGTGCGCGCGCTCGAAAGCACCGTGGCACGCCTGGAAAACGAGACCCGCACCATCGAGATACAAACCCTGCAATAACCCCCTTCGCCCCCTACCAAACCCCAACCGCCATGGACCTACTCATCATCGCCGGCCTACTCCTGCTGGGAGTCCTCCTGTTCCTCGTCGAACTGTTCTTCATCCCCGGCATCAGCGTGGCAGGCATCGCCGCGCTGGGCAGCCTGGCCTACGCCAGTTACTACGCCTTCAGCGAGATCGGCCTCACCGGCGGGCTGCTCACCCTGCTGGCCGCCGTGGTCCTGAGCATCGTGGCCTTCGTGTGGTTCATGCGCAGCCGCACGCTCGACCGCCTCTCGCTCAAAGAAGAAATCGGCGCCTCGGTCGACAACCGTGACGAGCGCAGCATCGCCGTCGGGCAACAGGGCGTCACCACCACCCGCCTGGCCCTCATCGGGATGGCCGACTTCGACGGGAAAACCGTGGAAGTGAAATCCATCGACGGCTTCATCGACGAGCAGACCCCCGTCGTGGTAGACCGCATCAGCGAAGGCACCATCCTGGTCAAACGCAAGTAAATTCACCAATCACTCACCCCTAATCCCAAACATCTTGTCCCTATGAACCCCATTTTCCTCATCGCCGTCATCGTGGGATTCCTCGTATTCCTGGGAATCTTCTTCCACTACGTCCCCTTCTTCCTCTGGCTCTCGGCCAAAGTGGCCGGCGTGCACATCTCCCTCATCCAGCTCTTCCTGATGCGCATCCGCAACGTCCCGCCCTACACCATCGTGCCCGCCATGATCGAAGCGCACAAAGCCGGGCTGAGCAACATCACCCGCGACGAACTCGAAGCCCACTACCTGGCCGGAGGCCACGTGGAAAAAGTGGTCCACGCACTGGTCTCCGCCTCGAAGGCCAACATTGAGCTGACCTTCCAGATGGCCACCGCCATCGACCTGGCCGGGCGCGACGTCTTCGAAGCCGTACAGATGTCCGTCAACCCCAAGGTCATCGACACGCCCGCCGTCTACGCCGTGGCCAAAAACGGCATACAGCTCATCACCAAGGCCCGCGTCACCGTGCGCGCCAACATCAAGCGCCTCGTCGGCGGCGCCGGCGAAGAGACCGTCATAGCCCGCGTGGGCGAAGGCATCGTGGCAGCCATCGGCGCCGCAGAGAGCCACGCCCACGTACTGGAGAACCCCGACAGCATCTCCAAGATGGTGCTCCGCAAAGGGCTCGACTCGGGCACCGCCTTCGAAATCCTCTCCATCGACATAGCCGACATCGACATCGGCAAGAACATCGGCGCCGAACTCCAGATAGACCAGGCCAACGCCGACAAGAACATAGCCCAGGCCAAGGCCGAAGAGCGCCGCGCCATGGCCGTGGCCAGCGAGCAGGAAATGAAAGCCAAGGCCCAGGAAGCCCGCGCCAAGGTCATCGAGGCCGAAGCCGAAGTGCCCAAGGCCATGGCCGAAGCCTTCCGCAGCGGCAACCTCGGCATCATGGACTACTACCGCATGAAGAACATCGAGGCCGACACCGCCATGCGCGAAAACATAGCCCGCCCCGGCACCACGCCCAAACAAGGCTGACCCCGCCGCCAGGCTCCCTCACCCACTCTCCCCGCGCCCCGCAACGCTCCCCCTACGGACGCTGCGGGGCGCGACGCCAACCGCAAGAACACCCCCCACACACCACACCCCCGTACGCCATGGACCAACCCAAGACCTTCCCCCCCTCGGAGCTCATCGTCAACCCCGACGGCTCCGTATTCCACCTCCACCTCCTCCCCTCCCAGCTCGCCGACCGCGTCATCCTCGTGGGCGACCCCGGCCGCGTCCCCACCGTGGCGGCCCACTTCGACGACCGCCTCTGCGACGTCAGCAACCGCGAGTTCCGCGCCATCACCGGGCACTACCGCGGCAAAGCCGTCACCGCCCTCTCCACCGGCATCGGCTGCGGCAACATCGACATCGTCCTCAACGAACTCGACGCCCTGGCCCGCATCGACCTCACCAGCCGCCGGGAACTCCCCCCCGCCGACCAGCGCACCCTCACCCTCGTGCGCATCGGCACCTGCGGCGGGCTGCAGCCCGACACCCCCGTGGGCACCTACGTCTGCTCCGCCCGCTCCCTCGGTTTCGACGGCATCCTCAACTTCTACGCCGGCGCGAGACGCGTCTGCGACCCCACCCTCGAAGCCGAATTCACCCGCCACGCCCGCTGGAATCCCCGCTTCTGCGCCCCCTACGCAGCCTGCGCCGACCCCATCCTCGTAGACCGCCTCAGCAGCGACGGCACCATGCAGGCGGGCATCACCGTCACCAGCCCCGGATTCTACGGCCCCCAAGGGCGCGAACTCCGCCTACCCCTGGCCGAACCCGGCCTCAACGCCCGCATCGAATCCTTCCGCAGCCCCTCCACCGGACTGCGCATCCTCAACTACGAGATGGAAAGCGCCCCCCTCGCCGGCCTCGCCGCCCTCATGGGCCACCGCGCCGCCACCGCCTGCATGGTCATCGCCAACCGCCGCGCCCACGATGCCGATGCCGACTACCGCAACACCATCGACCGACTCATCCAGAACGTATTAGACAAAATCTGACCCCCTATGGAACCCGAATTCTACTTCCAAGGCGACAAAACCGCCGTCTACCGCCAGCTCCTCCCCGAGCTCGAAGCCCTCGTCGAAGGCGTCCCCTACCGCGTCAGCATCCTCGCCAACGCCGCCTCCGCCCTGCGCCAGACCTTCGGCTTCTTCTGGGTAGGCTTCTACCTCGCCGGCGACGACGAAACCCTCCACGTAGGCCCCTTCCAGGGCGACGTGGCCTGCATGCTCATCCGCAAAGGCCGCGGCGTCTGCGGCACCGCCTGGGCCACCGGCGAGACACAAGTCGTGCCCGATGTCGAACAATTCCCCGGCCACATCGCCTGCAGCAGCCGCTCCCGCTCCGAAATCGTCGTACCCCTCTACACCCCCGACCGCAGCCACATCTTCGGCGTGCTCGACATAGACAGCGACCGCCCCGCCGCCTTCGACGACACCGACCGCCACTACCTCGAACAAGCCTGCGCCATCCTCGCCCGCCACTGGGCCGCAGCACGCTGACCCCGCCTCACCGCCCATCCTCCCCCTGCCCCGCGCCGTTCCCCGCCCCGGCGCGGGGATTTTTTTGCCCTGCCGCTTTCCCCAAAAAGCCCCGCCGCTTTTTCCCAATTCCCCAAGCACTTTTTCCAAACACCGCAGGCACTTCCCGCCGATTCCCCAAGCACCTCTCCCCGGCTCTCCTTCCACTCTCCCACCGATTCCTCCATACTTTTCCGGGAAAAGTCTTACGCCTCTCCTTCCGGCCCTTCCTCGGTTTTTCGCACCTATGCCCTAAAACATAAAAAATCCACCACATTTTTCTCCGCCGCCATAAAAACATTTCGTACATTTGGAGCGACTTTTCCACAAAACGAATGCCTATGTAACACCACCGGACAAGAGACATACTAAAAATAAAGAAGCATTAGCTTTAATCTTGCTTTCAGAAAATTCGCCAAAATTCAAAAGAAAGCCGCAAGAGTAAAAGTTGATGCTCACGCCGATTGGCGTGGGCTTTTACTCGAATATGCGGCAACGGTGTTTGGCGATACCTCTGAAAGCGTAGACGAAGTTTGAGTCCGCGCTTTTTTATTGTCTATATTTCAGGATTTAGGGCTCTTTTTAGCAAATAAACAGTCAACCACAAATCCAAACAAAATGAAGAAAATAAAATTATACGTCCTCACCCTTTTCACAACATTCCTGATCGCCGGAGCCGCTTCGTGCAACAACGAGGAAGAAAATCCGACTTACAATATTTACGGGACTTGGGAATGCATTGAAACTGTAGATGATTCTTATTATGGCAGCATTCGTCTCGGCAAACTCTACAAATTCCTTAACACTGAGGATTATTACGCCGATGGTATGAACTGGGGACAGAAATGCTTTATTGGGACGGCCGAAGAGGGCTTCCGCATAAGAGGAGGAGATGGCAATTATCATACTACGGCCGATCCAACAGAAGAAGAATGGAATGACACAGATGGATATACCTACTACCTTGACGGAAACAAGTTCACAATAATAGAATGTGATTTGGATCGTTGGACCGGCACTATCACCGTGGAAGGAGATATCATGACTTTCAATTACACATACCAGGATTGGATATATGGACCTAATGAGATTGTAAGCGAGAGCAAACCTTATGTTTCTAAATTACAAAGAAGGAGATAATTCGATATGAAAAACAAGAAAAAGAGCAAGACGATATTTCGGTTTCTGACACTATATGCTTTTATATGTCTCTCAGTATGTGCATGCAGTAACGAAGACGAGAATTTTTCCTCAGACAATACCAATAAAGTCTCACTTCGTGATCTTACTGGAAAATGGGAGTGCATGAGTGGGGAACCCTACGAGTATAATGGCGGTAACCCAATTACAGATTGGAAGGGAGCCTTCTACAAAGGCGTAAAAATCTGGTTCCAAGAGAATGGGACATGTCGTTTTGCAGAATATGATTCTGATAACGGGATATACGAGTTCACTGATGATCCCTATTTCCACTATAGTAAATATCTACTCAACAAAGACAGCCTTATAATAATTCTCTACGGTGGAACAACGCGTTACGTAGGCCGAGTCCACATCGAAACAGATCCAGACTGGGCATACATGAAACGTATGACTTATGTCTACAAGGAGCAAAGTTGGGATGTAGAGAATAACCACATGAACCTTGAAACTGTCCGTACTTTTACCAGCACTTTCGTAACAATAGACCTTCCCAAATAAGCAAAATACTTACCGTGAGTTCGATATAAATCAAAACATAGTAAGTTGCCCGTCTTTGACCGAACAAAAGTCAATGGCGGGCTTCCTTTCAAAGGAACAGGCCGGAACCATGTATTCAAACCCCCAGTTTACCAGAAATACGGCAGCACCCACCCTACGGTGAGGTAGCAGAGGACGACGAGGGCCAGCAGCCAGAGGACGACCCACACGACGCGCTGGGCGTAGCCCATGCCCGGCGCTCGGCCGCCGAGGCGGCGGGCTTTGTGGAGCAGGCAGTAGGCCGGGACGAAAAGCACCACCAGGAGCGCCCCGACGAACGTCCACCCCACCGCCGGGGAGAGGGAGACTGTGTAAAGCCACTCCCCGTCGCCCCAATGCTCCACCCAGTGAAGCGGCGAGAACACCAGCCCGAAAAAGAGCGGGAGCACGGTGGCGCAGAGCAACAGCAACATCCCCAGCAGCAGGCACACCGCACAGGCATAGAGAAAGGCCTTCAGCACGAAAGTCAACACTCGCAGCAACCCGTTGAAGAAGCCGTACGTCCCGCCTTGCGGGGCTGCCGGTTCCGTCCGGGTGCCCCCCTGCCCGGCACGCCGGGCCTGCGCCGTGACCGCCTCGCCCAGGCTGCCTGCCGTCACCGGGCGGCCCCTCATCAGCAATTGTTCCTCCGGTGTCCGCGCCAAGGGCACGACAATCCACAACACGACGTAGACCAACAGCGCCGTCCCGCCGGAAAGCAGGAAAAAAGCCACCATGGCCAGCCGCCACAAGAGCGGGTCGCCGCCGAAATAGCAGGCCACGCCCGAGAGCACCCCGCCGAGCATACGGTCGTCGGGGTTGCGGAAAAGCCGCTTCCGCGCCGTCCCCTCCGGACGCGGGGACTCGGCCTTTTCCTCGCCACCGCCGTCCGCCTCTCCTCCTTCAGCTGCCATTTCCTCCGGATTCCCCAAGCGGCGGATAATCTGTTCCACATGGCTTATCTCTACGGCCTGCACGCCGGATCGCTTCAGCTCTTCGAGCAACTCGGCAATCCGCGCCTCCAGGTCGTTCACTATCTCCTCGCCCCCTTCCCGGCGGCCGAAGTAGTCGCGCAGACTGTCCATATAACTTTTCAGCAACTCGTATGCGTCTTCGTCGATGGCATAGAGCGACCCGAAGAAATTGACGGTAATGTTCTTCTTCATATCGTTTTCGGTTTATTCCAGTTCAACGTCCCGATTCTTCCCGTTGCAGCGGCAGACGCCCGGGCGACTCGCGCTTGAGATGGGCCACCGTGCGGGCCAGCTCCGTCCACGACGCGTCGAGCGAAGCCAGAAACTCCTCACCCGCCTGCGTCAAGCTGTAGTACTTGCGCGGCGGCCCCTGCGTGGACTCGCGCCATTCGTAGGCCAGGAGGCCGTCGTTCTTCAGCCGCGTCAGGAGCGGATAGAGCGTGCCTTCCACCACGATGAGCTCCGCCTCGCGCAGGCGGCCTATGATGTCGGACGCATAGGCCGCCCCCCGGCGCAGCAACAGCAGGACGCAAAACTCCAGCATCCCCTTGCGCATCTGCGATTTTATATTGTCGGCATTCATCGGTTTACTTTCCGGTTTCGTCAGCTTCTCTCCCGGGATTGCGGCCTTCCCTACGGCTCCATCGCGGGACAGCCCGGCATCATTTCCTTCCGGACTGCGGGGCAAAGATACGGAACTTATAGTACTTTGCAATACAAAGTACTATATTTTTTTCAACCCCGCCACGCTTATACATTAAAAATCCCGTGCCCCGGCAGAATAAACCCGCCGGCAGCTCCTCCTGCGCACAGCGGACTTCAGCAGGCGGAGGGCATGTGTTCCTTCAGGCGGCAGCACGAGCAGACCGCCCCGCAAAAGGCAAGCACGCCCGCGAGGAGCATGGCGTCGTGCGGAGCCGAATCGCCAAACAGATGGAACATCAGGGCCACGAGCGCCGCCCCCATGGTCTGCCCCGTCAGGCGGGCCGTGGCCAGCATGCCCCCGGCGCTGCCCGCCCGCTGCGGAGAGGCGGAACTGAGGAGCAGATGGTTGTTGGGCGACTGAAACATGCCGAAGCCCGCGCCACACATCATCAGGCGCAGGACAATCCCCAAGTGGCCCGCATCGCGCGGCACGAACGCCAGGCTCAGGCACCCCGCCCCCATCAGCAGCAGGCCCGCGCCGCCCAGAATACCGGGATGCACCCGCCCGATCAGGCTCCCTGCCGCCGGGGCCACGAAGACTATCACGAGCGGCCAGGAGGTCATGAGCAAACCCGTGGCCACGGCATCGTAGCCGAACGTCGTGGCCAGCATGAACGGCACGGCCACCATGCCCAACATCTGGGCCGTGAAGGAGAGAATGCTCGTAGCCACAGAGGTAGTAAAAATAGGTATCCGCAACAAGTCGAACGGAAGCATCGGATAGGGCTTTCCCAGCTGCATGCGTACATAGAAATAAGCCGTCGCCGCCAGGGCCGCCAGCCCCAACAGCACGAACACGCCCGGGACATCGTGGGAATAGGCCTCCACACAGCCGATAAACAGGCCGAAAGTCGCGGCATTGAGCAGCGCTTCCCGAAGGTCGAAGCGGCGTCCGGCCACTTTCACGGGATTATCGGGCAGATACTTGCGCGCCATGAAGAAAGTGACGATGCCCACCGGCACGTTTACCGCAAAGAGCCACGGCCAGGGGGCTACGGACAGGATGGCCGCGGCCAGCGAGGGGCCCGTCACCGAGGCAAGGGCCACCACCGTGGCATTCAGCCCCAGGCCCCGCCCGAGGTGGCGCCGCGGATAAATCAGCTTGACCACCGAGGTGTTCACGCTCATGATCATGGCCGCGCCCACCCCCTGGAACACCCGCGAGAGCACCAGCAGGGGCAAATTTCCCGACAGGGCGCAAAACAGCGACCCGAGGGTAAAGACCAAGATACCCCGCAAATAGACCTGCTTGTAGCCCATCAGTTCGCCCAGGGAGGCAAAGGGGAGCAACGCCATCATGACGACCAGCTGGAAAGCGTTGACTATCCAGATGGAGTCGGACGAAGCCACCTGCAGCTCCCCCGCTATGTGGGGAAGGGCCACGTTGCAAATCGTCCCGTCGATCACCGAGAGAAAAAGGCCGCAAAACGTGGCAAACATGGCATAATAGATACGCGGGCGATGGAGCCCGTCCCAGTGGGTATCGCCCACCACCTGCCCCCCGCCCGTCTCCGGGGCAAGAGCCGGGTTCTTACCCGCCGCTCCCTTTTCCGCTTTCTCCCCTTCCGGGAAGTCCTTCAAGTCGTTCCTGAATCTCATAATACCTTCTTATATCCTTCAACCTCCGGGGGCTGCCGCCCCCTCCCTTTCCGCGGTGCACTTCCGTCCGGCCGCAAGCGCCGGCCGCCCCGCCCTCAAAAACAGACCGACTCCCCCTCGCGGGCAATAGGCCAGAAGCGGATGCCCGCCGGGGCGGTAAACTCCTGCATCCGCCATGCCGACTCGAAGCCGCTCGCCACGAAGTGCATGGGCACGAACAGCCCCACCCCGAAGCGCTCGATAAACTGGCGCGCACCACGGGTATATCCGTTGCCGATACGCCCGTCTACCGGGAACATCGCGAGGTCGAAGCGGCCGGCCACTTTCCTTATGTCCTTAAGCTCGCCCAGATAGCGCTTCTCCTCCTTGCCCGGATCCACATCGATGCCGAACTCCGGGCTGCGCACCGTGCCGCCCCGGTAGTCCGGGGTCAGGAAGCGGGCGTACCAGTTGTTCAGGTCGCCGGCGTGGAAAAGTCGCTTTCCCGCAACCTCCACGATCCACGAGACGCCGCTGTCCGTGCTGCCCGTGGCGCAGACTTGCAGCAGGCTGTCTTGCCACCGTCCCCCCTTCGCCAGCCACACGTCGGCCTCCGCGGCCTGCGCGCGGCGGTGGCGGAGTATGTCTTTCGAGAGTATGTAGGTAACGCTCCGTCCCTCCCCGCGCCAGGAGAAAATCCGGCGGTTGAAGTGGTCTTCGTGGAAATGGCTAGAAAACACGTACAGCGGCTTGCCCGTGTCCAACAAGCGGGGCACGACGCCAGCCGGGTCCATCCAGAAGTCGAAAATCAATATGCACTGCTCCGCTTCGAGCGCAAAGCCGCTATGGAAAATATAGGTAAGCTGCATGGCAGAAGTCCTCCATATCCCGGACAAAATTAGTACATTTTCCCCACACGGCCAAGCCCCCGGAAAAAAGCGTGGCTGGGGCGACTGGAAAGAAGTGCCTGCGCTTTTCCCGAAAAGTGCTGCCGCGGTTTGCAAAAAGTGCAGGCACTTATCCCGCACCCGGCCTCACAACTTTTTTACGGCGGAAATAGATTTTTGCGTAAGAATCGCAGCCTTACGCAAAAGTTTTGTATTTTTGCCCATGTTTCAATATGAAAAAGCAAGCCCTATGAAGAAGCGTTACAAACTCGTGCTCAGCCTGGTTACCGTCGTAGCGGTGCTGGCAGTTGTTTACCGTGCTGTAAACCGGGCTCCTTCGGCCGACCTGCCGGCGGAGGAGCAGTTGCTGAAAATATTGGCCGACGGCGGTTGCGCCGAGTGCCACTCTGCCGACCCGAAGTTGCCCTTCTATGCCGACCTGCCCGGCGCAAAGGCCTTGATCGGGAAGCACGTAGAGGAGGGATATGCCGTGTTCGACGTCATGCCCTTCCTCCAGTCGCTGGAAGAGAAGAGCGCCCCCGGCGAGGTAGACCTGGCCAAGGTGGAACGCAGCCTCTCCGACGGATCCATGCCCCTGGCACAATATTACCTCATCCATTGGGGCTCGTCCGTCACGAAGGCCAAGGAAGACATGGCCCTCGCAGCCATCGCCTCCCTCCGCGCCCGCTTCTTCCCTAACCCGCTGGCAGCACCCGAGTTTGCCAACGAGCCGATACGCCCGGTTCCCGACCGCGTGGACCACGATGCCCGCAAGGCCGCACTGGGCAATGTGCTCTACCACGACACGCGCCTCTCGGCCGACGGCACCATCTCCTGCGCCACCTGCCACGGGCTCGGCACTGCCGGGGTCGACAACCTGCGCTACTCCGAAGGCATCGGCGGACAGCTGGGCGGCGTGAATGCCCCGACAGTCTACAACGCCTGCTTCAACTTCGTGCAATTCTGGGACGGCCGGGCCGCCACCCTGGCCGAGCAAGCCGCAGGACCTCCCCTCAACCCGGTGGAGATGGGCTGCAAGTCGTTCGACGAAATTGTGGCCCGGCTTTCGGAGGACAAGGCTTTTGTCGACAGTTTCCGCGTGGCCTACCCCGAAGGACTGAACCAGCAGACCATCACCGACGCCATAGCCGAGTTCGAGAAGACACTCATCACGCCCGATTGCCCCTTCGACCGCTACCTGAAAGGCGAGAAAGACGCCCTGACCGCCGAGCAGGCCGAAGGCTACGCCCTCTTCAAGAAGTACAACTGCGCCACCTGCCACGCCGGGACAGCCATGGGCGGACTTTCCTACGAACTGATGGGCCAACGCGCCGACTACTTCGCCGACCGCGAACTGACGCAGAAGTCCGGCCTGACTGACGGCGACAACGGGCGATGGGCACAAACCCATGTGGAGCGCGACCGATACCGATTCAAGACCCCGACGCTGCGCAACGTGGCCCTCACCTATCCCTACTACCACGACGGCAGCGTGCCCACGCTCGACCAGGCCATCGACATGATGGCGCGGTACCAGGTGGGCCGTACGATGCCGCCCGAGGAGCGCAAGAAGGTGGAGGCGTTCCTGGAAGCCCAGACCGGGCAATTCCAGGGAAAGACGCTGACAAATACGAACGACAAGAAATAACCGCACTTTTTCCCTGCAGCCCCGTTCCCATGCCCATAGTCGAGATCACGTCCCTCTCCCATCCGGGAGCCGAAGTTTTCAGCACACTGACCGATGCCCAGTTGCGCAACCGCCTGGATCCGGACAAGGGGATATTCATAGCCGAGAGCCCCAAGGTCATCCTTACCGCCCTTGGGGCAGGCTGCGAACCGCTCTCCCTCCTGTGCGAACGGAAACATCTGGAGGGCGATGCCGCAGCCATCCTTGCCCGGTGCCCCGGGCTGGCGGTCTACACCGGGGAGCGCGCCTTGCTGAGCCGCCTGACGGGGTATGTCCTGACCCGCGGCGTGCTCTGCGCCATGCGCCGCCCCCGCGAGCGGAGTGCCGACGAAGTCTGCCGCACGGCCCGCCGCGTAGCCGTCATCGACGGAGTGGTCGACACCACCAACACAGGCGCCATCTTCCGCTCCGCCGCCGCGCTGGGCATCGACGCCGTGCTGCTCACCCGCAATTCCTGCGACCCCCTGAACCGCCGCGCCGTGCGCGTGTCGATGGGGTCCGTATTCCTTGTGCCCTGGGCATGGACCGATCCCTCGCTCGATGACCTTCCCCGCCTCGGCTTCCGCACCGCAGCATTGGCCCTGACCGACCGTTCCCTGCCGCTCGACGCCCCTATCCTCAAACAAGAACCCCGCCTCGCCCTCATCCTCGGCACCGAAGGCGACGGCCTGCCCCGCGAGACCATAGCCCGGGCCGACTACGTGGTGCGCATCCCCATGGCCCACGGCGTAGACTCCCTCAACGTGGCTGCCGCCTCCGCCGTGGCCTTCTGGGAACTGCGCGCAAGGGAAAACCGTGATTGACCCCGACAAACCTTTGCTTAAATTATGGAAGAAAACAAATACAAGGCTGCCGCTTCGCGCTACGACAGCAGCATGCAATACCGCCGATGCGGGCGGAGCGGAATCGAGTTGCCGGCTATCTCGCTGGGACTGTGGCACAACTTCGGGGCAGAAGATTCGTTCGAAAACGCCCGGCAGATGGTGCATTATGCGTTCGACCACGGCATCACCTCGTTCGACCTGGCCAACAACTACGGCCCGCCCGCCGGGTCGGCCGAAGAAACCTTCGGACGGCTCATGGCAGAAGACCTGGCCCCCTACCGCGACGAACTCTTCGTCAGCACGAAAGCCGGGCATGACATGTGGCCCGGCCCCTACGGGACCTGGGGAAGCCGCAAACACCTCTTTGCCTCCCTCCATGCCAGCCTGCGGCGGATGAAGCTGGACTACGTAGACGTGTTCTACTCACACCGCTACGACCCGCAGACCCCGCTGGAAGAAACCATGCAGGCACTGGCAGACATGGTACGCCAGGGGAAAGCCCTCTACGTGGGCATCTCGAAATACCCCCGCGAAATCGCCGGAAAGGCCTATGCCTACCTGCGCGAGAGCCACACCCCCTGCCTGCTCTATCAAGGCCGCTTCTCACTCCTTTCCCAAGTCCCGCGGGAAGAAGGCATAATCGAGCAGGCTGCCGACGCGGGTGTGGGCTTCATGGCCTTCTCCCCGCTGGCCCAGGGCCTGCTGACCGGAAAATACCTGGATGGGAAAATCGAACCCGGCTCACGCATGTCGCGCGACGGCTTCCTGAAAAAATCGGTACTTACGCCACAACTCCTCGACCGGCTGCACGCCCTCGACCGTATGGCCCACAGGCGGGGGCAGACGCTGGCCCAATTCGCCCTCTCCTGGCTGCTCCACTTCCCGGAAGTGACGTCCGTACTGGTCGGAGCCAGCTCCGTAAAACAGCTGGCCGACAACCTGCAAGCGCTTTCCGCCCCCGCGTTTACCGACGAGGAACTGCGGGAAACAGACCGGCTGGTCAAAGAATAAAACCGGAGGACGAGACGGAGAGGGAAGAAATCTGCAAATAATTTTCGTTAATTGCAAGGAAAGCCTCCCGTGGTGTGCCTAAATTCCGTATTTTTGCCGTGAATTTTATCCCCATCACGCAGTTTAAGACTTTTCGCACACACTATGAATAAACGGATTTGGATTCCTCTGGCCCTGCTTCTCCTGTTGCTTGTGGCGGCAGTCGTATTTGTTTCTATCGAACTGAGCCGCTCGAAACAGGAAAACGTAGAGCTGACGAAAAACTTCGAACTCGACCGTCAGGAATTGGAAGACGAATACACCAGTTTCGCCAAGAAGTATGACGAACTGCAATTTACGATACAAAACGATTCCCTCGCCCACAAGCTGACGGCCGAAAAGGCCAAAGTACAACACCTGCTGGAGGAACTCAAGTCGGTCAAGGCGTCCAACGCTTCGGAAATACGCCGCCTGAAAAAAGAACTGGCCACCCTGCGCAAAGTGCTCTTCAGCTATGTACAACAGATAGACAGCCTCAACAGGGAAAACCAGGGCCTGCGGGCGCAAACCCAGGAAATGACCCAGAAATACGAAGCTGCCGCCGCACGCGCCACCAATCTGGCACAGGAAAAAGAAGACCTCTCCGAGCGGGTTTCGCGGGCTGCCCAGCTGGATGCCACAGGCATTTCGCTCCTGGCCAAGAATAAAAAAGGCAAGAAAGCCCGCAAGATGAAAGACGTGAAGCAACTGCAAGTGGACTTCACCATAGCCCGCAACCCGACGGCCGACACCGGCATGAGAGCTGTCTACATACGCATCGTGAAGCCGAACAATACGGTATTGGGCCGGGGCGACACGTTCCGCTACGAAAACCGGGCACTCCCTTATTCCATTAAGAAGATGATCGAATATACGGGAGAAGAGACTCCGCTGACCGTCTATTGGGATGTCGACGAATTTCTCTACGAGGGTTCCTATCGGGTAGAGATATTCTCCGACGGGCTCCTCATCGGGACGAAAACTTTCACCCTGGATTGACAGCAGTCGGCCCGCTCCGGGAAAATACTCCCCCTGCTCCCGAACCTGAAGTATTCAGGCTGCAATAAAGGGAAGAATTACCACCGGCAAGAAAAAAAACGTGACAAAATATCAGAGTTTATTTTGCAGTTTCAAATATAAGCCGCTATCTTTGCCGTCAAAATAGAGGAAAATGTAAATGGAACAGCTATATGTCTTCAACGCACTCTCGGTGTTACTCGTTTTTCTCGTAGCTTTCGCTACGGAATACATCTTGTTGCCCAAAATCCTGCTCATCTCGCGTAAAAAGCATCTCTACGACATTCCCGATGCCCGAAAGGAACACAAGATAGCCACTCCGCGTTTGGCCGGAGTGTCCTTTATCCCTGTCTTATTGTTCTCTTTTCTCATCGTATTCACACTGCGCATGTGGCTCATCGACTCAGGCAATCTGCAAAATCTTTTCCCAAGCTTGGGCAATGCGGAGGGGCTACTGCTGATGAAAAACGAGATATTCCACTTTCAGCGCGAGCTCTACATGCTGATTTGCGGCATGATTCTGCTGCTGCTGATAGGCGTAAAGGACGATTTGGTAGGAGTCACGTTCATGGGCAAGTTCCGCGTACAGATTTTGGCCGCAATACTTTTCTGCTGCGGCGGCGTGTTTTTTGAGAATGTATATGGAATTTTCGGCGTACATCAACTCCCCGTTTACGTTTCCATTCCGTTTTCGATATTTGTCATAGTATTGGTTACGAACTCCATTAACCTTATTGACGGAATCGACGGGCTTGCCTCCGGACTGACCATCGTGGCTACCGTAACAATGGGCATCTCTTTCTTCTTCCGCGACATGATTCTCTACAGCATGCTCAGCTTTGCTTGTGTGGGGCTGCTGATTCCGTTCTTTTATTATAATGTGTTCATGCGGCAGGTGCGCAAGTTGTTTATGGGCGACACCGGCTCCTTGGCCATAGGCTTCCTGCTGGGCTATCTGGCCATCAAGCACTCGCAGATGAGTCCCGGGGAAGCCTACGATGTGATGCCCATCTTGCTTCCTTTCAGCGTGCTCTTCCTGCCGGCTTTCGATGTGGCCCGCGTCATGTATGCCCGCAAGATGAAGGGAAAACCCCTCTTCATGCCTGACCGCAACCATATACACCACCGCTTGATCGATGCCGGTTTCAGCCATCATGCCACGATGATTTTCATCGTTCTCCTCTCGCTTTTCATTTTGTTGCTCAATATGCTCCTCAGCCTGGCCGTGAATATCAACCTGATTATCGTGCTGGATTTCCTGTTCGGCATATTATTCAATAAATGGCTGGCCGTATATACAGTACGGAAGAAGGGGAAAACAGCATGAGGAGCAGAGGATGCTGACACCGGCACCGGGAGAAAGCTCCTTTAAGTATTGACTTATATGAATATAGCAATAGTAGGAACCGGATATGTCGGTCTTGTTTCGGGCACTTGTTTTGCCGAAATGGGCGTAAATGTTACCTGTGTAGACATTGACAAGGACAAGATTGACCGCTTGGAGCAAGGCGAAATTCCAATATATGAGCCGGGACTGGAAGAAATGGTCGCACGGAACGTAAAAGCCGGGCGACTGAAGTTCTCCACATCACTGGCCGAAGTGCTCCCGCAGGTAGAGATAGTCTTCAGCGCCGTAGGCACTCCGCCCGATGAGGACGGGAGTGCGGACTTACGCTATGTGCTGGACGTGGCCCGTACCATAGGACAATACATGGAGCGCTACGTGGTTGTCGTCACAAAGAGCACCGTTCCGGTCGGAACTGCCCGCAAGGTGGAAGAAACCATTCGCGCCGAGCAGAAAAAGCGCGGCATATCGGTCGAATTCGATGTCGTAAGCAATCCGGAGTTCCTCAAGGAAGGCTCGGCCATCAAGGACTTTATGAGTCCCGACCGAGTGGTTGTCGGTGTCAGCTCGGAGCGGGCGCAGAAAATGATGGCCAAACTGTACCGCCCCTTCCTGCTGAATAATTTCCGGGTACTGTTTACCGACGTGCCCAGCGCCGAAATGATCAAATATGCGGCCAACTCCATGCTGGCCACCCGCATCAGTTTCATGAACGACATAGCCAATCTGTGCGAACTGGTGGGGGCTGACGTCAATATGGTAAGAAAAGGGCTGGGAAGCGATGCCCGAATCGGCAACAAGTTTCTCTATCCCGGCTGCGGATACGGCGGTTCCTGCTTCCCGAAAGACGTAAAAGCGCTAATCCATACGGCCGACAAACAAGGCTACTCCATGCGGGTGCTGAAAGCCGTGGAGGAAGTGAACGAATACCAGAAGACGGTACTTTTCCTGAAGCTCAAAGAAAGACTGGGCGACCTGCCCGGGCGGCGGGTGGCCCTTTGGGGGCTTGCCTTCAAGCCGGAGACCGACGACATGCGCGAAGCCCCTTCGCTGGTGCTCATCAAGTGCCTGCGCGAGGCCGGGGCCGAAGTGGTCGTGTACGACCCCGTGGCCATGGACGAATGCCGCCGCCGGATGGGCGATGCGGTACACTATGCCAAGGACATGTATGAAGCAGCCGTCGATGCCGATGCCTTGGTATTGGTCACGGAATGGAAACAATTCCGCCTGCCCGCCTGGAGCGTGCTGAAAAAAATCATGCGCCGCCCGTTCGTCGTGGACGGCCGCAACATCTACCTGCGGGAAGAACTGGAGGAAGCCGGCTTCGAATATTCCTGCATCGGCTACAACAGCAAACGAGAAAACAGATAAGAAACAGACCTAACAAGTAACCCAAAGAGAGAAAAAATATGTGCGGAATAGTAGGATATGTAGGCAAACGCGAAGCATACCCCATCCTGATCAAGGGTTTGAAGCGCCTCGAATATCGCGGATACGACAGTGCCGGAGTGGCTCTGATCTCCGACTCGGGCGAATTGAATGTCTACAAACAGAAAGGCAAGGTAGCCGATTTGGAACAATACACAGCCGACAAGGACTGCTCCGGGCAGATCGGAATGGCCCACACGCGCTGGGCCACCCACGGAGTCCCCAGCCAAATCAATGCCCATCCCCATGTTTCCCAGTCCGGGCGCTTCGCCTTGGTCCACAACGGCATCATCGAGAACTATGCCGACCTGCGCAAGCAACTGGAGGAAAAGGGCTTTACCTTTAAAAGCGAGACCGACACGGAAGTCCTCGTACAACTCATCGAATATACCTACAACGCAATAGCCCGGCGCGGCGGGCAACACAGCGGCGAGAGCCTCCACCGCGATATCCTCTCGGCCATCCGCCTGACGCTCCGCAAGGTAGTGGGCGCGTACGCCCTGGTACTCATCGACCGCAACGACCCCGATGCCATGTTCTGCGCCCGCAAGGCCAGCCCCCTGGTCGTAGGACTGGGCGAAGGAGAATACTTCGTGGCTTCCGACGCCACCCCCATCGTAGAATACACCGACCAGGTCATTTACCTCAACGACGGCGAGATTGCCCTCCTGCGCCGCGGGAAGGACATCAAAATCATCAACCTCGAAAACCTCAAGGTCCCCGCAGAGATACAGACTATCGACATGGACATCGACCAACTGGAGAAAGGCGGCTACGAACACTTCATGCTCAAGGAAATCTACGAGCAGCCCCGCAGCATACGCAACTGCATGAGCGGCCGGGTAAGCCCGGAAGGAGTGGTCCTGAGCGCCGTGCGGGACAACAAAGAGCGCCTGCTCCGTGCCAACCGCTACATCATCGTAGCCTGCGGCACATCGTGGCACGCCGCCCTCATCGGCAAGCACCTGATCGAACACCTCTGCCGCATACCCGTCACCGTGGAATACGCATCCGAATTCCGCTATGCCGACCCCGTCCTGACCGGGGACGAAGTGCTGATAGCCATCTCGCAGAGCGGCGAGACGGCCGATACGCTGGCCGCCATCGACCTGGCCAAACGCCAGGGCGCCTTCATCTTCGGCATCTGCAACGTGGTGGGTTCTTCCATTCCCCGCGCCACCGACACCGGCTGCTACATCCATGTCGGCCCGGAAATCGGCGTGGCCAGCACGAAAGCCTTCACCGGACAAGTCACCACACTGGCCATGCTCGCCCTGTGCCTGGCACGGGAATACGGCACTTGCGACCCACAAGAATACAGTGAGATCCTCGCCGACCTCCAGCGTGTCCCCGACCTGATGGAACGCGTGCTTACGGAAGGGCCCGACCTGGCCCCCGTGGCGTCCATATTCACCTATGCGCGCAATTTCATCTACCTCGGCCGCGGCTACAACTACCCCGTAGCCCTCGAAGGAGCCTTGAAGCTCAAAGAAATCAGCTACATCCACGCCGAGGGCTACCCGGCAGCGGAGATGAAACACGGCCCCATCGCCCTCATCGACGAGGAGATGCCCGTTGTCTTCATTGCCACGCGCAACTTCATGTACGAGAAAGTCGTCAGCAACATGGCCGAAGTGAAAGCCCGCAAGGGGCGCATCATCGCCATCGTCAGCGAAGGCGAGGCCGATGCCGTGGCGCAGATAGCCGACATCTGCATCCCCGTACCCTGCATCCACGAGTGCCTCGAACCGCTGCTCACCACGCTCCCCCTGCAACTCCTGGCCTACCACATTGCCGTCTGCCGTGGCCTCAATGTCGACCAGCCGCGCAATCTGGCCAAGTCCGTCACCGTAGAATAACCTGCGCACAGCGCCTCGCAAAACAGTCATCCCCGCCGTAATTTGTCAATTATTACGGCAGGGATGACTGTTTTCGCCACTTGCCGCATCCTGCCCCGACTAATTTTCGTATCTTTGAGGGGTAGAATCAAGAAACCTAACACTCTTCTTTTCTTATGAAAACATTCTCAAGACACCGCAGGGCAAGCCTCCTCTCCCGGCTGGCCATAGCCCTGCTTGCCCTTTTCTGCACCGGGCAAGGCCTGCGGGCCAATGACAGCCGGGAACAGTGCTTCAACGAACGGTGGAAATTCCAATTGGGCGATATCCCCGACGCTGCCCGCCCCGACTTCGACGACAGCGCCTGGCGCACCCTCGACCTGCCCCACGACTGGAGCATCGAGGCGGCACCCGACTCCCTGGCTCCCGCCGGGAACGACGGCGGCTACTATCCCGCCGGCACCGGCTGGTACCGCAAGACATTCCGCCTGGACAGCGGAACCGACGACCTGCTGACTTCCGTCTACTTCGAAGGTGTCTACATGAATGCCCAAGTCTTCATCAACGGGCACGACCTGGGAACTTATCCCTACGGCTACACCTCCTTCTTCCACGACCTCACCCCTTACCTGAAACCCGGCGAGAACGTATTGGCCGTGCGGGTGGACAATTCGCAACAGAAGAACTGCCGCTGGTACACCGGCTCGGGCATCTACCGCAACGTGAAACTCATCCGCACACCGCGCCTGCACTTCGCCCCGTGGGGCGTGGCCGTGCGCACCGCCACCGAGGGCAACCAGACGCAAATCACCGTGCTGGCCACCCTCGTGAACGAGCAGGAGCAGGATGCCGCCTTCACGCTCAACGCACAAGTACTCTACCAAGGCACCCCCCAGGCCGCCCGGCAGAAAAAAGTCTCCCTCGAAGCCGGCGAGACACGCACCGTCAGCCTGCAGATCCCCCTGGAGAACGCCCGGCTCTGGAGCACGGATGAGCCCAATCTCTACCAAGTGATATGCAGCATGGAGCAGGGCGGCGAGGATGCGGTAGAGGAAACGTTCGGCGTGCGCACCGTGGAATTCGATGCCCGCCGGGGACTCCGGCTGAACGGAAAGCCCGTCGAGCTGAACGGAGCCTGCCTCCACCACGACAACGGCCCCCTCGGCGCAGCCGCCTACCGCGATGCCGAGTGGCGCAAGGCGCGCCTCTTGAAAGAAGCGGGCTTCAACGCCGCACGCACCTCCCACAATCCTCCCTCCGAGGCTTTCCTCGACGCCTGCGACCGGGTGGGGCTGCTCGTCATCGACGAGTCGTTCGACGGCTGGCGCAGCGCCAAGAACACACATGACTACTCCACCCTCTTCGACCGCTGGTGGACGCGCGACGTGGAAGCCATGGTGTGCCGCGACCGCAACCATCCCTCCATCTTCTGCTGGAGCATCGGCAACGAAATCATCGAGCGCAAGACGCCCGAAGCCGTGCTGACGGCCCACGCCCTGGCCGGACATGTGCGCCGCTTCGACCCCACCCGTCCCGTCACCTCCGCCCTGGCGGCGTGGGACAACGACTGGGAAATCTACGACCCCCTGGCCGCGGCGCACGACATCGTAGGCTACAACTACATGATGCACAAAGGCCCCTCCGACCACGAGCGCGTCCCCGACCGCGTGATGATGCAGACCGAGTCGTACCCGCGCGAGGCGTTTGCCAACTGGAGCCGCGTGGCCGACCATCCCTACATCATCGGCGACTTCGTCTGGACCGGCATCGACTATCTGGGCGAGTCCGGCATCGGCCGTTTCTTCTACAAGGGGCAGACCGAAGGCGAGCACTACCACCGCAACCAATACCCCTGGCACGGCGCCTACTGCGGCGACATCGACCTGACGGGCCTGCGCAAACCCATCTCCTACTACCGCGACATGCTCTACAATCCCGACGGGCGGAAGCTCTACCTCTCCGTCAAGGAACCGTCGGGCTACTACGGCGAGGTGCGGGAGACGCAGTGGTCCGTCTGGCCCACGTGGGAAAGCTGGAACTGGCCGGGACACGAGGGGAAGCAGATCGATGTGGAAATCTATTCGCGCTACCCCGCCGTCCGCCTCTACCTCAACGGCAAACTGGTGGCCGAGCGGCCCACGACGCGCCGCGAGGAGTATAAGGCCGTCATCCCCGTGGCCTACGAGGCAGGGACGTTGCGTGTCGTAGGACTCGTGGACGGCAGGGAAATCGACCCGCAGACACTCGAAACCGCCGGACGGCCCGCCCGCATCCGCCTGACGGCCGACCGCGACACGATGGCCGCCGACGGCAGTTCGCTGGTCTTCGTCACCGCCGAAGTGGTGGACAGCAAGGGCCGCGTCGTGCCCGTTGCCGACCCGCTGCTCGACTTCAGCCTCGAAGGCGGCGGCACGCTGCTGGCCACGTGCAGCGCCGACCTGACGGACACGACGGCCTACACCCTGCCCCGGCGGAAAGCCTGGAAGGGCCGCGCCATGGCCGTCGTGCGCAGCGGCAAGGAAGCCGGCCTCCTCACCCTGACCGCCAAGGCCCGGAGCCTGAAAAAAGGCACCGTCCGCATCAAGACGGAATAACGCTTTTCACCTGAAGATGCAGGGCTTTTTCCCGAAAGACGCAGCACTTTCCGGAAAAAGCCCTGCCGCTTTTTCCGGAAACCCCTGCCGCTCCATTCCCCCGGCAGAGGCGCGCACACACTTCGCCTCCCGTAGAAAGACATTACCGCCCGCCATGCCTCCCCGGCAGGACGCAAAACCGGAGATTCTCCTGCGGAAAGGAAAAAGGAAGCGGAGCAATATGCTTTCCCAAACAAAATCGCTACATTTGCAGAATAGAGTTTCTAATAAAAAACACAACGCCATGTCAGAGAAAAAATTGAATACATATCATTTTAATCCGCAACAAGAGCCTACAGACGAAATGTTGGAACAAATCATGAAAGAAGTGGCCGAAGAAGCTCGAACAAGTAACCGAAAAGCAAACGAAGAGCACTGGCAGCGAATGCAACAAGACATTGCCAACAAGCGGATAAAATGGTCGGATAAGATGAACTCGATAATCTATGGACCAAAATAAGCACTTACCCGAGATGATCGTAATTGCCGGTCCCAACGGATCCGGTAAGACATCTGTGACACAAAAGTTCCTCTATCACAAATGGGCAGAAGGAACCCTATACATCAATCCGGATGAGGTGGCCCAAGAAATATTCGGTGATTGGAACTCCACGGAATCCGTGATAAAAGCAGCCCGCTACTGCCGCGAATTACGAGAAGAATGCCTCAGAAGCCACAGAAGTTTCGTATTTGAGACAGTGATGTCGGCAGAAGATAAAGTAGATTTCATCATCCGCGCAAAACAAGCAGGCTTCTTCTTGCGTCTATTCTTTATTTCCACCTCACATCCTTCCATCAATGCGGCACGCATTACAAGGAGAGTGATGAAAGGAGGGCACGATGTCCCTATTTCAAAAATAATCTCTCGCTACTATAAATCGATCGCCAATTGCAAGACGGTAGCTCCGATAGTTGACCGCCTTTATGTCTATGACAACTCCATTGACGGAGAAGATGCAAAATTGCAGTTCCGCCTGACAAACGGGAAGGTGAAGAAAATATATACCTCTCCCATTCCCGAATGGGCACAAATACTGCTGCCCTGAACGCATTTCCTCCTCCGCTTTACCTCACTTGCCCGCGGGCGGAAGACGCTTGCGGAAGAGGCTCTTAAGGAACTCGATGTTGCGGGCAAGCGTCTGGCGGTTGAAAGTCGCGACTTCCTCGATGACGGGATTGATGAAGTTCTGCACCTGCTCGATGGGAGCGTATTCTACGTGGCGGGGCGTGACCACTTGGAGACCACCCTGCACGATGCGCACCGGAATGTCGGCACTCAAGAGGATAGGGTCGCCGTCGAAATGGGCCACGCCGGGCTGCTTGCGGTGGATGGTCAGCTCGCGGCATTGGAAAGAGCGGATGCGGCTGTTCTGGAGGATGAGCTTGTTGAAGAGCTGGAAGACCATGCCGGGAATCTCCACGGCTGTGAAAGGTTCGAGGATCGTGATGTCGAGCAGCCCGTCGTGGAGCGAAGCCCGGGGCGAGATGAAAGCGTTGTTGCCATACTGCGAGGCATTGCAGCAGGTGATGAGGAAGGCCTTGTGGCGGATGATGCCGTCCTCCGTCTCCAATTCGTAAGTCTCGGGCCGATATTTGAGAAACTCGTAAAGGGCTTTCTCCAGATAAGTGAGCAGGCCGCGGCGCTTGTCGGTGGAAAAGCGGAAGCTGACCAGCGCGTCGAAACCGACACCGCACGTACAAAAGAACGGGTGCCCCTCGACCAGCCCGTAGTCGATGGGGCTGACAATGCCGTCGTTCAAGGCACTCAGGGCCTTGGCCGCATCGAGCGGGATGTGCAGGTGCCGGGCCAGCCCGTTGCCGGACCCGCAGGGTATGATGCCCAAAGCAGTGGAAGTATGGAGCACGCCGCGGCCCACCTCGTTGACCGTGCCGTCACCTCCTACGGCCACCGCGGCATAATAGCCGGCCGCGGCTGCTTCCCGGGCAAGGTCCACGGCATGTCCGGCCCGCTGGGTCATGCAGATTTCCGCTTCATAGAGCGACGGATCGATCCGCTGCCGGATAAGCGGGGCAAGGTCTTTCTTCTTCTCAGTACCGGAGATGGGGTTGACAATAAAACGGATTTTCTTCTTTTCGTTGTCTGCCATAGGCCGTTCGCTTAGAGGTTTTATCTGAAAAAAGCGATGCGAATATACAACTAAATAGGGAAAAATACCCCCTTTTTCAGCCGAAAACCGGTCTGCAGAGGCATTTTTGCATCCTATTCTTGTTGCGAAACGCGAGAAATGCGTTATCTTTGCAGCCTAAAAACACGAACAGCCACTACATAATATGGGGTTATTACAAGATAAATTAGGGAAATACACACGCCCCCAAGAGGTAAAAGCCAAGGGAGTATATCCTTATTTCCGCTGCATCGAGAGCGGGCAAAGCACGGAAGTCATCATGAGCGGTCGCAAGGTGCTGATGTTCGGCTCCAATTCGTATCTGGGACTGACGGACGACCCGCGAGTCAAGGAGGCGGCCATCGAGGCTACCCGCAAATATGGAACTGGCTGTGCCGGCTCACGCTTTCTGAACGGAACGCTCGACCTGCACCTGCAGCTCGAAAAGGAACTGGCAGAATTCGTAGGCAAGGAAGACGCCATCATCTACTCCACGGGATTCCAGGTCAACTTGGGCGTCGTTTCCTGCGTGACCGACCGCAACGACTACATCATCTGCGACGAACTGGACCACGCCTCGATAGTCGAAGGACGCCGGCTTTCCTTTTCCACCGCTTTAAAGTATAAGCACAACGACATGGCCGCATTGGAGCGCGAATTGCAGCGCTGCCGGCCGGAAGCCGTGAAGCTGATCGTCGTGGACGGGGTCTTCAGTATGGAAGGCGACGTGGCAAACCTGCCCGAAATCGTACGCCTGGCAAAGAAATACAACGGCAGCATCATGGTAGACGAGGCGCACGGACTCGGCGTCCTGGGACGCCAGGGCCGGGGGACATGCGACCACTTCGGCCTCTCGCAGGATGTAGACCTCATCATGGGCACCTTCAGCAAATCGCTCGCAGCCATCGGCGGATTCGTTGCCGCCGACGAAAGCATCATCAACTACCTGCGCCACAACTCACGCTCCTACATCTTCAGCGCCAGCAACACGCCAGCCGCCACGGCTGCCGCACGCGAAGCGCTCCACATCATGAAGACCGAGCCCGAGCGCATAGCCCACCTGTGGGAAATCACCAACTACGCACTGAAGAGTTTCCGCGACCTGGGATTCGAAATAGGCAACACGTCCACCCCCATCATCCCCCTGTATGTGCGGGATATGGAGAAGACATTCCTCGTGACCAAACTGCTTTTCGACGAAGGCGTCTTCGTCAATCCCGTAGTACCGCCTGCCTGCTCGCCGGGCGACACGCTGATCCGCTTCTCGCTGATGGCCACGCATACGAAAGAGCAGGTAGACATAGCCATCGAGAAACTCGTGAAAGTATTCCGCCAGCAAGGAATCATCAAGTAAAACAAGAGGCGGGCACAAGCATCCCCGCCTCCGGAAATAAACGTTCGGGGTGTAGCGCAGTCCGGTTAGCGCACCTGCTTTGGGAGCAGGGGGTCGAAGGTTCGAATCCTTTCACCCCGACCCGTCAAGACTCAGGCATCCGCCCAATGCGGCAACTGCCTGAGTTTTGCTTTTTATGCACCTATTCACCGAAAGCCAATCCGCGCATGCGGCTTGGTTATCTTCTCCTCCTGGCAGAGTTTCGTGAGCGACTCGACTGAGGGGAATCTGCCGTCAATCACTTCCATCATAGTGGCCTTACGGACAATATTGTCGATCTCGCCTCCGCTGAAGTCGTAGGTTTCGGCAAAACAGGCGGCTGTCTTTTCGTCCAGTCCCGGTAGTTTGTCGAGCCAGATGCTGCGCTTTGCCTCGACAGAAGGGCGGTCGAAACGGATTTTAAACAGAAAACGGCGCTCAAAGGCCCTGTCCAGATTGTCGGCCAGATTGGTGGTGGCAATCAGAATACCGTCGAGTTTCTCCAGCTCTTCGAGGATAATATTCTGTATCGTATTCTCCGTCTGGTCGATACTGCCGCCGTTTCCCACGTTGCGGCGCGTAGAAAATATGGCGTCGGCCTCATTGAAAAGCAAGATCGGCTTGAGCGACGAATGCTTACACAAACGGCCATAACGCGTAAATACTTCCTTTATATTCTTTTCGCTCTCGCCGTACCACATGCTTTTCATAGCACTTATGTCCACATGCACCACATCGCGCCCGCTCTTCCGTGCCCACTGCATGACCGACTCGGTCTTGCCCGTGCCGGGAGCGCCGTAGAGCAGGACGGCAATCCCCCCGGCAAGCCCTTTCGCCTTCAGCCGCCCGACAAGCGACTGGTAGTTCTGTTCTTGAAGCGCACTGCCGACCAGCGCCAACTGCTGTTGCTCTTTGGCCGAAAAGAAAAGATGTTTTTCCTTGATATCGGCAGACCGGATCAGTTCCTTCTTGTTTACCTTTTCGAGAAATAGCGAGGCATCTTCCTCGAAATAAAGTTCTTTACCCTTTTCCGTAAGCTGCAATACGGTATATTCCCCGAAGAGGGAGCTCATGGTTGCTATTTCTACGAGGTCCAGGCGCTGCAGCTTGTGCGTCTCCTCCTTGAACAACATCAGATTCCGGTTGCGTTCCTTCACGGGATACAGCCTGTTCAGCCCGTCCGAGGCACTCGCAATATCGCTGTCGGCACAGGCATTGCACACGATATAAAACAAAGCCCGGTAATCCTCTTCGGGAATAATTTCCCCGACCTTCTCCAGACACGCCAGCCCACGGTTGGAGTCCTCCATCAGGCGGATTCGTTCGGCAAGGCGCTCCATCACTTTCGGGTCGTCCACATCGTGTTCTTGGCTTTCGATGTACTTCTTCACCTCGCGGACAAAGGAGTAGCGGTTGAGCCCCCTATATTGCTTGCCGAAAGCGCCGAAGTCCTCGCCCAGGAAGAGCCGCTGCCCGGCCACGGTCAGCACGATTTTGGCATTGTCTCCGGAAAGTTCCACCAGACCGGCCCGGACGAGCGGATGGCTTCCTTCGAGCAAAGCCTTCCGTTCGCGCAGGCGTATGGCATAGGCCTCATACATATCCTGCAGCGTGCGCGCCAGGTCGGAACGCCCCTCGCCGTCGTGGTAAAGGAAATCGTGGCAGACTTCGTAGAAAAGAGCCCGCGCCGGAAGTTCCGGGACGGCAGCCGTCAACTCCTTCACCAAGGGCATCTCGCGGTAGTCCTGCTCGGTCGATTCGATAAACTGGAACAAGGCCTCCGCCGTCACCTCGTTGTCCTGAATCTGCGAGTCGACAAGCCGGCAAAGATCATAGCGGTCGAACTCTTTCTCAAGAATCCGGGCCGAGCAAAACGCAGGCCTCCTGTTCTCGAGAATACAGCCGATCGCATGATTGCCGACCATGAAGTTCTGGCGTACAAGGCGGCATTCGCCCGAATCCGTCTGCACGACAAGCCCCTTCTTAAGCAGCGACTTGAGCGCAGGCACATACTCCATGACTTCCAGTTGCGGACAGCCGAAGTAGTTGGCTATGTCTTCCAGGTCGCTGCACCGTCCGGCGCAGCTGCGGTCGAACAGCGCCGTAAACAGAATTGCCTCGCCCCGGCCGTCAAGCCCGAGAGCCTGCGTCAGTCCGTCCAGTGCCAAAGCGACTTCTTTCCCTCCGAGCCGTTTCAGCTTACTGTCGCGCAATTTTGCCGCGGCAGCTTTGATGAATTGAATGATAGTCTTTTCCATCTCCTTTGTTTTTTGTGTCACGCTGAATTACGGTACAAAGTTATGCTCCGGGCTGTGCCAAAACGTTTCACAGGCTGGGCAAATCATGAAAAAAAATTGCAGAACATGTTTTTCCGTGCCGTATTCCTCCCCCCCTCTCTTGCGCCATTTTGCACCGTTTTTCATGCAGCCCCGCCGGATTCGAAGAGTTTTTCCGTATTTTTGCCCCTGCAAAATTAGGATACGATGGGAAACGATTCGTCAAAACAGAGTGCCGGGGGGTCCAACCCGATGCACATGATTTTCAACTACAACGATGTCTTCTTCAGCTTCTTCTACGACGATGCGGACGGGTGCACCCACCGCTCGCGCGAGTATGCCCTGAACTACGTCTACTCCGGCGAGATGCTCCTCGACAACGGCCGGGAGCAAATCCACGTGGGGAAAGGGGAATGCGTCTTCATCCCCCGCGACCACCATCTTACCCTCTACAAGAAAGCCTGCGGCGGGGAGCGCTATTGCGGCATCTTCCTCATGTTCACCCGCACTTTCCTGCGCGAGATGTACCAGCGGATCGCGCCGCGCAAGACGTTCTCCCATGTCTCCAAACTCGAACCGGAGGTACGGAAACTGCCCCGGACGGCAGAACTCGAAAGCCTCTTCACCTCCATGACGCCCTATTTCGACCCGCAGGTCAAGCCCCGGCCCGACCTGATGGAGCTGAAACTGCAGGAGGGCCTGCTCGCCCTGCTCCACATCGACGAGCGTTTCGCTTCCACGCTGTTCGACTTCAGCGAACCGTGGAAAATCGACATCCTCGACTTCCTCAACAAGAACTACATGTATGAGTTCTCCCTCGAAGAGCTGGCCCACTACACCGGGCGCAGCCTGGCCACCTTCAAGCGGGACTTCAAGAAAGTCAGCTCCCTCACTCCGGAAAAATGGCTGATACGCAAAAGGCTCGAAGTGGCGTACTCCCTGATGCAGGAGGGCGGCAGGAAAATTGCGGATGTCTACACCCAGGTCGGATTCAAGAACCAGTCGCACTTCTCCTCGGCCTTCAAGAGACAATACGGCATCGCCCCCACCGCCGTACACGCCTTGTAGAAATACGGATTGACCCTCTGAACAATAATCTTTGAGCCGCACAGCAATCCCGCCGTGCGGCTTTTGCTTTACCTTTGCACCCGTAAGAAAAAAGGAAACTGAAAAATGAAAAAGAAAGTATTAGTCATCACCTCCAGCCTGCGTCCCGGCAGCAACTCGGACAAGCTGGCCGAAGCCTTTGCCCGCGGTGCGGCCGAAGCGGGAAACGAGGTAGAGACCGTCTCCCTGAAAGGCAAGGAGCTGCGCTTCTGCATCGGATGCCTCTCCTGCCAGAAGACCCGGAAATGCGTCCTTGCCGACGATGCCCCCGCCATCGTGGAAAAAATGCACGCGGCCGACGCCATAGCCTTCGCCACGCCCATCTACTACTACGAGCTCTGCGGCCAGCTCAAGACCCTGCTCGACCGCGCAAACCCCTTGTATGGCAGCGACTACCGCTTCCGCGACATCTACCTCCTGACCACGGCGGCCGACGACGACCCCCACACCCCGGAACGCGCCCTCGGCGGACTCGGAGGCTGGATCGAGTGCTTCGAGAAAGCGCGCCTCGCCGGCAGCCTATTTGCCGGAGGCGTGGACAAAGCCGGGGACATCGCAGGCCACGAAGCCCTGGAAGCGGCATACGAAATGGGAAAAAGATGCTGAGCTTTTTCCGGAAAGCGCTGCCGCAAACGGCAAAAAGCGCTGCCGCTTTTCTCCGCCCTCCCCTCATCCCGCACCGGCGGGCAGCACTCCAAGAGCAGGACAGACCCTGCCGGTACAAACCCGAACCGAACAAAACGACGCCTATGCCACACCCTCTCAAAACCTCATGCCTGGCCTTGCTTGCTGCCATTTGCTGCACAGGAAGCCTCACGGGGCAAACCTCTCAAAACACAACATATATGGAAGAAAAACTGAACCTGACCCAAGAGTGGGACAAAGTGTTCCCGCAGAGCGACCGAGTGAAGCACTCGAAAATCACGTTCCACAACCGCTACGGCGTCACGCTGGCGGCAGACCTCTACATCCCGAAAGGGGCCGTGGGCAAGCTGCCCGCAATAGCCGTCTGCGGCCCCTTCGGGGCGGTCAAAGAGCAGGCTTCGGGGCTGTATGCCCAGACGCTGGCCGAACGCGGCTTCCTCACCCTGGCTTTCGACCCCTCCTTTACGGGCGAGAGCGGCGGACAGCCCCGCTATGTGGCCTCCCCCGACATCAACACCGAAGACTTCTGCGCCGCGGTTGACTACCTCTCGACCCGCGAGGACGTAGACCCGGAGCAAATCGGCATCCTCGGCATCTGCGGCTGGGGAGGCATGGCAGTGAATGCCGCAGCCATTGACACGCGGATCAAAGCCACCGTGGCCTCTACCATGTACGACATGAGCCGCGTCAACGCCAACGGCTACTTCGACGCAGCCGACAACGCCGACGCGCGCGACGGACTGCGCCGCCAGCTGAACGGGCAACGCACTGCAGACTACCGCAACGGATCGTACGGACTGGCCGGCGGACTGCCCGACGCCGTGCCGGCCGAAGCGCCGCAATACGTGAAAGACTATTTCGCCTATTACAAGACGGGGCGCGGCTACCACACACGTTCGCTCAACTCCAACGGCGGATGGAACAAGACTTCCGCCCTGTCGTTCCTCAACATGCCCATCCTCTCCTATGCCGGCGAAATACGCAGCGCCGTCCTGCTCGTCCACGGCGAGAAGGCCCACTCCCGCTACTTCAGCGAAGATACCTACAAGAAACTGCGGGGGGACAACAAGGAGCTGCTCATCGTTCCCGGAGCCGTCCACACCGACCTCTACGACCGGCTGGACATCATCCCGTTCGACAGGATAGAATCCTTCTTCCGCACGTATCTGAAATAACCCTTACTGAGGGAGAAACGACAAAGTCCCCTGCCCGGCCACGGACAGGGGACTTTGCTCATGGAATAGCGCGCTGCGGGGAATGCAGGCACAGCGCCGTTCAGTCGCAGACTATCTTGAAGCCTACGGCAGTCTTCAGCGGGGCGGAGGAGGGATAGACCACCTCCAGGCCCTCGGGCGTCTGCCTCCACTCAAGGGAAGCGTCTGCCCCCAGCAGTTCCACGCCGGTCACTCGCTTGTCGAGCAGGCCGCGGCCCGTGCCGAGCGAGGCAATCTGCAAGCGGTCGCCCGCCTGCGGCACCGTCATGCACCAGGCATAAAGCGTCCCGTCCTTGCCCACGGTAAAGCGGAAGTCGGAGGTGGAGAAGCGGTGGGCGGCCTGTTGTTTCCCGATTCGCCCTCCGGGCAGGGAGTTGAGCTTCCCCCCGGCTCCTTCGCCCAGCACCTTCCAGGCGGAACTCCCGTAGATACCCTCGCCGTTGACACGCATCCATTCGCCTATTTCGGCCAGCATACGTGTGCAGGCCTCGTCCAGCGAACCGTCGGGGGCGATGGGGATACAGAGGCCGAACGCCCCGTCGCGCGCCACGATTTCGAGCATGTAGCGTATGACGGCCTCCGGGCTGTACACAAAGTCGGGCGCATAAAACCAGTCGCCGATGGGCGTCTCGGCTATCCAGGCCTGGTCGGTCTTGATGTCGGCGGGAATGGCCGTCTCGCAGGTGTTGACCGTGCCGTTCGTCGTCTTGCGGAACTTGACGATGCTGAAGGCGTCCATCTCGCCCTTGCGCGCCAGGGTGCGGTTGTAGAAGTCGGCCATCACGCGCTGCATGGCGTCGCACTTGTAACCCGTGCCCGTGCCCGATCCGCTGAAGGGCTGCTGGTCCGTGCCGTCAGTGTAGATGAAGTCGGGCTCGTATTTCTCTATGGCGTCCATCATCCGCAGCGCCCACCATTTGGCATACCACTCGGCAAAGTCCAGATGGCCGGAGAAGATGCCCGGTTTGGGGGGCGACCAGTCGGTGTTGGCCGCACGGGCCACGTCTTCATACTCACGCAGGTTGACACCGTAGAGGTAGCGGGGGTCGAGGCCTTCCCACCATTTTCCCTTGCCGTCGGCCAGCGTCAGGTTTCCGTCGTAAGGCACTCCGGCCTTGTCGCCCTTCGTGTCGCTCTGGAAAGCCGTCTGCCACCACCACCAGGAATACTCATGGTGGAAGGTGATGCCGAAGCGCATGCCGGCCTTTCGGGCGGCTTTTTCCCACTCCCGCAGGAAGTCGCGGCGGGGACCTACGCGGGTGGAGTTCCAGGGTTGGTACTTGGAGTCCCACATGTCATACTGGTCGTGGTGGACGCCCTGTATGATGAGGAACCGGGCGCCGGCGTCCTGGTAGACTTCCACCAGATGCCCCGGGTCGAACTGCTTGGGGTTCCAGTCGCGGAGCACCTCCTTGTAGCCGACTTCGGAAGGATGGCCGTATTTTTCCAGATGGTTCCTATAGGCCCACGTCCGCTCGTTGTAGAGCCTGCGGGCATACCAGTCGCCGCTCTCCCCGGCCGATTGCGGGCCGAAGTGCACCCAGATGCCGAACTTGGCGTCGCGCAGCCACTGGGGAGTGCCGGGGTAGTTGGCTTCGATAGAGCTCCACGTAGGCTGGTACGGCCCGTCGGTTATGGGCAAGTCCAGCTTCACTTCCTCAAAGTCCTTCACCTCTCCCATGGGGACGGAGTTCTCCGGCAGCGGCTTATGCACGGCCGGCATGGGACCTAAGGAGTAGTTTACGGTAGAAGCAGCCTGCCGGTGGGTGCCACACGAGGCCAGGCTACCGGCAAGCAGCATGCTGCCTAAAAAAACAACAGGTTTCATATAGTAAATATATAAGGATTATACATGGCGCAAGCGCCGGATTTGCGAGGCAAATATAGTCATTTTATCCTATCGTCAGCAAAAAAGCGGCCGCAAATCCGGGACTTTCGGCACAATATCCTCCGAATCCAGTCAAAATCCTAACAAATGAGGAGCTCGACAGCCGGAGAAAAGGACGTATCTTTGCACCCGAAAACACAAACCAACTTACAGATTTCTCAAAAAAAAGACCGCAGATGTACAAAATACTGCTCATCCTCTCCACACTCTTCTCCTCGCCCGTTGCCCCGGCTGCCCCGGCCGATTCGCTGAAAGCCGTAGGGCTGGAGCAAGTTGTCGTTACAGCCACGCCAAAGGAACACATGCAACTCGGCCGCCTCCCCCTGGCCTCCACCTCGCTCTCGCCGCAAGACATGGAACGGCAGCATATCAATTCCATCAAAGACCTCACGGCGCTGGCTCCCTCGCTCTTCATTCCCGACTACGGCGCCCGCAGCACGTCGGCCATCTACATGCGCGGCATCGGATCGCGCATCAACACGCCCTCCGTAGGGCTGTATGTGGACAACATACCCTTCCTCGAAAAGTCGGCCTACGACCTGAGCTACTACGACATCGACCGCATCGACATACTGCGCGGCCCGCAGGCCACGCTCTACGGGCGCAACGCCATGGGCGGCCTCATCAAGATACACACCAAGTCGCCCATGGACTATCAGGGGACGGACCTGAAGATCCGCAACGGCACCTTCTCCGCCCACTCCGCCGCCCTCACCCACTACCACCGCATCAGCCCCCGCTTTGCTTTTTCCGCAGGCGGATTCTATGAATACTCCGACGGCTATCTCCGCAACGCCCTTCTCGACCGCCGCGCCGACGACGGGCAATCGGCCGGGGGACGCATACACCTCATCGGACGCCCCCGCCGCGGCTGGGAAGTGGACTTCAACGCCGACTACCAATACAGCGACCAGGCAGGCTACGCCTACGGCGCCTACGACCGGCAGACGGGGCGCGTGGCCGACGTGGCCTACAACGACGACGGATCCTACTACCGCCACCTGCTCAACACGAGCCTCAACCTGAAATACCAGGACGAACGCTTCCTCCTCTCCTCCGCCACGGGCTACCAATACCTGCGCGACCGCATGTACATGGACCAAGACTTCACGCCGGAACCCATCTATACTTTGGAACAGAAGCAGCGCCTCCACTCCCTCTTCGAGGAAGTCACCCTGCGCAGCCGCGGCAGCCGGCGGTGGGACTGGCTGCAGGGCCTCTCCGGATTCTACCAGAGCCTCCACACCGACTCGCCCGTCATCTTCCGCGAGGCAGGCGTAAGAAACCTTCTGGAGGACAATATAAACAGCTACATCCCCGCCATGCTGAACGGGAAACTCGACATCGAGGGCGACGAACTGCCCGTCCTCTCCGGCTTCGACACGCCGCTCTACGGACTGGCTGCCTACCATCAGTCCACGCTCAACGACCTTTTCCTCCCGGGCCTCTCCCTGACGCTCGGCCTGCGCCTCGACTACGAACATCTCTCGCTCGACTACCGCTCGGCGGCCCGCATGAAATACGGCTTCCCCATGTCGGCCATGGGGCAAAGCCTCGACCTGGGGAACACCATCGCCCCCGCCCTGGCGGGAAACCTCAGCGACGATTACCTCCAACTGCTCCCCAAACTGGCCCTTGCCTACCGCTTCTCGCCGGAAAGGCAAGTCTATCTGTCCGTCTCCAAGGGCTATCGCTCGGGGGGCTACAACATCCAGATGTTTTCCGACATCATGAGCCAGGAACTCCAGGCCGGACTGACCGACCAGATACGCACGGACATGAAAGAGGCCATGACCCAGGCCATGACGGCGGCCGGAATGCCCCAAGCCGCCATAGACCGCATCGTCAATCAGGCTGCCGGACAAATCCCCGCCTTCAGCCGTCAGGAGGTGGCGCAAGCCGTGCCCTACAAACCGGAATACTGCTGGAACTACGAAGCAGGGCTCCACTGGAAATCATGGGGCGGACGCCTGCAGACCGACGCCGCGCTCTTCTATACGGACATCTACGACCAGCAGATCGCCCGCTTCACGGAGAGCAACCTGGGGCGCATCATGGTCAACGCCGGACGCAGCCGCAGCTACGGTGCGGAACTTTCGCTCCAGGCGCAGCTCACCCCGCAATGGAGCGCCGCCGCCAGCTACAGCTACACACACGCCACTTTCAAGGAATATGAGACGGGAACCGGCAAAGACAGCCGGGACTACAGCGGAAACTACGTGCCCTTCATCCCGCGGCACACGCTGAACCTGACGACCACCTACCGCATTCCCTGCGCCGACTGGACCGTCTTCGACCAAGCCTACGTGAGCCTCTCCTACCGCGGGGCGGGACGCATCTATTGGACCGAGGGAAACGAAGTTTCGCAGCCGTTCTACGGCACGCTGGACTACAACTTGGGCGTAACCATCGGCGCCATGGAGCTGACCTACTGGATACAAAACCTCACGGACGAGGACTATCTGACATTCTGCTTCAACAACTCCAGCCGCTCCGACGCCTACTTTGCCCAACAGGGCGCCCCCTTCCGCATGGGGGTCGACCTGCGGTTCCGGTTTTGAGCCTGCCTTTTTAGGATAATCCCCCTATCTCCTCCCACAGGGCGGCGGGGGAAAGGCGGGCAAAATCGTCGATGAGGAGGTCGGCGCGGCCTTCGAGTTCGGCACGGGACTTAGTGGTGGCCAGGCCGACCACCGTCATTCCCGCCGCGCGGCCTGCGGCCAGACCGTGAAAAGAGTCTTCGAACACGACGCACTCCCCCGGCCCACGCCCCAGAAGCTGCGCCCCGAGGAGGAAACACTCGGGGTGGGGCTTGGAATGCGTCACCTTGTCGGCCGTCACCCAAGCGCTGAAATATCCCTCCAGCTCCGGGCGGGCGCGGCGCACGGCCTGCATCTTGCGATCGTTGGAACTGGTGACGAGCGCCGCCGGGATGTCGCTCTCCTGCAGCCAGGCCAGCATTTCCCGTGCGCCGGGGATATAGTTGTACTCCATGTGCTGCTCGAAATCGTCCAGCCCGGCAGTGATTTTCTCCAACACCGCAGCCGGATAGTCCGAGAAGTAGCGGCTGAAAATCTGGGTGAGCGTCTGTCCCTTGATCACCTGGTCGAAGTGGGGAATGTCGGGGCGGTACGTTCTTCCCTGCGCGCCCCAGAACTTACTGTACTGGCTCTCTGTATCGAGCACCACTCCGTCGAGGTCGAAGAGAGCGGCCGTCTTCATCTTATCCATCTTGTCTCTGCAACTATTAAGAACTACTGAACCCGGGATCGGGCAACCCTTGCACCTCGCAAGACCCTTCCCGGCAGAAATCCGGCGCGAAAGTCCGAAGATTCTGCGAAATTGGGGCTATGCAATAAGTTTCGTTAGCGTAATATAGAATATTTTCAGCCTTCAGCCCGTTCCCGCCCGCCGCTGTGTTAAAGCCGCGATACAGGCCGGCGGCAGATGCGGAGTTTTGCAGTTTATGTCGTACCTTTGCGGCCGAATTCGACACATGACATGCCATGCCGCGCCCCGTGTGCGGCCGTGTATTCCAGAACACCACGTATAAAAACAGGAACGATGAAGCAACAAGCGACTCTCGTATCGGTGCCTTTCATGGTCTTGGGCACCGTCTTTTGCGTCTGCCTCGTGGCAGCCAATCTCTTAGAGACCAAGGTAATCCAACTTTTCGGCCCCTTTTCTGCCACAGCGGGGCTGCTCGTTTTCCCCATCTCCTACATCCTCAACGACTGCATTGCCGAAGTCTGGGGCTTCCGCAAGGCACGGCTCATCATCTGGCTGGGCTTCGGGATGAACTTCATGGTCGTCCTCCTGAGCCAACTGGCCGTGGCCCTGCCGGCCGCACCCTTCTGGGAGGGAGAAGAGGGCTTCAACTTCGTCTTCGGACTGGCTCCGCGCATCGCCGCCGCCAGCCTGACGGCTTTCCTCGCCGGCTCATTCGTCAACGCCTACATCATGAGCCGCATGAAAGTGGCCTCCCGCGGTCGCCACTTCTCGCTGCGCGCCATCCTCTCCACCGTAGCCGGCGAGGGGGCGGACTCGCTGATTTTCTTCCCCCTGGCCTTCGGCGGGCTCATCTCGCCCGCGGAACTGCTGAAGCTGATCGGCGTACAGGTCGTGCTCAAGACGCTCTACGAAGTGGTAGCCCTGCCCCTCACCGTACGCCTCGTGCGCTACATAAAGAAAAAAGAGGGAAGCGATGTCTACGATGAACACATCTCCTACAACATCCTGCGCATCAAGGAAATCTAAACTCATACAGCACACTATGAATCATGACCATGCGCTCGTCGTCTTCAGCGGCGGGCAAGACTCCACCACGTGCCTCTACTGGGCCAAAAAACACTTCGCGCACGTCCACGCCCTCTGCTTCCGCTACGGACAGAAGCACGAGCGGGAAGTAGACCTGGCGCGGGCCATAGCCGCACGGGCGGAAGTGGACTTCCGCGAGATGAGCGTGCCCCTCATCGGGCAGCTGGGACACAACGCCCTGACCGACCCCGCCCTCACGATGGACGAGGCCAAGCCCGCCGACTCCTACCCCAACACCTTCGTCCCCGGGCGCAACCTCTTCTTCCTGAGCATTGCGGCCGTCCACGCCCGCGAGCTGGGCTGCCACCACCTCGTCACCGGCGTCTCCCAGACGGACTACAGCGGCTATCCCGACTGCCGCGACGCGTTTGTCAAATCCCTGAACGTGACCCTCAACCTCGCCATGGACGAGCAATTCGTCATCCATACGCCGCTCATGTGGCTCGACAAGGCACAAACCTGGGCCCTGGCCGACGAACTCGGCATCCTGGAGCTGGTGCGCCGCGAGACACTCACGTGCTACAACGGCATCCCCGGCGACGGATGCGGCCACTGCCCGGCCTGCCGGCTGCGCAGCGAAGGGCTGAAGAAATACCTGGCCTCGAAGAAATAACCTCCGGGGCTGCACCCGTCCGAAAGAAGCGGAGGCCGGCAGTGAGCAGGCCTCCGCTTCCTTTCTTTTCCGCCTGCAGGGCAGAATCAGTCTATCGCCACCGCCTCGACCGGCTGGCGCTTCACCCCGTCGAGCGGGAGGGCGCGATACGCGACACGGCCGAAGTCGATCTGCTTGAGGTCGATGCTGCGGATGGTGCTGTTATACATCGTACGGTAGTAAACGACGCGGTTCTTCAAGTCCGTGGCCGAGGTCCACTGCGTGGCGCTCGGTATGTCGGCCGGGATTTGCCCTGCGGGAAACTCCACACCGACGGGAATGTCGAAATTATTCAGTATCTGGAAACACTGCAAGGCCGTCTCCTCTCCCGTAGCCTGCTGCGGCGCGGTGGCCTGATAGAAGGCGGCCCGCACGAAACGCGAGGGGGGCGTCACGTCGCCCGGCAGCCCCAGCATCCCGCTGCCCGCCCCGAAGGGAGCAAGGCGCTGCGTGCCGCCCAAAGAGCGGGCTTCGGCCGAACCGGGGCGGAGATTGACGTAATTATTCAGATTGGTAATCTGCCACTCGAAGCCGGGGGAATTGGTGAGGACACCGAGCGGATTGTCGAAAAAGCGAAGCTCGCCGCCTACAATCTCCAGCACCATCTGCCGGCCGCTGCTGTCGGCCATGCGCCAATGCACGGTGGAAGAGCGCGGGTCGATGCCTACGACACGAATGCCCTGCAGCGCACTCTTCACGTCCTCCAGCGTGGCACACGAACCCAGCAGATAGGAAACCAGCTGGAAATCGGAAACCGTGGATTTCCGGAGCGTGGAGTCGTAAGCCGCATACCCCCCGTAGCCGGGAAAGTAGAAAAGCCCGGCCGAAAGCCCCGCCTCGTTCAGCCCTTCCACGACGAACTCCTTCAATTCCACAGCCAGGCCCACATACCCGTACTTGGCCTCGAAGTCCATTCCGCCCACCGCTCCGCCCGGAAGGAGCGAAGCCTGCCGGTAGCCGCGCGGCACGACGACATAGCGGCTGTTCAGCTCGCTGCCGCCCCACTCTATGGTGCGCGCCAGGACGCAGGCGCTGTCGCGGGACGTGAGGGTGATACCCGTACAGGCCACGGCCGCATCCGGCCGCAGCGCTGCCAAGGCGGCCACAGCCACCAAGGCTACAAGAAAATTCTTCTTCATGATTTTCAGATTTGATGCGGGGCAAAGATAAAAAAGTGCTGCCACTTTTTGCAAAAAGCGCAGCACTTTTTTCTTTTTCCCTTGCGGGGAAGTTTCCTTACTCCACGCAGATCTTGAGACTTCCCTGCGCCGTGCGCACCACGTAGTAGCCGGGGGCGAGGGAAAGCGTGCGGCTGTAGTCGTCGGAATCGGGGCGCAACGTCTCCACCGCCAGGCCGGAGAGCGAATAGACCGCCACCGATTCGCCTGCCATGCCACGCAGGCGAAGCATGCCGCCGCTGTAGGAAATGCGTCCGCCGGGCTGCGCGTCGCCGAAGACCTCCTCCACGCCGACCGCCCCGGGCAGGCCTACGACCAGATGGTCCATGCAGAAATACGTGGGAGTGTTGATGCCCCAGTCGCCAGTGTCCGAGGATTCCAGCTCGAAGGCCAGGCTGTCCACCACTCCGAGCGGCGTCAGGTCGACCCGAGTCCAGTCCTTCACCACATAGTCCTCAGCCGGATTGTCCGAACGGTAGTCCGCCAGATAGAACACCACAGGCTCGGCCGTCGGCTCGCCCTGCAGGTAGCCGCGGATGACGAGGCGGAACCAGTCGGGGTCCGTACCGTCGGCGCCGCCGAACTTCTTGGCCACCGCATCGCCTTGCAGCATGGAGAGGGCGGCATACGTGGCGTTCGTGAAATAAGCCTCCCGCGGAGCGAAAGAAGCGTGCTGCCCCTGCGTGACGGAAGCGGGAGTAAACGAGCTGGAGTTCGCAAGGAGATAGGTGTCGTCGCCGTAGCCCGAACCGGCAAAGGCGCTCATGTTCATATAGCCCGGAGTCTCGACGTCGGTGCAGTTGGAGTAGGTGAAACCGCCGCCGAAGTAAGGGAGAAAATCCGACCAGTAATGGGAATAGGCCATCGGGCCTACCTCGAAAGAGGCCTTATAATAATATCCGTCCACGGAAGAAGCATCGGACGAGACAAAAAACGTATCGGGTTCGCCCAAAAGTTCCCCGTAATCATACGTCTCGTCGTGCCAGTTGTCCGAGTCCGGCAGGATGCCGGCCCGGAGCGGAGAGAAAGAACAGAAAAAAGCCGCGCATGCCGCAGCAAAAAGCGGCTTCGCCAAGTACAGTTTCTTCATTCAGTTTGTTTTTAAAAGATTAGTAAAGCCCGGCAAAGATAGGGAGTTTTTCCGGGAAGCGGCGGAGGAATGCGCAAAGAATGTTTTATTTTTCAATTTATCAGCAAGACAAAAAAGATTTAAGTGCTGGTTTTGAACACTTTTCTGCTCCTTTCGATCTTTCCGGTTAAGTTAATTAGCAGTATCTTCACCTCATCAAATTCAAGAAAGGAACAAGACTATGAAAATAGACATGAAAGCGATTGTTGAGAACAGCAAGGCCATCTACGCCATCATCCTCAAGAAGAAGCAAGTCCCCTTTGCCGAACTGGAAAGGCAGACGGCCCTCGAAGACACCAGCCTGTGCCTCTCCATCAGTTGGCTCATACGCAACCAAAAGATACGGCAGACGCGCAAGGAAGGCGCCGTCTACTATTGCCTGGCCTGAGGCAGCGGCCTACCGCCCCGCGGGCTGCGCCGCTACAGCCCGATGGGCACGTCCTGCCAGCGGCCCCCGTGCAGTTCGCGCACGCTGCGGTAGCCCGCGGCATACAACTGCTCCAATGCCTCCCGGCGGGAGGCATTGATGCGTTCGGGATAGTGTGCGTCGGAATTCACCACCACGGGTATCCCCCGCCGCTTCAGCTCGGGGAACCAGGCCGAAGCGGGGAAGAAATGGGCGTCTTCCTCGTACTTCTTGGTGTTTACCTCCAGCATGACCGACCCGTCGGCAGCCACTTCGTCCAGGAAGTCCTCCCGCAAGCGTCGGTACCACGGCTCCCCGGTGATGCCCGGGCGGCAGTATTCGACACGGGAGTCGAGCTTGTCGCAATGGCCCAGCACATCGAAACCTCCCAGGCGGAGCATCCGCCGCTGCGTGGCGTAGTAGGCCCGGGCCACGGCCTCCAGGTCATTGGCAAAACAGTCCCGCATCCGCTCGCTGAAGGTCTTCATCCCGCAGTCTATCTCTACCGGGTTTCCCGCCCCGTCGGGCAGGATGTGGAGCGAGGCGATGCGGTAGTCGAGCGGAAGCGCGCGGAAGAAAGGGACAGAAGGGTTCCACCCCTCGTCCAGATAGTCTATCTCCAGTCCCACGTAGAGCTCGATTTTTCCCTCATACTTCTGCTTCAACCGCCGGGACTCGGCCAGATAGGCCGGCACGTCGCGGCGCTCCATCGTCCAACGCGTAGAATAAGGCAGCGGCGCATGCGACGATATGCCGTAGGCCGTGAAGCCCTCGCGGATGGCGGCGCACACGAAATCCTCCATCGGGGCATGGCCGTCGCAGAAGGAGCAGTGGCTGTGGTAATTCGTCCGGTTCTCCATTTCTTCATCTCCTCTTCCTCTTAGTCAGGCCTCCCCTATCTCCGACAGCTCCAGCCAGCGCATCTCTTTCTCCTCCAGCTCGGCAGTCAGCACCCCGAAGCGCTCCACCGCGGCGGCTATCTCCTTCGGGTCGCTCGTCCCGCCGCCCAGCAAAGCCTCCAGCCGCCGCTTCTCTTCTTCCAACTGCGGGATGGCCCGGTCCAGCTCCTGCAGTTCTATCTTTTCTTTATAAGTCAACCGGCGCGCCTTCCCCTCGTTCAGGCGGGGCTTGCCCTTGCCGGAACTGCCCGTGCCCTCGGGTGCGGAGGGCTTGGCCTCCGCCTGTTTCCGCTCCGCGCGCTCCCGCTCTTCGCGCCAGGCGCGGTACTGCGTGTAGTTGCCCGGGAAGTCTTGGATGTCCCCGTTGCCGTGGAAGACCAGCAGGTGGTCCACCACCTTGTCCATGAAGTAGCGGTCGTGGGAAACAACGATGAGGCATCCGCTGAAGCGTGCCAGATATTCCTCCAGGACGTTCATGGTCAGAATGTCCAAATCGTTGGTCGGCTCGTCGAGAATCAGGAAGTTCGGGTTGCGCATCAGCACCGTGCACAGGTAGAGCCTGCGGCGCTCCCCGCCGCTCAGCTTGCAGACATAGTCGCGCTGCCGCGCCGGGGGGAAAAGGAAGTGCGTCAGCAGTTGCGAGGCGGAGAGCGTGTTTCCGTCCGGGGTCTTCACCACTTCGGCTATCTGCGTGACGGTGTCGATGACGCGCTGCTGCCCGTCGAAGGCGAGGCCGCCTTGTTCGTAATGGCCGAAGCGCACGGTCTCGCCCACTTCCAGCACGCCGCTGTCGGGCTGCAGCTGCCCGGTCAGGAGTTTGAGGAAGGAAGTCTTCCCCGTGCCGTTCTCCCCGATGATTCCCATCTTCTCGTAGCGGGCAAAAGTGTAGGAGAAATCCTTCAGTATCACCTTCTCGCCGAACGATTTCGAGAGCCCCCGGGCTTCGAATATCTTCTTGCCTATGTAGGCGCCCCCCGCCGCTTCCAGGCGGATGCGCTGCGCTTCGGCATTGGAGCGCTTGGCCGTCTTCTCCAACTCGTAGAAGGCTTCTTCGCGGTAGCGTGCCTTGTGGCCGCGCGCCTGGGGCATACGGCGCATCCACTCCAGCTCCGTGCGGTAGAGGTTGGCGGCCCGTGCCGTTTCGGCCCGCGCCGCATCGATACGCTCCTGCCGTTTCGAGAGATAGTAGCTGTAGTTGCCCTCGTAGGAGTAGAGCTTTCCGCCGTCCAGTTCGAGGATCGAGCCGCAAACGCGGTCGAGGAAATAGCGGTCGTGCGTCACCATCAGCAAGGTCAGCGAGGCACGGCGCAAATAGTCCTCCAGCCATTCCACGGCGCGCAGGTCCAAATGGTTCGTAGGCTCGTCGAGAAACAGCAAGTCCGGCTCGGCCAGCAGCGCCGAGGCCAGGGCTATGCGCTTTTGCTGCCCGCCGCTCAGCGTGGCGGCCTCGCGGTCGAACTCCCCGACGCCCAGCTTCGAGAGCAACTCGCGGGCCTTCTGGTCGTGTTCCCCATCGTCGAGCCAGGAAGAAGCCCCGTTCTGCCGCGCCTGCGCGCAGCAGGCTTCCATCACCGTGGCCCCCTCGGGGAAAACCGGGTCTTGCTCCAGGAAAGCCACCCGCAAGTCCTTGCGAAACGTGATGCGCCCGCTGTCGTAACCCTCCCGCCCCGAGAGGATGCTCATCAGCGTCGACTTCCCGCTTCCGTTGGGGGCAATGAGTCCCACCTTGTCGCCCTCGTCCAGGCCGAAAGAGATGTTTTCGAAAAGGAGCAGCGTACCGAAAGATTTCGTCAGGTTCTCGACTTGCAGGTTGCAGGGCATGGGAAAATAAGGATTAGAGGTAAGACAAATACTTATCCAAAGTCTCCGCAAAGATAGCAAAAGATAAACACATATCCTATCCTCAATCTTCTACTGGCTAAGAAACAGAAGCAAAAATACGCGAGCGCGGGATAATTTTCGTTAAAAAAAGAGTATCAATTGCATGGTATTTTCTACATGCACAGGCAAAGCCTCTGGCTTGTTGTCAAAGAAGCAGTATGCGGTGAGTGCCGAACAGATGTTCATGATGAAGTTGTGTACAGAGCGATGTCTTGGATGTACGATGTTCGCCTTGTTCTTGAGCTGCTCATTGACGCATTCGATGATATACCATTCCCTCAGCATGATTTTATCCCACATGGGCATGAGCCTATTCTTCATGTTGACCTTGAGGCCGTGTACGAGATGAATGCCATGGTCGAAGAGTGATTCGAAAAGTCCCCCCCTGATAAATCTCTATAACTTTCTCCTTGGCAATCATCGCCTGTTCGTTTTGTAGTATTTTGATTGTCAACTATAAATATACAAAATACTAGTAAATTACCAACTTTTTCTCAACCTCTTATCCCAAAATCACGCATATATGCAGATACACAACAAAAGAAGGCATCAGGATTATTGCTTAGACTTGATTTCGTTATATAATGCTAATCCTTTTTCCGTCAACAAATATTTCTGTCGAGGATGATTGGGCTTGTCTGGATATAGCACTTTGAGAACACCTGCTTCTAAAGCGGGAGTTATGTAGTTTTCTACAAATGTCGGGCGATGCTTTAAGCCGATTTTCTCCATTAGACCTTTCAAAGATAATTGTTCGTTCGACAAGGTAAGCAATAAAGCACAAACTTGTTCGGTTACTTGTACGGTAAGTTGATCGGTACTTGTACGGTTTACATGCTGAGCCTGTTCTGTAGCCAGTCTTTCGGGGGGATTGACCACCATATAACGATTCCGTAACTCATTGTTCTCGCCCAATAACAAATTACGAAAGAAACGCTCCAAGTATTCCGAACTACGCATAATGCCTTTTTGTACGTTTTGGTAATTGGCCCGTACCAGCGCATTACGGAAATACCACGAATGATTAGCGAACAGGTCGTTCGTTACATCGAAGCCCATAGAACGGAGATAGAGAATCGTAAAAACGGCAGTCGTTCGCGTATTTCCCTCGCCAAACGGATGGATTTGCCACAGTCCCGATACAAATTGAGCAATATGGCTCACAAGACCGTTTCTATCCACTTTGGAATAGTCAAATTGCCGTTCCTGCTCTAAGTCATATTCGACGGCCTTACGGATGTCTGTGGCAGAAACATAGAGCACCGTATCCCCACGAAGCACCCACTCCTTTTTCGTGATGTTGTAATCGCGTATTTGCCCGGCAAATTTGAATACACCATCGAATATACGACGATGAATCGATGTTAGCCCGACAAACGTAAAGGCAAATGTTCTTTCGGTAAGTAGCCTGCGAATATTGGTTGATGCCGTATCTGCCTCATGCTTTTCCGCATCTTCTGGTGTATGTGCGTCTTTTGACTGATAATAGCTCTTTATCAGTTGTTCCGCTTCATCGATGGTAATTTCTCCCTCAATATCCTTGCGAGCCGTCTCAATCAGATAGTCGGAAGGTTTGAGACCATCGACGGCTTGCAAGCCGATTGCCGTCTGCCACGCATAGCCTTTCTCCCGTTTTTGCGGATCGCCTTGGCGGATGTATTCGTCAAAGTTTATCATAGCTCAATTACTTTAGTCCCAATTTATTACACAATTCCTCTATCGTCTCTGTAAGGTATGTATAAGATTATGGAGCATAGACAATAAAAGCCATAATCTAAACAAAGCCCAACAAGCGTTTTTTGTTCTTCTCCGAACGTATGTAGATATACCCAATCTAATTTGTTCTTTACACAATAATCGAATGCAATATACAAAAGGCGCTCGCCCAACTTCTTCCCGCGAGCCTTTGGTTCGACCTTAAATGTACAAAGCTTCAAGATGCGTCCGGAAATAACCTCGCCGTGCGCAGCAGCTTTCGTGGCTCTATAGCGGCCCCACATGCACACGACACTACAAAGTTAAGAAATTTAGTTGAATGGTTCTATCTTTCTCTATGGAAAGAATGCCGGCACCGCAGCAGGTTTCCTTCACATAGCTGCCGATGCCGGCCGACGCAGGGGCATCGGCCGGCATATCTCCTTCTCTTCCCGCCAGACGTGACGAAGGGCGTAGTCAGTTGATTCTAAAAGTTATAGGCAATGAGTACGTTGTACGGACCGCATTCCCGTTCTTTCGTGCAGACCTCCACTTGCCACCGGTGGTTAACACCACACGGCAAGCTTCCCTATCGAATGCTTCACCAAGGCTCTGGGTAATCTGCAAGTCACTGACATCGCCATTCCTTTCTATCACGAACCGTACCACTACGCTGCCTTGGGCATTATCCCCAGAATTCGGGTACCGAATGTTTTGTGAAACGTAGCGTATCAGGCCTGCCTGCCCTCCGTCCATGAATTCGGGAGCGGCATCCACCTCGTAGATGGTATACAGACGATCATCCGGTTCGGGAGCAGAAGTATACACTTCTCCCCCAGTGCTTTGCTCTTGCACGGAATAATCATCAGCATAGTTATCTCGGTCTCGGGAAAGCCCGGCATCCTGATTGGCCGACAAAGAGACTTGCAGCCGTTTGCTCCCGTCTTGGGCATAGCCTTCCAGCGTATGCCTGCCCACCACGATGCGGAAAGCATTATTACCGTCCCGTCCGGTAAACACCAGGTCGTTACCGGCGACCTCCCCGTCCATCCATATCTTTCCGTCCAGATCCACATTTGTATAAATGCAATTCATCAGCAGGTCTCCACGCTTTTCAAATGCCAGTTCGATGGGATAAGTCCCGTTTGCATCGGTCATGGAGCCATAAAGGGTTATGCTCTCCGGAGTCTCTACGGCACACGAATCGGCTACGACAAAATCGTCATCTTCAGGCGCGACAGCCAAAGTGTCCGAAGGCAATCCGCCGTCCACTGCCGTATCCCGGCTGACTTCGAAGACATCCACAAGTTTCATGAACCCGCTGGACGTAGGTTGAGGTTCATAAGAGTATAACGCATCGAGATCCGGAACTGCCGACTGCACCGTTATCTGGAAATTGTTCAGGACAAGGATATATTTCATAGGCCATCCACGATAACCCCTGCCTTCCCAATATACAGCAATGTACTTCTCGCCGGTATTGGCGAACTTCCCTTCTCTAATTTCATAAGTGCCTTCACCTCCTGCGGTCCAGCCCTCATCGGAGGGTTGCATGTAGTAGCTCCTATAACGCCCGTTGGCAAACTCGACTTTTACCCAAAAGCCCAGCTCGGACTCATCGGTATTTACCGTATGTTCCCATACCGTACCTTCTACCAGCTGCCTTGCTTCCTGCATGGTTGCCACATTCCGGAGTTCCGCTTCGACGGAAGGAATATCACGAGTCTGCTGTGCAATCGGATCATCCGAGCCGTTACCAAACAATGCAGCCAATACGCCGCAGCCGACTACCATTACGGCCACTACGGCAACGATTACCCAGCCCTTCTTCTTACCGCGTTTTTGTAGAGGCTGGGGAGCATTGCCTACAAATTCTTTCCGCCCGGTCTCGCTGTGGGACCATGTCCTGCGGCCTGCCCCTTCCTGCTCCATCGACAAGGACACAGAGTAGCCGCATTTGGGGCATCTTTCGGCTTTGGTAGAAACCATCTGCCCACAGCCTTTGCATTTTATCAGTGCCATAACGAGATCATTGTTAGTTCTTATATCGGCGTATCTTGCGCACACCATTTACTATGATGTTTCCAACCCACCACCAAAAACAATAGAACGCCCCAAACCATATAATCTGCAATAAGAGAGCTACAAATCCCCCACCTATCAATATATTATAAAACATCGGGAATAACCCTCCTAATACAGATATAGAAGATGCGCCTAAGACATATAATAAAAGAACCAACAAGTCATATAACAGAACTATTGCAAAAAAGACGACAGCTACCACTTTGGGTATTGAGCATAATTTAGCTGCAAGATCTACGTATGGATCATCGTCTTCAGCATAGAAATACCTGTGATAAACCCCTTTTATTCCCTTCTCATACGGCTGCGACGATGCCTCTTTGTCATTGGCAAAAGAATATCCACATTCGGGGCATAGGGTTTCATTCGTAATAGGACAACCACATTCAGGACAACGCTTACTCATTTTTAATTCCTTTTTTTGCATCTATGGCCCTGCGATGCGGTTTCTTGTATAAATAAGCTTAGGAGGGATAAAAGAAAAAAAGCGAGGCCGCCATTCTGCCTCATCTACTGCGTAGGGTTGGACTCCCTGTAATATGGATAAGGAGAACGGACAACCCCACTTGGATGTATTTCGTGTTGACCTACGAATACAAACCAAGAGAGCGTCCTTCCCATATTCCGATATTACTTTTGTAAAGTGTCCAATTTTACGCAGTCGGAATAAGCGAAAATGCGCTTTCTTTCAATATGTCCGCACCCGGCTTGCGCCGGGCACGTCACAAAGATACGCAATTTCCCGGGAAGGACGCCCATTTACTTGAAATAAAACTACAAATATTTGCCAGAGAACTATAAAAAAACTCTGCCGCTTTCTCTCAAAAGCGGCAGAGCCTCCATTCATACTACACAATTTTTTATTTCATCAGTCTATGTCGGTCAGTTGGAGGTTCTTGTTGAACTCCAGCTCCACGCGGTTGGAGAGACGGACGTCGTAGCCGCCGTCGTCTTCCTTCTCGATGGAGAGGATGCTCGCGCCGCTGTAGTTCTCCTTCACGCAGTTGCTGATGGGGGCAGGAACAAGGTCGGCGGGCACGGCAGTCTTCGTGCATTTGATTTCGGTCCACTGCCCTTTGGAGTCAAACTCCAGCTTGTCGCCGTTGGTGAAGACCACGTCGTAGGATTTGCTCAGCAGGTCGCGCTCCATCTTGGCCAGGGCCACCTTGTTGCCGGCAAAGTATTTCTTGATAAGCTGCTGCGCTGCGGCAGGGAGGTCGGTCACTTGTACAGGCTTGTCGTCGCCTGCGAATGCAAAGGCCATGGTCTGCAGGGAAACGAAGCACACTAATGCTAAAAACAACTTCTTCATAATCGGGATGGTTTAAGAGGTTAATACTCGGTTCTTTTAATTTTCTGATGCAAAGATGCGGCCCGATTCTGAAAAGATTTGGAATTATCGCACCCGGCAACACTTTTTTTCGGGGAAACGGAGGTTTTTCTTTCCTTTCCGGCTACTCCACCCCCGCTTTCGAGAGGCGGAAGCAGTGATTGCCGCCGCGGTATTCGTAGCGGATGTGCAATCCGTAGAGACGGCAGATGGAGCGGACAATGGAAAGCCCCAGCCCCGTGGAGCCTTCGCGCTTGGAGGAATGCCAGAAACGGTCGAAGACATGCGCGCCGTCCAAAGGGCCTCCGGCCGCCGTGTTGCAGACCGAGAGGGTGGAACTGCTTATATAGATATGAATAGCGCCGTGCTCCGGAGTGTGGACGTAGGCGTTTTTCAGCAGATTCGTCAGCATCGTCGCGGCCAGCGAAGCATTCATCTCCACTTCCAGCTCGCCGCGCTCTTCTATGGCAAGGCTGATTTGCTTGTAGGCGTAGACCTCCTCGTAGTCGGGGCAGTACTTGCGGAGCAGGGCGTTCAGGTTTTGCGGGGCGGCCTCCCCGAATTGCTCGTTCTCTATCTTGGAAAGCAGGAGGAGGGAGCGGTTTTGGCGAATCATGCGCTCGATGGTGTCGCGCAGCTTGAGCAATTCGGAAAGTTGCTCTTCGGAGAGCGTCTCATCCTCCAGGAGCATTTCCAGCCGGCTCTGGCAAATGGCCAGCGGCGTCTGCATTTCGTGGGAGGCATTGCCGATAAATTCCTTTTGCTCTTCATAAAGCTGCTCGTTGCGCTGCGTATGCCGCTGGGCGGCCTCGTTGAGTTTGCGGAACTCGATGACGCGCGTCTCGTTGTCCAGAGGCTTGTTGTGGCGTCCGCCTATGCGGTATTCGTCCAACCAGCGGAGCAATACGCGCAAGGGGCGCATCCCGCGGTTCAGGACCCAGATGTTCACGGACAAGACGGCCAGCAGGAGCAACACATAGAGCACGACTATCCAGAAAAGGATGGCCTCGCGCAGGTCTTTCTTCTCGATGGTGGGCGTCAGGACGGTGAGCTCCTGGAGGTTTCCGTGCCCGTCGACGAAGACTGTCGTCAGGATGCGCGCCGGTTCGTGCTCGCGTTTTTTGGGAATGTAGACCATCGAATCCTTATAGCGGATGCGCTCTTCGAGCGGGATGTCGCGGTAAGGAAGCGGACGGAGATAGAACTGATTGTTGGAAGCATCGCTCCGTGTGGGAAGCGCCTCGCCGGAGAGGGAACGGACGATGAGGGTCTCGGAATAATCTTCGAGGGCATCGTCGGTCTCGTCGTTGATTTCGTTGATAATGGCCCAGTAAAACCACACGCCCCACACGGAGAAGATGACCACCAGGCACCAGGATATGCGCGAGAGGATGAGCGAGGAGAAGGAAAAAGTGCGGCGCTTCTTCATCATTCGATGAGCATCTTGTAGCCGAAGCCGTAGACAGCGCGGATCTCCGGCGTGGCTCCGGCTTCCTTGAGCTTGCGGCGCAGGTTCTTGATCTGGGCATAGATGAAGTCGTAGTTGTCCACCTGGTCGAAATGGTCGCCCCAGATGGATTCGGCCAGGGCATGCTTGTCCACCAGGCGCCCCAGGCGGTTCATGAAGTAGAGCAGAATATCGTATTCCTTCCGCCCCAACTCCAGCTCTTTTCCGCCTACGACTACGCGGAAATCATCGGGATAGACCGTCACGTTGCCCACTTCGAGAGCCGCATTGCCGGCCCGGTGCTTGCGGCGGAGCACACTCTTGATGCGCGCGCTGAGCTCGGCCATGTGGAAGGGCTTGGAGAGATAGTCGTCGGCGCCGAGGTCCAGCCCTTCTACCTTGTCCTCTATGGCATCGCGGGCAGAGAGGATGATGACGGGTGTCTCCCGTCTGTCCGATTCTTTCAGGGATTTCAGCAAGGAGAAGCCGCTGCCTCCGGGAAGCATGAGGTCGAGGAGAATGCAGTCGTACTCGTAATCTTCCATTTTGAGCAGGGCGGAGCGGAAATCGTCGGCCGTCTCTACCACATAGCGCTCCTTTTCCAGCGATTTGCGCGTCAGTTCGCGCAAATGGGGCTCGTCTTCTACGATCAGTATCTTCATAAAGCGGACCTTTTGGGAGGAACAAAGAAAGGGATTATTTCTGAATTTTTCCTGAAATACAGCAGAAAACAGGGAAAACACGCGCGACTTTACTTCGAAAACATCTTGATAAGGCTGTAGGCCTGCGGTATGCCCAGCTCTCCGGCCCGGCTCAGATCGGCAAAAGCACGGGTACGGTCGGCCTCGGACGAAGCGCCTTCCATGAGCAGGAGGGCACGGTTGAAGTAAGCCTCGGCAAGGGCCGGCTCCAGGCGGATGGCCTCGTCGTAAGCGGCAAGGGCCTCCTTGGTACGCTTCATGGCCGTGAGGGCGATGCCGGCATTGTAGTAAGCATAGGCAAAATCGGGGGCTTTGCGACACACTGTCTGCAGGTCGGCGTAGGCATCGGAAAGGCTGACTTCGGGCAGCTGCAACTCGCGCTCTGCCCCGTCCTGCCGGCCGGCGGAGGAAAGGGCTGCACGGCGGTCGGCCTGGAGAAGACAGATTTTGAGGCGCACGGTGGCCCGCTGGAAATATGCCCAGAGAGAAGCCGTATCGCTCGCCACCGCCTGTCCGGCATCGGCCAGGGCGGCATCCAAATCGTGCGTCAGGGCATAGTCGATGCTGCGCGCCGTGAAGAGCAGGGCGGGCAGTTCGCGGGGAAAGTCGAGGGACTTTCCGGAAGAAGCGGCAGCGCTTTTCTCCTGAAGTTGCAGCACTTTTCCGATCCGGCTGCTGAGGCTGTCGATGGAGACGAGGCGCTCCCGGGCCTGGTCGGAAGTGAGGGGCACGTCGGAACAGCCCAGATAGAGCGGGGCGGTGAAGACTTTCCGCCCGTTGAGGGCTTCCAGGGGACGATAGTAGGGAGCCGAGCGGCGCAAGTCATTGGCCTTGTGATAGAAGGTGAGCCGATAGGGCTGGCAGGGCACGGCCTCGACTGCACGGTTCTGCACGCGTCCGCGGAATTCGCTCTCGTAGCGGGGTTCGTCGCGCTCCGATTCGTTCTCGACGATTTGGCTGTAATTTTCGATGTCTACGTCGGAAAGTTTCCGGGCCGGCTGCGGTTTGCCCCCTGTCCTCCAGCTGTTTCCGCCGTAGCGCATGTCGAGGTCGGCTTTCATCAGCTTGGCCTCGTCGCGGGCGGCGGCCGAAGCCATGCCGGCTTCGCGGTAAGCCTCGGCCCGGTAGTAGTAACCGGCCAGAAAGTTGGGGTGGCGCTTGAGAATGCCCGTGAAATCCTCGATGGCGCCGCGGGCATCGCCCGTCTTGAGGCGCAGGATACCGCGGTTGACGAGGGCTGTTTCGTTGTCGGGCTGCAGGGAAAGGATAAAATCGAAGTCTTCGATGGCGCGGTTGTTGTCGCCCACATTCATCCGGAGCAGGCCCCGGTTGTAATGGGCCACCACATGGCGGGAATTGATGCGGATGGCTTCGTCGTAATCGGCCAGCGCGTCGTCATAACGCCAGAGATAATAGCGCGCGAGGGCCCGGTTTACGTAGAAGTCGGCATTCCGGTCGTCGCAGCGGATGGCCTTTGTCCATTCGCCCTCGGCCTTTTCCCAGGCCTCGTCGTGCATGGAGAGGGAAGCCTTGAGGCTCCAGGCATCGGCGCGCAGGGAATCGTAGGCCAGCGAACGGTCTACGCACTCTGCTGCGCGCAGCGTGTCGCCTTCCTCCAGCGCTACGCCGGCTTTCATGAGCCAGATTTTTTCCTTTTCTGTAGTGGTATGGCGGTCGAGGGCTTCGAGGCTTTTCCAGGCCTCGGCGTAATCTTTCAGGCGGATGTAGCAAAGGCTGATGTTGTACAAGGGCACGGCTTCATACGGATTGAGGGAAAGCAGGTGGCGGTAGTCGGCCACGGCCGAATCATACCGCGCCAGCTCGATCCAGCCTATGGCCCGCAGGCGATAACTGTCGCTGAAATAAGGATTCCGCCGGATGGCTTCGGAGCAGTCCTCCACCGTGCCGCTGTAGTCTTCGAGGCGGAACTTGGCCAGACCGCGGAAGAAATAGGGCTGCGCCAGATAGGGACGCGCCTCGATGACACGGTTGAAGTACTGGATGGAAAGCATATAATCCTCATAATACAAGGCATTCCGCCCCATTGCCAAGGCATGGTCGGTGCGGATCTGCGCCAGGACCATGGCCGGCAATGCGGCGATTAGGAAAATGAGGGTCAGGACTTTCCGAGGCACACGCCGATGCTTTTTAAGGTTTTCTCACCGACTTGGTCTTGTAGTCGGCATGGACTTTCCCCTTCAGCAGCGAGGTCAGCTTCCCGCGGATCATCTGCTTGCGCAGACTGCTCAGGTGGTCTATAAACATGGTGCCGTCCAGATGGTCGCATTCATGCTGGATCACGCGGGCCGGGAAGCCGGTAAGTTCTTCGTCGTGCTCCTGAAAACGCTCGTCGAGGTAGCGCACTTTCACAGAAACGGGGCGCTTCACGCTCTCGTGTATGCCGGGCAGGCTCAGGCAGCCTTCGCCCATGGAGCATTCTTCCTCGCTCTCTTCGTAGATGTCGGGATTGATGTAGACTTTCTTGTAGTCCGCAAACGCAGGATCCTCTTCGGCACAGGGCGAAAGGTCTACTATCACCATCCGTATGTCCAGCCCGATCTGCGGAGCGGCCAGCCCTACTCCGTCGGCGTGGGCCAGAGTTTCAAACATGTCGGGGATCAATTGTTCCAACTTCTGCCGTACTTCGGCGGAAGTCGTGTCGAGAGGCTCGGCCTCCTTGCGGAGAACCGGCTGTCCGTAGGTATAAATAGGTAATATCATGATTCGTTTCGTTCTGTTTTCGTTTCCTCCCGGTGATCAAAGATGCTGCTCCAGATAGGACTGGAGGATGATGGTGGCGCTGATTTCGTCGACCAACGCTTTGTCCCGCCGGGCCATTTTCTTCAGCCCTCCGTCGATCATGGCCCGATGGGCCAGCACGGAGGTGAAACGCTCGTCCACTTCTTCCACCGGAATGCCGGGAAACAACTTGCGCAGACGGCCTGCGAACGGAATTACGCGGGCGGCATTCTCCGAAAGCTCCCCGCTGTTCTGCCGCGGCAGGCCTATCAAGATACGCTCCACCGGCTCTTTCGCCACATAGCCGCTGAGCCATTGCTCCAACTCGTGCGTCGGCACCGTGGTCAAGCCGTTGGCGATGATCTTGAGCGGGTCGGTCACGGCGATACCCGTGCGCTTCTTTCCGTAGTCTATGGCCAATATGCGCCCCATCCCCTGCTCTCCTTACAAGTCGCGGAAGCCGATGATGTGACGCACTTCGCTGATGGTCTTCCGGGCGCTCTCCCGCGCTTTCTCGGCCCCGGCGGCGGCTATGGCCTGCAGGCGGCTGCGGTCGGACGAGAACTCCAGGATGCGCTCGCGGATGGGCTCGGTGTAAGAGACGATGTCTGCCGCCAGCTGCTTCTTCAGGTCGCCATAGCGGATGGAGCAATCGTTCCATTTCTCCTCGAAATACTGCACCGTATCCGGCCGGGAGACTATGTTGAGCAGCGTAAAGAGGTTCTGTATCACTTCCGGCTTCTCGCTGTTGGGCGCCGTGGGGCCACTGTCGGTGACGGCTTTCATCACCTTTTTCTTCACCGTGGCCGCATCGTCCTTCAGATAGATGCAGTTGCCCTCGCTCTTCCCCATCTTCCCCGTACCGTCGAGGCCGGGCACTTTCACCGCTTCTTTCGAGAAATAGAACGACTGAGGCTCGGGGAAGAAGTCTACACCATATATATTATTGAAACGGCGGGCGCACTTGCGGGCCATCTCCATGTTCTGTTCCTGGTCTTTGCCCACGGGTACTTTCAGAGCCCGGTGGATCAGGATGTCGGCCGCCATGAGCGTAGGATACGTCAGCAGGCCGGCATTCACGTTGTCGGGCTGCTTGCGGGCCTTCTCCTTGAAGGTCGTGACGCGCTCCAGCTCGCCCAGATACGTATTCATGTTCAGGTAAAGATAGAGTTCGAGCACCTCCTTCACGTCGCTCTGCATATAGATCGTCACCTTCTCCGGGTCCAGGCCGCAAGCCAGGTACTCGGCCAGGATCGTCTCCGTGGAGGCCACGATGTTCTCCGGTTTCGGACAAGTAGTCAGCGAATGCCAGTCGGCTATAAAGAAGTAGCAATTATATTCATCCTGCATCCTCACGAAGTTCTTCACGGCCCCGAAGTAGTTGCCCAAGTGCAGATTGCCCGTCGGGCGGATGCCGCTCAATACAGTTTCCTTCATCGTCAGTTTCGTTTTTCCAGTTTCGTATGATTCGTGTTTCGTCGTCCCCGCCGCCTCTGTGTCGGGCAAGGCTTCGGGGCGCAAAGGTAGCAATAAATCGCGGAAGAGCAGGCTTATAAAAACAAAAAAAGCCGATGCTTTACACATCAGCCAAACCTAAAACTATGAAAACACACTAAACTACCGAAATTATTCGGAATCTCTTGAAGAGGTGGGCGCTGAGGGATTCGAACCCCCGACCCTCTGCTTGTAAGGCAGATGCTCTAAACCAGCTGAGCTAAGCGCCCCAATGTGTTCTGAGACCGACTTGCTTCTCACTTCCGAGTGGCTGTGGGCGCTGAGGGATTCGAACCCCCGACCCTCTGCTTGTAAGGCAGATGCTCTAAACCAGCTGAGCTAAGCGCCCTCGTTCGGAGCCTCTCTTTTTGAAAAGCGATGCAAAGGTAGGGCTTTTCCCGGTACTGTGCAAACTTTCCTGCGTCTTTTTTTATTGCACAAAAAGTAAAAAACATATAATCGACTCATAATTAAACGAGAAAGAAAGAAAATATTTCTACTCGAACAGCTTCTCACACGATTCTCCACTCTATCCCCATATACATCTTATCCCTTACACTTTGGGGAAAACAAGCAAATGACATATCCTCGACTTAGAGATAAATCACCTGAAATGCCCGGTCAAACTCAGCCCGCCTACTTTCAGTATAAAACGGCATACCCCATATTTCGAAATCACCCGTCCCGGGAGTAAAGCGCAAAACAGCTTTACTCTTGATTTCTTTCAAGAATACTTCTTTCCAAGCATCATCTGCCCTAAGGTGGGAACCTTTAGGTTCTATAAAAATCTGAATGGACTCAAATTTTCCACTTCCCGAAACCCTACGCATAAAAAGTACATAGTCTGGCTTACACACACTACCCGTATTAAAATCATAAAGCCTCAGTTCTGGCTCCTCTTCATTCCGCACCAGATAAATCTCCTGATACTTTTCCCTTAAGCGCGGATAAAGGCTTTCGATATACTTTATCAAATACTTTTCTTCCGATGTCCCGAAGCAATCGTTATAGGCATACCACTCACACTCCCCCAAGTCCATCACCAATTCCTTCTTAAGGCTCTCACGCATCGACCTCCCCCTCTCCTGATCTCCTGATTCGTCCAGCGACACCCGCAACACATGGTCGTTAAACACACGCCTTACATCCTTGGGCACGAATTGTAAAGACCCACGAAACATCTCACCCCGCTTCGCCAGCCGCGGCTCTATCTGCCTCAACACCTCCATTGCCACACGTAATTTCTCCTTTTGCGTAAGCCCGTTGCGCGCCGTACTGCTATACACGTCAATATGCAACCCGGCCAAATAGGCTTCGCTCCCTATGAATTCCTCGATGGAAGCCAAACAAGGCAATTTCTTGGATAGCACCGAAAACTTATAACTCTCAAAACGGTTGAGCGCCGCCCGGACCACATGCTTCCCCAAGTCGCCCATCCGGATGGACACATAGCTCCACGAAACCTCTTTGTCCTTTCCCACGGCATCAAAAATCAAGTCCGTACTCATTGTGCCGCTCATGAGCCATACCTTGTATGTATAGGACAACAATTCTTTTCCCAACGAAGCGTCCTCGTTCCTGCCAAGCGGTTCCCGCTTATTTACAAATACATACCCCTTCCTGTAAAGTTCCGTCTGCTTAAACTCTTCCTTAAGATATAGATGTAGCTCGCGCGCATGCGACTCGACCGCGCCGGTTTCCACCAACGCTTCGCGCAGTTCCTGCACGTAGCGCGAATCCTGCGCGCTATGGTAGTGCAACTTCTCCAATACCCGCAAGCGGTTTTGCAAATCGCTGTCAAACTTCCGTTTCCCGGCCGGCAGGCCCATACCCGGCACGCTGAAGGGCATATAGCGCGCCCCACGCCCTATCAGCTGCGCCTCCTTCATCGTGTATCGGCCCGGCTTGCCAGCCCTGCCGTCGCGCGTCTCGTCGAGCCGCACGATGTCGAACAAGTTGAGCACATCCCACCCCTCGGTAAGCATATCCACAGCGAATATAGCTCGAAACTCATTGTCGGGGGATTCCAGCGTGTTCAGCCAAACCTGTTTTTTAGGAGAGATCTCGTTTTCATCCACCAGGAGCAACTTGTCTTCCCTAAAGTCTTCTTTCAACTCCAGCAACAGGTCATCCGGCGAAATGCCCCGCTCGTCAAAAAACGAGAAGGCTGCCGCCACATCTCCTTTGGCATTACTCCGTATCTTTTGCAGATCTTCCACCCGCAAGTGGCTCACCGTCTTCACGAACAACTCATAATAATCCTTGTTGTCCTTCTTCAGCCGCGACTTCAACAGCACCACCGGCTTGATGTTCTGCCCGATGGAGACAAACAATTTGCGCTTGTACTGGCTCAGCACTATAGCCTGCACGGCACGCTCGACGGGCTGAAAATCGCGCTGCACCACCTCAATGTCTTTCGAGAAGCCATCCAGCCGGAAATTCTTCAACGGATAGTTGAAGATTATCTTGTTCTCATACTTCGCGGCAATGCCCGGGTCCTGCAGATTCTCCGTGGCCGTAAACTCCAGCCACACGTTGGGTAGCCGGTCGCTGTGCGGCATCCGGAATATCTTCAGGGCCGTAGTCTCCCAGTCCACTGCGTCTTCGAATCCGCCCAAGCCCGATTCTTTCGTACCACCCTTCCATTTTTTCCCCTTCCGCTTGGTCGAGGCATTGAGATGATGCGCCTCGTCCGAAATCAGCACCACGCTGCAGTCCTTGAAGTCGTCGTAGGTCATCGCGTTTTCACGAGGCGTATTCAGAGCGCTATACAAACCCTGTATCGTGGTCAGGCACAAGTTGATGCAATCCGGGTTGCTGTCCTGGAAGTTGTCCACCCTCCTTATCTCCACCATCCGCTCCCCCATCCTTATTTGTGGGGCAAAGAGGTACTTGCTCGAGGCTGGGTTCAGGAAATTCTCCTTCGTCTTCTCCACGATATTGCCGAGGCCCACGAAAAACAGAAAGTTCCGATAACCCTTTTCGTACAAGTAAAGCATCAGCCCGGCCATGACAAACGTCTTGCCGCTCCCTGTGGCCATATGGAAAAGCAGATGCGGCAAAGCCTCTTTGCCTTCAAACATTTTCTCCCAGTAGGTAAAGAAATACTGGAAACAACTTTTCTGATAAGGGCGCAACCTCATGGCCGGGTTGAGCGCCGTGGCAAAATAGGGCGGCATCTCCACAGCCCCGATGTTCTGACGCCCGAAGTTCTTGTCCAGCAAGTCTTGCAAGTTCTCCTCTTGCCGCATAGGGGCATTCAATCTATTTCTTCCCATAATCCCGTTGCTATTGTTTCGCATAAAACTGCCGGTTCAGCAGCTTGTCCTCTTCCGCTATGGCGAACTCCTTATCATCCATTTCAGAATAAGGCACGTAGAGTAAGTTCTTGTCCAAACATTCCACGAGGAAACGCTTCGCATCATTCAATGCAAGTCCGCCAAACTCTGCCGCATGTTCGCCTATAGTCTTTACGTCCACTTTCCAACTCAGGAAACCCGTCTCCTGCATACGCCGCCAAATATCGGCCAACTGCTCGCGTGTTTCGGCAGCCGCCACTTCATCCGCAAAATTCTGATTGGCCTTGGCCAACTCACAATAGACGAAAGAGCCCCCACCCTGCCAACCGACAATTTTTGAGATGCCTGAGGCATCCCCAAGTATAACATTCTTCAACCTATTCACTGCCAAACTTTGGATATAATCCATTTGCTCTATACCAATATATCGACGATTCATTTTATGAGCCACAGCCGCAGTTGTCCCGCTACCTAAGTTGAAATCCATAACCAAGTCTTGTTCTTTAGTAAATAATTTCAATAAGCGCAACAACAACCTTTCCGGCTTTTTTCCCGCAGGGAAGTCTACTCCGCCTTCATTTTGCGTATTTTGGAAATCAATATCCGTCCACAAATCACATAGCAATAAGCCAAAATCTTCATCTCCGTTCTCCAATATATTTATGGATTCCGATATGAATGAAAAACGCCTCCCATTCATCGCATAATTATAATCTCCCTCACACCCATAACGATAAACAATCCCAGGAACCTTTAAAGACTCTCGCTTATGCTGCTCCGGCATTACAGGTTGTGTCTGAAATATATCATTCTTATGCCTATGATAAAAGCTACGAAACTTTGGATCACCCATACGGATGTCTTTCAATTTACTACCTATTGGCAAAATACCTTCCCTGATAAGAATATCAACAAGGCTATACACCTTCAGGTTCTTACGATCTAAGTAATTAGAAAAATGGCTGTTCCATTCTGTCTTAGGAATATATTGAGGACAGACCCGTATTTCTCCTCTTTTGTATATATGAATGTAGTCCTTTGTCTTTATTATAGTCTTTTCCTTATGAGTTGTTTTCAACCCACTTGGAGTAGACGATCTCACAACTATTGTCGCCACGAAATCACCCCGCCCAAATATTTCATCTAATAAAACTTTCAAAGGCGATGCCTCATTATCATCACAATGAACGCAAAATATTCCACCGTCTTTCATCAACATATCCCGTGCCACCTCCAATCTATTATTCATGAAAGTCAACCATGTGGAATGCTTAAAACTATCATTATAACCGAAGCTGTCACTGCCCGTATTATACGGCGGATCTATATAAATCAGCTTAACCTTACCCGCATACTTCGCCTTCAACGAGTGCAAAGCAAGCAGATTGTTCCCTTTGATTATAAGGTTGTCATCCATCGTGATGCGGTCCACGGCGTGCTCCCCGTCGGCATCGTAGCGTTTAAAGCCGGTCAATACCTTCGGTTCCGTAAGGCGGTCTATATCGTCCGGTGCAAGTATCTCATTCCAAAGCACTTCTTCCCGCTTGGCGTCGTCCTTGGTTTGCCCGCCCTCCAGCACACAATCCTTAAAAGGCCACGACAACACGACCTCGCGGCTGCTTGCTACAAAATCGCCCTCCTCGTTGATCAAACCCACCTCATTCTTGAAACTCGTATAACTGTCGGGCAAGAAACGCTTGTTCATTACGAACTTTTGGAAACGCACTTTATCGAACACCCATACGTCCTCCACATCCGTAAAGAAGTTACGCCGCAATCCATCATGCCCCAACAGGCATTTTATCAAATCCGGCTGCATAGACAACGCGGCTTCCACCACCGCATTTTTTAGCAACACACCGTCTTCCGTACAATAACGGCTCTCCATGCGAAGCAACTTTTCAAGCTCCGAGAATAAAGCGGTATTACCCATAGGGATAACTTCATTTTTCCGGGACAGACGCTTGCTGATACCTGTCCCGCGTATGCGGCCTGCCGGCTCCCCTGCAGACCGGAAAATGAATTCACCATCCCCATATACACGCAAAAACGTGGAGCCAAACTGTCGCCCGTTCCACGATGTAAAGGCCTTCGCATTGCCCCGTTAGTCGAAACGAGCAACGTCGAAAGCCCCACGCTGATGCTTATAATATACCATCGCTTCTCCACACTCCAAGAGCGCAAGAGAAAGCATTGGGCTTGGCTATAAACATCCCTTGGGGCGTTCCCGTTGCTTTGTTTTTGACTAACGGTTTGAAGTTGCGAAGTTCTTACATCGTCAAAACCAAAGCGCCCAGAAAACGCCTTCTTATGTATATGTTCCCCACACCACCACTCCGCACTGCGCGGTGCGGCTACAGCGTGGGGATGCGCCAAAGATAGGACATTTTCTCCAATAGTCCGAAATCTATTTCCAAAAATTACCGCAGAAATATCACACCTTAGCAGCACTGGTAGCTCCAAACAAATCGCACAATATGCAAAGACAGACTGAAAAGAGAATCTGCGTCCTCCTTTCAGTCCGTCTTTTACACAACGCTTAAAGCCTTATAGCTTCCAGCCGGAAATGCTTTCCTGTATATTCCACAAATGGGCATAAAGCCCTTCCTTCCGGACAAGCTCGTCGTGTGTGCCTTCTTCCGCTATCCGCCCGTTGTCCAGGACGACGATGCGGTCGGCATCCTTGATGGTCTTGAGGCGGTGGGCAATGGCGATGACGGTGCGCCCTTTGATCAACGAGTCGATGGCCCGTTGCACCTCCACTTCGTTCTCCGGGTCGAGCGAGGCAGTGGCTTCGTCCAGCAGGATGACCGGCGCGTCTTTCAGCATGGCACGGGCAATGGATATGCGCTGCTTCTCGCCTCCAGATAAAGTACAGCCACCTTCGCCAACCATCGTGTCGTAGCCTTGCGGCAAGCGCATGATGAAGTCGTGGCAACAGGCTTTCTTGGCGGCTGCGATGATTTCCTCGTCCGTAGCATCCGTCTTGCCGAAACGGATGTTGTTGCGTATGGTGTCCTGGAACAGATAGACGTCTTGGAACACCATAGAGATGTGGCGCATCAGGCGTTCGGGGGCTATCTCGTCCATCGGCACGTCGCCAAAGAAGATGTGTCCCTGCTGTGGGTCGTAGAAACGGGCGCAAAGTTTCATCACGGTGCTTTTCCCGCTTCCCGAAGGGCCTACAAGAGCCGTCAAGGAGTTTTTGGGGAGCGTGACGGTTATATCATGCAGCACTTCCTTGTCCTGATAGGCAAACGACACGTGCTCAAACCGGATGTCGCCTGCCGCCGGCGATGGGCGTTCCCCTTTCATCTCCGGCTCGTTCATCAAGGATAGGATGCGTCCTCCGGCAATGGAAAAGTAGCGGAACTCGGTGAAATTGGTCAGGGCGGAAGTCAGCGGGTCGAACACGCGGGAACCAACCACGAGGAACAGCACGAAGACGAGAATGGAAAGCTTTCCCCCAAGAAGGAGATAGGTTCCGCACAGCACCATCATCGTCAGCCCGGCACGGACTATCGTGATGCTCAGCAGGACGAACGGTCCCAACAAGGCTTCCTGACGGATGCAGGCACGGCGAAGTTCGGCAAAGGCATCGCGCAGCCGGACAAAACGGTCGCCCAGCAGGTTGTAGGCTTTCATCACCCGGATGCCCTGCAAGTATTCTTCCAACCGGTTTCCAGCATTTATCTTCGCCTGAATTTGCCTGCCGCTCAGGCTTCGCTGCGCCTTTGTGCTTGCCCACAGCACGAGCAAAGCAAGTGGCAACGCGGCAAACATGCTGACCGCCATCCGCCAGTCTATCCATATCAAGGAAGCAAAAGCCAATACGGGCATTACCACTGCGCCCATCAGTTGGGGCAGATGGTGCGAGATTCCTGTTTCCGCCATCATGAAATCCGTGATGAGCATGGAAGACAAATCGCCGGGGTCGCGCCTTGAAAGGAAGCCTAATGAAAGTTTCCGCAAGTGTTCTGCCAGCGACAAGCGTCCCGATGCGCTCATCTCGTAGGCTCCACGGAAATTGGCACGGTAAGATGCCCGTTCCGCCAAAACCATGACCAGCATATAAATGGCCATAACGCCGAATATCCACCAAAGACGGGTCGTGTCGAGCGGCTGTCCGCTCCCGTCAAATGCACTGAAAAT